>UQGD01000027.1 GCA_900540455.1 uncultured Faecalibacterium sp.
GCACAAAATCGTCAGTCGGCGGGCAATGGTTTCTTATTCGGAGGCAGCCAAGGGGCTTTCTACTTTATTTTACAGGGACTGGATCGCAGCCTTGATGCGGGCAGCGGCGGTCTTGGTCTTTTCTGCATCGCCAAAGGCGGTCAGGCGGAAGTAACCCTCGCCGCACTCGCCGAAGCCGACACCCGGCGTGCCCACCACACCGGCATTCTCCAGCAGCCAATCAAAGAACTGCCAGCTGTCCATACCACCGGGGCAGCGCAGCCAGATGTAGGGGCTGTTCTTGCCGCCGCAGTACCACACGCCGCACTCATCCAGTGCGTCGGCAATGACCTTGGCGTTCTGGCGGTAGTAATCCAGGTTGGCCTGGATCTCTGCCATGCCGCTCTCGCTGAACACAGCGGCTGCTGCCCGCTGCACCACATAGGGCACACCGTTGAACTTGGTGGTCTGGCGGCGCAGCCAGAGCTTGTTCAGGTTCATGCCCTCCCGCTCCAGCTCCTTGGGCACGATGGTGTAGCCGCAGCGGGTGCCGGTAAAGCCTGCGATCTTGGAGAAGGAGCAGATCTCAATGGCACACTCCCGGGCGCCCTCCACCTCAAAGATGCTGCGGGCCAGAGCCGGGTCGGTGATGAAGCACTCGTAAGCAGCGTCGTACAGGATCACGGCGTCATTCTTCTTTGCGTAATCCACCCAAGCCTTGAGCTGCTCCCGGGTGTAGGCAGCGCCGGTGGGGTTGTTGGGGCTGCAAATGTAGATGATGTCTGCCTTTACGCTGTCATCCGGCATCCCCAGGAAGCCACCCTCCTGGCTGGTGCGGCCGTAAATGATCTTGCGGCCGTCGGTGACGTTATCGTCCACATAGGTGGGGTAGACCGGGTCCGGAACCAGAACGGTGTTATCGGTGTCAAACAGGCCCAGCACATTGGCCAGGTCGCTCTTGGCGCCGTCCGAAACAAAGATCTCGTCCTCAGCCAGCTGGGTGCCCCGGGCAGCGTAGTAGCCCTGGATCGCCGTTTTAAGGAAGCCGTAGCCCTGCTCCGGGCCATAGCCGTGGAAGCCCTCTTTGGTGCCCATCTCAGCGGCAGCCTCCTGCATGGCAGACACCACGCACTTAGCCAGAGGCTGGGTCACATCTCCGATGCCCAGGCGGATGATCTCCTTGTCCGGGTGAGCCTGCTGGTATGCCGCCACCTTATGGGCAATATCCACAAACAGATAGCTGGCTTTCAGCTCACCATAGTGCTTATTCATTTTCATAATGCTTTCCCTCGCTTTTTATCTCAATTTGCATTGCAGCAGCTTTATACCTCGGCCACACCCTCGCAGACCGTAACGGCCGGGCCGGTCATCCGCAGCTGACGGTCCGGCAGCACCTGGATGCACAGTTCCCCGCCCCGCAGAGCGATGTGCAGCGGCTGGCCCGCCGGGCACAGCCCCCGTTCCGTAAGGGCAGCCGCCACAGCGCAGGCCCCGGTGCCGCAGGCCCAGGTCTCGCCGCTGCCCCGCTCCCACACCCGCATCTTGATATGGGTGGGGTCCACCAGCTGGACAAACTCTGTGTTGATCTGCTGGGGGAAGTTCGGGTGCTTTTCAAACGCAGGACCCAGCTTTTCCAGGTCCAAATCGTCCACATCCGGCACGATGGTAACACAATGGGGGTTGCCCACGCTGACACAGCTGACCTGCCAGGTCCTGCCCGCTGCGGACAAGGGCACATCCACCAGCTCCGCTTCCCCCATCTGCACCGCAGGCAGGTCAGCGGGCAGCAGGCTGTACTGGCCCATCTCTACCTGCCACATCCCCTCCCCCTGCCAACGCAGGGTCTTGAGTCCGCTGCGGGTATCGATGCGCAGTTCATCCAGCACCGCACATTCCGGCGCATGGGTGCGCAGCCACTGGGCCACACAGCGGATGCCGTTGCCGCACATCTTCCCCTCGCTGCCGTCGGCGTTGAACATCCGCATCTGGCCATGGGCACCAGGCGTCTCCGGGGCGCAGATGCAGATGATGCCGTCCGCACCAATGGAAAAATGCCGCTGGGACAGCCGGCAGGACAGCTCTGCGATCTGCTCCGGCACACCGCTCTCGCGGCAGTCCAGATAGATATAGTCGTTGGCGCAGCCCTGCATTTTGGTAAACGGAAGCTTCATAGCACAAACCCCTTTCCTGCTGATGCGGAAAACTTACGCTCCTATCATAACAGACCGGGCACATCTGTCAAGCCCCATTTGCTGCAGAAGCTTTTCCGCCCCTCACAGGAAAGCGGCCGGGCAAAATGGTCCTTGTCAAAAATGAGGCTTTCCGCCGCCTCTTTGTTGCAGGTTTTCCCCCAAAGGCCGGTACAGTGTGGACAAAATCAAAAACAGGGCTTGACAAGGGGCGGGGGTTGGGATATAAAAAATAGAGAACACCTGCGCGGGGTGCAGCCCAAACGCTGGCTGCGCAGGAAAATACCAAACCCAAAAAGGAGACCGTGACAATGGATGTATTTGAAAAGATCCGCGCACTGCTGGCGGAGCAGCTGGACATCGACCCGTCTAAGATCACGATGGACAGCGATATCATGAGCGATTTTGAGGCCGACAGCCTGGATATCGTGGACATGGTGATGACGCTGGAGGATGAGTTCGGCGTTGAGGTGCCGGACGATGCCATCGAGACCCTGCACACGGTGGGCGATGTGGTGAACTTTGTGGAGAGCCACCAGAAGGGCTGAGCAGCCCCGTTTTCTTTGACAAAGAGCCCCGCATACCGGCGACGCGATCCGGCGGCGCTGCGGCGGGGCTTTTAATATGGGTTCGTGCGGGACGGAAACGCCGTCTGGCGCACGGCCTTTGGAGGATAGAACAAAATGGCAAAAGACAACAAAAAGCTTGTACAGGCGATCACCAGCCAGGAGGAGAACTTCGCACAGTGGTACACCGACATCTGCGTCAAGGCAGAGCTGGTGGAGTATTCCAGCGTGAAGGGCTTTATCATCCTGCGGCCTTACGGCCAGGCGATCTGGGAGAATATCCAGAAAGACCTGGACGCCCGTTTCAAGGCCAGCGGCCATGAGAATGTGGCCATGCCGGTGCTGATCCCGGAAAGCCTGCTGAAAAAGGAAGGCGAGCTGGTCAATGGCTTCGCGCCGGAGGTGGCGTGGGTCACGATGGGCGGCTCGGACGAGCTTGAGGAGCGGCTGGCCGTGCGCCCCACCAGCGAGACCATGTTCTGCGACCACTGGTCCCGTGTGCTGCACAGCTACCGCGAGCTGCCGATGAAGTATAACCAGTGGTGCAGCGTGGTCCGGTGGGAAAAGACCACCCGCCCGTTCCTGCGCAGCCGCGAGTTCTGGTGGCAGGAGGGTCACACCATCCACGAGACCGCTGCAGAGGCCGAGGCAGAGACCCAGGCACAGCTGGACTGCTACGCAGATACCTGCGAGCAGGATCTGGCTATCCCGGTGCTGAAGGGCCGCAAGACCGACAAAGAAAAGTTTGCCGGTGCAGAGGCCACCTACACCATCGAGGCCATGATGAAGGACGGCAAGGCCCTGCAGAGCGGCACCAGCCACTACTTTGGGGATAAGTTCAGCCGTGCTTACGATGTGACCTTTACCGGCCGCGACAACCAGCTGCACTATCCGTACCAGACCAGCTGGGGCGTGTCCACCCGTCTGGTGGGCGCCATCATCATGACCCATGGTGATGACGACGGCCTGATCCTGCCCCCGGCTGTGGCCCCCATCCAGGTGGTGGTAGTGCCCATTGCCGCCCACAAGCCCGGTGTTTCCGAGAAGGCAGCCGAGCTGGCCGAGAAGATCTCCAAGTATGCACGGGTCAAGCTGGATGACAGCGACAACGCCCCGGGCTGGAAGTTCAGCCAGTGGGAGATGAAGGGTGTGCCCCTACGCCTGGAGATCGGCCCCAAGGATCTGGAGAAGAACCAGTGCGTTCTGGTGCGCCGCGATACCCGCGAGAAGGTGTTCGTCAGCCTGGACGAGCTGGAGACCGCTATCCCCGCACAGCTGGAGGCTCTGCGCCAGGACCTGTACCAGCGCGCCCTGAAGAACCGGGAGGCCCGCACCTGGGCTGCCACCACCATAGAGGAGGTCAAGCAGCTGGCTCAGGCCAACACCGGCTACATCAAGACCATGTGGTGCGGAGACCTGGCCTGCGAGATGAAGATGAAAGAGGAGGCTGGCCTGTCCAGCCGCTGCATGCCCTTTGCACAGGAGCACCTCAGCGATGTGTGCCCCTGCTGCGGCAAGCCCGCCAAGACCATGGTCTACTGGGGCGTAGCATACTGATCCTCCCCTGCTCTGCATAAAAACCAAACAGCCCTGCGGCATCCCAAAAGGAGCCGCAGGGCTGTTTTTATACTTTTTTATATGTCGGTCACTTTTCGTGCCGGGGATATAAGGCCACCGCCACCCGCCAGGACAGCAGGTAAAGCGCCAGCACCACCACAGCTGCCACGGCCACCGCCGTGGTGACCAGGCTCTGCGTGGCAGCTGGCAGGTCCTGGCTGCTGCCCATGAACACACCCATAAAACCTGCCATTGCGCAGATGAACAAAATGTAGGCCACCCGGGCCTTGTTCTGGTCAAAACGGAAGGTCAGCGGCAGCAGCACGATGTTGCCCGCCAGAGACATCAGCACCGCCAGCGCAACGCTCCGGATGACGATGCCCTGCGGGAGGTCTGCCCCATTCACGACCCAGGCCAGCAGACCGCTGCCCCCTGCCAGGAGGCCCGCTATGCCCGCCATGCACAGGCCCACCAGATATTTGCAGCCCACGATCTGCTCCGCCGAGAGAGGCAGGGTGCGCTGATAGACGCTCCACCCGCTGGTGGTGTCCAGCGTCAGCAGGGACATGGGGATGGTGCCGGTCAGCATCCCGGCATAGAGCACCATGAACCAGCTGCCGCTTTTCATTGCAAACACCGAGATCCCCATCATGATCAGCACTGCCACCCCTATAAAGCGGCAGCTCCGCTTTGCCTGGCAGAGATCCTTATACAAAAGCCCTTTCATCGCAGATCCTCCCCTTTTACCATCATCACAAACAATTCTTCAATGCTTACCGGCGTCAGGCTGCTGCCCTGGGGCACGTCCTCCCGGCGCACCAGCGCCTCGGCACCATAGGGCGTGACCCGCTTGCCGCGAACTGCGGCGGGGTCCAGCGCAGCAAACTCTGCCGCACTGCCATGCCACAGAGCATACTCGTCCCGCAGGGTGTCTTTGTCCTCACAAAGCATCAAACGGCCCTTGTGCAGGAATGCGATGGTATCGCAGAGTTTTTCCAGGTCGCTGACGATATGGGAGGAGATCAGGATGGAGTGGTCCTCATCCCGGGCAAAATCCAGCAGGATGTCTAGCAGCTCGTCCCGGGCTACCGGGTCCAGTCCACTGGTGGCTTCGTCCAACAGCAGCAGCTTCGGGTGGTGGGACAAGGCCACCGCAATGCACTGCTTCATCCGCATCCCCTTGGAGAAAGCGCCAAACGCCTTCTTCTCCGGCAGGCCGAAGCGTTGGCAGTAGTCCTTGTAGGCCGCTGCGTCCCAGTTGGGGTAGATATCCGCCATCATCCGTCCGATCTGGACAGGGTTCATAGTGCCCGGCAGACCGCCGCCCTCCAGCACCACGCCCACCTCGGTTTTAAGCCGCTGCGGGGCTGCGCTGTTCTCCTGTCCCAGCACCCGGATGCTGCCGCCGTCCCGCTGCAGAATATCCAAAATCAGCCGGATGGTGGTGGATTTGCCTGCGCCATTTTCTCCGATCAGGCCGCAGATGGTGCCGCCGGGCAGGGTCAGATCCAAAGGCCCCAGGCAAAAATCCGAATAGCGTTTTTCCAAACCTTTTAATTCCAGTGCATTCATATATCTCACTCCTCTGCTATCAGTTCCAGCATCTGCGCCAGCTCTTCCCGGCTCAGCCCGCAGGCCGATGCCAGGCGCACCGCTTCGCCCAGATGCGATTCGATCTGTTTATAGTACTCCTCCCGCAGCAGCTCCGTGTTTTTCGGAGCCACAAAAAACCCCTTGGAGGGTACCGCATACAAAAACCCCTCTTTTTCCAGCTCATCATACGCACGCTTTGTGGTAATGACACTGATGCGCAGATCCCGCGCCAGCCCCCGGATGGAGGGCATCGGCTCATCCGCCTGCAGCTCCCCGCCCACGATCTGATTTTTGATCTGGGTGTAGATCTGATCGTAGATGGGTGCGCCGCTCTTATTATCGATATACAGTTCCAACCTTTCCCGCCTCCTTTCGTACTTTCTGTGTATATTCAGTATATACACTAGATACAGCATTGTCAAGGGGGGATCTGCACAGAGAAGCATCTTTTTTTCAAAAAGCCGTCCTGCGTTTCGGCCCTTCTGCGCAAAAAACGGCTGGCGAACCAGCGCCAGCCGTCAAAAAAGCTTTTTTGTTCTCAATCGATCACGGTACGGGTACGTCCAATGCCCAGCACAGCCGTACTGATCTTTTTCCAGCTATTGCAGCCGCAGATGCCATCCACTCCCAGACCAGCCCGGCGCTGATACCCCCGGAGCGCCTCCTCGGTGCGGGTGCCGAAGACGCCATCGATGCGGCTGCCTGTTTTATACCCCAGGGCAGACAGCGCATCCTGCAAGACCATGACATAACAGCCGCGGCTGCCCCGGCGCAGGGTGGGATACCCGGCCGTTGTGCCGGAACAGGCTGGCCGGCCATAGCGGCGGTCAAAATGGACCCAGGTGGGGGTCTGGCTCAGCGGTTCCACATAGCCCCAGGCGCCTGTAGCCCGGGCTGCATTGTAGATCTGGCGGCGGGAAGCGCTGTTCAGCCGCTGCCCTACGTCAAACGCCACCCCTACATAGTGCTGACTGCGTGTGCCATGGCCCCCCTCCCAGATACGGCGGAAGGCGTACCCCACAGGGATGCCTTTGCCGTACTTGCGGCGGGTCAGGTTCCACGCTTCCATCGCTGCAATGGTGGTCCAGAGCGTGGGGCTTTTGGATTTGCCCCGAAACTCCCGCACGGTCAAAGTCCGGCCTGTGCTGTACGGCATGGGGTCACTTTCACTCAGGCTCGAATAGGTGTAGATCCGGTTCTCATAGGCATCGTAAACCAAAAGACGGGCCACGGATCATCCCTCCTTTTGTTCCGCGCAGGGGCAGGGCGGGCAAACCGGGCCAGGCCCCTCCGGCGGAAGGGTCCCGCTCGGGCTGCTCTGCTGGCGCAGAGCGTTCCAGGTCATGCGGCCCACGGTGCCGGTCTCAAGCAGACCTGCCCGCCCCTGAGCCGCCTTGACGGCTGCGGCCAGCGCAGCGGTAAAGTCCGGGCTCTGCTCCACAAAGGGATCGCCGCAGTACACAGCGGCGCGCTGGTTCAGCCAGCGGGCGATCTGCTCCACCTCCGGGCCGATGCTTCCCTCGCCCAGTGCATACCCGGGGTACTGGCTGCCCAGAGCCGCATTGCGGTCTCCGCTGGGGGTAAAGGCCGCCAGCTGCAAGCCCAGCGCCTCGGCCGCCGCCCAGGTCTCCTGGTCCACGATGCCGGTCACCGGCAGATTCAGCAGCGCCTGCAGGCTGCGGGTAGCCACCACTGTCTCCGGGGTATACTGGTTGGACAGCGGCAGGCTCTGGACGCTGTCAAAATAGTAGCCAATGCGCTGCAAAAGCACCGTGTAGTACAGCACCGACGGCCCCTCGCTGCCTTCCTGCAAGGGGGCGCCGGGCCAGGGCTGACGCTCAAACACGATCACCGGCCCGGACTGGCGCAGCTGAGAGGCCCGCTTGTACAGCGAATCCCAGGTAGCACGGCCCACGATGCCGTCCACCGTCAGCCCGGCAAACTTCTGGTACGCCCGCACCGATGCTTCGGTACTGGGGCCAAACCGACCGTCGATGCTCACCGCCGGAATACTGCTCTGGTAAGCGCTGAGGATATACAGATAAAACTGCAGCTCCCGCACCGCCCGGCCCGAAGAACCCACACGCAGAACACCGGGATAATCGCCGGGGCGCAGGTTGGGCGCCAGCAGATCGTTGGCTGCGTCGTTGTAGACCTCGTACAGCTTGGACCAGGTAGCACGGCCCACAATGCCATCCGAAGCAAGGCCGAAATAGCTCTGGAACTTCTTTACTGCGGCTGTGGTAGAGGGGCCAAAGATGCCGTCCACACCCACATCATTCAGCGCAGAGTAGACCGAGCGGGCGATCTTGAGCCAGAATTGCACCAGACGCACGTTCTGGCCCCGGTCACCCGGACGCAGCGGCGTGCCCGGATATGCGTTGGGCGTGCCGTTGTCCGACTGGATGCTGCGATACTCCCGATAGATGGCATCCCAGGTGGTTTTGCCCACCACTCCATCCACCGTCAGCCCGTGGCGGCGCTGGAACGCCCGCACGGCTGCCGTGGTGCCGGTGCCAAAAATGCCGTCCACCGTCAGTGTGGGAATGTTGTCATCGTACTGTGCAATGGTGTTCAGCCAGAACTGCACCCGCTCCACAGCGCTGCCCCGGGAGCCTTGGCGCAGCACCGTGCCGCCCCAGCTGCCGTCCGGCAAGGTGCCGCCTGCGGTCTCGCCCTCGCTGGTCAGCTCGGCCAGGTCCTTGACCGACACATAGATATAGCTGATCTTGTACCAGGTCTGGCGTCCCACCACCCCATCAGCGGTAAGATTGAACTGTTTCTGGAACGCCCGCACCGTGGATGCCATCTGCGCCCCAAACACACCATCCACATTCAGCTTGCCCAGGAAGGGGTAGTCCTTTGCAATGCGGTTGAGCTGGCGCTGCAAGGTAAACACTGCCGGACCGCTGCTGCCCTGCCGCAGCGGTGAGCCGGGATAGCTCTGGGGAATCGAGCGGATGTTGTCGCTGCGGACGATCTCCACATCATTGCCGTAATAGTACCGCAGGATCTGCAGCGCATTCTTGCCCTGGTTGGCCAGGGTAACCGTGCCCCACTGCTTGAGGCCAGCGCAGCTGACGCTCTTGCCGTCACAATACTCTGCATAATAGGGGTTGACCGTGCCCTTTTTGCGGATATAGGTGTTAAAGATGTCGTTGGTCAGTCGCACCATCACATCAAACACGGTGCGGCCATGGACATAGTACTGGTCGTAGCTGGTGGAGTTGGTGATGTTGAAGCTGTACCCCTTGCTGGGATACCACTCGGTATAAATGCGGTTGAGCGCCAGAGAGATCTGGCAGTGGATGTTGGCCCGCAGCGCCTGCTCTGGCCAGGTGGGGTACACCTCGCTGGAGGCCACATTGGCAATATAATCCCGGAAGGACACGGTCACATTGCGTGCCGATGCCGACGGCTTGCCCAGGTGGACCGTAATGGTCTTGGGGATCACCACCCGATCCAGCACCAGCGGGGCAGCGGGGCACTCCACCACCGGTCTTGCGCCAGAGCCACCCTGCCCGGCAAACAGCGGATGCTCCGGGATCACCACCGGCACATCGGGCACATCCCGCCCTGCTTCGGTCTCGGGGATCATCTCCGGCTGCGCAAGGGTCACCTGCCCCGGGAAGATCTGCACCCCCTGGATGCGCACAGTGCGGTAACCCGGCTTGGATGCCGTAAGACTGCACACTGCATACGGCCGCTGGGTCGTGTTTTGTTCTTCCAGCGATAAGCGGCAGGCCGGGGTCTGGATGGTCACATCCTCGGCATTGCCCTGGGCATCGGTATGGCGCACTGCGGCAAAGCCATCCCCCGTAATGGCGATCCTGACCCCTTCTACCGGGGCAGACTTACGGGCCGCAAAGGCCTGGATGCGTAGGATTCCAGTTGTCATAGCAAAAGCTCCTTTTCCAATGAAACTAGACGTTTCGTCCACGCCAGTCTATTCCGCTGCGTTTAAAGGTGTGCAGGGCTCTGCACGGCTTTTCCGCCTTTCCGTAAAAACAGGGGAGGTTGTGCGCCGGGATTGTTAAATTTTTTTGACGTCACAATAGATCTGCCCTCTGAACCGTATTCCTGATGAAGAGAGCTGCGGGCGCAGCGCTGTACAGTCTGGCCCCGCCCTTCGATCCGAAGGTGGACGGACGGCCCAAGGCCCCCGCCATCTTCCAAGCAAACATACAAAGGAGCGATATTATGAACAAAAAGCTGCCTGTATTGATCCTGACCGGCGCACTGGCCTGCGCTGTATTCTCCCCTGCGCTGGCTGCCGAAAAGGCGCCCACCCTTACTCCCCCCGCTGCTTATGTTGAGGAGGTGCAGACATTGCCCAACAGCGTACTGTATTATGGTACTCTAACGGAGATCGTCCGGGACGAGGACGGCTCCATCTTCCAGCTGTATATGGACTCGGAGCAGTCCGGCGAATATGTCATGAATATCTCGGAGCAGACTGCCTGGATCGACAGCGCAAACCACACAGCTGCGGACCCTGCCGCCCTGCAGGAGGGGCAGAGCTTGTATGTGTTCCACAGCCCCATTGCCACCCTCTCTCTGCCGCCCCAGTCTGCCGCTTTTGCTGTGGTCACCAATCTGCCCATGGATGCGCAGTCCGCACAGCTGCACAAGGTAGAGGAAGTCTCACTGCAGGACGGCCAGCTGCAGATCACCACAGACAACGGCGGACTGTATATCACCGCAGACCAGAACACCGTTGTTTCTGCTTACGGCTCCGACGCCGCTGCTGCGCTGGAGGATGTCCAGCCCGGCCGGCAGGTGATCGCCTGGTACAGCGCCGTGGCCCAGAGCTACCCCGGCCAGGCCTATACCACCCACCTTATGCTCCTGCCGGAAGCCGAGCAAACGGTGGAAGATAGTGAAGCGATTGGAAGCACCGAAAACGATTAACCTGTAAATTTTCAAAAAAGCGTCTGGGCATATTGCTCCAGGCGCTTTTTTCATCCGGATATCGGTCACCCTTGATATGAGGGGCTTTCCCGGCAGAGAATAAAACATATCTTCTCACCCTTTTTCAGAAAATCACCGCAGTTTTATCGTGTAGGCACTCCCCTTGCAACTTGCCAGGGGTTATGCTATGCTAAGTTCAAAGCAATCCCCCTGTTCAGGACACCTTATTTACCGGTGTAACTCATGATAAAATTCTAAAGGAGCGTATCGATTATGCAGGCAACCATCCACAACGAATTTTTGACCCTGACGGTGGACACCCACGGCGCTGAGGCCGTCAGCCTGAAAAATGCTGCCGGAGAGGAAATGCTCTGGCAGGCAGACCCTTCTATCTGGGCACGGCACGCACCGATCTTGTTCCCTTGGACCGGCAAGCTCACCGGCGGTGCGCTGGTCCATGAGGGCAAAACCTACAAAGGCGGGCAGCACGGCTTTGCCCGGGATCTGGAGCACACTCTGGTCAAAGCAGAGGGGGACACCATCCAGCTGCGGCTGGAGTCCACGCCGGAGATCAAAGCCCAGCGCTTTCCGTTCGACTTTGTTCTGACCAGCACCTTCCGGCTGGAAGGCAAAACGGTCCACCATACGCTGACGGTGGAAAACCCCGCCGACTCTGCCCAGACCCTGCGTTTTGGCATCGGCTATCATCCGGCCTTCCAGATCCCCTTTGACGACCAGCACACCACACAGGACTACGAGTTCCGTTTTGACCAGCCGGAAAGCCCCATGATCCTGGATTGCAGCGCCAATGGCTTGTTGAGCGGCAAATGCCGTTACGAGTGGAAGAACGCCCAGTCCATCCCGCTGACGGACGAGCTGTTTGCCGCCGACAGCTACTGCATGACGGGCCTGCGCACCCAGACTGTGGGCATTTATGAGAAGGATACCGGCCGCAGCATCGTCTGCAATGTGGCAGGCTACCCCTATACTCTGCTTTGGAGCGCCAGCGCATCCCCTGTGCGCTTTGTCTGCATCGAGCCTTGGCAATCTCTGCCGGGTGCAGCGACCGATCCCCAGGAGTGGGAGCAGCGGGCTGCCGCTGCCGTATTGGCCCCCGGCCAGAATTGGAGCACTACCCTCAGCACCCGGTTTGAGCGCTGATAGTGTGCTCTAAAACAGAAAAGAGGAACCTTCTATGAAAGCAGCACCCTTGCGCTCTGGCGACCACATTGGCATTTTCTCCGCCTCCTCTCCTATATCTGCTACTACCCCCATCCGGTATGATCGAGGGACAGCGTTTCTAGAAAGCAAAGGATATCGGGTGATCCATGGAGCTCTGCGGGGACAACAAGATCACTACCGCTCCGGAAGCATCGCACAGAGAGCTGATGAGTTCAATCAACTTCTCTACGACCCAGACATCCATGTTCTTATGGCTTCCATCGGGGGAAACAATACAAATTCTATTCTTCCCTATATCGACTACGCATATCTGAAAAAGCACCCCAAGATCATCATCGGTTACTCAGACACAACCGCCCTTTTATTAGCCATCTATGCAAAAACAGGACTCATCACTTTTTATGGCCCAGCTGCAGCCTCCTCGTTTGGTGAACTTCCTCCTTTTGTAGACTGGACTTTTCAAAACTTTCAACAGATTTTGAGTAAGGATTTAGCACTTCCCTACACCTATCCCTTACCCCCGGTCTGGACCGATGAGTATATCAACTGGAGTCAGCAAGACCGTTCCAAAGAACAATATCCCAATCGCTGGATCTGCGTTCATCCGGGCTGTGTTCAAGGTCGCCTGATCGGTGGAAATCTGAATACCATGGAAGGATTCTTTGGTACAGAGTATATGCCCCCTATTCAAGATGGCGACATTCTTTTCCTGGAAGATTCTCTCAAGGATGCCTGCACGATTGAGCGTAGTTTTTCGCTCTTAAAGTTAGCAGGCGTATTTGATAAGGTCAGCGGCATTATCTTAGGCAAGCATGAAAAGTTCGATGACAATGGAACTGGCAGAGCGCCCTATGAGATCCTGCTAGAGGTTCTCGGATCACCGCAGATTCCCATCCTAGCAGATTTTGATTGTTGCCATACACACCCAATGCTGACGCTTCCTATTGGCTGCACTGTTCTGCTGGATGCGGACCATACCCAACTAAAACTATTAGAACCGCCTTTAGAGTACTAAACAAAAAATCCCCCTGGTCTTTGCAGACCAAGGGGATTTTTTTGCTCTGTAAGAGCTGGAGCTGGTGACAGGAGTTGAACCTGCAACCCACTGATTACAAATCAGTTGCGCTGCCATTGCGCCACACCAGCAGAGATATTATCGTTTTTGCGTTGCTTTTTCGAACGTGCGCAAATGATTCTTCCAAGTTGAGCAACTGATTCGCTCTGTTGATTCTGGAAAGCTTCTTGCATCGTACTGGAAATCAACTGTCTTAGATAGGATAGCAGAAAACACGTTGATTGTCAATATCAACAATCATTTGCGTCTCTAAAATGTTCACTTCAAAAATTCCTCTTGCGTCATATTAAAACATTCATCTATACAGCACATCATTTGTACCGGCTGTTTTGTCACATTCTTTCGTATTATTGTCGATATATCGTCATTTACTATCTTTTGCTTCGATTGTTTGAGCCGGTATCGCCTTGACCATATCTCACAGATTTTCATCGCATTTTCGTCTCTGCATAAAGTTTTCCGCGTCAACCAATCAATGGCTATTTCTCAGACGATCGGCCAACTGCGCCAACAATGCAATATCTTCCTCATTCAAGCCCGTGACATTGACCGTCTCCAACCGCTCCACACCCAGCAGATAATCCGTCGAAACCGAAAACAACTTTGCCAAATCGACCAGACAGGCAGGCGACGGCATCGAAAGTCCCTGCTCCCATGAGTTGACACCATTGCGCGTAATACTCAGCCGCCGGGCAAGCTCTGCCTGTGTCCATCCTCGTGCCTCCCGCAACGCCCTGATTCGATCTGCGGTCATCTTCATCTCCCATCGCCTCCTATTGTCCAGTATAGGTTACGAAAGCGATTTATCATTATCAATTTAGGCTCTATTACTTGACATTGTGATAAAAGTGTGATAGCTTTGTGTCAAGGGCTTTTGGAGCAGTTGCACAGATTGTTTTTTTGCTTTGATTGCCCAATATATGAGGAGGTTGTCTATAATTATGAAAAAGAAAATATTGTCTTTAACACTTGTGATTTTTCTTGCCACTACAGTTTCTATCTCTGCGTTTGCTGCAACCGGGTTTAATAAAGAAGTTTTTAGTGGAAGACAAGAAATAAAATCCACATATGACGATATGACGGGAATAGAAAAGTTTTACATGCCAGAGATGGAAGAGATGCTTGGTGATGGATATATCTCTCTTGGCTTTTTTACACCGAATGTTTATATTGAACCGGTGGTTGCTGTAACAGACGAATTCACTTCATATTATTGGGATATAGTGTATAATTATCAAAACACCTCCTTTAATTATCAATATATGGATGAAATGACAGTTAAGATTGGCGAGAATAGATATACATTTAAGGGACTATACAATCAAAGAAGCGACTATGGTGATGGTTACCAATATCATAAAGAGTTCCTTACGGTATTTTTTGATGCAGATTCTGTTTGTGTGATGGAAGATATTATAAATCATCGCGACGAAGAAATTAAAGTAAGACTTTCTGGAAAGAATGCGCGCGTTGATTTTGTACTTCCAGAGGAAATGAAGAACAACTTTATTCACATGTATAACCTATACGCCGCAGGAGGTGGAAACGAAAAGAACAATCTTTTAACCGTAAAAGTTGCCAATGACCCGGATGGTTCAAAATTTATAGCTAATACTAAATAAGAATCGCTACATGGCTGGAGGAAAAGCCGAAGGATGTGTAGCGGTTTAACGACTTTCCTCGCAATTTGAGTTTTCTGTCTGACCCGGTGGCCCATCCCCGCCGGGATTTTATTTTGTCCAGATACAATAAAAGCCCCTGCCCATCAAAAGGCAGAGGCTTATTTTTATGCTCAGAGAAGGGACTGACAAATACATTCGTTTGCGTCGGCGTCCTCTTTGGGCGGCTCTTCATTTTTCTTATCATCCAGTAACGACTTCTTCGGCTTTCTGGATTCCTCTACAAAAGTTTCAAACACCAGCTTGTCAAACTCGTATCGGAGTTTGTCATATTCATCTTCCGAGAAGTTCTGAACGGCATTCTGAATGCTTTTCTTTATGGCTCGTTTCAGCGCTGGGGAGATGGAACAACTGGGTTTTTCTTCTGTTAAAGGTGCACTTTCAGGATTTTTAACTACCCCGCCGGGGATAGTGCTTCCATCTAGTCTGTTTCGGACAGCTTGCAGAAAATATGCCTGTACACTCTGACCCTCTTTTTCAGCTGCTTCAGAAACTTCGTCCGCTTCATCATGGTCGATTCGGATGGTCAAGGTTTTTTTGCTTGCAAGATATTTTGCGTTCGCCTTACGCTGTGCATCTGATGCCATTGTTTTCTCCTATATACCTATTATAAGTGAAAAGTCCGGATTGTGCACATTGTATGCTTACTATAATATGCTCGCATATATCTTTGTGCAGTATGCGGGTTTACATGCTTGCTATTCTATGCTATCATCTTATTGCGATCAGCGGTTAAACATTCACTCGTAAAGCAGGAGGTCATCCCCATGAGCCACCCCATCTACAAGCGCCCCTTTCCATAGACCGCCAACCATACGAGAGGCAGTCCCGCCGGGATAGATTCATTATACCATCTGCCCGGACTTTTTGCAATCTTGACGTACAAAGGAGAGAAAGCGCCATGAAACAGACCGTGAAAACCAGCCGCGCCGCTGGGCAGCTTGAAAAAATGTTCCGGGAGCTGAACAAGCACTATTTCGGTGGAGCATTGCCGGAGCCAATCATCTCGCTCAAGAAAACACCATCCGCATACGGGCATATTACCTGCGCCAAGGTCTGGCAGGCCGGGCAGGAGAGCAAGTACGAAATCAACATCTCATCAGCTACTCTTGACCGTCCAATCGAAGAAACTACAGCTACTCTGCTCCACGAGATGGTACACGAGTACAACTTGGAGAGCGGCATCAAAGATACCTCTAATAATGGTGTCTACCACAACAAGCGCTTCAAGGAGCAGGCGGAATCCCACGGGCTGGTCGTCTCTCACCATGACAAGTACGGCTGGACGATTACAAACCCTTCGGAGGAACTGTTGGACTTCATCCTTTTCCAAGGCTGGGATGCTATTCAGATGGGTGAGCGACTGGCATGGGCTGATATGGTCGGTACTGGTAACGGCAGCAAGACACCGGGCAGCAGTGAGACAGGCGCACCGAAGCCCCCAAAAGCCAAGAGCAGCACCCGGCGGTGGATATGCCCCAAATGCGGCACTATCATCCGCAGCACCAAAGAGGTTCGAGTCATCTGTGCCGACTGCATGGAGATGTTCGTAAAGGCCGACTAAAACGAGCCACACAGAGAGTAACGGCACGAGTGAGAGTAATGCCACTTTTCATATCGGAGGTCTATTATGGAAGATTATAAAATTCCCATCGATACCTTTGTTCAAGAGACGTTCGAGTGCATGGCCAGCGTTTGTGCCATCCTAACGGGTGCGGCCTTGTCATTCCAAGATACCAATCTCCGAACCCGCCGGGACAAGAGCGATCTGCATATCATCGCCGGGAGCACATGGCTTTCCATTCCGCTTGCCAGCATTTTGAGCATTGAGCGCCAGACATTCCCGGATATTCACACCATCGAGTACGAAATCAGCACCAAAGACGGAAGCAGCATCACCGTTGACGCTTTTTGAAAGTGCACTTGTAAAAAGGAGAATTATTATGGACGACTATATCAACGCACTCTCTACTACTGTACTCACTGCCGCACAGCTCTTTCGTATCATAAGGAGCTTTCCCCGTGTGTGGTTTTCGCTCATCAGCTCTAATCCTTGCGTACGCTATGAGTTTTTCGTCCCGTCCGAAGAGGTGTTTCTTGATTTTGAAAATGGTGTGCCAACAATTTGTGCAGGATTAGATATTGAAAAAGACTCCTCTGCCTCCATCTCCTGCGACACATATCAATGCCAAGTTGATTTTGAGGATAATGACATCATAAGTCTTAGCGCCAAACCGCTTACAAATGGTGATAGCAACTGTCCTAATATCAGCATCTATGTCACGCAGTGGCTCTAATTTAGAGTACACCCTATTTATCATCCCGATTCCATTCCATCCGTTGCAATTTAGGATCGGTTTTGGCATTCTTTTCAAAGATTTCTCTCATCTCTGACCCTATTTTTCTATCAACCAGTGAGGTACATCTATGAAGGTCGCATATGTCCGAGTCAGCACCGAAGAACAGAACGAAGCGCGTCAAATCGAAGCGCTCAAAAAGCACAGCATTGAGAAGTGGTTCACCGAAAAAATCAGCGGCAAGAGCATGGACAGACCACAGCTCCAAGCAATGCTCGACTATGTACGAGAAGGTGACACCGTTTATATCCACGACTTTAGCCGCCTCGCACGCAGCACCAAAGACCTGCTCGAAATCGTGGAGCGGTTGCAAGCCAAGGGAGTGCATCTTGTCAGCAACAAAGAGAACCTGGACACCGGCACACCTACCGGCAAGCTGATGCTGACCATGATTGCGGCAATCAATGAGTTTGAACGGCAGAATCTGCTGGACAGACAACGGGAAGGAATCGCTATTGCCAAGCGGAACGGGGTCTATAAGGGACGCAAGAAGGTCGCCATACCAGACACCTTCCCTGCCCTATATGGCCGGTACAGCCGCCGGGAGCTGAACAAAGGTCAACTTGCAGAAGCCCTTCATGTCACTCGCCCGACGCTGGAACGGATGATTCGGGAGCATTTATCAGCAAAAAATCCCGAAAAATCTTAAAAGTACACTTGTAAGTCCAACTAGTAGGACACTAAGTGTGATATTCTTCAATCAGTCCAAAGGAGCATACGATAGTACAGGAGGATTTACTATGAGCCACAAATGTGACCATGATTGGTTCGACCACTACATGATGTACAGTGCCATGAGCAGCAATAACAGTGGTGGCGGAGACTGGGGATGTCTGCTCCTCATGTTAGAGGCAGTAGGAGGAACTATCGTTATGCTGACCATCCTGTACTTCATTCTCTCAATCTTCGGTGCTGTTTAATGTCATAAGATATAAAGAAGCCCTGCTGCTCACCATCGAGTAACAGGGCTACTTTTATACCAGCTTTAGCAATAGAACTTCGACTCTCCGAACACGTCATTCCACTGTGCAATGATGTAACTGGAACGGCTTTCCAGAACATCCACAATAGCGTTCAGCGTTCGAGTCGGTATCTTCGAATTATTATTGGCGACGATACAGCCGCCCGCTTCTGTCATCCAGATTTTTGTCGCGCTGGCATTCGGCACACCCTTTGCAACATGAACATGGACAGGTTCCAGCGGTGCACCCTCGTTGCTCTAAAAGAAGATCACATAGCCGAACAACCGGAACAGACTAGGCACTCTCGATTCCCCCCTCACGAGAGAAACGAATCAGCAGATGTGCCGTCGATTTGATCAGCTCTTTCAGGCTTGCCATCTCGATTTCGGAATAACCATTGTTTGTCCACAGATAACCCGGCAGGATACATGTCGCAGACTTGAAGCCATTTTCTACAGGCGTCTCGATCTGCACCTTTACCTGTTCCTGATTTCCATTCTGAATCGGTGAGGAATAAACGATTTCCGTACCATCGTTCAATGTCATAAATGGGTAAAGCATCAAAACACCCTCTTTCCTTCTTCATTATATCACGTTACTGAACGCGTTGCAATCTGTTTCATATCCACAAAAAAGTATCTGTTCAAGCTCTTTTCTGCGTAATTTTTCGTGCAGTATCTATAGAATCAACACGAATTTTTACGCGCATCGGGTGTCAAGTCAGTTCCACCAGCATCCAGAATGTCTTATTACGCCATTCCCCTGCATTACCTTGGTCTGATATGATTTCCACACCATACTTTTGAAGCTCCCGATTCAGAAGCAGCTTGCCAATCGATTCTTTACTGGAACGGCCTTTCGCAGGAGTCATTCCAAGAACACGAATCAGTTCCTCCTTCAGATCATTTTTCAGCATCGGCTTATTGAGGTGTTCCGCGATATAGGCCGACGCATTATCAGACTTATACTCCGGAACAGACCCGCCCAAATCATCCCGAATCATACTAAGAATCGCATCATGATAACCTTTCTGTATCATTTCCAGCGCAGTATGTTTCTGATATAAGAAGAGCAACTCCTTCATTTTATTGATGTGATACTCGCCGGTTCGGTGGTCATAGTTCAAAACAGACTCCTCCCCGATTCGCACATTCACATCCGGCGTTTCCAGAAACTTCCCCCAAGCCTCGCCTCCTGTACGATAGCAAAGCGCTGGTTCAAGATTCTGGTTTGCCTCTTTGAGCCGCGTTTCCAGTTCTCGCATCCCTCTACCGCGCAGATACAGCTTGCAGGTATCATTTTCACTCAGAGAACGCTTTCGGCCAATTTCCTGAATCACTTCCATAGGAAGCCACTGCTCAATGAAAACATGTTTGACTGTCTCGTCTTTGATGTCAACGCCATTATAGAGGACTGTCGTGGTAAAGAGGATTCGTTTCAGGAGCCTTCCTCCCCTGACACAGTCGCTCAGTGCGTCCATGGCCCCGCGCTTGTTATTATCAGAGCAGTAATATGCAGCATCGTCGCCGTATATCAGCTTCATTTTCTCAAGCGCCGCATGGGTCGTCACAAATACGATGGCCTTTTCATCGGGTGGAATCGCATCCAAAAGGGCTTTGCGCTCTGCATCCCGGTAATAGAATCGAATCTCTGAGACGCACGATTTTCTTCTTGGGATTCGGTAGTAGTTCTCCGGAGGAAGTGTTCCCTCCTCTTTCCATTTCCGAATCAAAAAATCCATCGTAGCGCTCATATAGACAACCGTTTTGCACGAAATCAACCGCTCAATGCACTGGTACACCGTGTCTGTTTTGTGGTTAAAGCTCGCATCATTCACAAAATAATGCGCTTCATCGCAGACAATATACGTATAGCATCGTTTGATGTGCTCTATCGTCTTCTCCGGTTCATTCTGATAGTCCTTCTGAAGCTTCTGATAGGTCATGACATCGACAAACTCAAAGCTCAGGCAGTCCATCATTTCCCATTTGATCAAATCCCAATCTCGGAAGTCTCTTTCGCAGTCATCCCCAAAGATGGCTTGAATAATTTGCTCCCGCCGTGCTTTCCGGTTGCACAGGTACAGGATTCGTTTGCGATCGACGGCCTCATATCTGGGAGTCGAACCCACGATTTCTTTCAGCAGGTTCATGATAGCAGTCGTCTTACCTGCCCCTGTTCCCGCGTCGATCACATAGCGCCCAAATCCCCAGCTCCGGATAGAATCGCCGATTGCCTGCGAGACATAGTAAGTATCCTCTGACAAGACCGGTGCAGCTCTCTCAAAAAGCATTTCTGCGATTCGCGCTTCTTCTGTGAGCCGCACTTGCTCTGTCATTTCATCTGTCGGCTGTTTCACCAACTGAGACGGTGCAGGGCTTTGTTCACCCGGTGCCAATCCCAGCTCAGAGAATCCTCCCAGCAGTTCTACTGCCGCCGGGACACCACTCCGTCTTCTTTGGGGCGGAGGTGCAATCAGCATAGTTTTTTCGTTCGTATCTTTTTCGAGGCTCATATTTTAGGCCCTCCCGTGAAATAAAATTTGCTGTAAACCTATTGCTATCGGGTTCGTTTACAGCTGCCCGAATGTGTCTTGCTATTTCACAGGATGGGATGAGCCTTTTCTGGCTACCGCCCGCTTTCAATCGTTTGATAGTCTCATTATACTATAAACAGTTGTTTATTTCAAGCTTATTGTCTAACATATTTCGTTTTTATATCAAAAGGAGCAGCACCGCCCACATCACGATGCCGCCCCATTAAAAAGTATATTTCAATCCTCTTCCGCCCGATGAATCGCCCTCGCACGGCTCGTCTTGCGCTTTGCATTTGCCAGCGGCGAGAACCGGTCATAGTCGCTTGTAATATCTGCCGCAGCCAGATTCACATACCGCCGGGTCATTTCCATCGTCGAATGACCGAGGATTTTTTGCAATTTGAACTGATTACCGTTATTTCTTATATAGTAGAGCGAAAAGGTATGCCGCAGACCATGCACATTGTGCTGCTTCACGCCCCGGCTCAGACAATACCGCTTGAACGCGCAGCGGAGTCCACTCCCCGTCAGCTGCTCTCCGCCGATATTGGGAAACAGCCATGCATCACCTTCCACATCATAACGCCATTTGCGGATGTACTCTTTCAGAATTGAGCTGAGCGCGTCAGACATTCCCACGACCTGCGCCTTCCGGTTCTTGGTATGGGAGAAGGTTATCGTCTTGTTCTTGAAATCCACATCGCTCATCTTGGCACAACACACCGTTTCCGTCCGGCTTCCGTTGTCCATGATCCAGCAGACAATGGCATAGGTGCGCCACTCCGGGAAGTCCGCTTTGAGGTTCGGCTTTTCCATCAGACGTGCCATGTCCTCGTCACAGAATGCTTTCGGCTTGGTATCCTGCATCGTCATTTCCTTCATCTTAAAGGGCTTCTCGATGTAGTGGTGATCGTCGTCCATACACCAGTTAAGAAATACCCGGACATCCCGCAGATAATGATTCACCGTGACCGGCTTCTTGTCCTGCGCCATATCATTGACCCAATCCAGAAAGACCTTTCGGTTCACGCTTTCTACGCCGGTATGCCGGTCAAACCCATTGAACTTACAAAACGTCTCAAAGGTCTGGCGGTAATTGTGAATGGTCTGCGGGCTTTTGTTCTGTGCCTCTTTCTCCTCGATGAACTCCTCGAACGCCTCCAAAAGGCCTATTGTGTCGGCAGTCGTACTCTTCTGTATGGCTCGTTTCATAAACAGCTTCCTCCATTTGTTTGTTTCAGTGATTTCTAGTTTTGGAAGAAGTTCATCCTCATCAAGCGCGCTTTTTCGTCTAAAGATGCCCTTTTTATTTCTGCTTGGAAGGATTCAATCAGTTACGCCACGCCGCTCGAGAAAAGAGTAAAAAATAATGCCCGAACATGAAAAATCACATTCGGACAGTTGATTTTATCTCTATCTTGGCCTCTGGCCATTACAAATCAGTTGCGCTGCCATTGCGCCACACCAGCAAGGGTACTTTATTAGTATACCATCTCTTCCACAGTTTTGCAAGATGAAATTCTCTTTACCCTACAATCCCGCTGGGCCAGTATATGCTCCAAAATCCCCGCAAAAACGCCCCCGCCGGGAACCGCAATTCCTGACAGGGGCGTACTTTTTACACAGAATAGCGCAGGGGCTCAGCGTTCACCCCAGCTCCTGCTGGATGCGGGCAAAGTCCTCCAGGGTCAGTGCCTCCGGCCGCACACGGGCATCCAGACCGGCAGCCTCAATGGCGGCAATGGCCCGCTCCTTGGGCAGGGACAGACCGGCGGCAATGGAGTTGGCGGCGGTCTTGCGGCGCTGGCCAAAGGCAGCACGGATCAGGGCAAAGTAGCCCTCCTCGTCCTCCACCTGCACAGCCGGCTGCTCCCTCAGATCCATACGCACCACGGCGCTGGTGACCTTGGGGGCCGGGTAGAAGCTGCCCGGCGCTGCCGTAAACATCATGCGGGAACGGGCATAGTAGCTCACAGCACAGCTGATGGCACTGGATGCCCGGGTACCCGGCGCTGCCGCCAGGCGGTCCGCCGCTTCTTTCTGCACCATAACGGTCAGGTTCTGCACCGGCAGGCGGCTGGACAGCAGTTTCATCACGATCGGGCTGGTGATATAATACGGCAGATTGGCACAAACCGCCACCGGCATCCCTGCAAACTCTTCCTCAAGCAGGGCAGGCAGGTCCACTTTCAGTACATCCTGTAGTATCAGCTTAAAATTATCCACACCAGCCATCGTCTCTGCCAGCAGGGGCGGCAGCCGTTCATCCACTTCGATGGACACCACCTTATCTGCCCGGCGTGCAAGCTCCTTGGTCAGCACGCCAATGCCCGGCCCGATCTCCAACGCACCCCAGCCAGGGCCAACGCCGCTGGCATCCACGATCTTGGGGGGCAGACCAGGGTTGATGATAAAGTTCTGACCAAAGCCCTTGGAGAGGGCAAAATCATATTTTTCGCACAGGGATCGGATCACCGAGAGGTCGGTCAATTCCGGCATAGAGGGTCCATCCTTTCTATTCAGGGGCTTTGCCCAGGGATCACAAGGTCGGTTATTTTTCCAAAACAAGATATACGGTGCGTTTTATACAGAAAGCAATAGCACGATCGCCCTTCCGGGGCAGCAAAGACCCTCCCCGCTGCGGCTGACCGCGACAGAGAGGGTCCCTTGTTTACAGATCACTTACTGGCGGAAGCCAATGCAGCGTCCTGGCTGGCAGCCTCTTTGCTGCCGGAATCTGCCTCTGCTGCGCCGCTCTCACTTTCAGCAGCGCTTTCCGAAGAAGCACTCTCCGAGGCCGGCTCCTCTTCCGGAGCAGCCGGTTCTGCATCGGAAGCAGCATTTTCTTCCTCTGCGCCTGCCACCGTGGTGGAGCCGCTCATCTGCTGCGCTGCCTGCACTGCACGCAGGATTTGGGGGTCCGTGTCCGGCGTAAAGTCATAGAAGATGACCTCTTCCTCCGCCGTCAAGGGACGCTCCACATCCACGGTCAAGCCGGTGCCGTCAAAGCTGTTTCCCTGTCCGTCCAGCAGCTTTGCCACTGTGACCACCAGGGCGCTGCCGTCGGACAGGCGCTGGGGGCTGCTCTGGATGGTGCCCTTGCCCTGGGTGGTCTCGCCCACCAGGCGTGCACCGCTCAGGCTGCGCAGAGAGGCAGCAAACAGCTCGGCAGCGCTGGCTGTGTACTTGTTCACCACGCAGACCATGGGCAGCTCTACCACGTTCTCCGAGTCGCTGCTGCCCAGCAGAGTACGGTCGCCATCCTTGTCCTCTGCATAGGCCAGCGTGCCTTCCGGACACAGCAGGTCGATGCAGTTCAGGGCATCTTCCAGCACGCCGCCGCCGTTGTTGCGCAGGTCGAACACCAGGCTGGCGGCGCCAGCCTTTTGCAGGGTACGCACCGCATAATCCAGCTCGCTGGCGGTCGTAGAGTCAAACTGATGGATGCGGATATAGCCCACATTGCCTTGCACCAGGCTCTGATCCACCGAAGTGGTGCGGTAACCGTAATGGGTCAGATCGGCGCTGTGTTCTGCGGCAGCGGCGTCCAGCCAGGTCACACTGACCACCGTGCCAGCCTCGCCCCGCAGACGGGTCTGCACCGTATCCACCGTATACATGGCCTTGACCTCCTCCCCGCCAATGGCGATGAGGTAGTCTCCCACCTGGATGCCTGCCTCCTGCGCCGGGGAGTCATCGTAGACCTTCAGCACCTTGGCATAGCCTGTCTGGTCTTTGGCCAGCTCCACGCCAATACCCATCAGGGTGCCTTCCTGGATCTTCATCAGCTCCGTATAGGAGGTCGCCGTATAATAGCGGGCATAGGGGTCTCCTGCGCCCAGCAGATATCCGGCCGTCAGGCAGTCGTACAGCAAGGTCTCGTCAATGTTGTAGTAATCATTGGCCCGCACATAACGGTCCACCTCTGCGATCTTGTTGTACATGCTCTCCTTCTCTTTGACGCTGGACACCGTGCTGTCAAACAGGCGCATTGCCATCAGCATCGTTACCGAGAAGGTCACAGTCATAGCCAGGATGACGATGGTCACCATCATCCCCACAGAAATTTTTCGGTTCATCGGTCTCCCCCTGTCAGAACAGAAGCATCATAGCCAGGCTCCCCACCAGAGAGAGCACGAACACCCCTGCCAGCACGAGACAGCCCAGGCGCAGCAGGCGCTTACGTTTATCTTCCTTCATGCCTAAAGCCTCCTAAAAATACAATATGCCTTCCCTGCGGGTCCCCTCAGCGGATGGGGACCACGCTGCGCGGATTGATGGAGTTTGCCTTGGAGCTGCCTTTCCACACCTCCAGATGCAGATGGTTGCCGGTAGAGTTGCCGGTGGTGCCCACATAGCCGATCAGCTCGCCCTGCTTGACATATTTGCCCGCCGTCGTGGCAATGGACTTCATATGTCCATACAAGGTGGTGTAGGCGTTGCCATCCGTCATTTTGCCGTGGTAGATGATGACATAGTTGCCGTAACCGCCGGTGGACCAGCCTGCCACCTGTACATAGCCGCTGGCTGCTGCATAGATGGGGGTGCCGCCGGGGGCTGCAAAATCAATGCCTGCATGGAGCTTGCGCACCCCGGACACCGGGTTGACGCGCATACCGTACTCGCTGGAGATGCGGCTATAACTCTTCAGCGGGCAGATAAAGCCGGTAAAGCTGAGCTGCGGCTTGCTGGAGGAGGCCGAGGCGATCATTTTCTGGATCTCCTTTTTCACAGCCTCGTAGTTCATCTCGTCCGAGTCAATGGCTGCCTGGGCTTCCTTTTGGGCCTGCTTGGCTTCCTCTGCACTGAGCTTAGCCGCCGAGACGCTGGCGTTCAGCTCGCTCTGCTTGGCCTGCATCTGATAGTTCTGCGAGTCCAGCTGGTTTTTCTGGTTTTGCAATGCGGAACGCTGGCTCTCCAGGTCTG
Organism: uncultured Faecalibacterium sp.; assembly: GCA_900540455.1. Taxonomy (GTDB): domain Bacteria; phylum Bacillota; class Clostridia; order Oscillospirales; family Ruminococcaceae; genus Faecalibacterium. Next base: position 25,513 of record UQGD01000027.1, read on the forward strand.
CCTTTGCATTTTGCAGCGACAGCTTGGCGTTCTTCATATCGTTCAGCACCTCGGTATCCTTCAACGAGATATCCTGCATCACCTCATTGAAGGTCAGCAGCTGGTACATATCCTGCACCGAGGCCAGCATGGCCACACTGCCGCCGTCCCGCAGCTGCTGCATAGCAGCCATGTGCTGCTTGAAGTCGTCCCACTGGTCTGCGATCTCGATCTCCTTTTGGGCGATCTCCGCTTCCTTTTGGGCAATGGCCTGCTGGGTCTGGCCAATCTGGTTCTGCACCTGGGCGATCTGCCCTTTCAGAACCGAGATCTGCCCCTGGACCACAGTTACCTTTTCCCGCAGCTCCGACTCCATTGCCTTGGCGGCAGCTTCCCGCTTTTTGGCGTTGGAGAGGTCTTTTTTATGCTGCGCAATGGACTGCGACAGTTTATCCAGCCGGTTTTGCAGCGAGGCCATGCTGTTGGAGGCTGCCGACGCAGTAGGTGCGGCGCTGGGGTAAAAAGCCAGACAGGCCAGCAGACAGGCCACAGCCGTACACAGACTGACCGCCCGCACAAACCCGGAGTTGCTTGGTTTTGCATGGGCTGCCGGCCGGATCAGCCGGAAAGGCTTTGTATGTTTTGCATGATACATGGGTGGCTCTCCTTTTGGTTCAGACGTTCAGATGCTTGCGGATGGAGAACATACTGCCCAAGCCGCCCACCAACGCGCCGCCACACAAGCTGTAAAACAGGATGGTGGGCCACACATTGGCCAGCGGGATCAGCGAAGTACCCATCAGCAGCCGCCACAGTCCGCCCAGCGTGCTGGTAGCCTGCAGCAGATAGCCATAGCCGCCAATGGTAACAGCGGCGGTAAGCGCACCGGAGAGCAGCCCCATGGTCAAGCCCTCCGCCACAAAGGGCAGGGTGACCAAAAAGTTGGTAGCGCCTACATATTTCATGATCTCGATCTCCCGGCTGCGGGCCGAAACACTGAGCCGGATGGTGCTGCCGACCGTGATCACGCTGACCACCATCAGCACGATGACGATGACCCGCCCCACAAGGTTGACCGCCTTTTGGGTCTGGATAAACACGTTGGTCATCTCCAGCGGGGCTGCCACACTGTGTACCCCCTGGATACGCTGGATCCGGGCGCTGATCTGCTCCATCTGGCTCAGATCTCCAATGGACACCCGGTAGTTGGCCTTAAAAGGATTGTCGTTTTCAAACTCGTCCAGAAGGATCGCATAATCCTCCATATAAGTACGGTACTGATCCAGCACGTCCTGCTTGGACATGAACTGCATATGGGTAATGCCCGGCAGAACGGCGATCTCGTCCCCTACCTTCTGCATCAGCTCCCCATCGGCTTCCGGCTCCAGATAAACGACCATCTCGTTCTGGGTGCCCAGATAGCTGACCATGCTGTCCACATTCAGCTCCAGCAGACTTGCAAAGATATTCAACGCCATGCAGACGCTCAGCGAGGCCACACAAGCAATGGTCATAGCCCAGTGCTTGCCCATATTGCGCACGCCCCGGCCCGTCAGGAAGAAAAAGGTGGATGGTTTCATCATACCAGGGCCTCCTTCCGTGCAGGGGGCACATCCGAGATGATGCGTCCGTTTTCCAGCGTGACCACTCTCTGCTGGAACCGGCGCACCAGCTCATGCTCGTGGGTGACCACCAGAACCGTGATGCCCATGCCGCTGACCCGTTCCAGCAGTTCCATCATCTCCAAGCTCAGCTCGGGGTCGATGTTGCCGGTGGGCTCGTCCGCGATCACCAGTTTGGGGGTGTGAGCCAAGGCCCGGGCCACCGCCACCCGCTGCTGTTCGCCGCCGGAGAGATAATCTGGGTAGCTGTTGGCCTTATCCTCCAGATGTACCAGCTCCAGCATATAATCCACCCGGTCCCGGATCTGCTTTGCGCCCACGTTGGTAACGTGCATGGCAAAGGCCACATTCTCATAGACCGTCATGGTGGGGATCAGCCGGAAGTCCTGAAAGATGACACCCATCTGCCGGCGCAGATAGGGCACCTGGCTGCGCCGCAGCCGTGCCACATCCTTGCCGTCCACAAAGACCTTGCCCTCACTGGGCAGCACTTCCCGCAGGATCAGCTTGAGCAGGGTGGATTTGCCTGCACCGGAGTGACCTACCAGGAAAACGAACTCGCCCGGGTCCACATGCAGGCTGACATCCTCCAGCGCGAGACGTCCGCCCCGCTTGTACTCCATAGAAACGTGTTCAAAATCAATCATGAAAGGATAGCTCCTTATTCTTTGGGTGCGGTCGGGTGCACCCTAGGATACTGCGGCAATTTTGCCGCAAAAACCGGCTGGCACACAGGTGCCGCCGGTTTGTACGCCCCGCTAAAGCAGAGCGCAGGGGCCTTTTTAGTACTTGGCCGGGTTGTTGGACAGGTACTTTTTGACCATCAGCGCCACCTTAAATACAATGGCGTCGTCGAACTCACGCAGGTCCAGTCCGGTCAGTTTCTTGATCTTTTCCAGACGGTACACCAGGGTATTGCGGTGGACGAACAGGCCGCGGCTGGTCTCCGAGACATTCAGGTTGTTCTCAAAGAAGCGCTGGATGGTAAACAGGGTCTCCTGGTCCAGGCTCTCGATGCTGCCCTGCTTAAAGACCTCACGCAGGAACATCTCACACACCGTGGTGGGCAGCTGGTAGATCAGACGGGCAATGCCCAGGTTGTCATAACGGATGATCTGCTTTTCGGTGTCGAACACCTTGCTGACCTCCATTGCGATCTGTGCCTCCTTGAAGCTGGTGGCCAGATCCTTGACGTTGGAGATGGGGGTGCCGATGCCCACCACAGACTTGATGTAATGCTCCCCAGACAGCGTATCCACGATGCTGGCAGCCAGCTTTTCCATATCGGTGCGGTCGATGCCCTTGCGGATCTCCTTGACCAGCACCGTATCGGTCTCGCTGATGTTGAACACAAAGTCCTTCTGCTTATCCGGGAACAGGCTGCTGACCACATCGTAAGCGGAGATATCGCCGCCGCTGGTCACACGGACGATGAACACCACCCGGGACACGTCGGTAGCAAAATGCAGCTCCCGTGCCTTGGCATAGATATCACCCGGCAGGATGTTGTCCAGCACCACATTCTTGATAAAGTTCGCCTTATCGAATTTTTCGTCGTGATACTGCTTGATGCTCTGCAAGCTGATAGACAGCATTGCCGCAAACTGACCGGCAGTTTCGTCTGCGCCTTCCACAAACACGGCATATTCGTTATGCTTTGCGCTGGAGAACTGCTGGTAGGTGTAGCCGTCCTGTACAAACCGGTCTCCGGCAAGCAAGCGCTCCTCAACAAAGCCCTCACGCACCTCACCGATCAGGTTCAGCTCAGAGCAGGAGATCACCGTCCCCATCTCATCCACCACGCCCACCACACGGTCGATCGCATCTTTCATCTGGTAGATCACGCTTTGAAATACTCTGTTAGCCATACTGGTTAAACCCCTTTTCCTCTCTCTTATGGAAGCCGCCGCATTGGCGATTGTGATTTTCAACAATTTCGCCGTTATACAATCTATATTTTACACAAAAGAATTTACTTTTGCAACAGATTTCACCAAAAAAATTTCTTCTTTCTTGGTCAAATTATCTGTCAGCGGTTCTAAGAGCGGAAAAAGCACCTTTTTGCGTGGTTCTTGGCCCTATTTTAGCGGTAAAATGTGATGCTTCTTTGAAATCTTGGTGAAAAGCCCCCTGCCTTCAGCCGGTAATTTGTGCCACTTCCTCCGGCGTCAGCTCTCTCCACTGGCCCGGCGCCAGACTTTCGTCCAGGGCAAGCCCGCCAATGGCATCCCGGTGCAGGGCATTGACACCTGCACCATACACGCCAAACATCCGCTTGATCTGGTGGTATACGCCCTGGCGCAGCACCACCTGCACCTGCAGTCCATCGGGAGACAGCGCCTGCACCTGAGCCGGCGAAAGCGCTGTACCATCTGCCAGCGTGACACCGGCGGCAAAGCCATCTGTCATTTCCTGGGTCAGGGGGGTGTCCAGCGTGACGGTGTACCGTTTGGGCACGTGGCGTTTCGGGGCCAGGATCTCGTGTGCAAACACACCGTCATCCGTCAGCAGCACAAAACCGGTGCTGGTCTTGTCCAGACGCCCGGCAGGGAAAAGCTGACGGCGGGGGTATGCGTCCCCCAGCAGATCCACCACCGTGGTATCCCGGGCATCTTCCCGGGCGCTGACGACTCCCGCAGGCTTGTTGACCATCAGATATACAAACTGCTGGTAACGCAGCGGCGCACCATCCAGACAGACTACATCTGCCTCCGACAGCTGGGTGTCGGCTTTTTTGCACACAGCGCCGTTTACATGCACCCGCCCTTTCTGCACCAGGGTGCGGGCTGCTGAGCGGGTGCATTGGGCTGTCTCAGCCAGATATTTATCCAAACGCATAGGTTCCTCCTTTTTTAGAACGGGGGTTTGTTCCTTTTTCGAGAGAGACCCTCTCAGTCGCCTACGGCGACAGCTCTCCCGAGGGGGAGAGCCCTTGGCAAAACCGGCAGGTCTCGTCCTTACTATTTAACGACAAAAAGAAGTCTGCCGTTAAGCTGTAAACTTTTCGCCCTTGCCAAAGCCTCTCCCTTTCGGGAGAGGTGGCACGGCATAGCCGTGACGGAGAGG
>UQGD01000028.1 GCA_900540455.1 uncultured Faecalibacterium sp.
GTGGACGTCTCTGTGGAGGACGACCCCGAACCCGCCCCGGAGCCGGAGGCTGAACCCCGTGACGAAGGGGGTGAAACGTAACAAATGGAACTGAACGGCGCAAAGATCCTGTATACCATCCATACCGATATCCCCCTGCTGGGCGATCTCAAGATCACCCAGACCCTAGTCACTACCTGGATCGTCATGGCGCTGCTTTCGGGCCTGGCCATCTGGCTGGGCAGCAACCTCAAGCTGGAAAATGTCTCAAAGCGGCAGGCCGCAGCCGAGTTCATCGTGGAGCGGCTGGATCAGTTCGTGCATGAAAACATGGGCCATCATTTCGACAAGTACATCCCGCTGATCGGCGCCATCTTCGCACTCAGCGTAGGGTGCAACCTGATCAGCGTGGTGGGCATGTGGAGCCCTACCGCCGACCTCAACACCGAGGCCGCCTGGGCCATCGTGGTGTTCGTGCTGATCATGTACTACAAGCTCAAGACGGCGGGCCTGCTGGGGTACCTCAAGGGCCTGCTGGACCCTTTGTTCATCATGGCGCCCATCAACGTCCTGTCCGAGCTCTCCACCCCGGTCAGCATGGCGTTCCGTCACTTCGGCAACATCCTGTCCGGTACAGTTATCTCCACACTGCTGTACTGGGCCCTGGCCAGCCTGAGCCACGCCCTGCTGGGCTGGCTGCCGGGCTTCTTGGGTGAGTTGCAGATCTTCCAGATCGGTATCCCGGCCTTTACGGGACTGTATTTTGACTGGTTTGGCGGCTGCATCCAGGCCTTTATCTTCTGTACCCTGACCGCTATTTTCATCAAACGTGCTGCGGGCGAGGACTAAACCAGTCCCCCCCGCGCCCCCAAAATGCTATTTTAGGAGGACACAATAATGACTGACTTTCAACTTCTGGCCCGTGGTATCGCTCTGGCAGGCTGCGGCATCGGTGCAGGTCTTGCACTGATCGCTGGTATCGGCCCTGGTATCGGCGAAGGCAATGCCGCCGCTGCTGCCTGTGAGGCTGTAGGCCGCCAGCCCGAGTGCAAGAGCGACGTTACCAGCACCCTGATCCTGGGCGTTGCACTGTCCGAGACCACCGGTATCTACGGTTTCGTTACCGGCCTGCTGCTGATCTTCCTGGCACCGGGTATGTTCATGAACTATCTGCAGTAAGCGGCTCTTACTTCTCATAAATCGAAAGAAGGGAGACGCATATGCCACTATATCAGGCGTTGATCACGCTGGACGGCTGGACCTTCCTGGCCCAGATCTGCAACCTGATGATCCAGCTGATCATTTTCAAAAAGCTGCTGCTGGAGCCGGTGCGCAAGGTGATCGCCGAGCGCAAGGCCAAGGCCGACAGCCAGATCGCAGACGCACAAAAGCTGCGTGAAGAGGCTGAGGCCATGAAGGCCGAGTACGAGCAGAACCTGGCCCAGGCCCGCGCCGAGGCCGGTCAGATCCTGGCAAGTGCTCAAAAGACCGCCACCGCCCGCAGCGAGGAGCTGCTGGGCGAGGCCCGCGCCCAGGCCGCTGCCATGAAGCAGAAGGCCGAGGCTGATATCGCACAGCAGCGCAAAAAGGCAGTGAACGAGGTCAAGGACGAGATCGGCGGCATTGCAATGGAGATTGCCTCCAAAGTTGTGGAGCGTGAGATCCGGCAGGCCGACCATCAGGAACTGATCGATTCGTTCATTCAGAACGTAGGAGAGGCGTCATGACCGAGTTTGCAAAGCTGTACGGCGGCAGCCTGTATGACCTGGCAGCGGAGGAAGGGCTGGACGAGCGCATCCTGGGCGAGCTGGACGAAACAGTGAGCCTGCTTGCGGCAAACCCGGACTACCTGCGCCTGCTGGCCACCCCCAGCATCCCCAAAAAGGAGCGCTGCGCCCTGTTGGACGAAGCGCTGCAGGGGGCGGTACACCCCTATCTGCTCAATTTCCTGAAACTGCTGTGTGAGCAGGGCGCAGTGCGGGAGCTGACCGGCTGTGCCCGTGCCTATCACCTGCGGTTCAACCAGGCCCACGGCGTGCTGGAGGCTACGGCTGTTTCGGCTGTGGCCCTGAGCGAAGCCCAGGCAGACCAGCTGAAGCAAAAGCTGGAGACCGCCACCGGCAAGCGGATCGACCTTGTGACCAAGGTAGACCCGGCCGTGCTGGGCGGCATCCGTCTGGAGATGGACGGCGCCCTGCTGGATGGCACGGTGCAGAACCGTCTTGCAAGCCTGCGCAGCCGCATTGCAGAAGCAACTTTATAACCTGAACCGAATTTCCACCCGAAACAGAATAAAAGAATTGAGTGGTGAATACACAAAGATGCAATTAAAACCTGAACAGATCTCCAAGATCATCCGTGCTCAGATCAAGCATTATGAAAACTTGATCGAGCGCAGCGAGGTGGGTACGGTGATCATGGTGGGCGACGGCATCGCACGGGCCAGCGGCCTGGAGCAGTGCATGGCCGGCGAACTGCTGCTGTTTGAGAACGGCGAGTACGGCATGGCCCAGAACCTGGAGGAGAACACCGTTTCCATCGTGCTGCTGGGCTCGGACGTGGGCATCAAAGAGGGCGGCCTTGTCAAGCGTACCGGCAAGGTTGTGTCCGTGCCGGTGGGCGAAGCCCTGATCGGCCGCGTCGTCAATGCCCTGGGTCAGCCCATCGACGGTGCAGGCCCCATCGACTGCACCGAGTACCGTCCCATTGAGACCCCGGCCCCCGGCATCATTGAGCGGCAGCCCGTTAAGGAGCCGCTGCAGACCGGTATCAAGGCCATTGACTCCATGATCCCCATCGGCCGCGGTCAGCGTGAGCTGATCATTGGCGACCGTCAGACCGGTAAGACCACCATCGCTTCCGACACCATCATCAACCAAAAGGGCAAGGATGTCATCTGCATCTACGTTGCCATTGGTCAGAAGCGCTCCACCGTGGCAAACCTGGTGCAGAGCCTGACCGAGGCCGGTGCGATGGACTACACCATCGTGGTCTCCGCTACTGCCTCTGAGATGGCGCCGCTGCAGTACATCGCACCCTATTCCGGCTGTGCGATGGGCGAATACTTCATGAACAAGGGCAAGCATGTGCTGGTGGTCTATGACGACCTGTCCAAGCACGCAGTGGCTTACCGTGCCCTGTCGCTGCTGATCCGCCGTCCTCCGGGACGCGAGGCATACCCCGGCGACGTGTTCTACCTGCACTCCCGTCTGCTGGAGCGTGCAGCAAAGCTCTCTGATGAGCGGGGCGGCGGCAGCCTGACGGCACTGCCCATCATCGAGACCCAGGCCGGCGACGTGTCGGCGTATATCCCCACCAACGTCATCTCCATTACCGACGGCCAGATCTTCCTGGAGACCGAGCTGTTCCACTCCGGTGTCATGCCGGCAGTGAACCCGGGCATCTCGGTGTCCCGCGTGGGCGGCAACGCCCAGATCAAAGCCATGAAGAAGGTGGCGGGCACCCTGAAGCTGATCTACTCCCAGTACCGGGAGCTGCAGTCCTTTGCACAGTTCGGCTCTGACCTGGATGCGGACACCAAGGCCCGTCTGGCCCAGGGCGAGCGCATCGTGGAGGTGCTCAAGCAGAACCGCTCGGCGCCGGTGCCGGTGGAAAAGCAGGTGGCCATCCTGTACGCTACCATCCATGGCAGCCTTGTGGATGTCAAGGTGCCGGATGTAGTGGAGTACGAGAAGGGCCTGTATGAATTTTTGGACAGCGATGCCGAGGGCGCAGCGGTGATGGAGATCATCCGCACCACCGGCAAGCTGGAGGCCGATGCAGAGGTCCAGCTCCAGTCGGCGCTGGCCCGCTACACCGCAAGCTTTGTCCAGGCACATTAACGGAAGGAGGCGTCAAGCATGGCAGGTTCCATGAAGGACATCAAGCTGCGCATCAAAAGCGTAGAGAGTACCATGCAGATCACCAAGGCCATGGAGCTGGTGGCCTCCTCCAAAATGCGCCGCGCAAAGGAGCGGGTGGAGCACAGCCGCCCTTATTTCAACACCCTGTACCGCACCCTGACCGAGATCGCTGCGGCAGACCCCCGGGCGCAGACCCCCTACCTGAAACGGCGGGAGATCCGCAAAACGCTGCTGGTGGTCATTGCCGGCGACCGCGGACTGGCCGGCGGCTACAATGCCAACGTGCTCAAGCTGGCAGCGGCTGAGCAGCAGGGTCCGGTCACGGTGCTGCCCATTGGCAAGCGGGCGGCGGAGCATTTTGCCCGTCGGGAAATGGAGATCTACAGCCAGAGCTATGCGGTGGCGGCGGATGTGGGCGTGGGCGATTGCTTCCACCTGGCCCGCCAGATCACCGACAGCTATCTGGCAGGGGAGTACGACGCAGTAAAGGTCTGCTTTACCCGGTTTGACTCCATGATGACCCAGACCCCCACCGTGGTGGATCTGCTGCCCCTTTCCATTCAGCCTACCCAGGAGCAGAAGGATGCCGCCCGCCGCAGCCAGATCTTGTATCAGCCCAGCTGCGAGGAGGTATTCAGCGCGATCATCCCCGAGTATGTCGCAGGCGTCGTCTACGGCGCTGTGTGTGAGAGCGTTGCCAGCGAGCTGGCGGCCCGCCGCACTGCGATGGACGCTGCCACCAAGAATGCGTCCGAGATGATCGACCACCTCAACTTGTATTACAACCGTGCCCGCCAGGCCGCCATCACCCAGGAGATCACCGAGATCGTGGCCGGTGCGGAGCAGTGACCCCTATCAAGCGCTCCGCAAAAGGGCGCTTCAGAACAAAATGTAAGGAGTTGTAACCTATGTCCGAAAAACATATCGGCAAGGTGCTCCAGGTCATCGGCCCGGTGCTGGACATCCAGTTTGAGGATGGCCAGCTGCCGGAGCTGCTCAGTGCGATCGAGATCGACAACCACGGCCAGAAGCTGATCGTGGAAGTCGCACAGCTGACGGGCGACAATGTGGCCCGCTGCATTGCAATGAGCAGCACCGACGGCCTGGTGCGCGGCACCCCCGCTGTGGACACTGGCGAGCCGATCAAGGTGCCGGTGGGCGACCAGTGCCTGGGCCGCGTGTTCAACCTGCTGGGCGAGCCGGTGGACGCAAAGCCCGCCCCCACCCCGGATGCATACTGGCCCATCCACCGTCCGGCTCCCAGCTATGAGGAGCAGCAGTCCACCACCGAGATCCTGGAGACCGGCATCAAGGTCGTGGACCTGATCTGCCCCTATGCCAAGGGCGGCAAGATCGGTCTGTTCGGCGGCGCAGGCGTCGGCAAGACCGTGCTGATCCAGGAGCTGATCTATAACATTGCTACCGAGCACAACGGCTACTCGGTGTTTACCGGCGTCGGCGAGCGTACCCGTGAGGGCAACGACCTCTACGGCGAAATGACCGAGAGCGGCGTTATCAATAAGACGGCGCTGGTCTACGGCCAGATGAACGAGCCGCCGGGAGCCCGTATGCGTGTGGCTCTGTCCGGCCTGACCATGGCAGAGTACTTCCGTGATGTGAAGAATCAGGACGTGCTGCTGTTCATCGACAACATCTTCCGCTTTACCCAGGCGGGCAGTGAGGTCTCGGCACTGCTGGGCCGTATGCCCTCTGCCGTTGGCTATCAGCCCACCCTGGCTACCGAAATGGGCGCCCTGCAGGAGCGTATCACCTCCACCCGCAAAGGCTCCATCACCTCGGTGCAGGCGGTCTACGTCCCTGCGGACGACCTGACCGACCCGGCCCCCGCAACCACCTTTACCCACCTGGACGCTACCACGGTCCTGAGCCGTGATATCGCCTCCCAGGGCATCTACCCGGCTGTGGACCCGCTGGACTCCACCAGCCGTATCCTGAGCCCGGAAGTGGTGGGTCAGGAGCATTACGAGGTGGCCCGTGCCGTACAGAAGGTGCTGCAGCGCTATAAGGAGCTGCAGGACATCATCGCCATCATGGGCATGGACGAGCTGAGCGAGGAGGATAAACTCACGGTCAGCCGGGCACGCAAAGTGCAGCGCTTCTTGTCCCAGAGCTTCCATGTGGCAGAGCAGTTTACCGGTATGCCGGGCCAGTATGTGCCGCTGAAAGAGACCCTGCGGGGCTTCCGCATGATCCTGGACGGCCAGTGCGACGACCTGCCGGAGAGTGCCTTCCTGTTTGCCGGCACCATCGACGACGTGTTTGCCAAAGCAAAGAAGGGGTAAACCATGACGACCTTTCATCTGACGGTGGTCACGCCGGACGGCTGCGCCTTTGACGGCCAGGCCGAGCGGATCGTCTGCCGCGCCATCGACGGGGACCTGGCTATTTTGGCCAACCACGGCGATTACTGCACCGCCCTCGGCATGGGAGAGGCGCATCTGGTGGACGAGACCGGTAAGCGCCGCAGCGCCGCCTGTATGGGCGGGATGCTGACCGTGCTGGAGGGGGAGGTCCGCCTGGCTGCTACCACCTGGGAATGGGCGGAGCAGATCGACCAGGCCCGGGCCGAAGCATCCAAAAAGCGTGCCGAGGAGACCCTGGCGCGCAAAAACCTGGACCAGCGGGAATATGAGCTGGCGCAGGCCCGTCTCAAGCGCGCATTGGTGCGCACCTCTGTGCGCTGAACCCCCGTTCTGACCCCCGCAACTGCCGCCCGGACCGCTGCTGTAAGTGGTCCGGGCGGTTTTTTGTATCTCTCCCATGTCCGTGGAGTCTCGGCAAAAGTGCAGAATATAAAAACCGCCCCCTCCCATCCTTTCGATGGCAGGGGGCGGTTTTGGGAAGAAAAAAGCCTGGTAAAGGCAATGTTATAAGTCCGCAGCAATAGCATCCAACACCGACGCTTCCAGTTCCCAGATCCCGGAATAAGGCTGCTCCAGGTAACAGGTGTCCATTTTTCTGTATAGATAGGCCACACTGGGAGAAAGCTCGTTATTCGTGGAGTGGAATCGGATCAGGATGTAACGGTCGATGTTTGTGGGGTGGTCGTTTACGCTTTCCTGACGGGTCGGCTTCGTGTTGTTTTGCAGATCGGCGATCATCTGGGCGATCTGCTGTTTATCCGTGATGACTTTTCCGGTCTCAGATGTGTTTTTCAGGATCTCGATCTCTTGGGTCTCCTCTGGCGCAGGCAAACGGAGTGCGGGTTTTTTGCTGCACCCGGCTAAGGCAAAAAAGCAGATGCAGGCAAAGAGTACGGCAAGGCGCTTTATGTGCTTTTTCATAGATCTCCCTCCATAACAGTGCTTTCTGCACGTATTTTAGCACATTTTTTTGCAGGGTTCAATGAGCGGGAAGAAGTTTCACAAAGCGGTGGTGCGGCCTGACCGTCCCGGTTTGCCCGGCTTGACAATTTGGGCGGCAGCGTTTATCCTATGAAAGGCAGAAGGATCATTTTCAGGGGAGGGGGAGAGGAGCGGTGAAAAAAATGCTGTGCCGGGCATTGGCGGTGCTGGCGCTGCTGGCGACGCTGCTGCTGGCAGGCTGCGCACAGCCGCAGCAGGCCCTGGAGACCGAAGCGTATCTGCTGTCGGCCATCAACGAGCTGCGTGCCGAGCAGCAGTGTGCGCCGCTGACCCAAGACCCGGCGCTTCGCCGCAAGGCGCAGGGGCTGATGGCTGTTTTTGAGAACAGAGGCAGCTCGGCGCTGAGCTATCCGTCCTATACACAGGCACTGGAGCGGCAGCGTCTGCGCAGCGCCAGTTATGCGTACTCCATCGTAGGCACCCGCTTGGCGGGGGAACAGAACCTGGTGTTTTTCCTGTGCAATCCGCTGCAGGATATCCAGCTCCCTGCGCAGCTGCGGGACCGGGCCTTGCTGGACCAGCGCGCCCGCCGCATCGGTCTGGCGATGGGCGAGGTGCAGGGCACCCTCTATTGGATGGCCGTGGTAGGCGTGGATACATGAGCCGGAACAGAGACGAAGACAAAAAAGCAGCTTCACAAAAGTGAGGCTGCTTTTTTGTGTACTGCTTACAAAAGATTCATCTTCTGGATCAGGCTGCGGATGTGGTGGGCCAGCACCTCCACCGCAGTGCCGTTTTCGCCGCCGTTGGGCACGATGATGTCCGCATTGCGCTTGCTGGGCTCCACAAAAGCCTCGTGCATGGGTTTTACCGTGGTGCGGTACTGCGCAATAACGCTGTCCAAAGAGCGTCCCCGCTCCTTTACATCCCGCAGGATGCGCCGCAGGATGCGCTCGTCTGCATCGGTGTCCACATAGATCTTGTAGTCGAACAGGCGGCACAGCTCCGGCTCCACAAAGGGCAGGATACCCTCCACGATCAGCACCGGGGCGGGTTCGATATGCTGCACCTGGTTGCTGCGGTTATGGATGGTATAATCGTATACCGGGCAGTCGATGGCCTGGCCGGACTTCAGCTGTTTCAGGTGCTGGATCAGCAGGTCGTTGTCAAATGCGTCCGGATGGTCGTAGTTCAGCTGGCAGCGCCGTTCAAAAGGCAGCTCGTCGTGCCGCTTATAATAGCTGTCGTGCGAGATCAGCCGCACTTCGTTTTCCCCAAAGCGTTCCTTGAGCCGCAGCGCCAGCGTGGTCTTGCCGCTGCCGGATCCTCCCGCAATGCCGATAATCAGATTGTTCATGTTTTACATCCTCCCCCTGTTTGCCCCCGCCCGGCCCTGCAAAGACCTGCCGGGTGCAGATGCTCCGTTTTTTGCGTTCTGTGATACACCCTATGGCGTTCTTTCGTGAAATAAGGTATACTAGGATATATTGTCACAGCCCGGAAAACACGGGCTGGATAGCAAGAATATTATAACACAGAACCAACGCTTTTGACAGCCCTGCTGCAGTTGGATGTTGCGGGCAGACACAGTGGATGCAGCCGGGTGCTGTGCCGCTGGGCGGTCAAAAACGAGAGGAGGTATGTTGAATGCAAACAGAGCGATTGAAGCAAAATGTAAAGGAAAAGGTCAAGGATATCGAAGATGGCGGCCTGCGCCTGCTGAAAAAGGGGCAAAAGGGCGTCGTCCGCGCCATCTTCAGCCGGTTTGGCATCGTGCTTCTGCTTTTGCTGCTGCAGGTCGGAGTGCTGTTTGGGCTGTTTGTCAAGTTTGAGCAGCTGCTGCCTCATTACTTGGGCAGTGCGGCGCTGTTTTCCGCTGTAATGGTCATTTACCTGCTCAACACCCGCATGGACAACAGCGCCAAGATCACGTGGCTGATCGTTATTATGCTGCTGCCGGTGCTGGGCGGTCTGCTGTTCCTGTATACCGAGAGTGACCTTGGACACCGGATGCTCAAGCGCCGCCTGTCGGACCTGTCGGAAAAGACCCGCACGGAGCTGGAGCAGGATCTCCAGTCGGCCCAAAGGCTGACCCGGCAGGACCCCGGCGCTGGTGCGCTGGCCCGCTATCTGCGGGGAACAGGCGGCGGCTTCCCGCTGTATGAGAATACCGAGGTGACCTATTTTGATGGCGGCGAGGCAAAGTTTGCGGAGCTGCTGCGTCAGCTGGAGCAGGCCAAGCATTATATCTTTGTGGAGTACTTCATCATTGACGAGGGCCTGATGTGGGGCAAGGTGCTGGAACTGCTGGCACGCAAGGCCGCCGAAGGGGTCGAGGTCCGGGTGATGTACGATGGCACCTGTGAGTTTTCTACCCTGCCCAGAGATTACCCCAAGCGGCTGGAGCAGCTGGGCATCCGCTGCAAGGTCTTTGCAGCCATGAAACCCTTCGTTTCCACCCACTACAACTACCGTGATCACCGCAAGATCTTTGTGATCGATGGCCGGGTAGGTTTTACCGGCGGCATCAACCTGGCAGACGAATACATCAACGTGATCGAGAAGCACGGCCGCTGGAAGGATGCCGGCGTGATGCTGGAAGGCGAGGGCGTGCGCACCCTTACAGCGCTGTTTTTGCAGCTGTGGAACATCATGGAGCAAAGCCCGGACGATGAGCGCTTCCTGCCCCATTTGGAAGCTCCGGTGCAGACGGATGGATTTGTGGTGCCTTATGGCGACAGCCCCCTGGACCGTGAGCGGGTGGGCGAGCAGGTCTATATCGACCTTTTGAACCGCGCCCAGCGCAGTGTCTGCATCATGACCCCCTATCTGATCCTGGATGGTGAGCTGGAAAATGCCCTCTGCTTTGCAGCAGAGCGCGGCGTGAAGGTGAAGATGATCCTGCCGGGTGTGCCGGATAAGAGCTTTGCCTACGCACTGGCCAAGACCCACTACGCCGGGCTGCTGGCTTCTGGGGTGGAGATCTACGAGTGGACCCCCGGCTTTGTCCATGCCAAGGTGTTTGTAGTGGATGACCGGGAGGCCGTGGTGGGCACCATCAACCTGGATTACCGCAGCCTTTACCATCATTTTGAGGATGCGGTCTGGATGGTGGGCACCCGCTGCATCCCCCAGATCCAAAAGGATTTTGACGATACCCTGGCGCAGTGCCGCAAGGTGGAACCCACCAGCCAGAGCATCTGGCAGGGCAAGCATGTGCTGCACATCACCGGTGTGCTGCTCAAGGCCATTGCGCCGCTGCTGTGACCCCGCCTCTGAAATAAGAGCAAAGGCCCCCGCCCGTGCAAAGCACAGGCGGGGGCCTTTTATGTTTGTTGTTGCGGTCACTGATAGTCTTTGCTGATGGAGAAGCCGCGGCCCCGCACCTCCGTCACATGGCTGATGATCAAAAAGCAGGCGGGGTCTATGGAATGGACCAGCTTTTCCAGCCGCGGCAGCTCCCGGTTGGAGACGATGCTCAGCAGTACGGTGGAAGGCTCGTGGGTGTAGCCGCCTGCGCCGTGCAGCTCGGTAACGCCCCGGTCCAGCTGTTCCAAGATCACGGTCCGGATCTCATCCGCCTTGGGGCTGATGATCTTGACCTCGGTGCGGCTCTCGCCCAGCATCAGCACCTTGTCCAGCACGATGGTGTATACGATCACCATCACCACGCCGTACAGGATCTTTTCCATGGGGCTGGACATGGCCTGCGACATCAGGATCACAAGATCCATCAGCATCATGGTGGCAGATACCGGCAGGCGGAACCACTTTTGCAGCACCAGCGGCGGGATATCCATGCCGCCGGTGGAGGCCCCGGCCCGGATCACCATGCCCAGGGAACTGCCAATGCCCAGACCGGCAAAGATCGTGCAAAGCAGGATGTCATCGGTCAGGATGCGGCCTGCCAGCAGGTACTCCCACAGGCCGATGAATGCAGGGCTGAGCAGGCTGCTGGCCAGTGTGTTCAGCGCAAAGGCCCGGCCCAGCACCGCCCAGCCCAACGCCAGCATCGTCATGTTGATAACGAACAGCACGCCGGACACCGGCAGCCCGGACACACGGTTGACGGCCAGAGCGATGCCGGTAGCGCCGCCGGTGATCAGCCCGGAAGGGACCAGGAACAGCACCACCGTCAGCGAGTACAGTGCATTGCCCAGCAGGATGATCAGACTTTTCCAGATGGTCTGCTGGAGATGGGATACGGGCTTCATGGTAAAACGAACACCTCCACGGGGAGAGCGTTCGGATCAGGCGGACTCTCTCCCATTCTATTTCAATGTCCATTGTACTAGAAAACGCAAAAAAAATCCACCCTTACCCAGGTCCCGGCGGGAGAAAAACGAGCGCCTGCATTTTCCACCAAGAAAGAGGACTTGGTGGAAAACTGTGCGGAGGCGGACCGATCACGGCAAAAAAGGCGCAGCCTTGCGGCTGCGCCTTTCAGAGAGATCGGGTCTTTACAGCGGCTGCTCACACAGCACGTCGGCAGGCGGCTCCTGGAACACCGGCAGAGTGGTGTCGGGGGCCGGGTCAGCAGGCAGGCTCTTCATGTAGGCATCCATGGCTTCGGCTACCTTTTTGGCCACAGCCACAGCTTCTACGACGGTACGGGCGCCCATGACGGCGTCGCCGCCGGCAAACACGCCCTCCCGGGTGGTGCTGCCATCCTCTGCAACGGTCAGCAGGCCGCGGGTGTTGGTCTCAATGCCGTGGGTGGTCTGCACCAGGTTGCTCTCCGAGCCCTGGCTGACCGAGACGATGACACCGGTATGGGGGTAGAGCATCTCGCTGCCCTCCACCTGGCTGAAGCTGCCGTCCTCATTCCGCACGGTATCCCGGCAGACCAGGCCGTCCTCCCGGATCTCCACCGGAGCCTTGCAGAAGCGGAAGCCGACACCCTCCAGCTTGGCATAGCTCACCTCGTATTCCGAGGCAGTGATGCAGCCTTCGTCCCGGCGGGCATAGCAGGTGACATGCCGTGCCCCGTTGCGGATGGCAGTGCGTGCGCAGTCCATAGCGGAGTTGCCCACGCCGATCACCGCAATGTCATCGCCCAGGCGGAACGCTTTGGAGTTGGCCAGGTAGTCGATGCCAAAGGCCACGTTGCCCAGGCTCTCGCCCTTGATGTGCATTGCATTGGCCTTCCACAGGCCGGCGCCGATGAATACGCTCTTGTACCCATCCCGGAACAGGTCGTCGATGGTCAGGGTGCGGCCAATGGTGGTATTGGTGCGCACCTTGATGCCCTTCAGCTCCAGGTGGCGGTACTGGAAGTCGTCCAGCACGCTGTCCGGCAGGCGGTAATCCGGGATGCCGTAACGCATCACGCCGCCGATTTTATCCCGCGTGTCAAAGATGGTGATGTCATAGCCCCACCGTGCCAGCAGCACGGCGATGGTCAGACCTGCCGGACCAGAGCCGACCACAGCGGCCTTCATGCCGTTTTTGGGGGCGGGACCGGCCACCATCTTGTTGGCATAGGTGGTGGAGACATAGTTCTCGATCACCGAGAAGTGCACCGGGTCGTGGCTGGGCATCCGGTTGCGGATGCAATGGCCCTCGCACTGCTTTTCGTGGTTGCAGACGATGCTGCACACCGTAGTCAGGGGGTTGTTCTCAAACAGCATCCAGCCGGCCTCGTCCAGCTTGCTGTCCTTCAGCAGGCGGATGACTTCGGGGATGTTGGTGTGGATCGGGCAGCCCTGCTGGCACAGGGGGTTTTTGCAGCCCAGGCAGCGCTTGGCTTCGTCCAGGACATGGAATGCCATAAGGGGGGTCCTCCTTTAGATCCTCAGGTGAATAATGTGCTTGGAATGGATACGTTGTATCCAAGATGGTGATTTCATGATACACCAAAACCCGCCCGGAGCACAATGGCAGAAGTGCCGATTTTTAGGTCTGCTTTTTCAGCAATCCAGCAAATCCGGCAAAAAAATAATTTTTTGACGATATCTCTCCCCCAAAGGGGCGGGGGTGCGGCGGCAAAGGGTGCCCAGAGCGTCGGCGGAACGCTGGGCATCTGCCACTTTTGCGCAGGCGGGGTCGTGCCGGGCCAGCTTTGCCAGCGAGTGCCCGACGGGCAGGGCGGCGTTTTTCAGCAGGGGCAGGGCCTCCCGCCGGGCTCCCAGCAGATGCAGGTAGGGGGGCAGGGCAGGCAGTGCGTCTGCCTGGTAGTTCAGCGCAGCGTCCAGCGCCAGGCGGCGCATCCGGGCACGGGGGTAGCGCACGGTGGTCATGGCATCCACCAGGCCCTCCCAGCTCACAGCCTGCTGTACAGCGGCGTACAGGCGGTGGTCCAGTCCCTCGGATACGCCCCGCACCCCGGCAAAGCAGTCCGGGCCGGTGGTGCGGGCGCGCAGCAGGGTCAGCTGTGCCAGGTGAGCGGCAGCAAAATCTGTATCCATCCCTTGGGCGCGGGCCTGCCGGTAAAAAGGCAGGGCAGAAGGGGGCAGATAGTCCGTCAGCGCTTCCGGTCCGGACGCGGCCCAAAGGCGGCGCAGAGCGCTGGCGCTGGCATAGGGTCCGCCCCCGCTGCCCAGAGCCTGCCCATGGTCCGCTCCCTGCCGCCCCAGGGGCACGGGGGTCAGGGCTGCGCCCTGAGACAGGATGGCTTTGCAGTATTCCACCGCCAGGTTATTGTTGGGCTTGTCCAGCAAGGCGGCAGCGCCGCTGTCGGGGCAGAGGGACTGTACGGCTGCCTGCCGTGCCGCAGCAAAGCTGCGGGCGCCGTTTGCTAAGGCGGCGCGCAGGGCGGTGCGGTAGTCCTGGGTCAGCAGCAGCTGTGCGGTCTGGGTCAGCAGGGCAGGGTCCGGGGTCTCTGCCCCAAAAACCAGCCCGTCGCACCCGGCGGCGGACAGCAGCGCTACCCCTGCCTGGGCAAAGGCTTCGGCCCCGGCGCAGGCATAAGGGGCGGGAAGGGCAAATACCAGATCCGCTCCGCTGGCTAAAGCGGCGGCCACACGCACAGATTCCGGCAGCAAAGGCAGCGCGCCCCGCTGGGTCAGGCCGCAGCTGAGGGCAACGGCAACGTATTTGGCCCCGTGGGCCCGGGCCGCTGCCAGCTGCCAGGCGTGCCCGTTGTGGAAGGGGTCATACTCTGCAATGATCCCAGCAAAATACATAGAAAAGCTCCTTTTTAATTGGCGGGAAAGAACGAAAGATTGTGAAAATTATGTCGATTATACAGGGCGCACCCCTCTCTTTGGCGCTTTTATGGGCAGGATGTACAAAAAGGTTGTACACAAGTTTTACCGCTTTGCCACGCTTGTGGCTTGAAAAGGGTGTACCCATATTATATAATATTTCTGAAAGACTGTAAAACTCTGTCCGCTGGCCGGATGGGAGAAAATATGGGAGGAAACTAAGATGAAAGTTCTGGTTATTAACTGCGGATCTTCTTCTCTGAAGTATCAGCTGATCGACATGGATGGCGAGAAGGTGCTGTGCAAAGGCCTGTGCGAGCGCATCGGCATGGAGAGCAGCATGATCACCCATGACGCTAACGGCCACAAGGCCACCACTCCGGCGATCTTCCCCACCCACACCGAGGCTTTTGCTGAGGTCGTGAAGAAGATGACCACTGGCGAGGGCAAGTGCATCAACGACGTGGCAGAGATCAATGCCATCGGCCACCGTGTGGTCCACGGCGGCGAGAAGTTCAAGGCCAGCTGCCTGATCAACGACGAGGTGATTTCCACCCTGCGTGAGCTGAGCCCCCTGGCCCCCCTGCACAACCCCGCCGGCATCCTGGGCATCGAGGCTGCCCGCAAGGTCTTTGGCCCGGACGTGCCCATGGTTGCTGTGTTCGATACCGCATTCCACAGCACCATGCCCCCGAAGGCTTATATGTACGCCATCCCCTACGAGTACTATGAGAAGTACGGCGTCCGCCGCTACGGCTTCCACGGCACCAGCCACAAGTACGTTGCTCACAAGGCTGCTGAGTACCTGGAGGAGCCCATTGAGCGCCTGAAGCTGATCACCTGCCACCTGGGCAACGGTTCTTCCATTGCCGCTGTGGACCAGGGCAAGGTCGTGGATACCTCCATGGGCATGACCCCGCTGGCTGGCCTGATGATGGGCACCCGCTGCGGCGACCTGGACCCCTCTGTGGTCAACTACCTGAAGTACACCCTGAACATCACCGGCCACGAGCTGGACGAGATCCTGAACAAGAAGTCCGGCCTGCTGGGCATCTCCGGTGTCTCCAGCGACAAGCGTGACGTGGAGGAAGCAGCAGCTGCCGGCAATCCCCGTGCACAGCTGGCCTCCGATATGCTGAACTACCAGATCAAGAAGGTCGTGGGCAGCTACATCGCAGCAATGGGCGGCGTGGACGCCATCGTCTTTACCGGCGGCATCGGCGAGCACGATGACCTGGCCCGTGCAAAGATCTGCCACCACATGGATTGGCTGGGCATCCGCATCGACAGCGAGAAGAACAAGGACATCCGCGGCGACGTGTGCGAGATCACTGCCTGGGGCGCAAAGGTGCGCACCCTGGTCATCGCTACCGATGAGGAGCTGATGATCGCCCGCGACACCAAGGAAGTTGTCGAGAAGTAAAATAAAGTAATTTCTTCAAAGAGGCTGCAGCCTGTCCGATCGCCGGGGGCTGCGGCCTCTTTTTGTGCAGTCTGCCAGGGGAAAGGCGGCCGGATTGGGCCGGTTGAACAATTTAGGGGGCGTCTACGTTTTTTTGTTGACAAATCTCCAAAAGGACGGTACAATAGGAAAGTCCTCAGTCAGAGGACCATCCATCATTCTGGCCCCTGGTAAGCTTACGATCAGCGCGATGGTCTCGAAACACCAAAGTTATGGTTACAATCCTTCCGTGGGTAAGAACTAAGACAAAGAGGAGATACTACGATGTTCGAAGACAAGACTTTAGTTTGCAAGGACTGCGGCAAGGAGTTTGTTTGGACTGCCGGCGAGCAGGAGTTCTACGCATCCCGCGGCTTCGAGAACCAGCCCCAGCGCTGCAAGAGCTGCCGTGACGCCCGCAAGAACGGCGTCCGCAACACCTCCGGCGGCGAGCGTCAGATGTTTGACGCTGTCTGCGCTGCTTGCGGCAAGACCTGCAAGGTGCCCTTCCAGCCCCGTGAGGACCGTCCGGTCTACTGCTCTGACTGCTTCGCTCGCATGAAGCAGAACTAAGAGCTGCTCTTAGCAAAAGCTGTCGCCCCCTCTGCCATCCGGCGGAGGGGGTTTTTGCGTTGCCGGGACAGGCCGATCTGCGCTGCCCCCTTGCAATCTGCCTGCAATTTGGGGTATAGTAAAAAGGAGACCCGCCCTTGGCTGCCTCCGAATAAGAAACCATTGCCCGCCGACTGACGATTTTGTGTAATTGCTGTGTCAAAGCAGCTTGCCAGCCAGCAAGGATGCCTGCGCTGCTTTTCCTTGCACTAGCCCAAATCTCTCAGCCAGAACCAATGTTTTCTTATTTGGAGGCAGCCTTTGCAGGGCGCTGTACAAAAGAAAGGAAACACATCATGTTCGATATCTTTAATATGATCAAGAAAGACAAGTCCGCTGCACGCAAGGTCACCCGCCAGACCATCATCGGGGATATCCTGGATATGGACCAGAGCACGGCTCCCTATTTTATGGAGATCGGTATGCACTGCCTGGGCTGCCCCTCCTCCCGGGGCGAGACCCTGGAGGAAGCCTGTGCTGTGCACGGCGTGGACTGCGATGAGCTGATCGAAAAGCTCAACGCCCATCTGGAGGCACAGGCCTAAATGCTGCCCGTGCTGGATGCCCGGCTGTCGGCAGCGGCAGAGCTGGTGCGCCCCGGCCTGCCTGCGGCAGATATCGGCTGCGACCACGGAAAGCTGGCAGCGGTGCTGGCAGGGGCGGGCCGGTGCCCCCGGGTGATCGGGGCCGACCTGCGCCCCGGCCCCCTGGCAAAAGCCCGGCGCACGCTGGAAGCTGCAGGCTGCCAGGATAAAGTAGAGCTGCGCTTGGGGGATGGGCTGTCTGTCCTGCGGGAGGGGGAGGTGGCCACCATCGTTTTGGCGGGGGTGTCTGCCCAGACCACCTGGGAGATCCTTGAAAAAGCCCCCTGGATCTTTCAGCCCGGCGGTCCCCGTCTGGTGCTGGTGCCTGCCACCCGCCATGGAGATCTGCGCCGCTGGCTGTGGCAGAAGGGGTTTGCCCTGGCGGCGGACCGACCGGTCCAGGCAGCAGGCCGGTGGTATGCGGTGATGGCGGCGGAGTATACCGGCCAGAGCCGTCAGCCGACTTTGGCGCAGTGCTTGTTTGGAGAGACCGGCTGCTGGCCGGAAGGGGCTGCCTATGCAGCCTGGCAGCGGGCAAAGCTGCCCAAACTGCGGCTGGGTGTGCCGGACGGCACCCCGCTGGCCGCTGAGATGGATGCGATCATCCAGGAAGGGGATGCCCTTTGAATACGGTTCAGGAGATCTTGTCTGCTATGGAGCGGCTGGCGCCGCCGGAGCTGGCAGAAGGCTGGGATAACGTGGGGCTGCTGGTGGACTGCGGCCGTCCGGTGCGGCGGGTGCTGACAGCGCTGGATATCACACCGGCGGTCCTTGCAGAGGCGGTGGAGCAAAAATGTGAGCTGATCGTGGCCCACCATCCGGTGATCTTTGCACCGCTCAAACAGCTGGGGCCGGAGGATATGACGTTCCGTCTGGTGCAGGCCGGGGTGTCAGCCATTTGTATGCACACCAATCTGGATGCGGCAGCAGGCGGCGTCAACGATACCCTGGCGGCCCTGTTCGGGATGCAGGAGCCGGAGATTTTTGCAGAAGGCTGCGGCCGGGTGGGGCAGATCGCCCCGCTGACTGTGCCGCAGCTGGCCCAAAAGGCGCAGCAGCTGCTGGCGGGTGAATGTAACGCCCCGGCCAGCGGTCCGGCTGTGCAGGTAAAATTTGTGGACAACGGCCGCCCGGTGCGCCGCCTGGCGGTGATCAGCGGCGCTGGGGGCAGTATGTTCGACCAGGCACTGGCCCAAGGGGCGGACTGCCTGCTGACCGGCGAAGCCAACCACCACCACGCCTGTGATGCAGCCCGTTTGGGGCTGGGACTGGTGGCGGCGGGCCATTATGCAACGGAGTTCCCGGTGGTGCGCCGTCTGGCCGAAGCGCTGCGGGCGGCCTGCCCTGGCCTGGAGGTCTTGCCCAGCGCCCAGGACCGGGACCCCTACACTTATATAGGATGAGGTAAACCAACATGGCATTGGACGCTGCGACACTGGCGCTGGCGGCATCGGAGCTGAAAACGACCCTGACCGACGCCAAGATCGCAAAAATATTTGAGCCTACGCGGGATGAGCTGGTGATCAGTCTGCGGACCCGCACCGAGACCTTCAGCCTGCTGCTGTCGGCCCGCAGCGGGTCTGCCCGGGTCTGCCTGACCCAGGAAAGCTTTGAAAACCCGGAGACCCCGCCCTCCTTCTGTATGCTGATGCGCAAGCATCTGTCCGGTGGACGGCTGCTGGATGTGCGGATGGAGCCGGGTGACCGGATCGTGTATTTTGAATTTCTTTGCACCAACGAGATGGGGGACCTGGTGCACAACATCCTCTGTGCAGAGCTGATGGGCCGGTACTCCAACCTGGTGCTGGTGCAGGACGGCAAGATCCTGGATGCACTCAAGCGGGTGGATTTTGAGGATAGCGAGGTGCGGCAGCTGCTGCCCGGCTTGCCCTATACCGTTCCGCCCAAGCCCGCCCGGCCGGATTTCCTCTCGGTCAGCGCTGCATCCATCGTGGCGGCGGCCTGTACCCGGGAGCTGCCGGTGGCGGATGCGCTGAACAAAACCGCAGCCGGTGTGGGGCCGGTGGTCTGCCGGGAGGCTGCCTGGCGTGCATTTGCCGGGGAGGAGCTGCTGGCCAGTGAGCTGACCGAGCCGCAGCGTCAGCAGCTGATGCAGGCCATCGACCAGCTCAAGGCAGAGCACGAGGCGGGGGGCACCCCCTGCAGCATTGCTGCACCGGATGGCCATCCGGTGGAATATACCTTTTTTGTGCCGCAGCAGTACGGCGAAGCCTACCAGGTGCGCCGGTGGCCCAGTTTCAGCGCTCTGCTGGATGGCTACTACGCAGAAAAGGACCGGGCCGAGCGGCTGCGCACCAAAAGCAAGGAGCTGCATAAAGCCGTCCATAATATGTACGACCGAGCGCTGCGCAAGCAGGCAGCCCGGCGGGACGAGCTGGCCGCCAGCGGCAAAAGCGAGAAGCTGCGCCTGTACGGAGAGCTGCTTTCGGCCAACCTCTACATGGCACAGAAGGGGATGTCCAGCATCACCGTGCCCAACTGGTACGATGAAGGCAACGAAGTGACCATTCCGCTGGACCTGCGCTACACCCCCAGCCAGAACGCCCAGAACTACTTCAAAAATTACAAAAAGAAGCAGACTGCCGCCCGTATGCTGGTGGATCTGCTGGCAGAAGGCGAAAAGGAGATCGCCTACCTGGAAACGGTGCTCTACGAAGTGGAGTCCGCTTCCGGTGAGGCAGCTCTGGGGGAGATCCGGGCAGAGCTGAAAAGCCAGGGATACCTGAAATATTACAAGCAGCGGGATAAGCGGCAGAAACCGGCGGACTTCCTGCGCTTTACCTCCTCGGATGGATTCGAGATCCTGGTGGGGCGCAACAACGCCCAGAACGACCGCCTTACCCTGCACACCGCCCGGGGCAAAGACCTCTGGTTCCATGTGCAGAAAGCCCCCGGCAGCCATGTGGTGGTGATGAGCCGGGGCGAGGATATCCCGGACACTACCCGTCAGGAGGCTGCGGAACTGGCAGTGATCCATTCCAGCGCTTTCCGGGCGGGAGCGGCTGCCAAGGTGGCGGTGGACACCACCGAGGTAAAGAATATCTGGAAAGCCAATGGCGCAAAGCCCGGTATGGTGCTGTACGAGGTGTATACCACCGTCTATGTCACCCCCCGGGAAGGGCTGGAAAAGACCCTGCAAAAAAAATAAAGCCTTATTTTTGGGATCGGATGGTGTGTTTGCATCAGCTGGTCCCTTTTTTCAAAAAATTTTGTCTGCCGGCAAACACTTGTGCCGTGCCGTTCGTCTTACAGACAGAAGGACGGAAAAGCAAGAGAAAGGAGGGGAGCGCACCCATGTGGGAGATGCTGTACGAGGAGTTCTGGGACAAGCTGGAACACTTCTGCTTCCGGCTGTGCCGGGACGAAGGGCGGGCCGAGGATATGACCCAGGAAGTGTTCCTCCGTGCGCTGCAAAACCGTGCATTGATCGAGAGCTTTACGTCCGGTCAGTGCAAAGCCTGGCTGTTTGCCGCCGCTCGCAATCTGTACTGTGACCAGGTGCGCCGGGCAGCCAGGGAGCAGCAGCTGCTGGAGACGCTCTGCCCGGGACCCCAGCCGGATGCCCCGGATGAGACTGCCGCCGATGCCCTGGAGCGGGTGGACCTGAACAGTCTGCTGGAGCAGCTTCCACCGGAGGACCGGCAGCTGTTTTTGCTGCGGTACCAGCATGGGTGGAATGCCACCCAGCTGGGGCAGCAGCTGGGGCTGCCGCCAGCCACCGTCCGTACCCGCCTGGCCCGTATCCGGGCCCGCCTGCAACAAGAAATGGAGGATTGAACGTATGAAAAAGCTGAAAGTAGATGCCGCCCTGCTGGACCTGCGCCGGATGCAGCCCGCCGCACTGGAGGGCTACGATGCCATTGAGATGAGCGCTGCCATGGTGCTGACCTCTCCCCGCAGCCAGTCTCTGCTGCAGCAGTATCCGGTGCAGCTGGAATGTGCTATGGTGCAGAACTGTGAGGAGGACGTAACGTTCAACACCATCAACGGCAAGCTGACCCTGAATGGCTGCAACGACCCTGCCGGAAAACAGATCCTGATGGTCAACGGCAAGCTGATCATCTCCCCGGATGCCGGAGACGTGCTGCGTCGGTATGTCCGCATCATCGTCAATGGCAAGGTCAGCTGCCCCCGTTCTCTGGTGCCGGTGGTGGGCAGTCAGTGCATGGTCAATGGCAAGGTGGTCAGCTACCCGGACGGTGCTGTGGTGCTGGGGGGCAGCACTGCAAAACTGAACAAGAACTTTCTGCTCCGGGCCGAAGGGCGGCTCTATTGGCACGAAAAGATGTTCATTGCGGCGGACCCCAAGCTGGACCCGGAGGCGCTGGCTGCAAAGGGTGCGCGTTTTACAGCGCCCCGCGCCATTTTGATCGAGAGCCTGGCCGAGCGGCTGGCCCCGCTGTTTACCGAGGACACCGAGCTGATCGTGGTGCCGGATGGGACCGCTGTGGTGGAAGAGGACCTGGAACTGTCCGCTTTGTCGCAGCGCCGTTATGGCAGCCGCCTGTACGTGCTGGGGGATGTGGTCATCCCGGAGGAGCGTCCGGCAGATCTTTCTGCGCTGGAATACCTGAAGGTGGAGGGCGCCGTTTTGCTGCCCTCCTCCCAGGAGGAGGCATTCTGCACCATCCCGGAGCTGGAGTATGAACGGCTGCGGACGCTGAATGGCCATCTGCTGGCGGGACGCCCGATGGTGCAGCTGAGCCCCGAGACGCTGGCACTGTACCCGGAGGGCGTTGCCTGCGCCGACTGTGCCAGTGTCATCCTGGACCCGGCGCTGGAGCCGGACACCATTGCGAAAAAGTTGTGCTTCGATGGCTGCGCGCAGGTGCGCTGCACAAAGCTGCAGCAGAATGCTGTGGCGGCTGTGTGCCAGGATGTGGCGCAGATCCAGCTCAGTGATGCAGATGCAGCAGAGCAGGAAGGGGAGCTCACCTGCCTCAGCGGAGCGCAGCTGGCACTGTGACACTATATAATATAGGATAAGAAATCCGCCGGTGCGCTGCATTTTGCAGCGCACCTTTTGTATAACCGGCCTTTGTCCGGGGCATACTGGGGCTGAGGAGCGAATGGAAGGCGCAGAATTGTGCATCTTGCACAGAAAATGTGCGCACAGACTGGATAGAGAAAATAAAAAGGAAAATTCGCTTTTTTTTCAAAAAAGACTTGCCAAATGCACGCAGATGTGATAAAATATCTCTCGGCTGCAAAGGGCTTGTGCGATACAAGTCGTGCAGGCCAGCGATATGCGTAGATGCGGGAGGTTGTCGCCCAGCAATAGCTGAGGCGGGTTATTTCCGCGGAGTATGTCCGATCTTAGAACCGGGCGAAAAAATTACTGACAGCGATGGAATATGTTCCAGCGGCGAAGGCGGCCTGCCTTCTGCGTCAACGCGGGGAACCAATGTTCGGATTTGATTTGCTAATAAGTTTCCGGGAGAACTGCGAAGAACGGTTCACCGGTTTTTCTAGTGCCAAATCGCCGAACACCCGGAACTGTGTAGAGCAATTTATCGGCTCGCCTAGGGCAAAAATCAAATTTTTCAGGAGGCGTAAGCAATGGCAGTCAAAGAGAAAATCAGAATCCGTCTGCAGAGCTATGATGCTCAGCTGATCGATGCCGCAGCAGAGAAGATCGTGGAGACCGCAAAGCGCACCGGCGCCCGCGTGTCCGGCCCCATCCCCCTGCCCACCGATCGTGAGATCGTTACCGTTCTGCGCGCTACCCACAAGTACAAGGATAGCCGTGAGCAGTTCGAGAGCCGCACCCATAAGCGTCTGATCGACATTCTGAAGCCGTCCAACAAGACGGTTGAGGCTCTGATGAGCCTCCAGCTCCCCGCTGGCGTGGACATCGAGATCAAGCTGTAAAAGCCAGACTTCGATCCCATTCGATGCCCTCGTTTCCCGAGGGGTCATGTTGGCGGTGACGTGCGCCGCCAACCAATAACCTTTACAGGAGGAAAAGAAAATGGTTAAAGGCATTATCGGCAAGAAAGTCGGTATGACCCAGCTGTTCGATGAGAACGGCAAGGTCATCCCCGTGACCGTCATCGAGGCAGGTCCCTGCACCGTCGTGCAGAAGAAGACCGTCGAGAGCGATGGTTATCAGGCCGTGCAGCTGGGCTTTGGCGAGGTTTCCGCCAAGAAGGTCAACAAGGCTGCCGCTGGTCACTTCAAGAAGGCGAATGTCGCCCCGAAGCGCACCCTGCGTGAGTTCCGTCTGGAGGACATCTCCGCTATGAACGTCGGCGACGTGCTGAAGGCTGACGTCTTCGCCGCTGGCGATAAGGTGGATGTGGCCGGCGTCTCCAAGGGCAAGGGCTACCAGGGCGTTATCAAGCGCTACGGTCAGCACCGTCTGCGCGAGAGCCATGGCACCGGCCCCGTGGCACGGCATGCCGGCTCTATGGGCGCTATCTCCAACCCCTCTCGCGTTTTCCCCGGCAAGCGCCTGCCCGGCCACATGGGTTTTGTCAGCGTCACTGTGCAGAACCTGACGGTCGTCAAGGTTGACGCCGAGAACAATCTGATCGCTGTCAAGGGTGCGGTCCCCGGCTCCAAGGGCACCATCGTCACCCTGGCCAACAGCGTCAAGGCGTAAGGAGGAAAGCTACAATGGCAAAATTTAACGTAGTCGATATGAACGGCCAGCACGCTGGCGAGATCGAGCTTTCCGACGCTGTGTTCGGTATCACCCCGAACGAGAAGGCTGTCCACATTGCAGTGGTGAACTTCCTGGCCAACCAGCGCCAGGGTACTCAGAACACCAAGATCCGCATGGAAGTCTCCGGCGGCGGCAAGAAGCCTTGGCGTCAGAAGGGCACCGGCCACGCTCGTCAGGGCTCCATCCGCGCTCCGCAGTGGACCCACGGCGGCGTTGCTCTGGGCCCCAAGCCCCGCAGCTACAACTACCACATCAACAACAAGGTCAAGCGCCTGGCTCTGCTGAGCGTTCTGTCCGATAAGGCTGCAAACGGCAACATGGTGGTCGTGGACAAGTTCGTCTGCGACGAGTACAAGACCAAGGCTATCGTTGCTATGCTGAGCGCTGTGGGCGCCGGCAAGAAGAACCTGCTGGTCAACGAGACTGTCGATGCAAAGTTCGTCAAGAGCGCCGCTAACATCACCGGCACCAAGACCACCTTTGCTGGCAGCGTGAACACCTACGATGTGCTGAATGCCGACAAGCTGATCATCAGCGTGGGCGCAGCGAAGAAGCTCGAGGAGGTGCTTGGCTGATGAAAACCGCACATGATATCATCCTGAAGCCGGTCATTACCGAGAACTCCATGGCCGGTATCGCCGACAAGAAGTACACCTTCAAGGTCGCTACCGATGCAACCAAGGTCGAGATCGCTCAGGCGATCGAGGTCCTGTTCCCCGGCACCAAGGTCGCCAAGGTCAACACCATGTCGGTGCGTGGCCGCTACCGCCGCCAGGGCATGCACGCCGGCTACACTGCTGCCTCCAAGAAGGCAATCGTGACCCTGACCAAGGACTCCAAGGAGATCGAGTTCTTCAACAGCATGGTCTGAGTCTGAACCCGCCGAGGGTTCCGTTATGGGGATATGACCCCGATAATAATTCATAAGATACAAAGGAGAATAGCACAATGGCTATCAAGAAATACGGCCCCACTACCCCGGGCCGCCGCGGCATGACCGTCACGGACTACAGCGTCCTGTCCAAGGTCGAACCTGAGCGCAGCCTGCTGGAGCCCATGAAGAAGCACAGCGGCCGCAACAACACTGGCCGCATCACCGTCCGCCACCACGGCGGCGGCAACCGCACCAAGTACCGCGTCATCGACTTCAAGCGTCAGAAGACCGATATGCCCGCTACCGTGAAGACCATCGAGTATGATCCGAACCGCAGCGCATTCATCGCTCTGGTGGAGTACACCGATGGCGTTAAGAGCTACATCATCTGCCCCGATGGGCTGAAGGTGGGCGATATGGTCGTCAGCGGCGCAGGCGCCGACATCAAGCCCGGCAACTGCCTGCCCTTTGAGAACATCCCCGTCGGTACCATCATCCACAACATCGAGCTGTACCCCGGCCGCGGCGCCCAGCTGGTGCGCTCCGCTGGCAACATGGCTCAGCTGATGGCTAAGGAGAACGGCTACGCTCTGGTTCGTCTGCCCTCCGGCGAGATGCGCAACGTGCCCGTCAACTGCACTGCAGTCGTCGGCCAGGTGTCCAACATCGACCACGAGAACGTCAACCTGGGCAAGGCTGGCCGCAAGCGCCACATGGGCATCCGTCCGGGCAGCCGCGGTACCGTCATGAACCCCTGCGACCACCCCCACGGCGGTGGCGAGGGCCGCGCACCCGTTGGCCACACTGGTCCTATGACTCCCTGGGGCAAGCCTGCTCTGGGCCTCAAGACTCGCAAGCATCATAAGCGCTCCGATAAGCTGATCGTGAAGCGTGCAGGTAAGTAAGAGAGGAGTTTAAGACAATGGGTAGAAGCATTAAGAAAGGACCTTTCGTCCAGGCTGCTCTTATGAAGCACGTCGATGCGATGAACGCTTCCGGCAAGAAGCAGGTCATCAAGACCTGGAGCCGCGCCTCCACCATCTTCCCCGAGTTCGTCGGCCACACCTTTGCCGTCCACGACGGCCGCAAGCATGTGCCTGTGTATGTGACCGAAGACATGGTTGGCCACAAGCTGGGTGAGTTTGTCCCCACCCGCACCTTTAAGGGCCACACTGGTAATTCCAAGTAAGTGAAGGAGGAACGCAACATGGAAGCACGGGCAATTCTTCGTTATGCCCGCATTAGTCCTCGTAAGGTGTCTATCGTTATGGATCTGATCCGTAACAAGCCCCTGGACGAAGCGCTGGCAATTCTGCAGTACACCCCGAAGGCCGCTTGCGAGCCCCTTCTGAAGCTGGTGAAGTCTGCAGCCGCAAATGCGGAAAACAACTTCAATATGGACAAGAACAACCTCTACGTCGCCGAGTGCTTTGTCTGCCCCGGCCCGACGCTGAAGCGCATGATGCCTCGTGCACAGGGCCGCGGCTACCGCATCCTGAAGCGCACCAGCCACATGACCGTTGTTCTGAAAGAGAAAGCGTAAGGAGGAGGGAAAACAATGGGCCAGAAAGTTAATCCGCACGGACTTCGTGTCGGCGTTATTAAGGACTGGGACAGCCGCTGGTTTGCCTCCAAGAAGGACTTCAGCGAGAACCTGGTGGAGGATCACAAGATCCGCACTGAGCTGAAGGCTCAGCTGAAGGACGCTGGCGTCCCCAAGATCGAGATCGAGCGTACTGTGGACGCTGCGACCTCTGCCCCCCGCGTAACTGTTAACATCTACTGCGCTAAGCCCGGCATGGTCATCGGCAAGGGCGGCGAGGAGCGCATTGCTCTGCAGAACAAGCTGAGCAAGGAGTACGGCAAGACCGTCGTTGTCAACGTCATCGAGGTCAAGAGCGCTTCCACCAACGCTCAGCTGGTTGCCGAGGACATCGCTCGTCAGCTGGAGAACCGCGTGACCTTCCGCCGCGCCATGAAGCAGTGCATGCGCAATGCCATGAGCCCCCGCGATCGTTCCACCGTGCCTGCTAAGGGCATCAAGGCAATGTGCTCCGGCCGTCTGGGCGGCGCTGACATCGCCCGCACCGAGAGCTACCACGAGGGCACCATCCCCCTGCAGACCCTGCGCGCCGACATCGACTACGGCTTTGCAGAGGCTGCCACCACCTACGGCCGCATCGGCGTGAAGGTGTGGATCTACAAGGGCGAGGTCCTGACTCAGGCCCTGCGCACCACCCCCCGCACCCTGGATACCAGCAAGCCCTATCAGGAGCGCCGGGAGCGTCCCCGCCGGGACCGCCGCGACGGTGACCGCCGTCAGGGCGGCTTCAACCGGGACCGCCAGGGCGGCGGCTTCAACCGCGGCCCCCGTCCCGCCGGTCAGGCCAATGCTCCTAAGGAAGGAGGCGCTCAGTAATGCTGCTGCCTAAGCGCGTAAAGTACCGCCGTGTTCACCGCGGCCGCATGAAGGGCAAGGCCAGCCGCGGCAACACCGTGACTTACGGTGACTTCGGCCTGATGGCCACCGAGCCCAGCTGGATCACCAGCAACCAGATCGAGGCCGCCCGTATCGCCATGACCCGCTACACCAAGCGTGGCGGTAAGGTGTGGATCAAGATCTTCCCCGACAAGCCCGTCACTGAGAAGCCCGCTGAGACCCGAATGGGTTCCGGTAAGGGTTCCCCCGAGTACTGGGTGGCCGTGGTCAAGCCCGGCCGCGTCATGTTCGAGATCGCCGGCGTCTCCGAGGAGGTCGCCCGCGAGGCTCTGCGTCTGGCCAGCCACAAGCTGCCCGTCAAGTGCAAGATCGTCAAGCGTGAAGAGACCGAGAAGGGTGGTGAAGCGTAATGAAGGCCAACGAAGTTCGTAAGATGTCTGCCTCCGAGCTGGAGAGCAAGCTGGTGGATCTGAAGAAGGACCTGTTTAATCTGCGCCTTCAGCACGCTACCAATCAGCTGGATAACCCCGTGCGTATCGCCGAGGTCAAGAAGGACATCGCCCGGGTCAAGACCATCATCCGCGAGCAGCAGCTCGCCGGCCGCTAAGAGGAGGAATAGAAGATGGAAAACAGAACTTCTTCCCGTAAGACCAGAGTCGGCCTGGTGGTTTCGGACAAGATGGATAAGACCGTCGTGGTCGCCATCGCCGACCGCGTGGCCCATCCTCTGTACAAGAAGATCGTAAAGAGAACCTATAAGCTGAAGGCTCACGATGAGAACAACCAGTGCGGCATCGGCGACCGTGTCCGTGTCATGGAGACCCGTCCCCTGTCCAAGGACAAGCGCTGGCGCGTGGTTGAGATCATCGAGAAGGCGAAATAAGGAGGTGCCGGCATGATTCAGGAAGAAAGCTATCTGAAGGTCGCCGACAATACCGGCGCCAAGGAGATCAAGACCATCCGCGTTCTGGGCGGTTCCAAGCGCAAGTTCGGCAACATCGGTGATGTGGTCGTGGCTTCCGTGCGCAAGGCCGCTCCCGGCGGTCAGGTCAAGAAGGGCGAGGTGGTCAAGGCCGTCATCGTCCGCTCCGCCAAGGGCGTGCGCCGCGCGGACGGCTCTTATGTCCGGTTCGACGACAACGCCGCCGTCCTCATCAAGGAGGACAAGAATCCCCGCGGCACCCGTATCTTTGGCCCTGTGGCCCGCGAGCTGCGCGACAAGGATTATATGAAGATCCTGTCCCTGGCTCCCGAAGTGCTGTAAGGGAGGGTTTGAACGATGAATAAAATGAGCATCAAGAAGGACGACGTGGTCGTGGTCCTGTCCGGCAAGGACAAGGGCAAGCAGGGCAAGGTGCTGGGCACCGTTCCCGGCTCCCTGAAGGTTGTCGTGGAGGGCATCAACATGGTGACCTGCCACGTCAAGCCCCGCAAGCAGGGCGAAGAGGGCGGCATCATGAAGCGCGAGGCCGCCATTGCCGCCTGCAAGGTGCAGGTGGTGTGCCCCAAGTGCAGCAAGGGCACCCGCGTCGCCCACAAGATCGAGGGCGGCAAGAAGACCCGCG
>UQGD01000029.1 GCA_900540455.1 uncultured Faecalibacterium sp.
TGATCCTGGCGGACGAGCCTACCGGCGCATTGGACAGCCACACCGGCCGGGAAGTGCTGGCCATGCTGCAGCAGCTACACCAGCAGGGCCATACCGTTGTGCTGATCACCCATGACAACTCCATTGCGGTGCAGGCAGAACGGATCATCCGGCTGGAGGACGGGCAGATCGTCTATGATGGAGATGCCCACTCCCCCGATGCGGTAGTACACTCCGCCTTTGCACCGGAAAGGAGGGAGCAGGCATGATGCTGGAGACCTTCCGCCAGGCAGTCCAAAATGTCTGGAGCAACAAACTGCGCAGCTTTTTGACCATGCTGGGCATTATCATCGGCGTGATGGCAGTCATCGTGATCGTGGGTCTGGGCAACGGCATGACCGGAATGTTTACCGACCTGTACAACACTATGGGTTCCGACCTGCTGGCCATCAACTTATACACCTCCGGGACACGCACCGTATCGGTGGACGAGATGCACCGCCTCATCGAAGCTAAACCGGAGTATTTCCGCTCGCTCTCCCCCATCTACGGCGCCAGCACCCAGATGAAGGTAGGTTCCAAGGAATACCGCTTTACCAGTGTGAGCGGTGTGAACGAAGATTATCTTACCATTGAAAAATACGACCTGGCCAGCGGCCGCGGCTTGCAGTATGCCGATATCCTGGACACCAAAAGCATCTGTGTTATTGGCGACTACGTCAACCGAGTGATCTTTGGGGGCAACGGCCTGGGACAGACCTTAAAAGTAGGCCCCAATCCGTATCGCGTGGTCGGGGTGCTGCAGCCCAAGACCAAAAACCTTGCGCAGCAGCAGGAAGGCGGCCAGGACGATATGGTCTTTGTGCCGTACAGCACGCTGATGCGCCAGGAGCATCAAAATGTTGTAAATATGTATTATGCCATCCTGGCGGAAGGTGCCGAGACCACCCCCGCCAAGGTCTATCTCCAGACCGAGCTGGAAAAGCGGGTCAGCCGGGATGACTATATCTATGTAGAGAGCCTGAGCGAGAGCATCCAGATGATGTCCGGCATGATCAACATCATGGTCGGCATCCTCACCGCCATTGCAGGCATCTCCCTGCTGGTAGGCGGCATCGGCATCATGAACATCATGCTGGTATCGGTCACCGAACGCACCCGGGAGATAGGCATACGCAAGGCTCTGGGCGCAAAAGAGCGCATCATCCTAACCCAATTTGTCGTGGAGGCCGCTACCACCTCTGCCCTGGGCGGAAGCCTGGGCATCGCTCTTGGCTATCTGGTCTCCCTGGGCATCAACCAGATCCTGCCCCTGTTTACCGCCAGCCTGGGGGTGGAGATGAGCGTCTCCCCCTCCTTTGATGCAGCCGCGGTGGCCTTTATGATCTCGGTAGGCATCGGCGTGCTGTTCGGCTATCTGCCCGCCAAACGCGCTGCACGGCTCAATCCCATTGAGGCACTACGGTATGATTAAAAACTCTGACTCCATCCAAAACAGAGAGGAAGAAACCATGAAAAAACGTCTTCTCGCATTTTTACTGGCGGTTTGCACTGCATTTTCCATGTTGGTGCTGCCAGCCTCCGCCAGCGGCTCCAATGCAGCAGTCCAGACCGCCATTACATTGGGAGCGCTGACCCCTGACCAGACGGCCAACCTTGCCGCACCCCTGACCCGGGGCCAGTTTGCCCGGATGCTCACTGCATTTTCGGCGCAGCGCAACAGCGTCAACACCCAGAACGCCACCGGACGGCTGTATCTGGACCTGGACAGCAGCTCTCCTTATGCCCCTTATGTACGCACTGCCGTGCAGCACGGCTGGATGAGCGGTTATGCAGACGGCTCTTTCCGTCCGGAACAAGGGCTGACCCTGGAAGAAGGCTGCACCATGACCCTGCGCCTGCTGGGGTATGATGTAGCCAAGCTGGGGGGCAGTTTCCCGGATGCACAACTGAACAAAGCCAGCACCTTGGGCCTGCGCAGCGGTCTGACAGCACAAAAAGGCCAGGGGATGACCTTGGAACAGGGTGCAGTCCTGCTGTACAACGCCCTGACCGCCCTCAACAGTGAGGGGGCTCCCTACGCCGGCACCCTGGGCCTGACCGTCACCGACGGCAAAGTTGACCTGGGCTCGGTGCTGCTCAGCGGGGTGCAGGGGCCTTTTGTGGCCGGAGAGGGCACTACCCTGCCCTTTGCTCCTGCTGCTGCGTACCGCAACGACCAAGTGACGACCCAGCCCCAGCTTGCCCCCCATGATGTCTACTATTCCAGCGAGACCTCCCGCACGTTGTGGATCTACGACCGAAAAGCCGCAGGCCGCATCACGGCGGTCTCCCCCACCGCCAGCGCCCCCACATCGGTGACGGTGGCAGGCACCCAGTACACCATCGCCTCCCCGGCGGCTGCCTATCAGCTGTCCTCCCTGGCAGGCGGCGGTGTAGGGCAGGCCGTCACTTTGCTGCTGGGCATGGACAACGAGGTCGTCCAGGTACTGACCGGCGAGCAGGCCGACCAAGTATTTTACGGCGTGGTGCAGGATTCTGCCCGCACCCTGACCCAGGAGAACGGCGCCAGCGTAGCCCAGGCCGTTACAGTCGCCTGTACCGACGGCGTACAGCGCACCGTTCATGTAGACCAGCGCACCAACTACCCCGCCGGGTGGCTGGTGGAGCTGTTGGTGGATGAAAACGGTGAGCATCTGCGCTCGCTGGAGACCGCATCCCTCAATGGGCAGGTCAACGAGAACGGCACTGCCCTGGGCGAGCACCCTTTTGCACAAAACATACAGATCCTGGATACGACAGCGGAGGGTGTGGCTGGGACGGTTCGTCCCAGCCGCCTAGCCGGGGCGGGACTTTCCGGCCGGGTACGGTACTACACCACCAATGACAAAGGAGAGATCGACCGTTTGATCCTGAACGATGCCACCGGAGACTTGTGGGAGTACGGCGCTCTGGATACGGTGCGGACGATGACCGATGCCGTGGGCGGACAGATCGACCAGGCGCTTCGGGCTGCTGCTCTGCCCGGCGGAGGGCAATCCTCCGGGCAGCCGGAGCAAAACGAAAGCGCACAGGCTGCGCTGGAGCTTAAAAACATCCTGATGCCCAGCACCAGCGATGTGCTCTATGGGCTGATCGACGGCAGCATCCTTTCCTCCAGCTGGAACACCCTTTCCGGCAGCACGGGTGCACTGGCTGGGTATGTGCTGCGTCAGACCGGTGCAGCCGTGGGCGGCACCGCTGGTTCTCTGCTGCAGATGCTGGGCAGCGGCGCAGATTATACCTGCTATGTATCCGGCCAGCCGATGCGGTACCAGACATCGGTCAAATACCCCGTGGTAGCCGGAGGCGTCGCCATTGGCAAAGCGCCGGACGGCAAAACCGTGCGCTCTATGGTGCAGCTGGCTCCGGTAATGCTGGATCGTCTGGGTCCTGGCTGGGCGATGAGCGGTTCTGCACGGTACGAGACCGCCGATGAAATGCAGGTGTACCTGTGGTCCGGCGGGCAGTATTTCGCCACTACCCTGGCACAGGTATCCCCCGAAAATCATCACCTGATCGGCTGGTACGACAGCTTTGGCTGCCCCGCCGGAAAAAAGGTGCGGATCCTGATCGCCGTGGAAAAGGCTTGATCCCCCTCTCCCCTTATACAAAAAACAGCCCGGTTCACTGTGAACCGGGCTGTTTTCTATCACATCACAGGCGCTTACGCCTTTTGTGCATCTGCGGGAGCAGGCTGGGCCGGGTCACGGCTAAAGAGCGCTTTCATCACCAGCGGCGTTGACACCGAGGATACCACGATCAGCAAGATGACGGCGGTAAAATATACCGGCTCCACCACACCGGCGGCCAGGCCTTTCTGGGCCACGATCAGCGCCACCTCACCGCGGGTCATCATACCTACGCCCACCTTGAGGCTGTCGCTCCAGGAGAAGCGGCAGAGCTTGGCTGCCAGACCGCAGGACAGGATCTTGCTGCCAAGCGCCACCAGCACAAAGCAGACACTGAACAGCAGGATCTCCGGCGTCAGACCACTGATATCGGTCTTCAGGCCGATGCTGGCAAAGAACACCGGTGCAAACAGCACATAGTTGCTGATGTCCACCCGACGCTCCACATAGGGGGCGTCATCGATGGAGCAGAGCACGATACCGGCAATATATGCGCCGGTAATGTCCGCAATGCCGAAGTATTCCTCTGCCAGATACGCCATAGCAAAACAGAACACCATACTGAGAATGGTAATGCGCTGGGTGTGGGGGTTGCGCTTATCCAGCCACTTCATCCCATAGTGGAACAGCACACCTACGACCAAAGCTGTAAGGAAGAACAGCACCGTATCCAGCAGCACCTTGCCCAAGCCAGAACCGGTGCCCGAGCTGGCACCCAGCACACAGGTCAGCACCACGATGCCCAGCACGTCGTCGATCACTGCAGCGCTGACGATGGTGGTGCCCAAAAAGCTTTTCAGCTTGCCCAGCTCCTGCAGCGTGGCCACAGTAATGGACACGCTGGTGGCGGTCATGATCGTACCGATAAACAAAGCGCGGTAGAATCCATCACTGCCCACGGCCGAAAAACCGTAGAACAGACCGTACAGCAGCGTTCCGCCCGCCATGGGCACGGCCACACCCATACAGGCCACCAAGGTGGCAATGGGCCCTGCCCGCAGCAGCTCTTTCAGGTTGGTGCCAAGGCCGGTGCTGAACATCAGCAGCACCACGCCGATCTCGGCAAAAATAGCAATGGTGTCGCTTGGCTGCACCAGACCCAGCATACAGGGCCCGATCAGCAGACCGGCTATGATCTCTCCCACCACCTGGGGCGCATGGCACTTGCGGGCCAGCAGACCAAACAATTTTGCTGTAAACATAATGATCGCAAGGTTACGAAACACAGAGCTCATAAAACCATCCTTCTTTCCCATTTTTCCTCTGTGAGAACCAGGCACAACAATGGGCGAAATGCCCAATTTTTCGCACTAGTTTTTGTGCAACTCTGATTATAGTACGTCCAGGGCCAAAATGCAAAAGGTTTTTTGAAATTTTTGCTGCATCTTTACATCCGACGCAGATTGTAGTACAAAACCGCTGTATTTTGCTCCGCCGCACCCCTATATCAATATAGGTATACCCGCTTCGGCCTGCTCTGCCGCATTGGCCGCCAAGAGAGCGGCTTTGGCGCCGCTCTTGTTTTTCGCCCAAGTTTTTGCCGCAAGGGGTTGACAAAGCCAATTATCCTTGCTATAATAAATTGCTGTCTGAATAAGACAAGCCGCGCAGGGCATCAAACACCCTGCGTACCCTTGGTCCCGGCA
This sequence comes from uncultured Faecalibacterium sp., assembly GCA_900540455.1. GTDB lineage: Bacteria > Bacillota > Clostridia > Oscillospirales > Ruminococcaceae > Faecalibacterium. The sequence continues at coordinate 5,297 of UQGD01000029.1, forward strand.
AAAGGCCGGGGCCCTCAAGTCCAAAAGGAGGTGCTACAAAAATGGCAAAGTACGAAACCATGCTGATTACCAGCGCCGCTCTCGACGAGGAGGCTTCCGCCGCTCTGGTGGGTAAGTTCAAGTCCCTGATCGAGGCCAACGGTACGATCGATTCCATCGACGAGTGGGGCAAGCGCCGTCTGGCCTACCCCATCAACGACGAGGAGGAGGGCGTCTACACTGTGATCAACTTCACCGCCGAGCCCAGCTTCCCCGCTGAGCTGGACCGTGTGTACAAGATCACTGAGGGCGTCATGCGCAGCCTGATCATTGCCCACGAGGAGTAATCTTTTCGTGACCAAAAAGGAGTCTGTGTTATGTTGAACGTTGTAGCCATTATGGGCCGGCTCGTGGCCGACCCCGAACTTCGTACTACCCAGACCGGGATCAACGTGGTCAGTTTCCGCATTGCGTGCGACCGCAATTTCGCCCGCCCGGGTGAGCAGCGTCAGGCCGACTTTATTGATGTAGTGGCTTGGCGTCAGACCGCAGAGTTTGTTTCTAAGTATTTCCAGAAAGGCAGCCTGATCGCCATTGAAGGCAGCATCCAGTCTCGCCAGTATCAGGACAAGAACGGCAACAATCGCACTGCGGTGGAGATCGTAGCCAACAATGTCAGCTTTGCAGGCTCCAAGGGCTCGAATCAAGGCGGCGGAGCGTATCAGAATTCCGCTCCGTCCTACCAGAACCAGGCCCCTGCCCGCCCCGCCGCTGTGGAAGCAGCTCCGAGCTACTCTGCCGGCAGTGCGGACGACTTCGCCGTCATTGATGACAGCGATGACCTGCCGTTCTGACCCCAATACGGTCTGCCGTACAAAAATCCAACAGGAGGTAATAAGCAATGGCTTTTGAAAGAACCGAAGGCTCTCGCCCCGCGCGCCCCATCCGCCGCGGCCGCAAGAAGGTCTGCAGCTTCTGTGTCGATCGCATCGACACCATCGATTACAAGGACGTGCCCCGTCTGCGCAAGTATGTCTCTGAGCGTGCGAAGATCATTCCCCGCCGCGTCACCGGCACCTGCGCTTACCATCAGCGTGCACTGACCATCGCCATCAAGCGTGCTCGTCATGTTGCTCTGATGCCCTACGTCAGCGACTAATTTTCGCTAAAAAATAATCCCTTCAAAATAATCAGCAATCAGCAAAACGCCCTTCGCTGCCGACACAGCGAAGGGCGTTTTTTCTCACCATCTTTCTGTAAGGAGGCTGTTCCCATGGTATTATCTCTGCAAGGATGCATGGCTGTGGGCAAAACCACTGCCGCCCGCTATCTGCAACGCCATACCCCTCAGGTACAGGTGTTTTTTGAGTCCACCGGCGATGTGATCCAGCAAGTGCGCAGCCGTCAGCTGGACAAAAAACAGTATCCAGACTACATTGAGATCCAAAAACTTTGGCTGTCCAACGAGGTGCGCCGCTGGGAGCAAGCCGTGCAATACCCCTGCAGTGTGCTGGATTTTGGTGCGGAGGAGATCGAGTTTTATACCCTGCACTACCCCCAGAGCATCGGCCAGAATTGGGAGGTCGATCGTCCCTTACACAAGGAGCTTGCCGCTGTGCGGCGCTGCATGCCTGACCGCATCCTTTTTCTGGATGCCTCGGGCACTGTGCTCCGTGCCCGAAAAGAGGCCGATGCCACACGCTCCCGGGAGTTTTTTGACCACTACATCACCCATATGCTGCCCCTTAAACGGGCTTGGTTCGCCCAGAAAAATAACGTGGACTGGCTGTCGGTGGACACACTCACACCGGAACAGGTTGGCCGCAGCGTACAGGATTGGTGCTTGGACTGCCTCCGCCGGGCAGAATGATCCCCCCTGCCCTATGCAATTCTGCTATCCCCGCATCCGATCGGATGCGGGGATTTTTTTCCGCCTTGATCCCGCATTAAAAAGGTTACAAAAGGGTACGGATGCACCCGGCATCTACTTACATTCCCGGTAATCGCCGGAAAATATCCGTATTTTCGCCCGCAGGTCAGATCAATCTGCACAAAAAGCGGCCGGTGTAATTTTCTATTTGCACAAAAATACCATTTGGTTCTTGATTATTTTGCTCGGATGTGCCATACTAAAGCCACGGTAACGTTCCCGAAACCGTTCCCGGCTTTCCAACGGAACGCCGGTGCTTAAAATAACAGGAACGAGGGGTTAGCTCATGACCATTAAGGATATCGCCCGCATCAGCGGATGCTCGGTGAGTACGATTTCCCGGGTCATCAACGACCGGCCGGACGTCCACCCGGAAACCAAGGAGCGCATCCGCCGCATCATGCGGGAGGTTGGTTTTACCCCCAACACCAATGCCCGGCAGCTGAAAATCCAGCAATCCCGCAGTTTGGTGTTTGTGGTAAAAGGCACCCGCAACCTCTTTTTCTCGGACTTTCTGGTCCAGCTGCAGCGAGCCGCTACCTTGTATGGTTACAACGGCATCGTCTCCTATCTGGACGAGAACGCCAACGAGATCGATGCTGCAGAAAAGATCCTGCGGGAGATCAAGCCCAAGGGTATGATCTTTTTGGGCGGAAGCGTTGCAAACTTCCAGCGTGGATTTCACTCCATCACGGTGCCTTCGGTGCTGGCCACCTTGGTATCCGAGGAGTTGGTCTTTCCCAACCTGTCCATGGTAGGGGTCGATGACCGGGCCGCCGCACGGGATGCGGTGGACTACTTGATCCGTCAAGGACACCGCCGCATTGCGGTGCTGGGCGGACCGGAAAGCAGCTATCCCAGCCGGATGCGCCGCCTGGGCGCACAAGACGCTATGGAAGCTGCGGGGCTGGCTTTTGACGACCGGCTGTACGGACTGTCCAACTACGATTTCGAGTCCGCCTATCACGGCATGAACAGCTTGCTGGCCCGCCGGGCGGAGTTTACCGCACTGTTTGCCATGAGCGATGTCATTGCCTTTGGTGCGATACGTGCACTGGTCAGCGCAGGGTTTCAGGTGCCCAAAGATGTGTCTGTTATTGGATTTGACGGCATCACGATGTCCCGCTACTGCGTACCGGTGATGACCACCATCGTGCAGCCCAGTGAGCAGATCGCGCTGCAAAGCGTTGAACTGCTGGTAAGGCAGATCGAGCATGGTGCTCCGGCGCAGACCGTGACCCTGCAGCCGGACCTGCAGCAGGGGGAAAGCGTACTTCCCCGCTGAACCTTTTCTTTTGTCTCTCTTCCGTCCACGCAGACGGATCACAAAAAACCACACAAATAAGCAAGGAGAACTAAGATGAAAAAGATGATCTCTCGCCGTAATTTCCTCGCCGCTGCCGGTGTCTCGGCTGCTGCATTGGGTCTGGCCGCCTGCGGCGGTTCCAGCTCCAGCTCGGCTCCTGCCAGCAGCGCTGCTCCCTCCTCCTCTGCTGCTTCCTCTGCACCCGCAGCCAGCGGCAAGGTCTACTATCTGAACTTCAAGCCCGAACAGGATGAGGATTGGCAGAAACTGGCCAAGGCATATACCGAGGAGACCGGTGTGCCCGTCACTGTGGTGACCGCTGCTTCCGGCCAGTACGAGACCACCCTGATGAGCGAGATGGAAAAGAGCGAGGCTCCCACCCTGTTCCAGGTCAACGGCCCGGTGGGTCTGGCCAACTGGAAAGACTACTGCTACGACCTGGCAGGCTCCCCCCTGTACGGTGAGCTGACCAGCGACTCCTTTGCACTGAAGGAGGGCGATACGGTCCACAGCATCGCCTACGTCATCGAGACCTACGGCATCATCTACAATAAGGAGCTGCTGACTGCTGCTGGCTATACCCAGGACGATATCAAGGGCTTTGATGACCTGAAGAAGGTCGCCGACGATATCCAGGCCCGCAAGGCAGAGCTGGGCGTGGACGGCGCCTTTACCTCCGCAGGCATGGACGGCTCCTCTGACTGGCGTTTCAAGACCCATCTGGCCAACCTGCCCATCTACTATGAGTACAAGGCCGACGGCATTAGCAGCACCGACGCCATCAAGGGCACCTATCTGGACAACTACAAGCAGATCTGGGATCTGTACATCACCGATTCCACCTGCGACCCCAAGCTGCTGGCCAGCAAGACCGGCAACGACGCTGTGGCAGAGTTTGTGGGCAAGAAGGCCGTCTTCTACCAGAACGGCACCTGGGCATACACCGATGTGAAGGATCTGGGCGATGACAATCTGGGCATGCTGCCTGTTTACATTGGTGCAGAAGGCGAAGAGAATCAGGGCCTGTGCACCGGTTCTGAGAACTACTGGTGCGTGAACAACACCGCTAAGGACGAGGATATCCAGGCAACGCTGGACTTCCTGTACTGGTGTGTCACCTCCGACAAGGGCACCGCTGCCATGGCAGACGACATGGGCTTCGTGATCCCCTTCAAGAAGGCGAAGGATTCCACCAACCCCCTGATCACCATCTCCAACCAGTATGTGGCTGACGGCAAGACCAGTGTGGACTGGTGCTTCTCCACCATGCCTTCTGAGGAGTGGAAGAACGGTGTTGGCAGCGCCTTGACCGCCTATGCGGCTGGTACCGGCGACTGGGACGCTGTGGTCACCGCTTTTGTGGACGGCTGGGCCACCGAATATAAGCTGGCCAACGGCTAAGCACCAGCACTGTAAAATACAGACCCCCAAAAAGGAGGCGGGCGAAGGGTTCGCCCGCCTCCGCTTTTTGGGTCAAGCAACAGGAGGTCACTTATGCAAAAGGCCATCAGCAGATATTGGCCGATCTTTGTGCTGCCCACGCTGGCCGCCTTTACTATCGGCTTTATCTGGCCCTTTATCTGGGGCGTTTATCTTTCTTTCCAGCGGTTCACCACCGTCAGCAAGACCACCTTTGTGGGCCTGCAAAACTACATCTCGGTGTTCCAGGACAGCAGTTTTCTGCACGCCTTTGGCTTTACCACCGCCTTCACCATCGTCTCTACGGTGATCATCAACGTCTGCGCCTTTGCCATTGCGCTGGCGCTGACCCGCGGCATCCGGGGCACCAACCTGTTCCGCACCGTGTACTTTATGCCCAACCTCATTGGCGGCATTCTGCTGGGCTATATCTGGCAGATCCTGCTCAATGGTGTGCTGGCCAACCTGGAAAAGCCCCTGCTGGCGCTGGATTCCACCGCAGGTTTCTGGGGTCTGATCATCCTGATGTGCTGGCAGCAGATCGGCTATATGATGATCATCTATGTAGCGGGCCTGCAGGGCGTGCCGGGGGATCTGATCGAGGCGGCACGGATCGACGGCGCCTCTGACCGGGCCATCCTGTTCAAGATCAAGCTGCCCATGGTCATGCCCAGCGTCACCATCTGCACTTTCCTGACCCTGACCAACAGCTTCAAGCTCTTTGACCAGAACGTGGCTCTGACTGCGGGCGAACCCGCCAATATGAGCGAGATGCTGGCGCTGAACATCTACAATACCTTCTATGGCCGCTCCGGCGCACAGTGGAAGGGCATCGGCCAGGCAAAGGCTGTGGTATTCTTCCTGATCGTGGTAGTCATCTCCCTGATCCAGCTTAAAATGACCCGCTCCAAGGAGGTGCAGGCATAATGGTCAAACAGAAAAAGCGCGTCAACACTCTGCTTACGGTGCTCATGTCCCTGCTGTGCCTGTTCTGGGTCTACCCCATTGTGCTGATCCTGCTGAACAGCCTGAAAAAAGAGGGCACCTTTACCACCTCCACCGTGTTCCAGCTGCCTACTGCTGAAACCTTTGCGGGCCTGTCCAACTACATTTACGGCGTCGTGAAGATGGACTTCCTCTCCAGTTTGCTGTACAGCCTGGTGATCACCGTCAGCAGCGTATTTTTGATCTTGCTGTGCTGCTCCATGACCGGCTGGTACCTGACCCGGGTAAACAACAAACTGAGCAAGTTCATGAATCTGCTGATCGTGTTCTCCATGGTCGTCCCCTTCCAGATGGTGATGTTCACCCTTTCTAAAACCGCCGACACCCTGAAGCTGAACACTCCTTGGAACATCTGCATCATCTACCTGGGTTTTGGTGCGGGCCTGGCCGTGTTTATGTTCACCGGCTTTATGAAGAGCGTTCCCATCGAGATCGAAGAAGCCGCCATGATCGACGGCTGCAACCCGATACAGATCTTCTTCCGCATCGTATTCCCCATCCTGAAACCCACCATGATCTCCACCGCTATCCTGGAGACCATGTGGGTCTGGAACGACTACCTGCTGCCCACCCTGGTGCTGGACATCAAAAAATACCGCACCATCCCCATGGCGATCCAGTATTTCCGGGGCGGCTATGGCCGGGTAGAGCTGGCTCCCATGATGGCCTGCATCATCATCGCCATCATCCCCATCATCCTGCTGTACATCTCCTGCCAGAAGTACATCATTGAGGGCGTTGTTGCGGGCGCCGTCAAGGGATAAGCAGCAAGGAGGGATCGGCAATGCGAGCAAGTGGCATCCTGATGCCAATATTCAGCCTGCCTGGGCCTTACGGCATTGGCACGCTGGGACAGGCAGCCTATGATTTTGTGGATTTCTTGGCCGAGACCGGACAGACCTACTGGCAGATGCTGCCCATTGGCCCCACCGGTTACGGCGACAGCCCTTATCAGAGCTTTTCTGCCTTTGCAGGCAACCCCTATTTTATCGACCCAGAGTTTTTGCTGCGGCAGGGTCTGCTGACAGAGTCCGAACTGCCGCCCCCGCAGCCGGAAGGCCGGGTGGATTATGGCGCACTGTATCAGCAGCGTCCTCCCATGCTGCAAAGGGCAGCAGCCCGGCTATTGGCTGCGCCCCCCGCCTCCTACCAGGATTTCTGCGCAGAGCATAATTTCTGGCTGGACGATCATGCTCTGTTTATGGCGGTCAAAGCGCAGCAGGGCCAAGCCGGGTTGGATCAGTGGCCGGATGCGCTGCGCACACGGCAGCCCCAGGCGATCGCCCAGGCCAAGTACGAACTGGCAGGCGAGATCGCATACCACAAGGCTGTACAGTTTTTGTTCTACCAGCAGTGGACAGCCCTGAAAGCCTATGCCAATCGCCAGGGGGTCAAGCTCATCGGGGACATCCCCATCTATGTCAGCCCCGATTCCAGCGATCTGTGGACCCGTCCGGACCTGTTCCAGACCGACGGCGCTGTACGGCTGACCCATGTGGCAGGCTGCCCGCCGGATGCATTTGCTGCCGACGGTCAGCTGTGGGGCAACCCCCTATACGATTGGCCCCGCCACAAGGAGGAGGGCTTTGCCTGGTGGAAGCGCCGGATGCGCCACGCCACCTCCATCTACGATGTCGTGCGCATCGACCACTTCCGCGGGTTTGAGAGCTACTTCTCTATTCCATCCGGCTGTCCTTGTGCACAGGGACATTGGGAACCTGGCCCCGGCCATGCATTTTTGCAGGCCATGCAGCAGGAGCTGGGCAGCGGGCATATCATTGCGGAGGACCTGGGTTTTTTGACCGAAGGCGTGCGTCAGCTGCTGGCAGACAGCGGTTACCCAGGTATGAAGATCATGCAGTTTGCCTTTGACAGCCGGGAAGCCGGCAACTACCTGCCCTACACCTATCCCCCGAACAGCGTAGTATACACCGGCACCCATGACAATGTCACCACCGAAGCCTGGCGAGAAAATGCCAGCCCTGCGGACATCCATCTGGCCTGCCAATATCTGCGCTGCACCCCAGACCAGTTGACGGACAGCATGATCTGCGCCTGCCTGGCCAGTGTATCGGACACCGCCATCATTCCTCTGGCGGACTGGCTGCATCTTGGGGCTGAGGGGCGCATCAACACCCCCAGCACCCAGCAGGGCAACTGGCAATGGCGGCTGAACCAGCCCTTGGTTCCCGCACTGCGCCAAAAGATCCGGGAGCTGACCCAGCTCTACGGCCGCCTGCACAGCTGAATAGCATCGTTTCCCCTTTCCGTCTGCATCCGGATCTTGTGCCGGGGCAGGCGGTTTTTTGTTCCTGCCGGAGATAAAATTTTTCCTCCAGGAACATTTTTTCGGAAGACGGAGAACTCCGCCCGCACACATTTGCACTTAACTACGTCCTTTATTTGCGTGTTCTGCCGTTCTTCCGACAAAACAGGAGCGTTTTATTTTCTTTCGCTCTCTTGTCGTTTTTTGTGAAATATGCTATAATCCAAGTAACATCGTCCCCGTGCTGTGAGCGGGGTGCACGAAAGGAGAATTCCCAATGGAGCTTACATATCAAAATGCAGTTCGTCTGCCCAGCAGCTATTGTGTGCTGACAGAGGAAGAAATGACCTATGTGGACGGCGGCAAGGTGGTCATCACCTTCCATCCGGAGGCCATCGTACCCATGCTGACCAATATGGCCGTCAACATGACCTATATGCTGGCAGCCGGTGCATTTACTTCGGTGGTCAATGGTGTGGTCAAGGGCTACCGGGATGGCCTGTCTCCCCTTCAGACCCTGACCCATTTCTGGGGCCGCCAGAACACCGGCGGCAAGGTGGCCAGCGTATTGGTCGGCGGCCTGGCTGCTGGTTACGCCGGACTGCAGGCTTATTCGATGTACACCACGGTCAAACAGCTGATCGATGCAGTGAAGAGTGCAGCAAACCCGCAGCCTGCACCGGAGGCAATCCCTCAGGCTATTTAAGCTGATGGTACGCCCCTCACAGAAAGGAGCTTTTTATGAAGACTTTGCAGATGCCTGCTTCGTACGCTGCTCTTTCTGAGCAGGAGCAGCAAAATGCCGTTGGCGGCGGCGAATTATTTGATGCACTGGGGAACTTTTTCAGCAGCATCCATCTGGACGATCTGATGCTGGGCAATGCATTCTTTGCGCTGTCCTTCACCTTTGTGCCGGCGCTGCTGTTCAATGTAGTGCGTGTAGGTTTTGGTTTGGCCAAGACCATCTACCACAACATCAGCGGGCTGCTGGGTCTGCGGGAGCAGGCACAGAACGCTATGGCAAAACTGTATCTCCGCTGAGCATCTTCTATCCAAATAAAAACAAGCGCATCCCCATGGGGATGCGCTTGTTTTTATGACATAAAACCGCCGGATACTCAGATCACCCGCACAGCCCCCTGCTCCCGCAAACGCAGCAGGTGGCAACAGCCCGGCCCAAATACAGTTTCCATAACGGTGCGGTACCGTTCCAGGGATGTTCTGGGCATGAACGCCTGGATCGTGCCTGCAAAGCCGCCGCCCTGCATCCGCCAGGCACCGCCTGCCCCTTCCAGCACCTGCTGACTGAGAGCCAGCGCAATGGACAGCCCTTGCACTTTCGGTTCCTGTGCGCAATAAACGTTCTGACATGACGCAAAGGAAGAATGTCCGCTGTCCCGCACCATGGATAAAAACTCTCCAAAACGTCCCTTGTGCAGCGCACGGAACTGCATAAGCGTGCGACGATTCTCCTCAAAAAAATGCAGTGCCCGCAGTACTGCACGGTCGCCGCAGCAGCGGCGCAGCCGAGGCAGCTGCCCCCAGAACTCCTCCTCTGGGATCTGCCCCAGCACCGGTTCCCCTAAAGCCGCTGCCACCGACTCCATCTCCTGCCGAATGGCGGCAAACTCTCCGGTCAGCTCACTGTGACTGGCACGCGTATCGGTGACGCACAAACAGATCTCCGGCGGGAGGAGGCCCTGGGTGTTCAGTTTGGTCACCTGCGGGGCTGCTGGACGTGCAAAATCCGCAAAGACGACCCCGCCCACGGCGCTTGTCAGCTGATCCAGCAAGCCGCTGGGTTTGCCAAAGTATGTATTCTCCGCCTGCTGGCAGAGCAGTGCCATTTGGGGAGCCGAAAATCCGCATTGATACTCTCCGTTCAAGGCGGCTGCCACTCCCATCTCAAAGGCAGCCGAACTGGACAGCCCTGAGCCCCGCAGCACGTCGCTGGTGGTATACAGGTCCAGGCCGCCTACTTTGGCCCCCTGCGCCTGGAATCCCTCTGCGATGCCCCGGATCAGGCTGGCGGAATGGGTGCCTTCTCCCGTTTGCAGTCCCTGCTGAGACAGGTCGATCACATCCAGTTTATTGAACCCCCGGCTTTTGACCCGGGTATAACCATCCGTGCCCGGACAAGCCACTGCCACCAAATCCAGATCCACTGCCGCCGCCAATCCAAAGCCCTGCTGATGGTCGGTGTGGTTCCCGCCCAGCTCTGTCCGGCCCGGAGCCGAATACAGGTGGACCTGCCTCCCCGGCCCGAAGTACCGCTCAAACTCGGACAACGCCTCACAGTACCGCCTGCGCTGCCGGACCAGCGCTGCTTCCTGCGCGCCATACAGCTCCCGGAGCGTACCATCCCACTCCCCCGCCTGGATCTGCTGTCTTAGCTGTTTGCTGGTGGCCATGCTGCTGCCCTCCTGTCCCCCCGGTCAAAACCGGAGCTTCTGCGGCTGAATCTGCGGCATTTTGCAGCCCCCGGCTCTTCGGATGGCTACTTTAATAGAATCATTGTACAGCACTGCACCTGATTTTTCAATTTGAAACCAACAAACCGCCAATTTTTGGCGTGAAAGCCAAAGAATCGTATGTACTTTTGTTGAATTTGCATCCCTATTTATGGTATACTTGTCTTATACCAGCCTGACAGACAGGAGGCAGTCGGACTATGGCGGACGTATACAAACAATCCTTCAAACAAAATTATACCCACAACATCGAGCTGTCCATCTTTAATTGCGGTCTGGAGCGCTGTGCCCCCGGCCACACTTGGGGGCCTGGCATCCGGGATCATTACCTGATCCACCTGGTCGTAGCCGGAAAAGGGACTTTTGAGGTAGGCGGCCACACCTGGGAACTGGTGCCCGGGGATCTGTTTTTTGCCCAGCCCAGCCAGCTGATCCGCTATACTGCCGATGAGCAGCAGCCGTGGGAATACCGGTGGGTGGGTTTTAATGGCGCCTGCGCCCATAAGCTCACTGCACAGCTGCCCTTTACCGATGCAGAGCCGGTGCATCACACCCAGGATCTGGAGGGGATGTGCCGGGCGCTGAACAATATCTATCAGTCCCGCGGACTGAAACCGCAGGATGAAGCTGCCATGGTGGGGTATCTCTACCTGTTCATTGCCGCATTGATGAAGGAGACCAGTGCAGCAAAACCTCACAGCAGCTCCTCCTCCAGCCAATATGTGCTGAATGCCATCAAATACATCCAGTTCAACTACTCCCACGACATCTCCATTGACGACGTTGCCAAAAGCGTGGGCGTATCCCGCAGCCACCTGTACCGGGTGTTTATGTTGAATGTGGGCAAAAGCCCCATTGACTACCTGACCGAATATCGCATCAACGAAGCCTGCAAATTGCTGCGGGGCGGCAACCTTTCCATTGCAGAGGTAGCCATCTCGGTGGGCTTTTTCGATCAATTCTACTTTTCCCGGGTGTTCAAGCGCGCCAAGGGCGTGCCGCCCAGCAAGTACCTGGCCGCTCAGTCCGAGCCGGAGCTCGCTGCTCAGCAGGAGGAGCTTCCCCAGGACTGCCCCAGGGCGTGACCCAAGGAGGGCCTCATGTCATTACATAAAAACCAGCTCCTCACTTTGCAGATCCAGCGGTTGTCCAGCGACGGCAGCGGCGTAGCACACTCCCCCGAAGGGGAGGCTGTGTTTGTGCCCGGCACTGCCCCCGGAGATGAAGCTCAGATCCGCATCGTCAAGGACTGCGGCCGCTACGCCTATGGTATCCTGGACCAACTGCTGACCGCTTCTCCTGACCGTATCCCGGTGGACTGTCCGGCTGCCGGCCGCTGCGGCGGGTGCAGCCTGCGGCACCTGGATTACGCTGCCGAACTGCGTGCAAAGCAGGAAAATGTGGAGGATGCATTCCGCCGGATCGGCGGGCTGGACCTGTCTGTGCTGCCCACACTACCCTCCCCCGAAGTGGACCGCTACCGCAACAAGGTGCAGTTCCCGGTAGGACGGGATGCAGACGGCGCCCCCTGCATCGGTTTTTACGCCGGGCGCACCCACCGGATCATCCCCTGCCCCGACTGCAAACTGCAGCCCGCGGTGCTGAACGAGATCGCACAGGCGCTGTGCCGTTTTTTTGCAGCCCACGATATCGCCCCCTACGATGAACAGACCGGCCAGGGCCTGGTACGCCACCTGTTCCTGCGCCGGGGCGCGCACAGCGGGCAGATCATGGTCTGCCTGGTCTGCACCCGTCCTCAGCTGCCCCACAGTGAGCAGCTGGTGGCCGAACTGTGTGCGCAGTTCCCCTCCATTGCCACCGTTCTGCTGAATGTGAATTCCAAAAACACCAATGTGATCCTGGGCAGCAAGACCCTGACCCTCTACGGCCCTGGAACCATTGAGGACACACTGTGCGGTGTGCCGGTGCGGCTGGGGCCACTTTCCTTCTACCAAGTAAATACCCTGGCTGCTGAGCAGCTCTACCGCACCGCCGCCCAGATGGCGCAGCTGGCTCCCGGCCAGCTGCTGCTGGATCTGTACTGCGGCATGGGCACCATCGGTTTGTCCATGGCAGAACAGTGCGGCAGTTTGATCGGCGTGGAGATCATTCCGGAGGCTGTGGACAGTGCCAAAGCCAACGCCGCACAGATGGGCCCGGAAGTGGCTGCCAAGAGCCGCTTTTTGTGTGCAGATGCCGGTCAGGCCGCCACACAACTGGCAGCTGAGGGGCTGCACCCGGATGTGGTCATGCTGGATCCGCCCCGCAAAGGCTGCGACGAGGCGACCCTGTCCGCTGTGGTGCAGATGTCCCCCCAGCGAGTGGTCTATGTAAGCTGCAACCCAGCCACAGCCGCGCGGGATGCTGCCTGGCTGCAGCAGCACGGCTATTACGCACAAACCGTACAGCCGGTAGACCTGTTCCCCCGCACAAAGCACTGCGAAGCGGTTCTCCTTTTGACCAAACTCCATGTCGACCGGCACATCGAGGTGGACGTCAGCATGGATGAGCTGGATGTAACTGCCGCAGAGAGCAAGGCAACTTACAATGAGATTCGGGAGCATGTATGGGAACATCATCAACTCAAGGTTTCCAATCTCTATATCGCACAGGTGAAGCAGAAGTACGGCATCATCGAGCGGGAGAATTACCATAAAGCGAAAAACGAGAATGCAAAACAGCCTAAGTGTCCGAAAGAAAAAGAGGATGCGATCGTGGAAGCACTGAAGCATTTTCAGATGATTTGATAAGTTGAAGCAACCTGCTGATGCTGAACAGGAGGCATCGAATGTCAAAATTAAACATTGATCAAAAAAGCGTGCGGGCACTTTTCAGTGAGAAGAAGGCTGATTTCCTCATTCCGGATTATCAAAGGCCTTACGCCTGGGGAGAAAAGGAATGCCAGACTCTTTGGGATGACCTGTTCTTATTTGCATTTCCTGATAATGACTGCGACAAATTCAACAGTGACAGCGATGAGTATTTTCTCGGCCCCATCGTCACATTTAAAAACGATGACGGTAAAATGGAGATTATTGACGGACAACAGCGCCTTACAACATTGATGCTGTTACTTCGAGCTTTCTATGAAAAATATGGAAGCATGAAGAACGATAAAGCCGTAAAGACCAGCAAGTTCATTGAGCAGTGCATCTGGAAAACCGATGAGTTTGGTGACCCGGACAAGTCAGCATTGAAAATCGACTCAGAAGTCGCCACCGACAAGGAAAAAGGCGAATTTCTGAATATCCTAAAAACAGGAACCGTGTCTGATTGTGAAAAGAGCAGCTACGCCAATAACTATCGCTTTTTTCAGCAAAAGATCGTAGACTTTCTGAATACTTACCCAGACTGGTTTTCCTTCTTTCCGATTCGGATCATGAACAACTGTATTTTGCTCCCGATCGAAGCAGAATCTCAGGACACCGCTTTGCGAATCTTCTCGACATTGAATGACCGCGGGAAGCCACTGTCTGATGCAGATATCTTCAAGGCGCAATTTTACAAGTATTACTCTGCCAAAGGCGAGCGAGAAGTCTTTATCCAAAAGTGGAAAGACCTCGAGGTACTGTGTGATTCTATTTTCCATCCTATTACAGGCACCCCGATGGATGAGCTTTTCACACGGTATATGTACTATGAACGTGCAAAGCAGAGCATCAAATCCTCGACAACGGAGGCACTGCGCAAATTCTATGAGCGGAATGCTTACAGCTTGCTAAAAAATGACCAGACTTTTGAAAATCTGATCGATCTTGCAAATTTCTGGAATGATGTGCAGAATCAAAATGTTGAGCGCTTCTCTGACCGAATTCTTCGCAGGCTCTTTGTTCTGAACTACGCTCCCAACGGTATGTGGACCTATTTTGTTTCGGTCTATTACATGGCCAATCGGGATTCCGATGGTCTACTGAACGACGATCGCTTCTATAGCTTTCTTAACAAAATCACCGCATTCATCTGGGCATATGCCATTACAAATCCGGGCGTCAATGCACTGCGCACTCCCATTTTTGCAGAAATGATCAACATTGTAACCAGCCAACCTGTTCGGTTTTCTGACTATTTGTTTGATACGCAGAAATTGCAGAATGCTTTTGACAACTATACCTTCAGCAACAACCGCGCGATCACAAAGGCCATGCTGACATGGTGGGCATTCCAGAACTCCTCCCAGGAGCTCTTGTCCCTTGAAAGTGTACTTGAGATTGAACACATCTACGCACGCAATCGCCAGGAAAAGGAGCACTCGCTTTCCAATCCGAGAAATGTTGAAAGCCTTGGCAACAAGGTGTTGTTGGAAAAGCGCATCAATATCCGCGCTTCTGATTATCGCTTCAGCGATAAGGTCAAGTACTATACCGGTTTTGAAAACAACCGGAAGCAGAAAAAAGAGGGTACAAAAATCAAGGAGCTTACTGACCTTGCTACGAATGCCACAGATTTTACCGAATCTGACATTGTAGAGAGAAACGCCAAAATCATCCTCAACTTTGTCACCTTCATGCGCAACAACGATCTTCTATGTGAAGATTAAGCCCTTCTATGATCGATGCCCGTCTGGTTTTCAGACGGGCATTTTCTTTTGCCGGAATATGGTGTTTATACTTTTATCGTGGTACAATAAATTCAAGAATCATTCTTCAGGAAAAGCAACCTTCCATCCAATCTATAGGACACCCATTGTTGTAAAATCAGGATGTCCACCCATCACAGAAAATAAGGAGCAACTCATGCCAAACGATAAGATCGCCGCCGTAGGTGCCAATATCGTCGAAAAAGCCGCCATGATCTGGAACGTGGCCGATATGCTGCGGGGTCATATTGAGCATAAAAACGGCGGGCCGCCTGGCGTACAGCCCCGATCATATGGTCCATCATAACGCTCCTCCGTTTGTTTTTGCATCACAGGGGCACAAAAAAGGCAGGGATGCACAAAACATCCCTGCCTGAAAAGGTACGGCTATGTTCCCGCGCCGGCTGTGTTGTTTCTATTGGGTTTTTCAGCGGCCAAAACTGCCGCTTTACGCCACGATGCCCAGCACAGACAGCAGGATGCCCAGCACGATGGTCATGCAGACCAGCTTGACGGTGGTCCACTTTTTGACCTTGATGAGGTAGAACACCAGGCCCACAAATGCACAGGGCAGCATGCTGGGAGCGATCGCGTCCAGCATGGACTGCAGGGTGATCAACTTCTGCTCACCGCCGGGGACAGCAACGGCATACTGGATGGGTGTGGTGATCTTAACAAAGCTTACCGCCAAGCCCGCAATAACCGTAACACCGATCATGCTTGCAATGCGGGAGACCTTCTCGATCTGCTCCGTCATGGTGCCGATGATGCTGGTGCCCAGGTTGTAGCCCAGCAGACCGCACATGATCTTGACAGCCAGCAGAACCAGGTTCATGCCCAGCAGGTAGATGATGGGACCCGCCATCATGCCCTCCGTTTCTCAGAAGGGTGGTACACAGTCTCTCACCGGTTTGCACCCCGGCGCACCTTGGCAGCTGTGCACCGGACCTGCGGAGACTTGTGCCGGATCGCACCCCCGATCGCACAGAGAGGGAGGCTGCGGCCCTAAGGGGCCTTTCAGCTTGCGGGGAGTGTCCGGCTGTGTTTTTAGTATAGCCCCCTTGGGACCGCACTTGAATACCCTATCCGTTACTTTTTATTCACAAAACGGATATTTTGAATCCATCTTTCATCACAAATATGCAGATGACCGAAAAATTCCACAAAATCGACCCTCAAAATTCGTCAATAAAAATCCCCCGGCAGAGCCGGGGGATTTTTATTATTGAGCAAAATACGCATTCTGCACAGCCAGCAGCACACCGGCGCGGCTGGCAGCAAAGTTCAATCCGCCCTGCAGATAGCAGGTGTAGGGTGCACGCAGGGGGCCGTCACAGGACAGCTCAATGGTGCTGCCCTGGGTAAAGCTTCCGCTGGCCATGATCACCTCGTCGGTATAACCCGGCTCCGGGCAGGGTTCCGGTGCAGCGTAACTGTCCACCGGGCTGGCTGCCTGTACGCCCCGGCAGAAGCCCACCAGCGCTTCAGCCGTACCGGCATCAAAGCAGGTAACGATGTCATTATGGTCCTCGCAGTAACGGGGAATGGGCTTCTTGCCCAGCAGCTCCAGCAGGCACTGTGCGTAAATAGCGGTCTTGATGGCCTCGCACACCACGCCCGGCGCATAGTAGAAGCCCAGGTACATATCCCGCGGGGTCTCCAGGGTACAGCCCAGCTCCTTGCCCAGACCCGGTGCATTGAGGCGGTAGGCACACTGCTCCACCAGGTCCGCCCGGCCTGCGATATAGCCGCCGGTGGGGGCAATGCCGCCGCCGGGGTTTTTGATCAGGCTGCCCACCACCAGATCGGCCCCTGCCTGGCAGGGTTCCTTCATCTGGGTAAACTCGCCATAGCAGTTATCCACAAAGATGATGATATCCGGGTTTGCCCCACGAGCCGTATCGGCAATCTTCTGGATCGTGTCCAGATCAAAGGCATTGCGCTGGAGGTAGCCCCGGCTGCGCTGGATATGGCAGACCTTGGCTCCCGGAGCCTTGCGGGCGATCAGCGCATAGTCCGGGGTCATATCCGGCAGCAGCGGTGCCTCATCGTACAGGACGCCATAATCCATCAGAGTGCCGGTGCCCTTGCCCTTGCCATCCAGACCAATGACCCCCTCCAGGGTATCGTAGGGACGGCCGGTGGCGGCCAGCAGCGTGTCACCCGTACGCAGCAGGCCGAACAGCGCCACTGCCAGGGTGTGGGTGCCGCTCATGAACTGACTGCGCACCAGCGCATCCTCACAGCCCATCACCTGCGCAAAGATCTGTTCCAGCTTGGCACGGCCAGAATCCCACAGGCCATACCCGGTAGTACCCAGCATATCTGTGGAGGACATCTGGGTATCGGCAAAGGCCCGCAGCATCTTGAGCTGGTTATAGTCCCGGATCTCCTCTGCATGGCGGAAATAGGGCTGGCACAGCTCCATGGCCTGCTGGTCCAGGGTCAGCACCTCGGGTTTAAAATCAAAAAATTGGTTCAACATTCTATCTATGGTTCCTTCCTGTTTCAACATTCTTCCGGTGGCTCGTACCGGGCGTACTCCCCCAGGCGGGTAAAGCCCAGACGGGTATAAAACGGCACCCGCTCCGGGCTGCACAAAAACACCGGCTGCCAGCCCTCCGCTGCCAAAGTGTTGGCCATCTGGACAATCAGCCGCCCGCCGATGCCCCGGCCTCGCAGGGCAGCATCGGTCTGGCCGCAGGCCATATACGCCTGGCCATTCCACAGGGCGTAGGCCCCTACAGTGCAGACCAGACGCTCCCCTTGATACAGTGCCCAGACCCGGGCCTGTCCCCGGCTGCGCTTTGTACACAGTTCCGAGTAAAAATCATCCCGTCTAGCCTGTCCCTGGTGGGCAAACAGCGCATCTGCCACCGGCCCGGCAGGGGGGCTTTTCTCCCAGCGGAGAGCGGCCCACAGCTCCTCTTGCACCGGGGGCAGCGGCAGCGCCCGGCCTGCGGCCAAGCCGAATACAGTGTGGGTCTTAGCCCGGACCCAGCCGGCAGGTGCGGGACATTCTGCCTCGTCCAGAATGACCCCGCTGCACCCGCAAAAGGCCAAAAAGCCCGCCAGCTCCTCCGGGTTTGCATGGCCTGCCAAAAAAGCGGTGCTGCCGCCCACATCCAGCGCCAGTGTGGGTCCCGCAAAAAAGCGGCCCGGCTGACTGCGCCCAAACAAGCGCAGTGCCAGCGGCATGGTCGCGCCCAGACACAGTCTATCCCCGCACGCCCGCAGATAGCGCTGCTGCTGGCGGCGGTTCGTGACCTGCGCGATCACAGGCTGTTGACGATGGCCTTATAATCCCGCCCGCGGACCTCAAAGTTCGGGTACAGGTCAAAGGAGGCGCTGGCCGGGGACAGGCTGACGATATCGCCGGGATGCGCGGCCTGACGGGCCTTTTCCACGGCATCCCGCATCCCCTCTGCGTGGAGGATCACCAGCCCGGAGGCGGCAAAGTCCGGATGCTCCCGGACGGCTTTCTCGATACGGGGACCGGTGGCGCCCATCAGCACCAGCACCTTGACGTGCTGCAGGATCTCCGGTGCCAACGGCTCGTAGGGGATCTTTTTATCGTATCCGCCGGCGATCAGGATCAGCTTCTGGTCAAAGCTGCGCAGCCCGGCAATGGTGCGGGTGGGGCTGGATGCAATGGAGTCGTTGTAGTAGGTAACGCCATCCAGCGTGCGCACCGGCTCAATGCGGTGCTCTACCCCGGTAAAGGTGCTGCCTACTTTCCGGATGGCCTCCACCGGGACACGGCCCCAGACCGCAGCGGCAGCAGCCAGCAGATTTTCGATGTTGTGCAGACCCCGCAGCTTCACATCCTTCTGTGCCAGGAAAGGGGTCACCTGGCCATTCTCTGCCATGCAGAGCATCCCGTCTTCCCGCAGGAAAGCGCCGTTATCGGTCTCATGCAGGCGGGTAAACCAGACCTGTTCTCCCTTGCAGTCTGCCTGCATAGACCGGGAGATGGGGTTCTCGTACCCCAGCACAGCCCGGCAGGGCGGCTGCTGATACAGCAGGATGTTGCGCTTTGCGTCGATATACTCCTGCATATCCTTATGGTGATCCAGATGGTTGGGGGTCACATTGGTCACCACCGCCACCTGGGGGCTCTTGCGCATACTGATGAGCTGGAAGCTGGACAGCTCCACCACCGCCACATCCTCCGGGGAGACCTGGGGCAGCATGGGCAACAGCGCCGCACCGATATTGCCACCCAGATGGACCCGGCGGCCCGCCGCCTCAAAGAATTTGGAGATCAGGGTCGTCGTGGTGGTCTTGCCGTCCGAACCGGTCACCGCCACGATCTTACAGGGGCACAGATCAAA
Source organism: uncultured Faecalibacterium sp. (assembly GCA_900540455.1). Taxonomy (GTDB): domain Bacteria; phylum Bacillota; class Clostridia; order Oscillospirales; family Ruminococcaceae; genus Faecalibacterium. The sequence continues at coordinate 24,583 of UQGD01000029.1, forward strand.
GAACAGCTCTACCTCACTGGTCACCTGGGTCCCAGCGGCAATGGCATCCTGCAAGGGCTTTTGGTAATATTCAAAGCCCGGCGTGCGCAGGATCATATCCTGTCCGGCAAAACCGTCCATATAATGTTCGCCCAGGCTGAGACGCACCCCCAGACGGCGCAGGGTCTCTCCATAGGGACCAAACTGCTCCAGACTGTCCTTGCGGTCGCACAGGGTCACCTGCGCACCCAGGCCCACAAACTCCTCGATCAAGGTGCGGTGGCTGACCCCCGCCCCGATGAATGCCACCTTTTTGCCCTGCACCATCTGGGCAAGGCGCTGCTGCTGTTCCTGCATAAAAGTTCTTCCTCCTTGCATAGGCTTGCTCTATCCCCGAGCGTATCAAAAGGCGCAGCACCGCCCATGGGCTGCGCTGGATCGTATGCTTTGCCGTCCTATTATAGACCATTTCTTCCGCCTTGGCAAGGCACACAACGTCTGCTCCGCCAGGACATCTTCCAGTTTTTGAACAAGCCGCCGCAAAGCAGCACTTTTGCTGTTTTGCAAAGACATGGGCTGCACCGCTTGCACGCAAAAAGCAGCCGGAGTGCAAAAGCCCTATTTATAGGGAAAATACATCAAAAGCCCCCTGGAAATCACGAAAAAAGAATTGCCTTTCTGCACTCTTTCTGATACACTGAAAGTTGTTCGAGTATTTTCGTGTGGATGCGCATTTTTTCGCAGCCGCAACTATGCTACAAGAGGTTCTTTTGCATTGAAACATTTGCTGCGCCGGGTCTCCGGTTTTTTCTGTGCTTTGGTGTTGGCCGCTGTCCTGAGCAGCTGCGGCGGCGGAGCCAACAGTTTTACCTGGTTCGTAGAGCAGATCCCCGCCAATCTGGACCCCCAGGTCGCCCTGGATCCTTCTGACGTGATCGCCTGCACCAACCTATACAGCGGCCTTGTGCGCCGCACGCCGGAGGGCGAGTTGGCCCCTGCCCTGGCTGAAAGCTGGGAGGTCTCTGCCGACGGGCTGCAGTATACCTTTACTTTGCGTCCGGAGCTGCGCTACACTGCCGCTAAAGGCGCCCAGACCGATTATACTATTACCGCCCAGGATTTTGTATTTGCGTTCCAGCGGGTCTTTCAGGCAGAGACCCATTCCCCCTATGCCGTAGATTTTGCAGCCATCCTCAACAGCGGCCTGGTGCTGGCGGGGGAGCGCACCCCCGCTGAGCTGGGGGTACAGGCTGCCGATGACCGCACCCTGATCTTTCGCCTGAGCGAACGGGACGATAATTTCCTTGCCAAACTGACCCTGCCCGGAGCTATGCCCTGTGACGAGGCATTTTTCACCCAGACACGGGGCACCTATGGGCTGAAGACCTCCAGCACCCTTTCCAGCGGGAGCTTTTACATCTACAACTGGACCTCCGGCGGTTTGTTTTTCCGCCGTTCCCCCAGCGGCAGCCAGGTAGACAGCCTGCGTCTGGTGCAGAACACCAACAACATGGACCAGAGCGCGGAAGAACTGATCCTGAACGAGCGCTGCTCTGCCGCACCGGACGAATCCGCTGCCCCCACAGCGCTGCGGTCCATCCCCTATTCAGACACCACGTGGGGGCTGATCTTCCAATGCGGTGAGGATTCGGTCTTTGCCGCGCCGCTGCTGCGCCAGGCTTTGATTGCCTCGGTGCAGGAAGCCGAACTGGATTTCAGCTCCCCCCTCTACCCCGCTGCACAGGGACTGATCCCGGAGGGACTGACCGTAGATGGACTGGACTACCGTGCGCAGGCGGGGGACCTCCGCCCCCATTTTGGCTCTGCACGGGAGCTGTATATGGAAGCACGGCAGGGGATGTCCAATTCTGCTTTTGACAAGGTCACTCTGCTGATCCCCGCAGGCTGCGGTCTGGAGGAAGTGGCCGCACAGATCAACAGCCAGTGGCAAAAGCAGCTGTCCCTCTACTTTTCTTTGGAGCAGGTGCCCCCTGACCTATTTGAAAAGCGGATGCAGCAGGGGGATTACAGCATTGCCCTTGTTCCCGTACAGACCGAAGGCGGCAGCGTATACGAGATGCTGCTGCAATTCACCGCCGAGGGCGGCAGCTCGGCCGGATACACCGACCCGGATTTTGCCGCAGATCTGGCCGCCAGCACACGATCCACCGGCCGGGACCGCTGCCGTTTGCTGGCCCAATGCGAACGCCGCCTGCTGGCGGATGGCGTCTTTGCTCCCCTGTTCGCCCAGCAAAAGCGTCTGCTGCTGGCAGATGGGGTGGAGGGACTGGTATTTGACCCCTTTGGCCCGGTGCTGGACCTTACCTATACCACAAAAACCGACAGCTGACCATCCAAAGACAGCTGCGCCCATTTGCAGTTCCTGCTTTTGGGCGCGGCTTTTTTTCGTCCTAATTGAGGGGAGGAAAAGAGTTTTTTCGCAAAAACGGGAAAAATCCGGCAAAATATGATACAATAGCACTTGCTTGGCCTGCCGCCCGGCAAAAAACACAAAAGGAGGCCCCCGGCCATGAAACGCAACTCCTTCACCCTGCGGCTGGAGTATAACTCCCCGGTCATCCTGACCTTCTCTCTGCTGTGCGTCCTTGTACTGCTGCTGGACAGCTGGACCGATGGATGGACCACTGGTCATCTGTTCTGCGTATACCGCTCCTCCATGAAGGACCCGCTGTTCTATATCCGGCTGGTAGGTCATGTACTGGGCCACGCCGATTGGAACCATTTTATGGGCAACATCCTGCTGCTTTTGGTCATCGGCCCCCCGATGGAAGAAAAGTACGGCAGCAAAGACCTGCTCTGCGCGATCCTGCTCACGGCCCTTGTGTCCGGCGTGCTGCAATGCCTGCTGTTCCCCTACAGTGCTCTGCTGGGGGCCTCCGGCATCGTGTTTATGCTGATCATGCTCTCTTCCCTGTCTGGATTTGACGGCGGCATCCCCCTGACCATGCTGCTGGTGGCAGGGCTTTATCTGGGGCAGCAGATCTACGATATCCTGTTTGTGCGGGACAACATCGCCAACTTCATGCATCTTGTAGGCGGTGTATGCGGCACCTGCTTTGGTTTTTATAACGGACAGCGGCACTTCCGCCACAAGCGTTCCTGATTTGATCTGTTCTCCTGCCCCCGAAGCACTTTTGCCGCTGCGGGGGCTTTTTTTGTACGAAGAAAAAAGCACCCCTCAAGGCTGCCTCCAAATAAGAAAACATTGGTTCTGGCTGAGAGATTTGCCCCATA
>UQGD01000030.1 GCA_900540455.1 uncultured Faecalibacterium sp.
CCTTGTACGCTTCGCTCTTCTCGTCCGTCTTTTCCGGCAACTGCACCATGATAAATTTACGGTGCCCGCCGTCCTCGGCATTCAATTTTATTACAGCATGGGCAGTGCTTCCTGTTCCAGAAAAGAAGTCGAGAAAAATCCCATTTTCAGAATCGTTACAAACACGAATAAAATGGGCAATCAATGAGACCGGCTTCGGCGTTTCAAATACTGCGATTCCTCCAAATAATGCTACAAGTTCTCGTTTTGCTGAATCATTCGTCCCCACTTTGTCAGCAAAAAGCATTGTCTCCGGAGTCAAACCTTGTTTTCCTTCGGTTAAAAACTTTTTTATACGCGGAACACCCATTCCATCCGAACCAAACCATATTCTGTTATCTGCAATCGCTTCCTGCATTTTTTCTTTTGTATAACGCCAGCAAGAACCAGACGGCGGGTTGAACTCAAGTCCCTTAGGCGATGTTAGGGTATAAAATTGATTCCGCGTTCCGTGTCCTGCTTGCGCAATCGCAGGAACAGAAGTCCAAACACCTCTAGGGTCCCCATCTGGATTTTTGTACCTATCAATTGCATCGTCATCCATCGGTTCCAAACCGATTGCATCTATTCTTTGTCCAAAATTTTTTATAAAGCAAACGATATAGTCGTGTCTTACCGAAACAATTTTTCGATTCTCACGAGTTTTTCTTTTTTCCCAGATAAAAGTTGCAATATAATTATCTGCTCCAAAAATTTCTTTTCCTATTGAAATAATCGAATTCAATTCATTATCATCAATGCTAATAAACACAATCCCATCATTCGATAGCAAGTCTTTTGCAATTTTCAGACGTGGATAGATCATGTTCAGCCAATCCGTATGGAACCGCCCATTGCTTTCGGTGTTGGTCACAAGGCGGTTGCCTTCTTCATCATACTGACCGCTATTATCCATATAGTCCGCCGCACTCTGGGCAAAATCGTCCTCATAGACAAAATCATTGCCGGTGTTGTACGGAGGGTCAATGTAGATCATCTTGACCTTGCCCAGATAGGTTTCCTGCAAGAGCTTCAGCACTTCCAGATTATCGCCCTCGATGTAGAGGTTCTCGCTGTCAAAGCCACCGGGAGTGCCATCTTTGCCAACGCTATCCGCCACAACGGGACGCAGGGTTGCCGTGATGGGCGCATTTGCCGCCAGCATCGCCTTTTTCTTGTCCGGCCATGTAAACTGGTAGCGCTCTTCCCGACCTTCCACGATGGAATCGGAAAGCTCCTGCCGCAGAACGTCAAAGTCAATGGCATGTTCCACCTTGCCGTCACGTTTTACCTCGGTAATGGCGTTGGGGAATAGCTTGCCAATTAAATCTATGTTGCGCTGTATGCCGTCAAGGCTGTGCATTTTTAAGTTTTCCATAAATTTATTTTTCCTCCGGAATCCCCATCATCATATTATAGTGAGCCAAATGTCCCATTTCTTCAAAGATCAATCGAAATGCTTCCAAATAAAGACTGACCGAATTCTGTTGTAGCGGTGCGCAGCAGATATCATCGAACTTACTATGCGATCCATCATTCGCCCATGCAAGCAATGTTTTCACTATCCATCGGTGATTTTTATCCATTTTATCTGGCAACTTGTTCAAAGATATACCACCATAGTATTTATAATAATGCTCCAATATCCGTCGCATCGTATTTTGGAGAGAATTACTGCTAACTTCATCTTGGTGATCAGACGCATATTTGACATCATGCCAAAGTATTTCATATGTTGATTGAACCGGATTATCGTTATTCCAATTTATTTTTGATATTCCCTTATATTTTCGAATCGTCCAATAGTTCATTTGTTTTGGTATTTTTTTATCCAGCGATTGATTAAATGTAACTTCCTTATAAAAGTACAGATTATGTGACAATACAAATAGCTGTCGTATATTTGATGAGCCATAGTATATAGACTCATACAGGTCACGAACCAAAGTTGAAACAACAAAAAGAACTTCGCTATCCATACTCGAAACAGGGTCATCAATTACAACAACTTGCTCAGAAGTTATTCCAGAATCATCCTGACTTCCTTTAAGAAGCGCATAAAAGTAGAGAAACGTAACGAAATTTTTCTCTCCCTCACTTAATGTCTTATTCACGGGCGTTCCATCGTTTCGGACAAGCCCATAGCTATGCTCATCCGAACCAACTTCAAGTCGAAAACCTGTAAATCCAAATTCTTCAAGCCATTCATTGATAAGGTCTTTCGTTGGAATAACGCTTGTCCATGCAGCTTGTAAATTTTTGATATCTGCTTCAAGCCCTCTTTTCTGTGCCAATCCTTCTCTAATTTCCGTATTCAGAGCAGCAATCTCATCTTCTAACTTCTTTTTTCCTTTTCTATATGCGGCAATATCAGAAGAAGCATCATTCACAATAAAACGCCAAATTTGCTTTTTCAGCAATGCCTGCTCTTTACCAAGTTGCGAAACCATTATATTATGCTCTTGGATTTTGCAATTTGATTCCCTAACCAAATTAACAAGTTCTTCTGGAAGATTTCCATATTCCAAAAGTTCAACCGGCATACTTGGATTAGCTTTCTTTGACAGCAATAATTGTTTATTATTATCAATTACATTTTCAAGCAGCTGTAAAGAAGCTTTGAACGTCTCTACATCCATGAAATCTGCGTTTTGCTGTAAGATAAAATTCAGCTGATTCAACAATTGGCTACTACTAGCATCATACTGAGATATGATTTCATCGACTTTTTTTATATTCGTCAAATATGTTTCATCAAAGTATTGATCCAGTTTTTCTTTCAAGTTATCTTGAATTTTACCCTGACAGAATGGGCAAACGCCGTCACTACGATCAAGATAAGTCATGCCAGCTTTTACCCAGTCACTATTATTTAGTTTTTTTATCAATGCGCTGATATCAATATCTTCTTTTCCGACAATTTTCCTTTTCAAAATCGGCGAACGGCTGAGTTCCAAAAACTTTGTAAAATTCGGAAGCGAAATTTCAGGAAGCACCATAGGCTTTTCACCAAATGCAACCTCCGCTCTATTGCTCAGTTCTTCGCGAGAGAATAGCGGCTCTTTGTTTGACACTGCTTGCTGAAGGAGCTGCTTCTGAAAGTTAGTTTTACTATTCAAGAAGCCTTCCATTCCATCTCTCAAAGAACTAGAATCAAATCGTTGTTTTCGAGACCAGAATATATCTGTGTATTTCTTTTCAAATGCCACCAATTCGGCCTCTTTGCCACTTTTTCCGTCTACTCCCTTTAATGTATTCGATTTTTTTGTCCGTTCCAAATCCAACTCATGAATTTGCTTTTCTAATTCTCGAATCTTCTCTTTTGTTTCCAGTTCTTCTTTGCCAAGCGTGAATATTCCTGGCATATCCGAGTCATCTTTGAAGTTTTCTGCAACAAAATCCGAATTATAGACTTTACAGGGAAATGCACTTCCATTTTCCCACTCAACGGTACAATTCGGATATTGCTCTGGTGAACGAAGAACTCTGCTAATCGTCGTTTTTCCCGAACCATTTGAGCCGAACACAAAGTTCAATTTCTTCAGCTTATCCATAGTTTGAGTTTCATTTCCAAATGTTGCCGTATTTTGAAGGGAGATTCGAGTAATCATTTTATCACATCCTTTAACACATCAGCCAATGCTCTGAATGGTCTTTTGCAAGACTTTCGCCTGTTGAACCATCTCAAATTTCTTCTTCGGCTGCTTTTCCTTACGAATTTTGGCTTCCAATGTGGCAATCTGCTTTTCCAGCTGCTCACGCTGTTTCTGCTGTTCCACACTGTCTTTCAGTGATGTATTTTCTCCTGCTCCAAGCACATCACCCGCGATCTGACGGACAAAGTTCTCGTATACAGCATCCAGCGTAAGCCCTTCCAGATGCACCGGCAGGTCGTCTTCGTCCAGCCAGTCCGTAGAATAATAGCGGTCAACCTTAAAGGCCGTCTTGCCTGTCGCAGCCTCCTTGTAGCCGATGACAGCACGATACTTGCCCTCGTATTCCAGCAAAAAGAGGATGTGATACGGAATTTCCCGGTCGATCTGGCGCAGCACACTTTCGTCCAGCTCCGGGGCAGACAGCCGTACCTCGAACACCTCGATCTCCGTCACCTGCCCGCCAGCAGCCAGATTCAGGGTGGTAGTCGCAATCTTATTGCGCCAGTAGATGATCTTGATCTGCTCGACAAAGGCTTTCTTCATAGCCGGAGTGACAGCAATGTTCTCATAGAACTTCTGCTTTGGGATGCGTTTATTGAACTCGGTATTCATAGGCAAACCAAGCACATTTTTCACCTCTGTTCGTTCATTTTACAACAAGGAAGCAAATCAGCTCAAAATCATCCAGTCCGGACACCTGACTGAGCAATGCCGTTGTTCCGCCCGCAAAGAACAGGCTGTCGATGTCGCTTTCTTCTTTAACATCAATGATTGAATCAATGGCTTCACTCAGCAATTCGGACATTTCTGCCATGTCCTTTCCATCATCTGTTTCCCGATTGAAGCGTTCGTACACCTCCTTAATTGGCTCAGACTTTCCACGGCACAACAGCCGGATATCATCCAGCATCTTTTTGGGGTTCAGATAGTCGCAGATGATCTGCCCATCCATGCCGATGTAAACCATGTAGAACGGATGGATGCGGTTCCGATTGTCCACATTGACGCTGTTATTGATGTTTTTCAGCACGAAGATCACACCCTCCGGCAGTTCATCCGTAGCTGGAACCACCGCATGAAGTCCACGGGGCTTCTTGTCCAGATCGCCGTTGTGCTTGATGTAATCCAGCAGGTCGAGCCGGAACTCGTTCAGGCCCAGATCCATAATGGAGATGCCGTCCGACATATCCTCGATGTCAACGACCTCTTCCTGCAAGCGTTTCAACTGTGCCTTGCGGTACTCCAAATCGCCCTTTTCTTCGGGGTTGATAAGGTCATCATCGCCGGTGGAGGTCATAACGGTGATTTTCATGCGGGTCTCCACACGGGATTTCAGGTTGATGTAATCGTCCAGCGTCAGATCAGGCCAGAAATTCACAAGCTGGATGTACTGGTTTCTGCTACCGATACGGTCGATTCGTCCAAAACGCTGGATAATGCGTACCGGGTTCCAGTGAATGTCATAGTTGATCAGATAATCGCAGTCCTGCAAGTTCTGACCTTCAGAAATGCAGTCTGTCGCAATCAGCACATCAATTTCCGTGGCACTACCGGGCATCAGAACATCCCGGTCTTTGGAAATGGGAGAGAAGCAGGTCAGCACGTTGTTGAGTGTTGCCTTGAAGCCTTTGATCGTGGTACGTCCGTCAATCGAGCCGGTAATTACAGCGGTATTCAGCCCATATTTCTGCTTTACGAATGTACTCACATTGTCAAAGAGGTACTCTGCCGTATCCGAAAATGCAGAAAAAATCAGCACTTTCTTGTTGCCGACATTGATCGGATGCTCAATTTTTTCAGACAGCAGCTGGAACAGTTCTTGCAGCTTTGTGTCATGCTGCGGCGTGATATCTGCCACCATAAAGGTCAACAGCTCCAGAATTTCTGCATCTTTCCGAAGCTCCGTACGCCAGCTCTTCCAGTCCATATCCGCAAGGTCGATTTTGACTTTTTTGCCGACGGTGAAAAAGTCAGTGTTTTCATCGTCCATGTCAAAATCGTCTCCGGCCATGTCGTATATATCCAGATCAGCGTGACCGGAGCGTTCAAACTGGTCAATGGACTGAATCGTACCATCAATCAGTTTCTTGATGCGCATCAGGGTCAGCTGGAACGAATGTACAGAGCTTTCCAGCCGTTTCAGCAGGTTGATACTCATCAACCGACAAATACCCTGCTCACGGCCTCTCTGGGTCAGATTCTCTCCCTTATTGTGCGTCAGCTCCTGATATTTCTGGATCTTACTTGCGAAGATGTAGTTGGAGGGCATATAGACGCACAAGCTCAGCTGAATCAGCTGCTCATAAATTTCGTTGTAGTTGATGGCATTATTCAGGTCCGTCAGGCATGGACGGACGGAAATCGGCTTCAACCGCTCCGGGAACTTTCCGATAGCGTTGGTGTTGTAGTACTTCTCGATATGCTTCCGAGAACGTGCGATGGTAACACTGTCCAGCAGCTCGAAGAAGTCGAAATCCAACGTCCGCAGCAGCGCATCCGTGGTTCTCTCTTCTGGTTTCAGCTTGCTCCATGCGTTAAAGGCTTTCTGCGCCTGCTTAAAGATGTCTTCAATGCTCTTTGAGGTGTTCAGCCTTTCATCCAGATATTCGGAGTTTCCCTCATAGGCAAGAGCCAACTGATTTTTCAAGTCAACAAAGCGGTTGTTGACAGGCGTTGCCGAAAGCATCAGCACCTTGGTCTTGACTCCGGCACGGATCACCTTATCCATCAGCCGCTGGTAACGATTGTCCTGCGTCTTGCTATGAGTTCCGATTCCATTACGGAAATTGTGCGATTCATCAATGACGACCAGATCATAGTTGCCCCAGTTCAGGCGATCCAGGTCGAGGCCATTCGACTTTCCGCCGCTTCTGGACAGGTCTGTATGGAACAGAACATCATAATTCAGCCGATCCGATGCAATCGGGTTGTTCACATAGTTGTCTTTGTAGGTATTCCAGTTCTCTGCCAACTTTTTTGGACACAGCACCAGAACCGACTTGTTTCGGTTCTCATAATACTTTACGACTGCCAGTGCGGTAAAGGTCTTGCCAAGGCCAACACTGTCCGCAAGGATGCAGCCGTTGTACTTTTCCAGCTTATTGATGATAGCAAGCACCGCATCCTTCTGGAAGTCGTACAGCCGACTCCAGATTTTGCTCTGCTTGAATCCGGTTGCCTCATTCGGCAGTTCGTCTTCTGAGATGTCGTCCAAAAACTCGCTGAACACATGATACAGCGTCATAAAGTAGATGAACTCCGGGGAATTTTCTGCATAAGCCGTGCTGATATTTTCCAGAACCACATCTGTGACATCCTGCATTTTGTCCCGGTCGTTCCAAAGAGAATCAAACAACTTCATGTACTGCTGTGCGAACGGAGCCTCCATACAGTTGACCATGTTGTAGCTGTTATTTCCGCGTTCACAGCCAATATCGACCGTTGTAAAGCCGCCAATCGGCATATAAGCGGTCTGTGCTGCGCCGGAATCCACAGTCATAAAGCCAGCCATATTTTCACCGGTGGTGTTCGATTTGAACGTAGCCTTCCTTCTGATCCAGTCTGCACACTCCTTTGCGATGGCTCTCTGGGTCATCTCATTGCGCAGTTTGATTTCAAACTCTGTACCGTAAAGGCTCGTTTCACGAGAAATGCGGGGAATGTAGAACTCCCGCTTCTGCTTTTCAGCCTTTTCTTTCACAAACGTGGGGGATGTAAAGATAAATTCAAACTCGTCTATGGTTTCCAGCTGCTTCTTTAGCTCTTTGTAGGCATACATCGAAAAGCAGGCTGCCGCAATAGACACCCTGCTGCCTTTTTTGATCTCGACCCGTAAATCATCTCGAACGGTATTGGTGATGTTATCCAGAATTTTCATATCATCCACCGGCTTTATGCTTATCCGTGTTTTTTATAGCCTTGACTATGAAAGCACTCTCACAAAACTCTATTTCTATTATACCACCCACTTTTTCCCCTGTAAACGAAAAAGCTGACGGTGTGTAGCGTGCAGCATCCATCAGCTTTTCGTGACAAAAAAATCGGCACCCGCTTTTCAGCGAGTGCCGATTTTGTTACCCTATAGTGCGCTTTGATTTTTGGCGTAAGTGGCGTAAGTTTGGCGTAAATCCGCTTTTGCGCGCTCCAAAAATCAAGGATTCATGCGGTTTTTTGGCAGTTATTAGTACATGCCGCCCATATCCGGAGCCGGAGCAGCGGGGGCCGGGGGTTCCGGCAGGTCAGCAACCAGGCTCTCGGTGGTCAGGACCATCTCAGCCACGGAAGCAGCGTTCTCCAGTGCAGAACGGGTGACCTTGGTGGGGTCAACGATGCCAGAGGCGATCATATCCTCCACAAAGACCTCCTTCTGGGCATCAAAGCCGTAGTTGGGCTTGCCAGCAGAAATGATCTTGTCGATGATAACGCTGCCCTCCAGGCCGGCATTCTGAGCGATCTGGCGCAGAGGTGCCTCCAGAGCCTTCAGGACGATGCGGGCGCCGGTGCGCTCATCACCCTCCAGGGTGTCGCACAGAGCGCTGACTGCAGGAATTGCATTGATGGGTGCGGTGCCGCCACCAGCCACAACGCCCTCCTGCACAGCAGCCTTGGTGGCGTTCAGAGCGTCCTCGATGCGGAGCTTCTTATCCTTCATCTCCACTTCGGTAGCAGCGCCGACCTTGATAACAGCCACACCGCCGGCCAGCTTAGCCAGGCGCTCCTGCAGCTTCTCACGGTCGAAATCGCTGGTAGCAGCTTCGATCTGGTTGCGGATCTGTGCAACACGAGCACCGATGGCATCCTTATCGCCGTAGCCGCCCACGATGGTGGTGGTCTCCTTGGTGACCTTGACCTGACGGGCACGGCCCAGCATCTGCAGGGTAGCATCCTTCAGCTCATAGCCCAGATCAGAGGACACGACCTGACCGCCGGTCAGGGTAGCGATATCCTGCAGCATCTCCTTGCGGCGATCGCCGAAGCCGGGAGCCTTGACAGCCACCACGGTGAAGGTGCCGCGCAGACGGTTGACGATCAGGGTGGACAGAGCCTCGCCCTCGATGTCCTCTGCCACGATCAGCAGCTTCATGCCGTTCTGGACCACCTGCTCCAGCAGGGGCAGCAGATCCTGAATGACGCTGATCTTCTTATCGGTGATCAGCACCACAGCGTCGTCCAGCACAGCCTCCATCTTCTCGGTATCGGTGACCATATAGGGGGTCAGGTAGCCGCGGTCGAACTGCATACCTTCAACGATCTCGTTGTAGGTCTCAGCGGTGGTCTTGTTCTCCTCGATGGTGATGACGCCGTCAGAGGTGACCTTTTCCATAGCCTCTGCGATCAGACGGCCGATCTCGGGGTCGCCGGCAGAGATGGTGCCTACGCGGGCAATGTCGTTGGAGTCCTTGACCTTCTGGCTGTGCGCCTTGATCGCCTCAACAGCGGTATTGACGGCCTTGCTCATGCCGCGGCGGATGTCCATGGGGTTTGCACCAGCGGTGACATTCTTCATGCCCTCGTTGACCATGGCCTGTGCCAGGACGGTAGCCGTGGTGGTGCCGTCGCCTGCAGCGTCGTTGGTCTTGGTTGCGACCTCACGCACCAGCTGTGCGCCCATGTTCTCGAACTCGTCCTTCAGCTCGATCTCCTTAGCGATGGTGACACCATCGTTGGTGATGACCGGTGCGCCGAACTTCTTGCTCAGCACCACGTTGCGGCCCTTGGGGCCCAGGGTGATCTTAACGGTATCTGCCAGGGCATCAATACCGGCGCACAGCGCCTTACGGGCATCCTCGCCCTGCTTAATCTGCTTAGCCATACTCTATCTCTCCTTTGATTTGGTTCCAATAAAGCTTAAACAAAGAACGAAAGGCAGCGGATCAGTCCTCCACCACAGCCAGGATGTCGCTCTGGCGCACGATGGTGCATTCCTCACCGTCCACCTTGACCTCCGTGCCGGAGTACTTGCTGGTGAGGACCTTGTCGCCGACCTTGACAGTCATCTGGACTTCCTTGCCGTCCACTACGCCGCCGGGGCCAACTGCCAGCACCTGCGCCACCTGGGGCTTCTCCTTTGCGCTGCCGGTCAGGATGATGCCGCTCTTGGTGGTCTCCTCGGCTTCCACAGTCTTGATCACAACACGGTCTGCAAGAGGAATGATCTTCATAATTCTTGCCCTCCTATAATAAATTGTAATGAAAACACTTTTGCAGCGGCGGGGCTGTACAGCACCCGATCCCGCTTGTTAGCACTCCTTTTACTTGAGTGCTAAGAATATTGTACTCATCTCCGAGTGAAAAATCAAGGGGTTCTGATAAATTTGTTTGTTAATAATTTGTGACACCCCCAAAAAGCGCCTTTCTGCGTAAAAAGCATTTGGCCCGCGTAAAAACGCAGGCCAAATAAAAGGCGTTATCTTTCTGCAGTCGATCCCACATCTGCCGGGCGCTCCATAAAGCGCTGATAGACCGGCAGCGGCAGCAGGATACGGCCTTCCAACGGGCAAAGCTGGACATCCACCTGGTCGATGGAGGCACATTCTCCATCCGCCGTAGCTACGATGGGGCCGCGGCCATCCACCGGGGTGAGTGAGACCTTTTTTGCCCGCCGATAAATAAAGTAAGGCCGGGCCTCCTCTGTCAGCTGACCATCCACAAAGTGACGGCCATTTTTGTACATTCCCAAAAGCTTTGCAATGGTCAGCCGGCCTGCGGTGCGCACGATATACACATCCAGCCAGCCGTCATCCGGCTGTGCTTCCGGCGCAGCAAAAAAGCCGCCGCCGTATGCCCGGCCATTGCACACAGCACACATCATGCTGTCTGCCGTAATGACCTCGTCATCCACCTGATAGCGGATCGTGCGGCCAATGTGCCCGCAGATCTGCTGCACGATGGAGAGGATATACGCCATCTCGCCCCCGCAAAAAGGGATGCGCCGAAATTTGGGGATGCCGTAGGCCACCTGTGCATCCAGTCCGGCTGCGCAGATCGTGGCCGAAAGGCCCAGGTTGGTATGCATCAGATCAATGGGCACTGCCTGCCCTGCCAGCTGTGCATCCAGGTCCAGAAATTCTTCCCGGACACCATAGGTGCGCAGAAAATCATTGCCGCTGCCATACGGCAGGCAGCCCACGGCCGTGCCAGAAAAGCCCCGGGCACCGGTCATGGCCTCCATAAAGGTGCCATCTCCTCCGGCGGTAAAAATGCGCAGCTCCTGCCCGGCCTGGGCGGCTTGCTCGGCTGCCTTCTCGGCCACTGCCCGGGCATGGCCTGCATATTGTGTGCAAAGGATGGTAAGCTGAGACGGGTCCAGTCCGGCCCGGGCAGCTGCGGCCTCGATCTGGGGGCGCAAGGCGGCAGTGCAATCCTGCTTACCCGCAGTAGGGTTCAACAAAAAAAGGGTGGACATCCTGTTCTCCTTATTGATCCAAAATAAAAACAAAAAGCTACCCTTAATCATACCCAAAAGTTCCTCCGGATGCAAGAGGGAGACGGCTATTTTGCTGCGTCTCCTGCCCCCTTTTTGCCCCTCCGTCTGCTGTTTTTATCCAACCGGCGCAGGGGATTCCGCCTGCAAGGTGATCTCCCCGTTCTCGGTGCAGTCTGCCAGCCATCGTCCCCCGTCCGGGGCATCTCCGGCAGCGATCCGGTCCGCCAGGGCCTGCTCCACTGCCCTGTCCACCTGGCGGCGCAGTTCCCGTGCGCCGTAGGCCGAGCGCGCCCGTGCAGCCAGCGCCGGACCCACACGGTCGGTGTGATGCAGGGTCAGGCCGCTGTGCGCCGCCCGCTGCTCCAGCTGGTCCAACAGACGTTCCGCAATGGCACACAGGCTCTGCTCTCCAAGGGGCCGAAATACGATCATCTCGTCCAGGCGGCCCACCAGTTCCGGACGCAGCCAGCGTTTAGCCTCTTCCACCGCCTGCGCTGCCTGGCGGTCAAAGGCAGTCTCCTCACTTGCAGCAAAGCCCAGCGGAGCGGACTGCCCTGCCAGGAACCGTGCCCCCAGGTTTGCCGTCAACAGCACGATGGTATTGCGGAAGTCCGCTTTGCGCCCCATGGCATCGGTCAGCTGGCCTTCTTCCAGCAGCTGCAGCAGCAGGGTCTGGATCTCCGGGTGCGCTTTTTCGATCTCATCAAACAGCACGACACTGTATGGACGGCGGCGCACCGCCTCGGTCAGCTGTCCCCCTTCGTCATGGCCCACATAACCCGGAGGCGCCCCCAGCAGACGAGCCACCGTGTGCTGCTCCTGGTATTCCGACATATCGAACCGCAGCAGCGCCTTCTCACTGCCAAACCAGCTCACGGCCAGCGCTTTTGCCAGCGCCGTTTTCCCCACACCAGTCGGCCCCAGAAACAGCATTGCGCCCATGGGACGACCCGGCTCCCCCAGCCCGGTGCGGCTGCGGCGGATGGCTCCAGCCACCGCTGCTGTCGCCTGCGGCTGACCTACCACCTGGTCATTCAGACGCTGTTCAAGCCGGGCCAGACGTTCCCTCTCCTGTTCCCCTACCCGGCATGCGGGCACACCGCTGGCCTGTGCTACGACCCGTGCGATCTGCTCCACCCCCAGCACCGGGGCAGCATCCCCCTCCTGTTCGGCCTGGATGCGGGCTGCTGCGCAGGCTTCGTCCACCAGGTCAATGGCCTTATCCGGCAGGCAGCGCCCCGGCAGATACCGCACCGACAGCTCTACCGCCGCATGAAGGGCATCTGGCGGCAGCTTTACCCCGTGATAGCGCTCATAGCGGGGGGCCAGCCCTTCCAAAATAGCCTCGGCGCTGTCGGGAGAAGGTTCTTCCAGCTGAACACGGCCAAATCTGCGTTCCAGCGCCGCATCCTTTTGGATATAGGCCCGAAACTCCTGGTTGGTGGTTGCACCGATAAACTGCAATTCTCCCCGGGCCAGCACCGGTTTGAGGATACTGGATGCATCGATGGCACCCTCGGCTGCGCCCGCCCCCACTACCGTGTGCAGCTCATCCACGAACAGGATGGCCGTACCATCCCGCACCAGCTCCTCTAGTAAATTTTTGAAGCGTTCCTCAAAGTCTCCGCGGTACTTCGTCCCTGCCACCAGACTGGCCAGGTCCAGCGCCAGCAAGCGGCGGCCCTGCAGCGCCCGGGGCACCTGTCCCTGTGCAATGCGCTGCGCCAACCCCTCTGCCAGAGCGGTTTTGCCCACGCCCGGCTCCCCCACCAGGCAGGGGTTGTTTTTTTGGCGGCGGCAGAGGATCTCCACCATGCGATCCAATTCGCTTTCCCGGCAGAATACAGGGTCCAGCTGTCCCTCTGCTGCCCGGCGGGTCAGGTCCCGGCAGTATTTATCGCTGGCACGGCTGCCCCGCGGTGCGGACGTGGATGCCCGGGGCTGCAGCGGCAGGATCAGCTGCCCGGACATCTGTCGGCACTCCCGCACAGCCTCATTCAGCTGCATCCCCATAGCGCTCAGCATCAACCCTGCTGCACAGCCATCATCTTCCAGCATCGCACAGAGCAAATGCTCCGGCTCTGCCCGGGTAAGATGCGCATTCTGCGCACCGATCAGCGCATAATCCATCGCCCGTTTCAGCTCCGGCGCCATCGCCGAACGGTCCAGCCGGTGGGAGGGGCCGCAGCGTTCCTGTGCGAGCTGACGGCGCACCGCTTGCTCAGAGATCTTTTTACCTGTCAAAAAGCGGGCCGCCGGGCCGCTGGACTGCTGCAGCATCGCCAGCAGAAGATGAGAGGTATCCGCCCGGTCACAGCCCAAGCCCCCTGCCAGCTGCACCGCTTCGTCCAAAAGGCGCCCCGCCTCCCGGGAAAAGCCCCGGTATCTGTTATTGCTGAATCCATCAAATAAGCCCATCCTGTCCGCTCCTTGCTATGGTGATCTTAGTCGCAGTAAAAGTATAGCCCCACTTTGAAAGAAAAAAACAGCAGGTTGTGTCGGAGCCGCCCTGTGCTGCCGGACAGGGTGCAAAAAGCAGCACAAGTCCCTTTCTTTCCCGGTGCAAATGTGGTACAATGGGCCCACAAATGCTATGTTATAGGAGGGAACGAGCCATGAAGCTTGCCGAAGCATTGCAGGAGCGCGCCGATCTGAACCGCTCCATTGCGCAGCTGAAAAGCCGCCTGGAAGCCAGCGCCTTGGTCCAGCAGGGGGAGCAGCCCTTGGAGGACCCCGCCCAGCTGAAACAGCTGCTGGATCAGGCGATCCGCCGGCTGGCCTGGCTGATGGAGCACATCAACCTGACCAACTGCACCGCCGCCGTCAACGGCCGGACCCTGACTGCACTGATCGCCCAAAAGGATGCGCTGACCTTGCAGATCCAGCTTTACCGGGAGATCCTGCAGGAAGCCAGCCAGGCCAACTACCGTGCCCGGGGCACAGAGATCCGCATCCTGCCCACGATCCAGGTGGCAGATTGGCAGAGCCAGCTGGATGAGCTGTGCCGTCAGCTGCGGCTTTTGGACAATCTGCTGCAAAAAACCAACTGGGAGACCGACCTGCTGGAAGGCCCCCTGCAAAATCCCTGATCCTTTTGGCGGAGAAGGGGCTTTTGGTGTAGCGGCAGCAGGGCGAGTGTCCACGCGGCGACTGCGCAAGTCGCACATTAGCAGGTGCAGGAGCGCGCCTTTTTGCATTGTTATGCTCCAACGGCGTACAAACGCATCCTTTACTGCGCATTGTTACTACCAGGACATTGACTGCCGCCGTGAGGGCGGGCATGGGGCAACAGCCTTTCCGTAAAATGCAAAAGGGCGTGACCGGTATGGTCACGCCCTTTTTGGTTTTAGCCGCTGTCCGATATTCAAGTAGAATGCGTGCTGCTTTGGATCTTTTTTACCGTATCCTGCCGAATCTCTTCCCGCAGCTGCGTCAGATACTTTGAAAAGGTGACCCTATCCTGTGCATAGGTCAGGTTCAGCGCAAATTCATTTTCAGACCAGGTAGAAAGATCCGAAAAATTGTGCTGGATCAAGGCTTCCAGGCCGTCGATGGCTTTATAGATCTTTGCTTCCAGCGTTTGTCTTGCTTCCATTTCCCGATACAGGTCCTGCATCTCCGTCCGGGCGGTCTCCGGCAGAGCATCCACCCAATTTTCCAGCAGAACGGCCTCGGTCTTTTCCTGCTCATTCGTTTTCAGGAAGGTGGGGATATCTCCGGTAAAACACTCCCCCAGGTCATGGAGGACGCACATCCGCATCACTTTATCCATGTCTGCTTCCGGAAATTCATCCTGCATAAAAAACACCATCAGCGTCATCATCCAGCTGTGCTCTGCAACGCTCTCGTGCCGCCCCTGAGAGGTGTAACAGTGCCTTGTGGTATCTTTCAATCGTTCCGCCACGGTCAACGCATCTAGCAGCGCTCTTGGTTCCATACCGATTTCCTTTCTCTTCCCTGTTTTCAGGCTTTATTTTATCGTAGCATACCTCCACACAAAAAGCAATGACCGGCAGAGCAGCCTTCGCTGTGCCGGTCATTGTATATCGTTTGATGCAGCGGGCCAAAGTCCCACTCAGCGCACCGTATCCTGGTGATGCAGCTCCGGCGCACCGCCCGCCAGCTGCTCCGCCGTCAGGGGAGCTGCCTCGGCAGGCTCGTTCAGACGCTCCCGCGCCACAGCCAGCATCAGTTTGATGCGGTTTTCCTGGTTGACCCGGGTAGCGCTGGGGTCGTAGTCGATGGGGGTGATATTGGCACTGGGATACAGGGCACGGATCTTATTCACCATGCCTTTGCCCACGATATGATTGGGCAGGCAGCCAAATGGCTGGGCACAGACGATGTTGCTGTACCCGCCCTGCACCAGTTCGATCATTTCCGCAGTCAGCAGCCAGCCCTCGCCCATTTTAGCTCCCAGGGAGATGACCCCCTTGGGCTTTTCTACCAGCTCAGTAAAGGGACCGGGGGCATAGAATCCCACGTCCGTCTGCGCCTTGAGCATGGCACGCTCGATGCCGTCCAGCCAATGCAGCAGACGGTCCGAGCCCAGCTTCATCAGGTGCTTGCCGCCATACAGCACCCAGTCCTCGCCCTGGTTGAAGATGCAGTACTGCAAAAAGCCCAGCAGTCCCGGGAAGTTGACCTCGCAGCCCTGGCTTTCCAGGAAACGCTGGAGGTCGTTGTTCCCCAGGGGGCTGTATTTGACATAGATCTCGCCCACAACGCCTACCTTGACCTTGGGGACCCGTGTCACCGGCAGGGCGGCAAACTCTTTTGCCATGAGGGGGAATGTATGCTTCATCTCCCGGGCGGTAAAGCCCTTGCCTGCCAGCAGCACACGGCCCAGCCGCTCCACCCACAGGTCCACCAAGCGGTCGGCAGCGCCCGGCTCGTTCTCATACGGGGCGGTCTGGTTGCGCAGGGCGCACAGCAGATCGCCATACAGTACGCAGGCCAGGGCACGGCGGATCAAGGGCAGCGTCATCTGGAAGCCGCTGTCCTTCTCCAGGCCGGAGAAGTTCAGGCTGGCCACCGGGATCTGCGGATATCCCGCCTTTACCAGTGCTTTGCGCAGCAGATGGATGTAGTTAGAGGCACGGCAGCCGCCGCCGGTCTGGGTGATCAGCAGGGCGGTATGTTCCAGGTCATATTTGCCGCTGTTCAGCGCATCCAGAAACTGGCCAATGACCAGCAGCGCCGGGTAGCAGGTGTCGTTGTGGACATATTTCAGGCCCAGCTGCGCCACAGAACTGCCGCAGTTGCCCAGCACCTCACAGTTATACCCCTCGTATTGCAGTGCGTACTGCAAAAGACGGAACTGGGTCACCGCCATATTGGGGATAAGGATCTTGTGGGTCTTTTTCATCTCAGGGGTAAATTTAGGGTAATTATACTCCATGGGTATCATCCTCCCTTTCCCCTGCATGGGGAGCAGCTTCGTCCCGTTCATCCAAGGCAGCGAACAAACTGCGCAGCCGGATATTCACAGCGCCCAGGTTGGTGATCTCATCGATCTTCAGCTGGGTATACAGTTTGCCGCCCTCCTGCAGGATCTCGCGGGTCTCGTCGGTGGTGATCGCATCCACGCCACAGCCAAAAGACACCAGCTGTACCAGGTCCATATCCGGCTGGGTGGTGCAGTATTTAGCGGCAGCATACAGACGGCTGTGGTAGGTCCACTGGTTCAGCACGCTGGTACGGAATTTTTCCACCCGATCCGAGATGCTGTCCTCGGTGATCACCGCTGCGCCGTAACGGGTGATCAAACGGTCGATGCCGTGGTTGATCTCCGGGTCCACATGGTAGGGGCGGCCAGCCAGCACCAGGATGCGCTTGCCCTGGCGGCGGGCTTCGGCAATGATCTCCGCACCCTTTGCCCGCACCTTGGCCTGATACTCCGCATGGGCGGCATAGGCAGCATCAGCAGCCGCCTTGACCTCCCGCTCTGTAATGCCGCCAAAGTATTTGGGCAGCACTTCCCGGGTCATTTTATGCACAAAGTCCTTCGGCCGGTGGATGCCCACATAATCACAGATGAACTTTTTGCCTTCCAGCTCCGGACAGTTGCCGCTGAGCACCTCCGGATAATAGGCCACCACCGGACAGTTATAGTGGTTATCCCCCAGGCCCTCGTCCAGGTTATAGGTCAGGCAGGGGTAGAAGATCGCATCCAGATGCATCTGGCTCAGCGCATGGATATGGCCGTGGCTGAGTTTTGCAGGGAAACAGGCGGTATCACTGGGGATCGTGGCCTGACCTGCCAGATACAAGCCTCGGCTGGACACCGGGCTGGTATGCACGGCAAAGCCCAGCTTTGTCCAGAACGCATGCCAGAACGGCAGCAGCTCGTAGAAATTCAGGCACATTGGGATGCCGATGGAGCCTCGGCTGCCGGGTATAGGCCGGTAGCTGGCCAGCAGCTCCTGCTTATAGGCATACAGATTCAGGCTGTCGTCCTCCCCTTTGCCGGTCACAGGCTTATCACACCGGTTGCCGGAGACGAAACGCCGCCCATCTGCAAAGGTATTGATGGTGAGCTGACAATGGTTGCCGCAGCCGCCGCACTTGACGCTGGCCACCTTTTGATCGAATTTTTCCAGCTCCTCCAGGCCCATCACGCCGGAAGCGGTGCGGTTGCTGGCTGCACTTTGCCGCATACCATACAAGGCAGCGCCATACGCCCCCATCAGACCTGCAATGTCCGGGCGGATGACCTCCACCCCCATCTCCTTTTCAAAGGCACGGAGGACCGCCTCATTATAAAATGTACCGCCCTGCACCACGATCTTTCGGCCCAGCTCCTCAGGGCTAGACGCACGGATCACTTTATAGAGCGCATTTTTGACCACACTGATGGACAGACCCGCCGAGATATTCTCCAGGCTGGCGCCGTCTTTCTGTGCCTGCTTGACCGAGCTGTTCATAAACACCGTGCAGCGGCTGCCCAGATCGACCGGACGATCTGCAAACAAGCCCAGAGCAGCAAACTTCTTGACGTCATAGCCCAGTGCCTGGGCAAAGGTCTGCAAAAAGCTGCCGCAGCCGGAGGAACAAGCCTCGTTCAAAAAGATATTGCTGATGGCGCCATCCTCGATCTTGAAGCACTTCATATCCTGGCCGCCGATGTCGATGATAAAGTCTACATCCGGCATAAAATACTTTGCCGCTGTAAAGTGGGCTACCGTTTCCACCAGACCATAATCACAGCGGAACGCATTTTTTACCAGATCCTCGCCGTAGCCCGTTGTAGTAACACTGACCACCTGCAGGCCGGGGTGCCCCTTGTAGAGCTTGAGCAGCTGCTCCCGGATCAGGGGCAGCGGATTGCCCAGGTTGGGCTGGTAGTTGGTGTACAGGATCCGTTTCTGGCTGTCCACCACCACCAGTTTGACGGTCGTGGACCCAGAGTCGATGCCGATATGCACCGGCCCGCACTGTGCAGCAAAGGGCACATGGGGCACGCTGTGGGACAGATGCCGGGCGTGGAACGCCTCATATTCTTCTTGATTGGCAAACAGCGGGGGCTCGCTGGCATAGGTAGCCGTAGCAGCATACTGATCCAGTGCCTTGGCTACGTCGGCCAGGCAGAACTCCTGGTCTGCATAAAGGGCAGCGCCCAAGGAAACATACAGCAGGCTGTTTTCCGGGCACAACCCGGTGACACCCAGCGCCTCATCAAAGCTTTTGCGCAGCACCGAGCTGAAGGTGAGCGGACCGCCCAGATAGAGCACATTGCCCCGAATGGGACGGCCCTGGGCAAGCCCCGCAATGGTCTGGTTGACCACCGCCTTGTAAATACTGGCTGCAATATCCTCTGTGCGGGCACCCTGGTTGATCAGGGGCTGTACGTCACTTTTTGCGAACACGCCGCAGCGGGAAGCAATGGTGTAGGTGCGCTGCGCCTGTTCTGCAGCGGTGTTCATCTCCTGGGCAGACATCTTGAGCAAGGTAGCCATCTGGTCGATGAAAGCACCGGTGCCGCCGGCACAGCTGCCGTTCATCCGCACCTCGGTTCCCCCTGTAAGGAAAAGGATCTTGGCGTCCTCGCCGCCCAGCTCAATGACACAATCCGTCCCCGGCTGGAAGCGCTTGACCGCCACCCGGGTAGAGAATACTTCCTGCACAAAAGGTACGCCGCAGCTATCTGCCAGACCCATGCCTGCTGAACCGGAAATGCTCAACAGCGCCTTTTCTCCATGGAGATACTGCTCATCTACCCGGCGCAGAAGCTCCTGCGCTTTCTCCAGGATATGGCTGTAATGCCGTTCATAGGTCGAATATACCAGCACTTCGTGCTCATCCAGCACCACACATTTAATCGTGGTGCTGCCGATATCAAGACCAACTCTCACACTTGTTTCCTCCTCAAAGGACCGATTGGGCCGCCCCTGCCAGTGCCCGGCAGCGCCTCCCGCGGCAAAGAAAATTAATTTGTTAACGATGTATCCTGCCTGCCGAATTCGTTCCCCATTATAATCCAAAAATACACTTCATTCAATGTTCTGTCCCTATTTTACACGGAAAAAACAGGTTTTTCCCCTCGGATAGATAAACATTTTGTTAATTTTACGTTCTCCGACCATCATCAATGGGGTTTTGATGCAAAGATTCTTTACTGACAGTAGGATTTCCGTCTCAAAACAGCAAAACAGGCGGCGGGGACACGCCCCACCGCCTGTTCTGTGTGTTCTTGTGTGATCATAAAAGTTTCCGGTCCTGTTCCTCCAGCAGCAGAAGCTCCTGCCGCACTCTTTGGGCCATCTGATACCGGCATTGTTCCAACACTTGCGGCGCCGGCTCTGCCAGCCAGATAGTGCCGCCTTCCCCAAGTGCTTTCTCGCCGGGAATACGAACGATCGCCTGCGTTCCCTGGTGAAGGCGGGGTGCAAGTTCCAGCTCCCAGCCCAGCTGGGTGCAGTACGCCTGGCAGAGCAGCAGCCCCGCCCCAGCTCCGCCTAAAAAGCAGCGGCGGTTCTGCAGCAGATCTCCCCCTGCACCGGGCAGACCGCATCCGTTATCTTCGACCCGCAGCTGCCAGCCCTCTCCATCGGGGCACAGGAAAAGCTCTACCCTGCCCCCGGATCTGCAGGCCCGCAGCGCATTGGAAAGCAGCTGCAGGCAGATCTCCTCTGCCCGCGCCCAGTCTCCCAGGGTCATGCAAGGGTGTGTAGGATACTCCACCCGCAGCTCTACCCCCAAACTCTGCTGGATCTGCTCTGCCTGCGCCTGGATGCTTTGCACCAGGGTGCATAGCTCCAGCCCGCGCAGATCCATCTGAGGGGGCTGAGAGATGCAGTCCAGCAGGGCCATCATCTCCCCCAGTGCCCCCTCCAGCTGAGAGACCGCCGTTTGCAGATCAGCCAGTGCGTCCAGGCTTTGCTGATCCTTCCAATGTTTGCGCAGATGATCCTCCAGATACTCCCGGTTCTGGGTAATCAGATCCAGGGCATGGAAGCATACTGTTTTGAACCCCTCCCGGGGGAATTCGTCCAGCTGCAGCCAGTCCTGCTGGTGCACTTCTCTCATATTTGCCCTGCCTCCTTTTTTCATTTTCACCCGCCCCCGCTTGCCTGCAAAAGGACGTGTCCTGCGCTCTGTGAAGGGGCGCTATGCCTGTGACACTGACTTCTTCGGCCGGGTATGCACCAGAAGCACCCGGCGCAGCCCATAAATCAGTTTGCCGGTGGTCGGGCGTCCGTCTCCCAAACCGCACTCCCGCTTGAACCTCTGCCAAGCCGGCGGACACTGTTCTTCCAGCTGATCGATGAGACGGCGGATGCCGCTGTCCACCGCCGCTACCGATACCTGATATTGCTGCGCCACCTGCTCCAGCAGCTGTTTGCGCAGTGCCAGGTGCTCCTTGCTGCCGCAGGCGATCTGCAAAGCTGCCGCCAGATACCGGCAGCGAATGTCCTGATCCTCCAAGCCCCAAGCAGCAAAGAGCTTTCGGCAGCCGTCCTCTAAGATACGCGGTACGGTGCCGCCATATAGTCGCTCTATCTCCCGGCAGAAGTGTTTCAGCTCCATCTGCCTTATCATATAATAACTATCATCCCGTTGCAAGCAGTTTGAAGAAATTGTATGGCAGTTTTTTATGCCCGACAGCAATAGCAACGGCTTATGATCCAACTGCCGCATCTGTTGGATAAACTGCCCTTCGTCCATATCTTCCAGCTGGCTGCTCAGCACCACCACATCATAGCTGCCGTGGCGGCGCAGCTCATCCAGCAACGCCCAGCCTCTTTGATAACAATCGCATGCCAAGGGCACGTCCTGGTCCTCCAGATAGCGCTTCTGCACCCGGAGTTCCCGCACATCATAGCTGGCCAGAGCCACGCGCACCGGTTCCAGATTTTGATCAAACTTCACAGGACATCCTGCACTTCCCCCAGCACTTTGCAGGAGATGGCCTCAGACACCACGTCTCGCCACACCTCTGGCTGGACTGCATTTTCGTACAGATACCGCAGCAGGCCATAGCACTCCTCCGGCTTTGCCAGTACACGCATACTATCCATCAAACGATGACAGCCCGTGCGGCATAAAGTCAGCCAGCACTCCCCCGGCCCCGCAGGGTCCATTGAGTACACAAGCGTGTAGCTTGGCTGCAGCCCCTGGATATAAGAGAACTGCTTGGTCATGGGGCGATAAATAGTTTCCATGATAGATCCTCCCAATCTTGCACCAGGGCAAAACC
Source organism: uncultured Faecalibacterium sp. (assembly GCA_900540455.1). Taxonomy (GTDB): domain Bacteria; phylum Bacillota; class Clostridia; order Oscillospirales; family Ruminococcaceae; genus Faecalibacterium. The sequence continues at coordinate 21,800 of UQGD01000030.1, forward strand.
CCAGCGATCAATTGGCCCCCTGCCCGGCGTATTTCACACCTTGCAGGCGGTCACTCAAAGCAAATGTATCCTTGGATACTATTTTACGGACGTTGCGTCCTTGTTTCAACCGTAAAATTGCGTCAAAATGTGTCGCATCGACGCACAAAAGCGCTTTTTGTGACATTTTTGCGAATCTTCGATGTTTTTTGTTTGTGTGAAATTTTTATGCACCCCAAAATATAGTTGAAAATAACCCTTCTCCGGTATTCCTCCTTTTTTATCCCAGTTATTCCGCTGGGCATGACCGCTCTTGCCCCTATTTTCTTAAAAGTATCACACTGTGTTTTTGCTGTTTGGAGGATTTTACCATTGAATGGGGGCTGCCACATCCCACATATTCTCTTCCCCTTTTCAGCGGCAGATTTCTGCTCTCTGCACTTGTCACCCCCCCAATTTATGGTATAATAGCGATATATCCTTTTGCTCCATTTATCATCTGAACCCATTTGAGGCTCTGCGATGGAACACACGACTTTACGGCGGCGTGAGCGCCTCCTTTTTAGAATGGATCTTTATCCTCCTGTCTTTTACATTGTATCTGCACAGCAGATGCACTTGTTTTTTGCGGCCTTTTCATGCCCTGCGTCAGCCTGTCCTTAGGACAGTGCGGCGCAGGGCTTTTTTTGTTTTGAGATGAGGTGTTTTTGATGGACTTGCCGAAACGCGACGGCGTGAACGACCGTTATTATCTGATCCACAAACCCGATACCGACCCGGAAGTGCTCAGGCACGCAGATCAGTGCATCCAGGATGTGTTGGATGGAACTGCAAAAGAAAACCATTCCGGCTATCCGGTGGTCGTTCGGAACCACAACGGAACGCCCTTTCTGCCCAGTCAGCTGCTGGAACGATATCTGTCCCGGCTGCCTTTAAAGGATTTCCCCTGTGCAGAAGCGGTTACATTCTGCGACGCCCTGCGGCGGCTGGCAGGCTGGGAAGAGATTCGTTATCAGTTGGAGCAGTACATAGAAAAGCAGGTGCAGGAACGCTGCTTCCTTGTGGGAGAGCGGGATGATGGCTTTACCGTCTTTCCACCCTGCACGGTGCTGCCGGAATTGCGAGCGGAGGATGTGGACGAAGGTCTGCTGCGCTTTGCCTGCTATGTGGCGGTCTGCCATACCGTGTACGGGCAGAGTTTTGAATCCCTCACCACCGAACACATCCTCGGCCTGGTTTCCCAGATTCGTCCGGACATGGTGAAGCAGCTAAAAACAGCCGGCAGCGGCAAATTGCCAAAGGACATCCAGCGGCGTAAGACGGAGCATTTCACCGCATCGGCCAATGATGCCTTTGCTATCATCCGAATCACCGCCAGGGACTCCACCGAGGAGTGCTATGCTGAAATCCTGGACTACCTGTGTGCGGTGCTTTCTCAGGAGGAATTTCCCCGCAGTTACTCGGTGGAGTTCCGTGGGAAGGAAAAACTCTATCTGCCCATTCCTGGACTTCCTAAAAAGGGAGTCAATCAGCTCTTTGCCTGCGCTGTGCAGTATCCCAGTCTGCATCCAGCTATGGAGCGATATGCTCGTCTGGCTATGCGGGAGTTTGAGTGGTACCAAAACCTCGCAGATGAAGCCTGTGCAATGCCCGGCACCTTTGCTGTGTTCGCCCTGGGACTGGAGGGAGAACGATGGGCACCGCTGGTGACGGAGTATCTGGATTTCTGCGACGACGAGCACTCCTCACTGCAAGGAAAATTCCTTCATGCCTTGATCCGAAAGTTTGGGTTCCAACCATGGACGCTGGGGGTATTGGTGCGGGGCGCATTATCTATGCAGTGGCTGGAGCCTGCCAGAGAATTCCGCAGCCTGATAGCCAATGGGGAAAGCCTGGATACACTGCTGGCAGTCAAACGCCGCTTTTCCGCTTATCTCCTGCCGGAAGAAAACAAAGACCCGAAATTCCGTGCCATCGCTTGGCAGAGCCTGCTCTGGGCCATCTGGGGAAAAGATTCCGAAAATGGTGGCAGCAAGGTCATCAAGATAGCACCGAAGGAACTGAAAGAGAAATATCAGCAGGTATTTGCGTAAGGAGAACGCCATGAAAAAGAGAACGGTCAAGGACTTTATTGCCCTGTACGCCCCAGAAGATGAGGAAAAACTGGTACTGATTCAGGACGGTGTCAGCGCGGACAAAACCTTTCTGGATACCTACTGGGCGGCGCATACCCATGCCCTCGCCATGGCGGATGTCCAGACCGGACAGGCGATCTCCGGTCGATGCTACCTGAGCTGGCCGCTGACGGACAAGGAACGGGATGCCGGCGACTATTCCAAGCGGTTTACCAAGGGCCAGATCTACCGGATCAAAGCCCGCGGCTGGAAAGGTGATGCCCTCTACGAACCTCAGTGGTATGTCACGGAGGTACTGGAGAAAGGCGTACCCTGTCCGGCACTTGAGGAGATTTGGGCGGAATACACAAAGCCCATTCTTCTGGAGGACGAAGTGCTGGGAACCCTCACGCTGGATCGTGAGATGAGCATATTCGAGGGGACCTGTAAGTGGATGGGAAAAGAAGTCCGGATCTCGTTGGATGTGGAGATTGAAAAGAAAGCGTCCTGGACCCGTGTCACCAATGTGATGAAGAAACTGGTGGCAGACCAGGAAACTTGGGATAAGTCCCTGCGAGCGATGGCTGCCCAGAAGCTCACCGCTCAGGCCAACGAATGGCTGGCGGACAATGACCAGGCCGACCGTGACCCGGAAAAAGACCCCATCACCGAGGATGAGTTTGCCCGGCGCATCCTCCTCACCGAGTTTACAGTATCTCCCGGCGGCCGTTTTACCGCCTGGTACGAGGACGACGATATGTTCTGGGGCCATGTGATCACTGTGGATGGAACGCTGAAAAAAGGCCCCGTTGACGCTGATATACAGGGCTGACAACAACCGTTTACAGGAGGAGGCATCCATTATGTGCGAGCACTGCCGAAACATTCAAACATGGAGAAAATTTGATGCCCCCAAGGACTACCTGGCCTGTATTGCCTATATCCAGCAGTTGGTGGAACAAGGTGAATTTGAACTGATTGCAGAGGAATCCACCTGTCCGCTGGAGAAGGTAAAGAATGAGGATGGGTGGGCAGACGAAATTATGGCTCACATGATTCGGTGCAAGCACTGCGGTCAGATCTTCACCTATGTAGTCAACACCTGGCGAGGCAGCGGACACTTCAAAAAAGGCAAAGGATGACACGGAAAAGGCGGTGAAACGATGAATCAGGCAGAAAAAGCAGAGCTGCTGGAGCAGATTGAGAAGTGGAATGATGCGGATGAGTTTGCCCGATGCATTGAGGCTATCGAAGCCATCCCGGAACAGGAGCGAGGTTATTTGCTGACCGTCAAGCTGAGCCGGGCTTACAGCAATCTGGCGGTGCTGGGAGATCATGGAGTGCATGGGACCTACGGTGAAGTGGACGGTGATCTCATCCGACACGCCATTGATCTGCTGGAGTCCATCCGCGCCCAGGGAGAGAACGACCCTTACTGGAACTCCCGGATGGGCTATTCCTGCCTGATGGCATACCGCTCCGCAGCCACCGCCTATGAATACGCAAAATGCTGGCTGGCCCTGACCCCGGATGACCCAGCCGCTCAAAAGCTGGTTCGGGACTGCGAGGAATATCTGGAGGAGGAAAAAGCTCTGGAGCTGGATTTAAAAGAGCGGGAGGAAATCATCCGAAAGGAAACTCCCGATGATGTAAAGGGGGTATCTGTAAATGAACAGTGAGCAGATCACAGCATTTTTGCAAGAGCATTGGTACATTGCCTCGGTGCTCATCGGAGCCGTGATTTTAATTGGGGCGATCCGCAACTGGAACTGGCTCTGCGACCCCACTGGTACGCGGGATGCCTACCGCCACAGCAGAGGATACCGGCGTGTGGTTTTCTTCCTGCTGGGCGTTCTTCTGATTGTAGTGAGTATCTGGGGATTTGTGCTGAAATTGAAGTAGGAGGATCAAAGCCATGACTCAAGAAGAACAGATCCGACTCTATCGGCTGATGGAAAAACTCAACTGGTTTTTCCACCAAGAGATGCACTACCTGAATAGAGATATTGCGGAAAAGACCGCTGAACTTCAGGAATACCAGCGGATCGCCGTTCTGATTTCGCTGGACGCCATCCA
>UQGD01000031.1 GCA_900540455.1 uncultured Faecalibacterium sp.
TTGCCAAGGGCTCTCCCTTCGGGAGAGCTGTCGCCGTAGGCGACTGAGAGGGTTCGTCCCGGAAGTGACCCTCTCCGTCACGGCTTTGGCAAAGGCGAGAAGTTTATGATTTACAGGTCAACTTATTCTGATAGTTGCCCTACACGGACGACGTTTGCCCAACAACTCCACAAGAAAGCTGGTGTATCCTATGTCCATCCCATTACCCGAATATCCCCGTCCAGCCCTGCGGCGGGACAGCTTTGAAAATCTGAACGGCCGCTGGCAGTACGCAATTACTTCTACAGCACAGCTGCCTGCGCAGTGGGACGGAGAGATCCTCGTTCCCTACTCGCCGGAGAGCCGTGCCTCCGGGGTCAACCGCACCCTGGAACCCGGCCAATGGCTGCACTACCGCCGCAGTTTTTCGCCCCCAGCCGGTCAGGGCGGACGGGTGCTTCTGCACTTTGGTGCAGTGGACTACCGCTGCACGGTATGGGTGAACGGTCAGCAGGCCGGGGAACACCAAGGCGGCTACTGGCCTTTTGCGTTGGACATCACCGACCTGCTCTGTCCCGCCGGGGATGACCAGCTTTGGGTCGCCGTGCAAGACCCCACCGACCGCAGCCCCGGCGCCAGAGGCAAGCAATCCCTGCACCCAGGCGGAATGTTCTACCCTGCGCAAAGCGGCATCTGGCAGACCGTCTGGCTGGAGCGGGTCCCGGACAACTACATCTGCTCCCTGACTGTGGAGCCGGACTTTGACCAGCGCCAGGTCCGGGTGCGGGTACACACCAGCCAGCCCGGCGGCGCGGTGAACCTCTGGGCTGCTGTGCGGGCCGGCGGCGTCTGCATTGCCGAGGACTGGGGCAGCGACGAGGCCGACCAGGAGGGGGAACTGGTGCTGGATATCCCGGAGGAGCACTTCTTCCCCTGGAGTCCGGACCATCCTTTCCTCTATGACCTGAGCGTAGCTGTTCCTGGCGGCGACCAGGTCCACAGCTACTTTGCGCTGCGCAAATGGAGCTGTGCGCCGGACCGCCAAGGGGTGCTGCGCTTCTGCCTGAACGGCAAGCCCCTGCTGCTGAACGGTCTGCTGGACCAGGGATACTGGCCGGAAGGTCTGTACACGCCCCCTTCCGATGCAGCGGTAGAGCAGGAGCTGCAGCGGGTCAAAGAGCTGGGCTTCAATCTGCTGCGCAAGCATGCCAAGATCGAACCCCAGCGCTGGTATTACCACTGCGACCGTCTGGGGCTGGTGGTCTGGCAGGACATGGTCAACGGCGGTGCGCCGTACAAGCTCTGGTTCGTCACCTACCTGACCAACGCTCTGCTGCCGCTGCTGCGCCGGATGCCGGACGGTCCCTCCCGCTACCGGCTGCTGGGCCGGGGAGATGCCGCCGCCCGGGACGAATACCGCCGGGAGCTGACCGACACTGTGCAGGCGTTGCGCTGTCACCCCTGCATTGGCTGCTGGGTCCCCTTCAACGAGGGATGGGGGCAGTTCGATGCCGCAGCCGCCACCGCCGCTCTGCGCCAGCTGGACCCCACCCGTCTGGTGGACGAAGCCAGCGGCTGGTACGACCAAGGCGGCGGAGACGCAGACTCCCGTCACAGCTACTTCTATCCCCTCCGGGTCAAGCCCGGCAGCCGGACCGTGGCTCTGAGCGAATACGGCGGCATCGCCTGGCCGATGCCCGGCCACGAAAGCCCCGGCAAAGTTTATGGCTACGGCAAAGCCGCCAGCCGGACAGACCTGACCCAGCGCTACCAGAAATTGCAGCTGAAAAAGGTCCTGCCTCTACTGCGCTGCGGCCTGTCGGCCCTGGTATACACCCAGCTCACCGATGTAGAGGAGGAAGTGAACGGTCTGTTCACCTATGACCGGGCAGAGCTGAAACCGGAGGCCACTGCCGTCCGGTCGGTCAACGCAGCCCTGGCCGCAGAATTTGCCAGACTGACAAACGGAACCTGCTTTTGATACAGCAAGACCCCCGCTCCGCTTCGACTGGGAAGCAGGGCGGGGGTCATTTTTTATTGCAGGGGTATCAGTTCAGAGAGACCGGCTCATCCGGGATATTGGGGGTACGGGCACTGGTCCGCCCCTCCGGTGCGATCTCGCCGGCAGCGGCCAGCGAGAGCTTGGTCAGAGTGGGGCCTACCAGCTCATACACCAGCACCGAGAACAGCACCACATTGCGCACCATATGTCCGTCGGACAGGGCGGCAGCCTCTGCTGCCATGCCCAGCGCCACACCGGCCTGCGGCAGCAGCGTGATGCCCAGATATTTCTGGATATTGGTGCTGCAATGGGTCATGCGGCAGCTGCCATAGGCACCCATGATCTTGCCCGCCGACCGGGACAGGATGTACACCACGCCGATGAGCAGCACCAGGGGATTGGTCAGGATATTCAGGTCCAGCTCTGCACCGCTGAGCACAAAGAACAGGATATTGACCGGGGAGACCCACCGGTCCAGACGGTCCATCAGCTCCTCCGAAGTGGGGCAGATGTTGCAGAACACAGTGCCGGTCATCATGCAGACCAGCAGCAGCGAGAAGCTGCAGTGCACCGGCCCGACCTGGAATTTCACCATGGACAGGCCCACCGTCAGCAGCACGAATGCCACAGACAGGCTCATGCGCTTGGAGCGGGAGTGGAAGTAGACCTCCAGCTTGTTCAGCACCCAGCCAGCCACTGCGCCCAAGCCCAGCGAGAGCAGGATCTCAACGATCGGCTCTGCCACCACGCTCAGCGGGTCGATGCGGCCCTGCTCCAGTGCACCGGCAATGCCGAAGGACACCGAGAACAGCACCAGACCCACCGCGTCGTCAATGGCTACCACCATCAGCAGCAGGCGGGTCAAGGGGCCGTCTGCCTTATACTGCTTGACCACCATCAGGGTGGCAGCGGGCGCCGTAGCCGCAGCGATCGCGCCCAGAGTCAGCGCAGCGGACAGCGAGATCACGTCCGGCCGGGCCAGGTGCAGCGCCACCAGCGCCACATCCACCAGCGCCGTGGTGACCACTGCCTGCAGCACGCCCACCGCAATGGCCTGACGGCCCATGCTCTTGAGCGCGCCCAGGCGGAACTCGTTGCCGATGACAAATGCGATGAAGCCCAGGGCCACCTGGGTCACGATGCCGTAGCCTTCCACCTGCTCCAGGGTACCAAAGCCAATACCCAGATCGGACAGGCCCAGCTTACCCAGAGCAAAGGGTCCCAGCAGCAGTCCCGCTACCAGGTACGCAGTGACCGCAGGCAGGTGGATCGCCCGGGCCAAGCGGGACATCAGCAACCCCGCGATCAGCGAGACAGACAGGCAGATCAAAATTTGTTCCATACGTTTCTCTTGCCTGGGAGATGCGCCGCAGCCCCCAGGTCCCTCCTTTTCCTCATTGCCTGCACCCTCGACAGGGCACAGCGTTCCAAAGTATACTCTTGGAGAGAGAGAAAATCAAGTTAAGATTTTGTTCAAATTGCCAAGACTTTTTTTGCCGCCCCATTTTTTCCAAGATTCAGTGAAACACCCTATCAGCGTCCATTTTTTCCGTCGGAACCAGTATTCCCACCTTCTGCTGCGGCGCAGACGGGCCGCACACGGCAAAGAAATCGTCCTCCGGCGCCTTTTTCGGCGGCAATTTCCGCCTCTGCACCGCCGTGCGCTTCTCAGTTCTGGTCATGGCTGCTGCCCAGCCAGGAGCACACCACCCCGCACACCAGACAGGCGGTGATCCCGGCCGAGGCTGCGGTAAGCCCCCCAGTCAAGATCCCAATAGGACCCTGCTGCGCCAGTGCTGTGCGCACCCCCTTGGCCAGCAGATGCCCAAACCCCAGCAGCGGCACCGTGGCCCCGCAGCCTGCCCACTGCGCCAGCGGTTCGTACCAGCCGACCGCCGACAACACCACCCCGGCCACCACATACCCGGTCAGGATACGGGCCGGGGTCAGGCTGGTGAGGTCGATCAGCAGCTGTCCTGCCAGGCAGATGGCCCCGCCCACGCAAAAGGCCCACAGATAATTCATGCTTCACCCTCCCCATTTTCTGCCCCCCGCAGCTCCACCAGATGGGCTACCGCCGGGATGCTCTCTTTCTGCAAAAACGTGGTCTGGCTCATCAATGCGCCGGTTGCCACAAAGAGTACCCGCTCCTGCCCGCCCCGGGCCAGCCGCGGCAGGATGCGGGTGCAAAGCACGGCGGCGCAGCACCCCGACCCGGAAGCGCCGCTTTTCACCTTCTGACGGGCCGGATCGTAGAGCAGGCACCCGCAGTCCAGGTGGTTCTTCACCAACAGCCCCTCTGCTGCCAGCAGTTCATGCAGCAGCCCGCTGCCCACCTGTCCCAGGTCTCCGGTATAGATGCAGTCGTAGTCCTGGGGGTCGGTATGGGTATCCTCAAAATAGCGCAGCAGAGTGGCCGCCGCAGCTGGCGCCATAGCCGCCCCCATGTTGTTGATATCCTTGATGGCGTAGTCCTGCACCCGGCCAAATGCAGCGGCCGTGATCCGGGGGCCTCGCCCCTCCGCCTGCACCAAACAGCAGCCCGCTGCCGTGGCGGTCCACTGCGCTGTGGGCGTGCGCACCGCGCCATAGCTCAGCGGCGTGCGGAACTGACGCTCTGCTGCGCAAAAATGACTGGAGGTCATGGCCAGCAACCGGCGGGCATACCCGCCGCTGCACAGCGCCGCCCCCAGGGCCAGGGTCTCTGCCATGGTGCTGCAAGCCCCGAACACCCCTGCAAAAGGGACCCCCAGCTCCCGCATCGTATAGCTGGAAGCCGTGCATTGCGCCTGCAGGTCCCCCGCCAGCGCCAGCTCGATCTGCTGCTGCGCCACCTTTCCTTTTTGCAGGCAGAGCCGTGCAGCCCGCAGCTGCAGGTATTTCTCCGCTGCTTCCCAGCTGGACTGGCCAAAACGGTTGTCCTGGCACAGCTCATCAAAGCCGGGCGCCAAGGGGCCTTCCCCTTCTTTTTTGCCCCCCACCGCCGCCCAGGCCGAAATGACCGGCGGCTGGCTGAACAGCAGTGTATCGCCATGTCGTGTTGCCATGGGTCTGTCCCTCCTGTATCGCATACCTTTCCCAAGGGGACAGAACCCTTTCCACCCCAGGATGAAGGTTTTTCATTTTCTTTTGCCTGTTTTTAAGCAGAAACTGTGTTATAATAGGGTCTTGAAGCGCAATCATCCGCCGGGTCAAAACGTATTTTTATCAAAAGCACCCAACGGCCCACAGCACTGCGCCGTAGAGCACCGATGCCAGGGTCCCATACACCAGCACCGGCCCCGCAATGGTAAACATCTTTGCCCCGGTGCCAAGTACCCGGCCCTCATTTTTGAACTCAATGGCGGCACTGACCACGGCATTGGCAAAGCCGGTAATAGGCACCAGAGACCCCGCCCCGGCCCTTGCCGCCAGCTTCTGGTACAGGCCCAGGGTGGTCAGCACCGCCGACGCCGCCACCAGGGTGCAGCTGGTCAGCGCCGCTGCCTGCTCCCCTTCCATCCCCAGGGCAAGATACTGCTGGCGCAGCAGCTCCCCCAAAAGGCAGATGCCGCCCCCTACCAGAAAAGCCCACAGACAGTCCTGCGCCAAGGGGGAGGGCGGGCCGTTCTGCTGCACCCGCCGCCCATATTCCTGCGCTGTCATTTTCATTTTTGTTCGCCTCCGGGGATAGGATGCCCCACCGGCGGGCAGATTAACCATATCATTTATCCTTTTTCCGAAAGAAGGTTTTGTATGAGTACCCCTTATTCTCCGCCGCCCCGCCGCCGTCTGACCCGGGCCGAGGTGCGCCGCCGTCGCCGCCAGCGGGCCATTCGCCGCATCGCCGTGCTTACAGCCGGGCTGTGTCTGGCTGTGGGCGGTGTTTTTCTGCTGGTGCGCGGCCTGACCGACGGCCCCAAAGCCGGGGCTGCCTCCTCCCAGGCCGAAAGCCTGCCCGCCGCTGCTTCCAGCACCGTCTCCAGCAGCAGCGCCGCTCCGGAGTCTGCCGCCCCCTCTGCGTCTGAGGATACCAGCCAGAACATCAGCGGGCTGACCGCCAGCCAGGCGCAGGCCATGCTGGACGACCCGCTGATGGTGCTGGTGAACCACGACCACCAGATGCCGGCGGACTACACCTTCGACACCAAGGAGTGCGGCTCCGCCACATCCATCAATAAGACCTTGCAGACCCCGGCCTGTGACGCCTTTTTGCAGATGCAGGCCGCAGCTGCCGCCGACGGCGTGACCATCTGGATGCAGAGCGGCTACCGCAGCGTAGAGTACCAGACCAAGCTCTACACCAACAAGACCAACTACTACCTGAACCAGGGCTTTGACGAAGCCACCGCAAAAGAAAAAGCCGCCGGCATCGTCAACCCGCCGGGCTATTCCGAGCACAACTGCGGCCTGGCAGCGGACCTGAACAGCCCGGAGCACACCGAACTGACCGAGGGCTTTGAGGACACAGCCGCTTTCCGCTGGCTGCAGCAGCACGCCGGGGAATATGGCTTTATCCTGCGGTATCCCAAGGGGATGGAAGCCTTTACCGAGATCACCTACGAGCCTTGGCACTGGCGCTATGTGGGGGTGGAGAATGCCGCCCGCATCAACGCCAGCGGCCTGTGTTTTGAGCAGTATTGGGATGCGCTGCAAAAGGCCGCCCAGAGCGAAACAGCCCATCGGTGAAACAACGGTGAAAGCGCCCCTGCCCCGCTACCGCTTCGTTGCTTTTTGGGTAGGGATATGATAAGATAATACTTGTTCCTCCGTCGGAAACACCCCCGGAGCGACAGGCTGTCCACCCGGACAGCGGATATGAGCCTATAAGAGGGAATAACAATGATGAAACGTGTTTATCTGCTTTGCGCTGTGGCTGCGCTGGCCCTGGCGCTGGCCGCCTGCGGCGGCTCTTCCTCGTCCTCTCAGGACACTTCCTCCAGCGCACCTGTCTCCAGCAGCACGGCCTCCAGCCAGACCAGCTCTGTCAAGGAACAGACCAATGGCCAGGGCCTGGATGCAGCCTATGATGCGCTGCTGGCCGCTAACCCCATCTCCAACCCCTTTGAGCTGGATGCGCTGAGCATCGAGTACGACTTTGGCCTTGCGCCGGAAACTGTGCTCAGCTACAAGGGCGTTAAGAGCAACGACAACGGGGATGCCGGGCTTGTGCTGGTGATCCAGCCCGCCGAAGGCAAGGCAGAGGAGATCTGCACCGCCCTGGAGACCTATAAGGAGGACCAGACCGCCTTCTACTCCAACTACGCCGAGTTTGCCCAGGCCAAGGCCAATGTGGAAAAGGCCATCATCTCTGGCCGGGACGACCAGGTCGTTATGGTGATCGCCTCCCTGGAAGCGGACGCCGACGCACTGTCCGACGCTGTGGATGCAGCAATGAACTGATCGATCCAAAATACCGGTGCTGCCCCGCCGGGCGGTGCCGGTATTTTTCTGCCCCAAAGCACCCGCTCCCCCCATCACAAAACCACAAAGGAGGCTGACGTTTTTGGTTTTCAGCACCATCATGTTCCTGTTCCGGTTTTTGCCCATCACCTTGGCGCTGTACTACCTGGTGCCCCCCAAGCTGAAAAACACCGTGCTGTTTATCTGCAGCCTGGTGTTCTATTGCTGGGGCGAGGTGCGCTTCTTCCCCGTTATGCTGTCGCTGATCCTGCTGAACTATGTCTGCGGACTGGCCATCCAGCATTTTGACCAGCGGCCCGGACTGCGCCGCTTCTTCCTGATCGCAGCGCTGGTCGGCAGCTTAGGGATGCTGTTCTACTTCAAGTACGCAAACTTTGTGCTGGAAAGCGCCAATGCCCTGCTGGGCACTTCCTTCGCCCCCATCCAGGGCATCCAGGTGCTGCCCCTGGGCATCAGCTTCTACACCTTCCAGACCTTGTCCTACTCCATCGACGTCTACCGCCGGGATGTGCCCGCCGAGCGCAACATCATCGACTTTGGCGCATATGTGGTCATGTTCCCGCAGCTGATCGCCGGCCCCATCGTCAAATACCGGGACGTATCCAACCAGCTGCACGTCTATAAGGGCCGCTACTGCGCCTCTCAGATCGAGGAAGGCATGACCCTGTTCACCTTCGGTCTGGCCAAAAAGGTCCTGCTGGCGGATGCCATCGGCGCCCTGTGGACCGATATCATCGGCATTGCCGACAGCCCCTCCACCACCTTCGTGGGCCTGGCCAACGCCTCCACCCCGCTGGTATGGCTGGGCATCCTGGCTTACTCTCTCCAGCTGTATTTTGACTTTTCCGGCTACTCTATGATGGGCATCGGCATGGGCAAGATGCTGGGGTTCGACTTCCCGCAGAACTTCAATTACCCCTATATCTCCGCCTCCATCACCGAATTCTGGCGGCGCTGGCACATGACCCTGTCCGGCTGGTTCCGGGAATATGTGTATATCCCCCTGGGCGGCAACCGCAAGGGCCTGAAACGCCAGATCCTGAACCTGTTCATCGTGGAGCTGCTTACCGGCATCTGGCATGGCGCCAACTGGAACTTTATCTGCTGGGGCCTGTACTACTTTGTGCTGCTGGCGGTGGAAAAACTGTTCCTGCTGCCTTACCTGAAACGCGGCCGCATCTGGCCCCACCTGTACACACTGTTCTTTGTGGTGGTGGGCTGGGCCATGTTCGTGGGCAATGACCCCGGCGTGGAGTTCGGGCTGCTGTTCCAGCGGCTGTTTATCCCCACCGGCGGTGTATCGCCGCTGTACTTCCTGCGCAACTACGGTGTGCTGCTGGTCGTGTCGGTGGTATGCTGCACCCCGCTGATCGAAAAGCTGTGGGACAAGCTGCGCAGCCACACCCTGACCCGGGTGGGCACCGTCCTGCTGCTGCTGACCGTCTCCACCGCTTATGTGGTGGGCAGCACCAACAGCCCGTTCCTGTATTTCAACTTCTGATAAAGGAGGTATCCGCCGGATGGATCAACATTCCCACCCCGGTATCCTGCGCAGACTGGGCCGCTACCCGGTGCTCGCAGCCTTTACCCTGTTTTTTGCCGCCTTGTTTGCGCTGGATCTGCTTACGCCGGACCGCACTTACAGCGAGATGGAAAACACCACCCTGACCCAGCGCCCCCACCTGACCGCTTTGTCGGCCAAGGGGCTGAACGATTATTTTACCGACTACACCCAGTACGTCAAAGACCAGGTCTTTGCCCGGGACCAGTGGATCGGCCTGCAGAGCGTGGTGGAGACCACCCTGCTGCAAAAGACCGAGAGCGGCGGCATCCTGCTGGGGCAGCAGGGACAGATGTTCCCCCGCCACTACGGCCTGCTGTCCAGCGAGAAACGCACCCTGCCCAAAAACACCGCCGCCCTGACGGCTCTGTGCCAGCGCTGGCCCGGCCGTGTAAACGTGATGCTGGCCCCTTCGGCCTCCACGATCTACCCGGAAAACCTGCCGGCCCACGCCCCCGTGCTGGAGGAGGGCGGCTACCTGGCCCAGCTGGCCCAGTCGGTCACCGACGCTGGCGGCCGCTGGCTGGACCTGTCCGCTGCGCTGGAACCGCATAAGCAGGAGTATATTTACTACCGCACCGACCACCACTGGACCACGCTGGGCGCCTATTATGCCTACCAGCAGCTGTGCGATGCCCTGGGCATGACCCCCTTTGACCGGGACGCCCATACCGCCCGCAGCATCCAGGATTTTTACGGCACCCACTATTCCAAGGCCCGCACCTGGAACGCACAGCCCGATACGCTGACCTGGTACGACCTGGACAACCCCCTGACCATCTACCAGGTCACCGCCCCCGGTCAGCCCGAAACCGGCGAGACCACCACCCTGTACGCCGAGGACAAGCTGGACACCTACGACAAGTACGCCATGTTCCTCCATGGCAACAACGGCCTGAGCCGCATTGAAGGCGATGGAGAGGGCCGCATCCTGGTGCTGAAGGACAGCTACGCCAACTGCTTTGTGCCGTATCTGACCGCCAACTTTGCCCAGATCGACATTGTGGACTTCCGCAACTACAACTACGGCCTGGATGCCCTGGACGCCGACAACCACTACGACCAGGTGCTGGTGCTGTACAGCTTTGACAGCTTTAAGAGCGACCCCTATTTCTACCGGGCCGGTATCCCCGGCTGATCCGTGCCCCTTGCCCGCCCCCTGCTGTGCGCCTTTGCCCGCAGCAGGGGGCGGTTTTTATGCACCGCTTTTTCTTTGCCATGCCCCCTGTCAGAGGGCAAAAATCTTGTGTCCAAGCCAATTATTGCAGACTTTTTTCACAAAGATTTCGATGGTTTTTCATGCGACATTCTGTATTTTCAATATTTCACTTCCCCCCTCTTGCAGAAACCCGACGAGTGTAGTAAAATAACAATACAGAGGCGTTTACCAGTTTCTACCGCCTCTGCCTGACTCGATACCGGACACTGCGCAGGAGCTGCCTTTGCCCCGTATGCGAGAATTTTGGTCGAAGGAGTGATACCATGGAGAATAAAATGATGCTGCCCGCAAGCTGTGAGCGAATGAGGGAAGAAGAAATGACCTATGTGGTCGGCGGTGCGTCCGAATCCAACGAGGGCATTCTGGGCGGTATGTTTGCCACCGGCAGCGTTGTGGGTCTGGCTGCGGCTATTCTGTCCATCGGCAACATGGTCTGGGCCATTGGCACTACCCGTGATTGGATCCATCGCAACAAGACCACTACCGACAACCCCGTTACCGATGCGCTTGACCTGGCGGTCAAGGGCGTGGATGATGCCATTTCCTACGCAAGCCGCTCGCTGTGGAACGCAGTGGTCACTGTGTACACCACGATGAACCTGAGCACCTGGTGGCCTGTTACCGCCATTGCCTGGATCACGGCTTGAACCCTTTCCGCATAGCATATGTTCCAATACGGCCAGCCGCTCGTTTTTCCGGCAGAGCGGCACCGCCGTTGAAACAACCGCCGGAACCTATTAAAACAGGACTTTGGATCCTATTTGATTTAAGGAGGACACCATGGAAAAGACTTTGATGATGCCTGCATCCTATAATGTGATGAATGAGCAGGAAATGACCTATACCCAGGGCGGCGCATCCGCTTTTGAGGCTCTGGTGGCTTGGATCATCCCCCCGTACGGCTGGTACAAGGGCCTGACCGCTGTGCGTGATTACCGCCGTCAGCATCCCAACAACTGGGTCGATACCGGTCTGAATGCCCTGAACCGCCATATGTCCAGCAGCCTGCCCAACATGGTGTATGACCTGGCTTGCGCTACCTACGTGGTCGGCTCCAGCCTGACCGGTGTGGGCCTGATCGTCAACACCCTGCTCGTCTTGTCCTGATCTGCCCTGTCTGACCGTTCCATAACGGTTCCGCTGGGATAGACCAAAGAGCGATACCGGGCGGCAGCCAGCCTGATACAGGCAGGCTGCCGCCTGTTTTTTATCTGCGCTCCACCGGCCCTGCTGGGCCTTGGCTGTATAAGGTGCTGGAGAGGGCCGTCAACGACACCACTGCATACATGACCAGCTCCCTGTTCAACTGCGTACGGGGCGTCGTCACCGCTATGCAGCTCACCAGCCTTTTCCCCATTACCGCTGTGGGCTGGCTGACTGCGCTGTAAGCCCGGAGCACTGCTGTCCCAAAGACACCAAAGCAGAATAAAAGGCATCCCGCCGCCCCTATCCAAGGGAACGGCGGGATGCCTTTCTTTTTATTTTCTCAGCCTTTTATCCGGGCAGCGGCAGTGCGGCTGCCGGGTCAGCGCAGAACGATCTGTCCGTTTTCGTCGGCATCCACCGTCAGGCTTCCGCCTGCGGCCAGCTTGCCGTCGATCAGCATCTCTGCTGCGGGGTCCTCCACCGCCTTGCGGATGGCACGGCGCAGGTCACGGGCGCCGAATTTGCCGCCCTGGCTCTGCTCCACCAGCGCTTTGAGCGCCGCCGGGGTATAGCTGTAGGCAATGGCCTTGGCCTGCATACCGGGCTTGTATTCGTCCAGCATCAGTGCGGCAATGCCCTCCAGGGTCTCCGGGCTCAGCGGCTCAAAGCAGATCACCTCGTCCACACGGCCCAAAAATTCCGGCCGCAGGAACTGGCTCAGTGCCTTGCGGGTCTTTTCCTCACTGCGCTGGGCCTCGCTCTTATTAAAGCCCAGGCTCCCGCTGGTAGAATCGCTGCTGCCCGCATTGGAGGTCATGCAGATCACCGTGTTGGAGAAATCCACCGTGCGGCCCTGGGCATCGTTGATCTTGCCCTCGTCCAGGATCTGCAGCAGGATGTTCATGACATCGGGGTGCGCTTTTTCGATCTCGTCAAACAGCACCACACTGTACGGGCGGCGGCGCACCTTCTCGGTGAGCTGGCCTGCCTCCTCGTAGCCCACATAGCCCGGAGGCGAGCCGATCATCCGGGAGACGGCATACTTTTCCATATACTCGCTCATATCCAGGCGGATCAGCGGGTCCGGGCCGTCAAACAACTGGCTGGCCAGCTGCTTGACCAGCTCGGTCTTGCCCACACCGGTGGGGCCTACAAAGATAAAGCTGGCGGGACGGCGGCGGCCGGACAGGTCTGCCCGGCTGCGCTTGATGGCCTGCGCCACCAGGTGCACGGCTTTATCCTGGCCGATGATCTTCTGCTTCAGGGCGCTTTCCAGCCCGGCCAGCTTGACGAACTCGGTCTCCCGGATCTTGACCGCCGGGATGCCGGTCCACAGCTCGATGACCTTGGCTACATCCTCCATGGTCACCTGGATCTCGCTGGCCGCTGCCTGGCAGGCGGGCAGCTCATTTTCCAGCTGTGCAATGCGGGTCTTGCGCTGGGCCACCTGCTCGTAGTCGATGGCCTCGTTGACGCTGGCCGTCTCCACCGACTGCTCCTCCTGCCGCAGGGTCTCCAGCTCCTTCTCCATAGACAGATACTGAGAGATCACCGGGTGGGCCAGGTTACAGCAGGCACAGGCTTCGTCCAGCAGGTCAATGGCCTTATCCGGCAGGTAGCGGTCGGTGATATACCGCTCGCTCAGGGTGACGATGGCGCTGAGCACATCGGCAGGCACCTGCACATGATGATGCGCCTCGTAATAGCGCTTGATGCCGTTCATCACTGCCAGGGTGTCCGCCACGCTGGGCTCCTCCACCCGCACCGGCTGGAACCGGCGTTCCAGGGCCTGGTCCTTCTCGATATACTTGCGGTACTCGTTAAAGGTCGTAGCGCCAATGACCTGGATCTCCCCGCGGGAGAGGGCAGGCTTGAGGATGTTGCCCGCATTCATAGCGCCTTCGCTCTCGCCTGCGGAGGTGATGGTGTGGATCTCGTCAATGAACAGGATCACATTGCCCGCAGCCTTGACCTCTGCCAGCAGGCTCTTGACCCGCTGCTCGAACTGGCCCCGGAACTGGGTGCCAGCCACCAGACTGGTGAGGTCCAGCAGGAAGATCTCCTTGTCCTTCAGCCCGGCAGGCACCTCGCCCTTGGCGATGCGCTGGGCGATGCCCTCTGCAATGGCGGTCTTGCCCACGCCCGCCTCACCGATCAGGCAGGGATTGTTCTTCTGGCGGCGGCTCAGGATCTGGATGGTGCGGTAGATCTCCCGGTCACGGCCGATGATCTCGTCCAGGCGGCCCTCCCGGGCTTTGCGGGTCAGATCCTCACAATAGGTGTCCAGGAACTTGCGGCGGGGCTTTTTGCCCTTTTTGCCGCCGTCTCCCTTGGGGGTCTCCCCGCCGGCCTTCTCCGCTCCATCCGTGACCCCCAGGGGGAAGGTGGCGCTGGAGCCGGGCACCAGGTCCTCGCCATCCTCTCCCTCCGGGCCGTCCGGGTCCTGTCCGGGCAGGCCCATGTTCATCATCATGGACAGGGGGTTTGCGTCCCCCAGTTCCTCCATCATGCTCTCCATCCGGTCTTCCATATTGTCCAGGTCCTGCTCCGACATCCCGAACTGCTTCATCAGATCGTCCACCGGCTTGATATGCAGCTCCCGGGCGCAGTGCAGGCAGTAGCCCTCCTGCTTCATCTGGCTGTTCTCCATCCGCTGGATGAAGATGATCGCCGGGCGTTTTTTGCATCGAATACAAACCATAGCGTCCCCTCCTTGCTCCCGCCCGGCTCAATGCGGCACAAACGGGTTTACCATATTGAACATTTGATAAAAAACGCTGTCCCCTAAGACAGCCTCATTCAGTGCCGAAAGGCTGCCGCCGGTCACGACCACCAGCGCCCACAGCACACACAGCACAAGATATAGGTCTACCAGGCCGGTGATCCCTCCGGCCAAAAACCCCAGGCCCCGGTTCACTGCCCCGATCAGCGGCAGCTTATTGACCAGCCCCAGCACCGTGACCAGCAGGCTCACCAGCATCCGCAGCAGGCCGTAGATCACAAAAAACAGCGCCAGAGACAGCACCGGGGTCAGCAGCGGTTCCAGCACGCCGTGGACCACCGTGTCCGCCAGCGCAGCGGCGTTGCTCTCCAGCAGCGCCTGCAAAGAGCGCTCGCAGGCTTCCACCACCGGATCCCGCAGGCTGGCGGGCAAAAAACCGGCATATTGCCGGGCCACAGCGTCCAGGTCCAGTATCCCGCCCTCTGCCAGGCTGGCTGCCACCTGCGTGCGCAGCCCTCCGGCCAGAAACTGCTGGAATACCCATCCTGCCGAAACTGCGGAGAGCCGCCAGGCCCCCAGCAGGCTGAACAGGTTGCCTGTCAGCTGGATGATGGAGGCCAGCAGCCCCTTGCGGGCATACCGCACCGCCAGCACCAGCCAGACCACTGTGCATATGATATCAAAAAGAAATGACGGATTCTTGAACATGAGCGGCCCCTTTATGTGTTTTCTTCCGGCTGGGGCGGGGCAAGCAGCTGGACAGAGTTGCCGCTGAGCAGCAGCACCCCCTCTTTTGCAGGCAGCAGCCCCTGGGGACGGTTGGGGGTCTGCTGCCCCCACAGCCGCTCCCCTGCCAGAGAAAAGCACTCCACGCCGCTGTCCGTGAGCAGATAAAAGTTCTGCCCGGCCCGCAGCACCCCTGTGGATGTCGGCACAGCGCCGCTGTACTGCACCCCCAGGCCACGGTCCAGCATCACCGCTGCCGACAGCTGTCCAGAGCGGAGCAGAAGGCCCAGTCCCCCCGCATCCTGCGAGATGGCGGTCATCTCCTGCCCGGGGAAATCGTACCGGCCCCGCTCGGCCCCTTTTGCATCATACAGAACCACACTATGGCTGTATACCACGCACAGGGCATCTCCGCTCAGCCAGCCCATCCACTGTATCAGGTCCTGCTGGGAGGCCAGCAGCTGGGGGTCCCCCTGGTTCAGGGGCAGCAGATAGAGATTCGTCACCATCTGCCCGGACCGGGAGGTCACAGCCGCCACTGCCAGGCGGCGGCTGTCCGGGGCAAACTCCATCCGCAGGGGGATGCCCTCGGCCGAGGTCAGCCCCCAGCTCAGCTGCTGTGTCATGGTGGGGGAATAGACCACCAGCTCTGCCACATTGCGCACCTCTCCGGTAACGGTGGCCACCTTGCCATCCGGCGCTACGGCGCACAGATACAGGCCGTTCTCAGTGGTCTTGGTATACAGGTTCTGGGTGCGGCTCTCCACCCGCAGCTCGTTGCCGGAGCGGTTATACAGCACAAAACGGGTACGCCCGGCGGCCAGCGCCGGGCGTGCATATCCGCTCTGTATAAAATTCAGCCTGCTGCCGGTATTGGAATAGACCACGCACGCATCCTCGCCCAGCTCCACAAAACAGCCGGACAGCTGCTCCAGCTGGAGCAGCTCCGGGATGCCGGTATTCTGGGGCCATCCTGCATCCGGACGCAGTGCGATGCTGATGCTGTCCACCAGGTCCTTGGCTTTGGCCACCGATGCGCCCACCAGTCCCGTGGCAAACGCCACCACTGCGGTAAGCAGCAGCACCAGGGCTGCTGTGCGCCGGATGCGGCGGCGGCGCTGGCGCTGCCGGGCCTGCTCCAGATATTCTACCCGCCCGGCGGAGAGATTCTCCTCCGGCGGCTGCCGATCCCGATGCTTCATGCTCGATCCCCCCTTTTCAACTGCTGCAGCGGTCCACGCAGGGTCATATTTCCGCCTGCTTTTCCAGGCCGTACTCCACACTGTGCAAAAACAGACCCTTTGCAGGCAGGGTCGGCCCCGCCTGCCCACGGTCGCAGCTGGCCAGGATCGCGGGGACCCGGGCCGGGTCCAACCGGCCTGCCCCTGCCTCACACAGAGTCCCTGCCAGGATGCGCACCATGTTGTACAGATATCCATCCGCTGTGACCCAGATCTGGATATCCTCCCCGCTGCGGCAGACGTGACAATCGGTGATGGTGCGCACCGTATCCCCGTGGGCCGCAGCAGAGCTGTGCGCTGCGCAAAGCGCCCGGAAATCGTGCCGGCCTACAAACCCCTGGGCAGCGGCCTGCATCCGCTGCTCGTCCAGCCGGGCCGGAATACGGGCGTAGTACCGTGCGGCAAAGGGCGAATCGATGGGGCTGTTGTGGATGTGATAGACATAGGTCTTGGTATGGGCGGCGTACCGGGCATGAAAATCCAGCGGCACCACCCGGGCTGCCAGCACCCGGATATCCGGGGGCAGATAACGGTTCAGCGCCAGGGGCAGTTTTTGGGGCGGGATGCCGGTCTCTGCCCGGAAATTCAGCGCAAAGCCCAAAGCGTGGACCCCGGCATCGGTGCGGCTGCATCCTTTGATATCCGGCCGGGTGCCCAGCACCGCCTGCAAAGCGTCCTGCACCGCCGCCGCCACGCTGCGGCCATTGGGCTGCACCTGGAAGCCGCAGTACGCAGTGCCGTCATAGGCGAGGGTAAGAAGAAAATTTGTCATAACTAAGTGTTGTATTCCAAAAGTTTTTTACAGCCAGCGGGTGGCCAGGATCAGCGCAAAGCAGGCCATGCATCCGGCGGCGCACCAATAATCCCGGCGGGTGCAGTGGAGCACCTTGAGCCGGGTGCGGCCCTCGCCGCCCCGGTAGCAGCGGCACTCCATAGCCATAGCCAGCTCATCGGCCCGGCGGAACGCCGAGATGAACAGCGGGATCAGCACCGGAACCAGCGCTTTGATGCGGTCGGTCAGCTTGCCTGCGTCCAGCATCGCACCGCGGGCTTTTTGGGCGTTCATGATCTTATCCGTCTCCTCGATCAGGGTGGGGATAAAACGCAGCGCAATGCTCATCATCATAGCCAGCTCATGCACTGGGAAATGCAGCCGCCCCAGAGGATGCAGCAGCTGCTCAATGGCATCGGTAAGCACGATGGGGCTGGTGGTATAGGTCAGAAGGCTGGTACCGGCGATCAGCGCCATGACACGCACAGCCATCAGCACAGCATACCGCACGCCCTCGGCGTAAATGGTCAAAAACCAGATCTTCACCAGGGGTTCTCCCTCACCGGTGACAAAAAACAGGTTCAGCACTGCGGTAAACACGATGATGGGGAAGATAGGTTTCAGACTGCGCAGGATCAGCTTGAACGGGATCTTGGCAGTGGCGTACATACCCACCAAAAACAGGATGGACAGGGTCAGCCCCAGGGGGTTGGATGCCGCAAACAGCAGCACGATATACAGCACGGTCATCACCAGCTTGAGCCGGGGATCAAACCGATGCACCAGGCTCTCGCCGGGGAAGTGCTGTCCGATGGTGATATCTCTCAACATTCGGTGCTGCCTCCTTTCGGGCCGGGAGCGGCAGTGCGGCGGGGCAGCACCAGGCTCTGGCCTGCATCACGCCGGGCCTTTGCTTCCAGCAGGGTCTTGACTGCATAGGGCACGGTATACACATCGGTGGGCAGATCCAGGCCCATCTCCCGCAGTTTCAGGAAGATCTTGGTCACCTGGGGCACCGACAGGCCCAGAGCCAGCAGCTCTTCCGCCCGGGCAAACACCCGCTCCACGGTATCATACATGGCCACCTTTTTATCCGCCATCACCAGCACACGGTTGGCGTACTTGGCAATGTCCTCCATGCTGTGGGACACCAGCAGCACGGTGGTGCCGGTCTGCTTGTGATACTGTTTGATCTCTCCCAGGATCTCGTCCCGGCCCTCCGGGTCCAGACCTGCGGCAGGCTCGTCCAGCACCAGGATGCGGGGGCGCATGGCCAGCACGCCTGCCACTGCCACCCGGCGCTTCTGTCCGCCGGACAGCTCAAAGGGGCTGCGGGCCAGCAGGGTATCGTCCAGGCCCACAAAACGGGCGGCCTCCCGCACACGGCGGTCCACCTCTGCCTCGTCCAGGCCCATATTTTTGGGGCCGAAGGCAATGTCCTTATAGCAGGTCTCCTCAAACAGCTGATACTCCGGGTACTGGAACACCAGTCCGGTCAAAAAGCGGAACTCCCGGATCTTTGCCGGGTCGGCCCACAGATCCCGGCCGTCCACCCACACCTTGCCGGAGGTAGGCTTGTTCAAGCCGTTCAGATGGGAGATCAGGGTGCTTTTGCCGGAGCCTGTGGCTCCGATGACCCCTACAAAATCCCCCTGCTCCACCGTAAAGCTCACGTCTTCCAGCGCCGTGACCTGGGTGGGCAGACCGGGGTTATACACATAGCTCAGGTGTTCTACCCGGATCATTTCTTCCATGCGGGCACCTCCTCCCCTTGCAGCAGCTCATACAGAGCCTGGGCGCACTCGCCCTCGTCAATGATGCCCTCCGGCATGGGGATACCGGCCTTTACCAGCTCATCCCGCAGCTCTGCGGCCTGGGGCACGTCCAGGTGCAGCGCACGCACCCGCTCTGTCTGGCTGAACACCTCTTTCGGGGTGCCCTCCATCACCACCTGGCCCTGGCTCATCACCAGCACCCGGTCGGCCTGGGCGGCCTCCTCCATATAGTGCGTGATCGCCACCACCGTGATGCCCATGGTCTTATTCAGCCGGTGGATGGTCTGCATCACCTGCTCCCGGCCCCGGGGGTCCAGCATAGCGGTGGCCTCGTCCAGGATCAGGCAGTCCGGACGCATTGCCACCACACCGGCGATGGCTACCCGCTGCTTCTGTCCGCCGGACAGGTTGTGGGGCGCACGCTCCCGGTAATCGTAGATGCCGGCCATCTTCATGGCGTCATCCACCCGGCGGCGCATCTCTGCCTGGGGCACGCCCAGGTTCTCCAGCGCAAAGGCCACATCCTCTTCCACCACCGTGGCAACGATCTGGTTGTCCGGGCTTTGGAACACCATGCCCACGGTCTGGCGGATATCGTACACCTTCTCCTCATCGGCGGTGTCCATCCCCTCCACCAGCACGGTGCCGCTCTCCGGCAGCAAAATGGCGTTGAAATGTTTTGCCAGGGTGGATTTGCCGCACCCGTTGGCACCCAGCACCGCCACAAACTCGCCCCGGCGCACGCTGGCCGACACCCCGTTCAGCGCATAGACAGGCTGTTCCGGGTCATAGCGGAATTTCAGATCCCGCGCAGTTAAAATCGTATCTTCCATACTGTTTCTCTTTCTGGTGGCGCGCCCTCTGATCCAGGCTGTGCCCCATTCCTTTGGGCAGCCCCTGCCCATTTTTTGTGGTTATACCTGCTCCCAGATGGCCGTAGCGCCGCAGGGCACCACACCGCCGGTGGCAGACACCGGCAGGCCGATCTCATCGCAGGAGGTCTGGCCCCCGAACCGGGGCACCAGGCTGGTCTTGAGCATATACTCCATCACCGCCGGTGACAGGCCGGTGGTGTAGCTGTTGACCGCAAAGAACAGCGGCTGATCGCTGAGCACCTGGGTACACTGGGCCAGCAGATCATAAATGCAGTCCTCCAGCTTCCAGATCTCACCGCCGGGGCCGCGGCCATAGCTGGGCGGGTCCATGATGATGGCATCGTAGGTATTGCCCCGGCGCTGCTCCCGGGCCACGAACTTGCCGCAGTCATCCACCAGCCAGCGGATGGGGCGGTCTGCAAGGCCGCTGGCAGCGGCGTTGTCCTTGCCCCACTGGACGATGCCTTTCGAGGCGTCCACATGGCAGACCGTGGCCCCCGCAGCCGCACAGGCCAGGGTTGCGCCGCCGGTGTAGCCAAACAGGTTCAGCACCTTGATGGGGCGGCCCGCTGCACGGATCTTGCGGGCATACCAAGCCCAGTTCACCGCCTGCTCGGGGAACACACCGGTATGCTTGAAGCCGGTGGGGCTGACGATCAGGGTCAGGCGGTCGTCGCCTTCCCCGCAGTGGATCTGCCATTTTTCCGGCAGACGGCGGCGGTATTCCCACTCGCCGCCGCCCTGGCTGGAGCGGTGGTACACTGCATCTGCCTTGCTCCAAAGCGGGCTGAGGGGCGGGTTCTTCCACACCACCTGCGGGTCCGGCCGCACCAGCAGCGTCTCGCCCCAGCGCTCCAGGCGGTTGCCGCCGGTGGCGTCCAGCAATTCGTAATCTTTCCAGGTATCTGCGGGGCGCATAGTATTCTCCTTTATCCTATCCGTTGTTGAGGCGGCTCCCCTGCCTTTTCAGCGCAAAAGAGCCTTGTAATATTCGTGGTCTGTCCTGCACAAAGGCCGCTTAAAACAAGCTCTGCTGCCCGTTATCCTCCGGGGCAGCGCTCTCCGGCATCTGCAGGCCCAGATGCTCGTAGGCCAGGCGGGTGACGCAGCGGCCCCGGGGGGTCCGGGTCAAAAAGCCCATCTGCATCAAGTATGGCTCGCACAGGTCCTCCAGGGTGACGGCTTCTTCTCCCAATGCGGCTGCCAGGGTCTCCAGACCCACCGGCCCGCCGCCGTACATCTCGATCACGGCCCGCAGCAAGCTGCGGTCCAGCTCGTCCAGACCGGCGGCATCCACATCCATCCGCTTCAGGCTCAGCAGAGCCACTTCCTGGTCAATGACGCCATCGCCCAGCACGGTGGCAAAGTCCCGCACGCGCTTCAAAAAGCGGTTGGCCACACGGGGGGTGCCCCGGCTGCACTTCGCCAGCTCATAGGCGCCCTCCGGGGTGATGGGCTGATCCAGGATGCCTGCCGACCGGGTGATGATGCGGGCCAGCTCGTCTGGACTGTACAGCTCCAGCTTCAGCAGCACGCCAAAGCGGTCCCGCAGGGGGCCGGTGATCTGTCCAGCCCGGGTGGTCGCACCCACCAGGGTGAACCGGGGCAGGTTGATGCGGATGCTCTGGGCGCTGGGACCTTTGCCGATCATGATATCCAGCGCATAGTCCTCCAGTGCCGGGTAGAGCACCTCCTCCACCTGACGGGAGAGGCGGTGGATCTCATCAATGAACAGCACATCCCCTTCCTGGAGGTTGGTCAGCAGCGCCGCCAGGTCGCCGGGCTTTTCAATGGCCGGGCCGCTGGTGATGCGGATCTGCACCCCCATCTCGTTGGCAATGATGCCCGCCAGGGTGGTTTTGCCCAGACCCGGAGGGCCATACAAAAGGATATGGTCCATCGGCTCGCCCCGGCGCTTGGCCGCTTCCAGATAGATCTTCAGATTCTGCTTGGCTTTTTCCTGGCCAATATAGTCCTCCAGATGCTGCGGCCGAAGGTTGACCTCCTCGGTATCCGCCCCGGTCAGGCCGGGCTGCATCATCTTTGCGCCGTACAGCGCGGTCTCGTCCTGCATGGTTTACCTCCTGCCTGCCATGCCCCGCAGGGCCAGCTTGATGATCTCCTCCACAGGCAGCGCCGGGTCGATCTTGGAGATAGCCAGGGCCGCCTCGCTTTGGCTGTACCCCAGCGAGACCAGCGCCGCGATCGCCTGGGTCCCTGCTCCGCTGTCCGTTCCGCCTGTGGATGCCGCCGACACATCCTCCAGCGAGATGCCGTCCACAAACCCTTTTGCCACCTTATCTTTCAGCTCCAGCACGATGCGCTGTGCCAGCTTGGGGCCTACGCCGTTGGCTGCCTTGAACGCTTTGTGATCCCCGGCTGAGATCGCCAGTGCCACCCGGTCCGGCTCCATCACACTCAGGATGGCCAGCCCCACCTTGGGCCCCACCCCCGACACGCCGGTAAGCATCTCAAAGCAGGTTTGCTGCTCCTCGGTGGCAAAGCCGAACAAGCTAATATCGTTCTCGGTAACAGAAAGCACCGTGTAGATCGTGGCTTCGCCCCCGGCCCCGGGCAGCGCCCCGGCCACACTGGCAGGGCACTGGGCATAGTAGCCCACCCCGCCGCAGCTCAGCACCACAAAATTGAGGCCCTTTTTCAGGACCTTGCCGGTCAGACTGTAGATCATTGCAATTTCCCCCTCAGATCGGCCCAGCGCTCCGGGGCGCATAGCGGGTCAGTTGGTTGGCGCTGGTGTGGCAAAAGGTGATCGCCATTGCCAGCGCATCGGCGGTATCGTCCGGTTTTGGGATCGCAGGCAGATGCAGCAGCACCCGGGTCATCTCCTGCACCTGTTTTTTGACCGCTTTGCCGTACCCGGTGACCGCCAGTTTGACCTGCATCGGGGTGTATTCGTAGATGGGCAGCCCCGCCTGTGCAGCTGCCAGCAGGATGACCCCCCGGGCCTCGGCTACGCCGATAACGGTCGTCTGGTTGTGCTGATAGAACAGCTTCTCAATGGCCAGAGCCTGGGGCTGGGTGCGGCGGATCACCTCGGTGATGCCCGCATACACCTGAGCCAGACGTTTTTCAAAGTCCACCCCTGCATCGGTGCACACTGCGCCAAAATCCACCGGCGCAAACCGATTGCCCGCATAATCCACAACGCCCCAGCCCACAATGGCGTAGCCAGGGTCGATGCCAAGCACTCTCATATTCCTTGTTTCGTCCTTCCTGTATTGAACGGCGCTGGCCCGGTCTTCCGCCGGGCAAAGGCCGCAGGCAGGGGCGCACCAATCATCTTATTATAGCACAGCCGCCTTTGCTAGGCAACGGAGCCAGCCGCCAGCCGCCCGAAAAACTCCTCGGTTTTGCGTTGTTTTTCCGTCCAAGCACCAGACAGGCGCAAAAAAGTTTTCAGTTTTTTCAAAAAAGAGCTTGCATTTCGGCGAAAAGTGTGCTATTATAGTCGAGCTGACAACAGCAAAACAGAATATGGACGGTTAGCTCAGCTGGTAGAGCATCTGCTTGACGTGCAGGAGGTCACAGGTTCGAGTCCTGTACCGTCCACCATACAGTTCGTACTCGAACCCGGTTTTTTACGAAAAAGGGTTCGGGTACGTTTTTTTGTTTATCGGAGGTTTGCGTTTGCGACAGCAACAAACACCCCAGTGGGGTGTTTGAGCAACAGAACGGTCTGCGTTAGCAGATGGAGGGGCTTTGCCCCGACAAGTTCTGCGACGAGAGTACGCAGAGCGGTAAGCAAGCAAAGGCAGGGTATCATCGTGGTGATGGTATCCTGCCTTTTGCTTTGCGGAATCAAGTTCGCTTTGTGCGAACTTGGTCGTCATATCAGGGATGTTCTTTCATTGGCGGGTATGGTATACTCGGCTTAATAAACTGGAATGAAGTGGTGCACCACATGAAAGACGTACATTGTATAGAATTCCATACAGGCAGCAGAGAAGAGCGCATCCCGGAGCTTGCAAAGGACTTTCCATATACTGCCTCAAGAGCCACGTTGGATCGCTACATCGGCAGCACTGTGCCATGGCACTGGCATCAGGCGGTAGAGCTTTTCTACATGGAAAGCGGTTGCGTTGAATACACCACACCAGGTGGAAAACTTGTATTCCCGGCGGGAAGCGGTGGTTTTGTCAATTCCAACGTACTTCACACCACAAGGGCGATTTCTCAGACGGAAGAGAACGTGCAGCTTCTTCATATTTTCGATGTTTCTCTGCTGGCAGGGGAACGAGGAAGCCGAATCGAGCAAAAATACATTCTGCCCATTACATCCGACCCACAACTTGAGATCCTTCCTCTTTTACCGGATCATGCGGCAGGGCGAGAAATCCTGAAACGACTCAAAGAATCTTTTTGTTTGTCTTGTGATACATTCGGGTATGAGTTGAAACTGCGAGAGATCCTGACCGAGCTATGGTTAATGCTTGTGGAGCAATCGCATTCTGTAAGCTCTTCCAATCGGAACTCTGCCGGAGGCAACGATAAAATAAAGCTGATGTTGATTTATATCCATGAGCACTACCCGGAAAACCTCTCAGTCAAGGAGTTGGCAGCAGCAGCCTACACAAGTGAACGAGAGTGCTATCGCATTTTTCGTGAACACCTTCATACGACCCCGATTGCTTACCTGACCGCATACCGCATTCAGATCGCCTGCCAGATGTTGGCGGAAAGCAAGGCTTCTATTACAGAGGTCGGGACTGCTTGCGGTATGGGAAATTCAAGCTATTTCGGAAAAGTTTTTCGGGAGGTTGTCGGCTGCACGCCACGTCAGTACCGATACAAACGGCAGAATAACAACACCATCTGACAGCATCAAGATATTATTTTTAGGCTGTAGGCGTTATAATGATAGTAGCAGAAGTGCACGATCCGTAAGTGCATATCATATTTGAAAACCTTTGATCTTCGGATGCGTTTTGCTATGAGAGAAAGGACGGTCCCCTTGGAGCTGAATTGCAATACAGCAGAAGCCGCTCTGGCTTGGGCAGGGCAGCAGAATCCCGGAAATTGGATCGGACATTCCCGTTTTGTAGCCCTTGCCTGTAAAAATATAGCAGCCAAATGCAACAATATGGATGCAGATCAGGCATACTGCTTTGGGCTGCTGCATGATATCGGGCGTTATGCAGGGGTAAGTTCTGAACGTCATTTGATCGACGGATACCGTTTCTGTATGGAACGAGGATGGAAAAAGGCTGGACAGATCTGTATTTCTCATGCTTTTATGATCCAGGATATCCACACTTCTATCGGAACCTTTGACGTTTCAAAAGAAGATTTCCGTTTTATGGAAAAATTCATTCAAACCGCTGTCTATGATGATTACGACCGTTTGGTACAGCTATGCGATGCCTTGGCGCTGCCCACCGGATTTTGTCTTTTGGAAAAACGTTTTGTAGATGTAACGCTTCGGTACGGTGTCCATCCGGCAACGATAGACCGATGGAAGAAAACGCTTGAGCTAAAAAATCTGTTTGAAAAACGAATCGGAGGATCGGTTTATACCCTGCTCCCCGGCGTTCTGGAAAATAGTTTTTCGCTGGAGGTAACCGTATGATAAAAATCGCTTTTTTTGATGTAGACGGAACTTTGCTCAAGTTGGGCAGTAAGGTGCCGTCATTCCAAACCGTACAGACCTTACAGCAGTTGCAGGCAAAAGGGATCTTACTGTGCATGGCGACAGGCAGAGGCTACCTCTCCGTCCCACATTTTGAAGGCGTTGATTTTGATCTCTGGCTGACCTTCAACGGCTCTTATGTCCGTAGCAAGGATGCAGTGATCTCGAAGAACCCGCTGGACGCTGACGACAAGCGCAGAATTTTGCATAATCTGAAGCAGATGCACCGGGCGGCTGCCATCAGCAACGAACACTTTATCGTGACAAATGGGACAGACCCGGACTTGGAGCAGTATTTTTCCTTCGGCAACGAGAAGCTGGTGATCTCCGAGCATTTCGACAAGCTCTGTGAGGAGGATATCTATCAGATCATGTGTTCCTGCAGCCCTTCTGAATACGAACGCATCCTGTTGGGAACCCACGCCACACAGATAACCGCATGGTGGGACAAGGCAGTGGATATCATTCCGCTGTCCTGCGGAAAGGGAAATGCTGTAAGAGCTGTTTTGGCGCATTACGGCTTTTCAAAAGCAGAAGCGATCGCCTTTGGGGACGGCCGAAACGACATTGAAATGCTGGAAGCAGTCGGCACAGGCGTTGCCATGGGAAACGCCCTCGATGAAGTCAAGGCAAGGGCAACAGATTGCTGCCGTTCTGTGGATGAGGAAGGCATCTATCATTATTGCCTTGAAAAACACCTCATCTAAAGGTTCGACTGCTGTGGACAATGCTCCACCACATCCCCAGACCATTCGGTCTGGGGATTTTTTTGTGGTGGACGGTACAGGACGCCATGGAAGCACACACCAGCTTTCCTGGGCTGTGTTGCCCAAAACCCCGGCGGGCACTGGACATCCTCTGCCGGGTGGTTTATACTGGGAGCAGAAAAAAAC
>UQGD01000032.1 GCA_900540455.1 uncultured Faecalibacterium sp.
CAGCTTGCCGTTCTTGCTCGCACTTACATTTCCAACACAATCCCTCATAACCCAAGGGGGTTCCACAGCCGGGGCAGGTATAGTTCAGACGCATATTTTTGTGCTCCTTTCAGGCAATAAAAAAGCCCCACGCCGCACTGTCCTAAAGACAGGCTGACGCAGGGCATGAAAAGGCCGCAAGAGAGAAGCCGCATCCGTTGGAGGATGAGGTCTCTTTTGGGGATAGCATCGATTTTTCGTGTTTTGGAAACAGAGCAGCCAGGGGCTGCCCCAATTTTTCTTTCATGGCAGGACCTCGTAGAGCAGACGATAGAAATGGGAGGCTGTTACTTCTTTATTATATCATAGCGCCTGCCTTTTTTGAAAGAGGGATTTAAGCCGGTTGGGCCGAATAGAGTGAGAACACTGTGGTTTTTGTTTGACTATTTTTAGCACGATGCAGCTTGTAAACAAAGAAAAATAAAAGCGCTGGTTCTAAAACGAACCAGCGCTTTTATAAAGGATGGAGCGGGTAATGGGAATCGAACCCACCTCCTCAGCTTGGAAGGCTGATATACTAGCCGATGTACTATACCCGCACTTGCAGGGAATATACTACCACACTTTTTCCTAAATGTCCAGCCCTAATTTTCAAGATGGGCAGATCAGCCGGCGGGACCCGTTCCTTGCGGCGCAGATGGTGTGCTCTGCGCTTGACGCCGCTTGCGCTTGTGCCGCTGGTCTGGTACAATGGATACAGTATATGGATAGGGGGGACAGCATGGAGAAAGCAACGCAGCAGATTCTTGCACAGCTGTACGCTTTACAGGACCTGGATTACAGGGCCTTTCACCTGAGGCTGATCCCCACCGTCTCACCGCAGCGTGTGCTGGGGGTCCGAATACCTGCTTTGCGGGCGATGGCTCGTCAGCTAGCAGGCAGCCGGGAAGCGGATGTGTTTTTGTCTTGTCTGCCGCATCGCTATTATGAGGAGGACAACCTTCATGTGCTGCTGCTGGAACGAGAGCGGGACTTTTCTGCTGCGTTGATGGGGGTGGAAGCGTTTCTGCCCTGTATTGACAACTGGGCTACCTGCGATTTGCCCTCGCCGCGGATCTTTGCACGGCACAAAGAAGAACTTTTGCCGTATGTGCGCCGATGGATGGCTTCTGATCAGACATACACGGTACGGTATGGCCTTGGGCAGCTGCAGCGATACTATCTGGAGGAGGCTTTTTCCCCGGAAATGCTGGCCTGGGCAGCAGATATCTCCTCGCAGGAGTACTATGTGCGGATGATGCAGGCGTGGTACTTTGCCACTGCGCTGGCAAAACAGCCCCAGGCGACCCTGCCCTGGCTGGAACAGCCTGGCCGCATGGAGGAATGGACACGGCAGAAAGCGATCCAAAAATCACGGGAGAGCCGCCGCATCTCCCCGGAGCTGAAAGCACGGCTGCAGGGCTGTTCATAAAAGCTTTAGAAAAGCTTTTTTAGCCCAGAGTGCTTTGACTGTTTACTTTGCGGCCGTTTTATTGTAAAATAAGCAAAAGTAAAGCTTAACATAGGTGGTGTTTGATACAATGGCATTGAAATATCAAAGGATCCTTTTGAAAATCAGCGGCGAGGCCCTGGGTGGCGAAAAGGGCTCTGGCTTCGATGAGCAGGCCATGGATGCCATCTGCACCGGTGTGCAGAAAGCGCACGCTCTGGGTGTGCAGATCGGCATTGTGGTAGGCGGCGGCAACTTCTGGCGCGGCCGTTCCAGCGGTAAAATGGAGCGCACTCTGGCCGATAAGATCGGGATGCTGGCTACCGTGATGAACGCTCTGGCCGTTTCGGACAAGCTGGAGCAGCTGGGCGTGCCTACGGAGGTGTTTACCTCCATTTCCATGCCCCAGGTGGCGCCTCCCTTTACCCGCAAGGACGCCCTGCGTGCGATGGAGCAGGGCAAGATCGCTGTGTTTGGCGGCGGTACCGGCAACCCCTTCTTCTCCACGGATACGGCCTGCGCTCTGCGGGCTGTGGAGGTGTCGGCTGAGGTCATGTTCAAGGCTACGATGGTGGATGGCGTCTACGACAAGGATCCCCACAAGTACCCGGACGCAAAGCGTTACGAGAGCCTGACCTTCACCAAGGTACTGGAGGATCAGCTGGCGGTCATGGATGGCACGGCAGCGACCCTCTGCCGGGACAACAAGCTCCCCATCCTGGTATTCGATCTGGCCGATCCGGACAACATCGCCCGGGCAGTACAGGGCGAGCCGGTGGGCACGCTGGTCTACGAGGGCTGAGCATACCCCGCCCCCTGCTGGAATAGAATGAAACAGGCCGCCGCACGGCCTGCGCAGCAACGATAAAAAGAACAGGAGACATGGAAAATGAGCAGCAACACCAAGGTATTTGAGGATAAGATGAAAAGCGCAGTGGATTACCTGGGCCGCGAGCTGGCCGCTGTGCGGGCAGGCCGCGCAAACCCCGCAGTGCTGGATAAGGTGACGGTGGACTACTACGGTTCTCCCGCTCCCATCCAGCAGGTGGCTTCTGTGGCTGTCAGCGAGGCCCGTACCCTGACCATCACCCCCTGGGACCGCACCCTGCTGCGGCCCATCAGCAAGGCGATCATGGCCAGCGATGTGGGCATTACCCCCATTGATGACGGCCAGACCATCCGGCTGAACTTCCCCGCACCCAATGAGGAGCGCCGTAAGCAGCTGGCAAAGGAGGTCTCCAAGCTGGGCGAGGAGGCCAAGGTGGCAGTGCGCAACATTCGCCGCGATGCAATGGATAAGGCCAAAGCAATGAAAAAGGCTGGTGAGCTGACGGAGGACACCCAGAAGACCATGGAGGAAGATGTCCAGAAGCTGACCGATAAGTATATCAAGAACATCGATGCAGCTGTGGAGGAAAAGCAGAAGGAGATCATGTCTGTCTGAGCCTGCGGCCAAAGCAGCAACAAAGGAGGGGTGCCGCGCGCTGGAGCCAGCTGCGCGGCTCCCTTTTTTGAGGTGATAGGAGGAAATTATGAGCCATCCAAAGGAGTTTGCCCAGGGGTTGTCCATCGGCATCATTATGGACGGAAATGGCCGTTGGGCGAAGCAGCGGGGACTGCCCCGCACTGCCGGACATAAAAAAGGGGCGGAAGTGTTTGATGACATTGCCAACTATTGCGATGAGCTGGGCGTGGAGTCGGTATATTTCTACGCCTTTTCGACTGAAAACTGGAAACGCCCTCTGGAAGAGGTGAACGGTATCATGCGCCTGCTGGGCGAATATCTGATTCGTGGCTTTCAGTACGGAGATCGCAATATCCGTATTCGCTTTCTGGGAGACCGCACTGCGTTGGACCCCTGGCTTCAGGAGCGCATGAACAAGCTGGAACAGGATTCTGCGCACAAAACGGGCATGACGCTGAATGTGGCGGTCAATTACGGCGGCCGCCAGGAGCTGGTCCGGGCAGCCCGCAGCTTGGCGGAGCAGGCAGCAGCCGGCACACTGGACCCGGGAGCGATCACGGAGCAGACCCTGTCTGACCATCTGTATACTGCCGGGCAAAAAGACCCGGATTTCATCCTGCGTCCCAGCGGAGAAAAGCGCCTGTCCAACTTTATGCTCTGGCAGGCGGCCTATTCGGAGCTGGTGGAGATGGATGTCCTCTGGCCGGACTTTACCCGGGCGGACCTGGATCTGGCTATTGAGGAGTTCAATCGGCGCTCCCGCCGCTTTGGCGGGGTCTGATCCCGCAGGAACGGCCGCTGCCGCTGGCAGAGGCTGCGCCATTATAAAGGAGAAACTGTACGCTTATGAAAACAAGAATCATTACCGCGCTTGTGGGCATCGCTGTGCTGACAGCTGTGCTGCTCACCTTTGACACGCTGGTGTTCAATCTGGTGGTCACGGCCATCACGCTGATCGCTGTCCACGAGATCTACAATGCCCTTGGCTTTGAAAAACGGGATTGGCCGCTGTATGTGGCGGTCGTGCCGTTTACGCTGCTGGTCATGATGACCAACTATCGCAACGTGCGCTGGCTGGTAATGCCGGCTGCGTTTTTGCTGGTGCTGTTCTACGCCATTTACTTGGTCGCACGCAATGGCGTTATCAGCTACCAGAAGGTCGGGGGACTGGTGATGTTTTCCGGCATTGTGATCTTCTGCTTCTACTCGTTCATCTACCTCAAGGATCTTCTCCCGGTAGCGCAGTACGGCCACGATGCGATCTTCTTCATCCTTCTGATCCTCTGTTTTGCCTGGGGCGGGGATACCTGCGCCTATTTTGCAGGCCGGGCCTTTGGCAAACATAAGCTCTGCCCGGTGGTAAGCCCCAAAAAAACGGTAGAAGGGGCTGTAGGCGGTGTGCTGGGCACCATGGCGTTCGGCGTTGTCGTCACGTTGGCCTATTCTATCGCCGCAGACCGTATGGAGACCTTTACCCGATCCAACATTGGGGTGTCCATGTACCTGATCATTGCATTGCTGGCCTGTGTGGCGGCTGTGCTGGGCATCTTTGGCGACCTGTTTGCCAGCGTGGTCAAGCGCCAGTGCGGCATCAAGGATTATGGCACCATCTTCCCCGGTCACGGCGGCGTGCTGGATCGGTTTGACAGTGTAATGTTCATTGCACCGTTTGTCACAATGGTCATTACAGCAGTATTTTATCGCTAAAGGAGTAAAAAGGGGGCTATTCAGATGTCCAAGATCATCACTCTGCTGGGTTCCACTGGGTCCATCGGCACCCAGAGCCTGGATGTGATCCGGGCCCAGGGATACCAGGTGTTTGGTTTGTCTGCGCATCGTCAGGTGGAGACACTGCTTCGTCAGATCGAAGAGTTCCACCCGAAAGTTGTCTGCATGACCGACCCGGAGGCAGCGGCCCAGCTGGACCGCGCTCTGGCGGGCCGTGCCAATGCGCCCCGGCTGCTAACGGGGGCGGAGGGTCTGCGGCAGCTGGCTGCACTGGACGGACCGGATGTGGTTTTGAACAGTGTGGTGGGCATTGCTGGTCTGGGCGCCAGCATGAGCGCTGTGGAAAGCGGCCATGATCTGGCGTTGGCTAATAAAGAAAGCCTGGTCACCGGTGGTCATCTGGTGACCAAAGCGGTGCAGAAGGCTGGCGTACAGCTGCTGCCGGTGGATAGTGAGCACTCGGCTATTTTCCAGTGCCTGCAGGACCAGCACAGCGCTAAAAGCCTGACCAAGATCCTGCTTACCGCATCTGGCGGGCCGTTCTTTGGCCTCAAGGCAGACCAGCTGCGCGGCAAGACCAAAGCTGACGCACTGCGTCACCCCAACTGGAGCATGGGGGCAAAGATCACGATCGACAGTGCGAGCCTGATGAACAAAGGCCTGGAACTGATCGAGGCCGTATGGCTGTTTGGCCTGCCGCCGGAGAAGATCCAGATCGTGGTCCAGCGGGAGAGCATCCTTCACTCCGCAGTGCAGTTCAGCGACAACTCGGTGATCGGGCAGATGGGCGTGCCGGATATGCGGATCCCCATCCAGTACGCACTGACCTATCCGGAGCGTCTGCCTGGCCCGGCCCCGGAGCTTGACTTTACTGCGTTGAAGCATTTGAGCTTTGATGTGGCGGATGAGGAGACCTTCCGCTGCCTGGCGGCCTGCAAAAAGGCCATCCATAAGGGAGGGCTTGGCCCCTGCGCTGCGAACGGCGCAAACGAAGAGGCTGTGGCCCTGTTCTTGCAGGATAAGATCGGATTTTTGGATATTGGCCGCCTGGTGGAGGCGGTGGTGGACTCGGATAACTTTGGCGGAGAGTATACTCTGTCGGATGTTTACGAGTGCGACCGTATGGCGCGGGAGTTCGTTCGCGCACATCTGTAATTTTTGGGAGAGTCTATGTCCTTTTTGATCACATTTTTGGCGGCGATGCTGGCGTTCAGCGCAGTGATCGCCATCCATGAGCTGGGACACTTTTTGGCTGCAAAGCTGTGCGGCATCCAGGTCAACGAATTTTCTGTGGGTATGGGCCCGGCCCTGTGGCACAAGGTGTACCATGGCACTCAGTACAGCCTGCGGGCGCTGCCGGTAGGCGGCTTTGTGGCCCTGGAAGGGGAGGAAAGTCCCGAGAGCCAGCAGGCAGAGCAGGAAACAGACCTGGAGCCGCAGATCCCGCCGGAGCAGCGCACCGGTCTGCCTCTGAACCAGGCACCCATCTGGCAGCGGATGATCGTGATGTCCGCAGGCGCTGTTATGAACTTTGTGCTGGGTTTTGTGGTGCTGGCGGTGCTGATTGCGGCCCAGAACGAACCCATTACCAGCCGGGTCGTCTACGAAATAGAGCCGGGGGCGCTGTGCGGCCAGACTGGTCTGGCTCCCCGGGACGAGATCCTGGAGGTGAACGGCCGGCGCTGTTTTGTGGCCAACGATATCCTCTATGAGCTGGTGCGTACAGAGTCCAATCAGGCAGATTTCACGGTCCGCCGGGATGGCGAGCTGGTGGAGCTGCCGGGCGTGCAGTTTGATACCTGGCAGGATGAACAGGGCCAGACCCATATGG
The DNA here is from genome assembly GCA_900540455.1 of uncultured Faecalibacterium sp. Classification (GTDB taxonomy): domain Bacteria; phylum Bacillota; class Clostridia; order Oscillospirales; family Ruminococcaceae; genus Faecalibacterium. The sequence goes on from UQGD01000032.1 coordinate 6,493, forward strand.
ATATCGGCTTTACTGTGTATGGCATCGAACGCACTCCGCTCAATGTCCTGAAAGAGGCCGGACGCAGTGTATTGTATTATGGCCGTGTGATATTTACCTCTCTTACCGACCTGCTGCGGGGACGGGAGAGCATCAACGACCTGTCCGGTCCGGTGGGTATCGTGTCTGCCTTTGGTCAGGCAGCCCGCTATGGATGGCGGGACCTGCTGGAGCTGGTGGCGCTGATCACGATCAACCTGGGTATCTTCAACCTGCTGCCCTTCCCGGCACTGGATGGGGGAAAGGTGGTCTTTTTGCTGATCGAGGCGGTCATTGGCCGCCCTGTGCCGGAAAAGATCCAGGGGGCGCTGACCATTGCAGCCTTTGCACTGCTGTTTGGTCTGATGCTCTTTGCGACCTATAATGATATCATCCGTCTGTTGTCCGGTGCATTGTAAAAAAATAAAAAAGGAGCAGTTATCATGCGCAAAATCAAGCGGGAAGTCAAGATCGGTTCTGTGACCATTGGCGGCCATAACCCCATTGCCGTTCAAACGATGTTGAGTGTGCCGGTAGAGGATATTGCGGGCAACGTGGCGCAGGCGCAGCGGTGCGAAGCTGCGGGCTGTCAGATCTTGCGGGTGACCTGCCCGACCCCTGAGGATGCCAAGTGCATCGAGGCGGTGAAAAAGGCAGTGAATATCCCCATTGTGGCAGATATCCACTTTGATTATCGCGCTGCGCTGGCCTGCGCTGCGGTGGGTGTGGATAAGATCCGCATCAATCCCGGCAATATCGGCGACGATGACCGGGTCAAGGCGGTGGTGGATGCCTGCCGTCTGCACAGCATCCCCATCCGCATCGGTGTCAACGGCGGCAGCCTGGAAAAGCATATCCTTGCCAAATACGGCGCACCTACGGCGGAAGCAATGGTGGAAAGTGCGCTGTATCATGTGCGCCTTCTGGAAAAGTTCGACTTTGAAGATATCGTCATCTCTATCAAAAACTCCAATGTGCCCCGCATGATGGAAGCCTACCGTCAGCTGTCGGAGGTGACCGATTACCCCCTGCATGTGGGTGTTACCGAGGCTGGGACCTATCAGATGGGCCTTTTGAAGAGCGGTATGGGCATTGGCGGTATGCTGCTGGAGGGCATCGGAGACACCATCCGGGTCTCTTTGGCAGCGGAGCCGGAAAAAGAGGTGGAAGCAGGCTTCAATATCCTGCGGGCAGTGGGCTTCCCCGTAGCAGGACCGGAAGTGATCACCTGCCCCACCTGCGGCCGTACCCAGTACCCCTGCACCCAAATCGCCAACGAGGTGGAAAAGCGGCTTCATGGCTACAAAAAATCCATCAAGGTGGCGGTGATGGGCTGCGTGGTCAATGGCCCTGGTGAAGCGCGGGAAGCGGATATCGGCATTGCCGGCGGAAAGGATGAGGCAGTGCTGTTTATCCATGGCCAGCCCATCAAAAAGCTGACCGGTGACAACATTCTGGATCAGTTTATGGAGGAGATCTATAAGCTGTGACCTTGCTTGCTGGTTCAGCAAGCTTTGATCAAGAACCATATCCTGGCCAGCGTGTATGCGCTGGCCGTTTATAAAGTTTGCCCTGTTTTTTAAAAACAAGGCAGTCCGTCTATTTATCTATGGACCTAGAACAGGAGAACCCTTTGTGAAACCTCTCGTATCCCAGCTTTGGCCGCAGTTTATGGCCGACCCGGACTTTGCCTCCTGCTTTGGCCGTGTGATCGTGGAGCACGCCCGAATGATCCGGCAGGAACAGCAGGTCATTTTTACCCTGCGCAGTGCGGCCCCGCTGGATCAGGGTCTGTGCGAACGGCTGCTGGCTTCGCTGGCGCCGGATTATGAAGGCTTTGATCTGCGGATCGAAAACCTGTTTGGCTATCCCAGTATGGACGAGGCAGCGCTGCGCTGCCTGATGGAGCAGATGAAGCGGGATGGTGTGCCCATCAATGGTTTTTTGGATGGCTGCAGGCTTTCCATCCAGGGGCAGCAGATCCGGGTAGGGGTGTTCCACGGCACAAAATTCCTGACGGAGATCGACTTTGCCTCCTTGCTGGCGGACAAGATCGCTGCCTGCACGGGGGTACGTCCTGCCGTTACGGTGGAGAGCGCTGTGGGCGAGGCAGAGCAGCGTCAGATGGAGGAAAAACTGGAGCGCAAAGCGGCCCCGCCGGTGGTCCGGTTTGAGAAAAAGAATACCACGCCCCCCATCAAGGTGGAGGGACTTTCTCTGGAGGACAAGCCCGCGACCCTGTTCCATGGCAAACAGTTCACGCCCAAGAATCTTACCCCCCTCAAGGATCTGGGCGGCGAGGGCGGCAAGTGCATGATCTGGGGCGACGTGTTCTTTACCGAGGTCAAGGGCAACTACCGCAAGATTTACACCGTCTCCATTACCGATTATACCGGTTCGATCAACCTCAAGATCCGCGCCCAGGAAGGGGAGGACTGCTCTAAGTGGGAGAACATCCCCAAAGGCTCTACTTTGCTGGTGCGGGGTGACTGCTCCTATGATAAATATGAGCATGACTACATCGTTTACCCCTACGATGTGCTGGTGGTAGAGCGGAAAAAGCGGGAGGACCATGCCCCCGCTAAGCGGGTAGAGCTGCACCTGCATACCAAATTGTCCAGTATGGACGGTTTCTGCGACCCTGGCGGCATCGTCAAACTGGCCCACCGGATGGGGCACCCGGCAGTAGCCATCACGGATCACGGTGTCTGCCAGGGATATCCAGAAGCGATGCTGGCGGCCGATGATATCCACAAAAAGGACCCGAACTTCAAGCTCATCTACGGCTGCGAGGCTTATTTTGTGGATGATATGGTCCCCTGTGTCTACGGTGTCCAGGATGAGCCGCTGGCCGGAGAGTTCTGCGTGTTCGACACCGAGACCACCGGCTTGGACCCTGGAGTGGAGTATCTTACCGAGATCGGTGCCGTGCTGGTGCGCAATGGGGAAGTGGTGGCGGAATTTGATACCTTTGTCAAACCCGGCAAACCCATTACACCCAAGATCACAGAGCTGACCGGTATCACCAACGAGATGGTCGAGGATGCGCCTTCCGAAGCAGAAGCTCTGCAAAAATTTTTGGACTTTGCGGGCGGCCGCATCCTGGTGGCCCACAATGGCCATTCTTTTGATATGCGGTTCATGCGGGCGGCTGCCAAGCGCAGCGGCATCGAGTTTGAACCCACCTATCTGGACACCTTGACCATGGCCCAGGCCATGTATCCGGGTCTGCACAACTATAAGCAGGGCACCATCAATAAGCATTTGGAGCTGCCCTCCTACCAGGCGCATCGCGCCTGTGAGGATGCTGCCGCCCTGGGGCGGATCTTCAGCGTGATGCTGCGGGATCTGGAAGAAAAACAGATCGCCCGCATCAGTGAGGTGAACACCGGCCTGGGCGGGAACCGGGAGGTCCTGAAAAAGAAATATTATCACCTCATCATCCTGGTGCGCAACCAGATGGGCCTGAAAAACCTGTATAAGATCGTCAGCGAGGCGCACGTCAACTACTTCTTCAAAAAACCGCGTGTTCCCCGCAGCCTGCTGAATAAATACCGGGATGGCCTGCTGCTGACCTCTGCCTGTGAGGCAGGGGAGCTGTACCGTGCCATCGTAGAGGGGCGTTCCTATGAGGAACTGAAAAAGATCGCAGCCTACTACGATATTCTGGAAGTGCAGCCCCTGGGCAACAATGCCTATATGGTGCGGGATGGAAAGGTAGAGAGCGAGGAGGTCATCAAGCAGTTCAACCGCACGGTGATCCGTCTGGGAGAGGATCTGCATAAACCGGTGATCGCCACCGGTGACGTGCATTTTACCGACCCGGAGGACTCGATCTACCGCTCGGTCCTGCAGGCGGGCAATGGCTTTAAGGATGCCGACAATCAGCCGCCGCTGTATTTCCGCACCACGGAGGATATGCTGCAGCAGTTCCGTTACCTCCCCAAGGAAAAAGCCTATGAGATCGTAGTGACCAACCCCCGCAAAGTAGCGGCTGCTATTGACAATACTGTGCGTGCGATCCCCCGGGGGACCTATCCCCCCAGCATCGAAGGGGCAGAGCAGCAGCTGCGGGATGCTACCTGGAAGCGTGCGAAGGAGGACTATGGCGACCCGCTGCCTGAGCTGGTGGAAAAACGTCTGCAAAAGGAGCTGGATTCCATCTGCGGACACGGCTATGCGGTGTTGTATGTCATTGCGGTCAAACTGGTGGCGTATTCCAACGCAGGTGGTTACCAGGTGGGCAGCCGAGGCTCGGTCGGTTCCTCGGCTGTGGCGCACTTTTCCGGCATTTCGGAGGTGAACAGCCTGCCGCCCCATTATCGCTGTCCAAAGTGCAAGCACAGTGAGTTCATCACCGACGGCAGTGTGGAGGACGGCTTTGACCTGCCGGATAAGGACTGTCCCTGCTGTGGCACCCGGATGCTGGTGGATGGCCATGATATCCCCTTTGAGACCTTCCTGGGCTTCTACGGCGACAAGGAGCCAGATATCGACCTGAACTTCTCCGGCGAGTACCAGAGCAGTGTCCACCGCTATACCGAGGAGCTGTTTGGCAAGGCGAATGTGTTCAAGGCTGGCACGGTTTCTGGTATCCAGGATAAAACAGCGTATGGCTATGTGCGCAAATATCTGGAGGAACGGGGCCGTACCGTCAACCGTGCGGAGGAAAACCGCATGACCCTGGGCTGTACCGGGGTCAAACGAACCACCGGCCAGCATCCCGGCGGCATGGTGGTCGTGCCGGATACCTACGAGATCTACGATTTCTGTCCGATCCAGCACCCGGCGGACGATGTGGCGGGCGGTTTGCTGACCACCCACTTCGAGTTCAAATATCTCCATGATACGCTGTTGAAGCTGGACGAACTGGGCCACGATATGCCCACCTTCTATAAGTATTTTGAGGAGTATACCGGCATCCCGGTGGACTCCATCCCCATGAATGACCCCAAGGTGTACAGCCTGCTCACCAGTCCGGAGGCACTGGGGGTCACCCCGGAGCAGATCGACAGCCAGACCGGCACCTTTGGCATCCCGGAGATGGGTACGAACTTTGTCCGCGGGATGCTGGTGGAGGCCCGGCCCAAGAATTTTTCCGAGCTGATCCAGATTTCCGGTCTGTCCCATGGCACCGACGTGTGGACGGGAAACGCCGATGAGCTGATCCGCAGCGGTACCTGTACCATTGCAGAGGTTATTGGCTGCCGTGACAGCATCATGCTTTACCTGATCCGAAAGGGTCTGGAACCCAAAATGGCGTTTGATATCATGGAGGCTGTGCGTAAAGGCAAGGTGGCCAAGGGCGGCTTTAAGGACGGCTGGGAGGAAGCGATGCGGGAACACGATGTGCCGGACTGGTATATTGAGTCCTGCCGCAAGATCAAATATATGTTCCCCAAGGCGCATGCCGTGGCCTACCTGATGAGCGCCATCCGGCTGATGTGGTTCAAGCTGTATCATCCGCAGGCATTTTATGCGGTGTACTTCACGGTGCGCGGGGACGATATCGACTACGAGGCAGCGGTGGGCGGCCCAGCTGTGGCCCGTGCCCACATGAACGAGGTCACACGCCGCCTGCGGGAGGAAAAGAACGCCAAGGACGAGGACTTGCTGGTCTCCCTGCAGCTGGTCAATGAAATGCTGGTGCGGGGGTATGAATTCCTGCCCATCCAGCTGGGCAAAAGCCGCGGGACCCGCTATGTGGTGGAGGATGACAAAGTCCGGCTGCCGTTCAGTGCCTTGAAGGGACTGGGCGATGCGGCGGCGGATGCGCTGGAGCGTGCGACCATCGATGGACAGGAGTACCTTTCGGTGGAAGAACTGCAGCAGGCATCCGGCGTGGGCGCCAGTATTCTGGACCGACTGCGCCAGGTGGGTGCTTTGGGTGACCTGCCGGAAAGCAGCCAGGTGAGCTTCTTTTAAAAAAGCCCGCACAGCAAAGCGGATCGTTGCTTTGCCGTGCGGGCACTTTTGTTGTATGGAATGTTTACCGGAGCGTTTTTTTCATCCAGATATGAGGGCAGCCCTCATCGTCATCCTCTGCACCATAGGGAGTGTAACCCGCCTGTGTGTAGAAGCGGCTGGCCCGGCACTGGGCGTGCAGCCGAAGTTCTGCCGCGCCTTTGCGGGCTGCGATGGCTTCGGCTTCCCGCAGCATCCGCTGTCCGAGCTTTTGTCCGCGGTATGTTTTTACCACAGCCAACCGTCCTAAAAGATAGACGCCCTGCTCGGCTGCGGGGAAGAGCCGGCAGGTGGCTGCCGGTTGGGAGCCGTCGTACAGGATCAAATGGAGAGCCAAGAGATCGATATCATCAAATTCGTTTTTGAAGCCTTGTTCTTTCATAAAAACTGCTTCCCGGATGCGTTTTGCATCCTCCGGCAGAAAATCGTATGCTTCCAGCTGCATTTTTTGCTCTCCTTTTGTGTCCCTTGCAGGCGTACTTCATAAAACAGGCCCCATCTCCGGCACCGCTGCGGTGCGGACATGGGGCCTGCTGCTTTTTGTTTTAGACAGGGGGGCTATGCCGCCCTGGATGTTCTGGCAGGGGAGGGGATCACTCCACGCTGATCATATAATAGTAGACCGGCTGACCGCCCCGAATGTGGCTGACTTCCACATGGTTCGGGCACTTTGCCTTCACGATCTCGGTTACGCGCTCTGCTTCCTCGTCCGAAACATCGCAGCCAGAGATGATGGTCACAAAGCTGGAGTCCTTGCGGCACATAGCCCGGGCCAGACGGTAGGTGGCCTTGGTCAGGTCGCTGGAGGTGGACACGATGCGGCCGTTCTCCAGAGCCATGATCTCGCCCTTGCGGATGCGCTTGCCGTCGTACTCGCTGTCACGGGCAGCGTAGGTGATCAGACCGGTAGAGACACGGTCGGCAGCCTGCATCATCGCAATGGTATTGGCTTCTACCGAGGCGGTGGGGTCAAAGCTCAGCAGAGCGGTGATGCCCTGGGGCACAGTGCGGGTGGGCAGCACCACGACCTTACGGTCAGCCAGCTTAGAAGCCTGCTCTGCGGCCATGATGATGTTCTTGTTGTTGGGCAGAACGAACACGGTCTTGGCCGGGACGCTCTGAACAGCAGCCAGGATATCCTCGGTGGCGGGGTTCATGGTCTGGCCGCCGGATACCACAGCATCTGCAGCCAGGTCGGTGAACACGGCTTTCAGTCCCTCGCCGGCAGCCACGGCAACAAAGCCATAGTCACGGCTGGGGTCCACAGCAGCATAAATGAACTCGCTGGCCGGGTCCGGCTTCTGCTCAGCCAGGGCCTGCTTTTCCAGGCTCTTGCCCTGCTTCTGCCGTGCCAGGAACTGCTCGTGCATATTCTCGATCTTGAAGTTGGTCAGGTAGCCGTATTTGATGGCCTCGCTGAGGATCTTGCCGGGGTCTGCGGTATGGACGTGCAGGTTGATCACGTCGTCATCCTCAATGCAGACCACGCTGTCGCCGTTGGACTCAGCAAAAGCACGCATCTTGGCAGCGCTGGCACCGTCGTTCTTGTTGATGAGGAACTGGGTGCAGTAGCCATTGGTGATGTCCTCCACCTTCATCAGGTCGTCGGTGAACACACCCTTGCCAGCATTGGCAGTGGACAGCTTAGCCTTGTTCTGGGGCTGGTCGCTGCTCTCCACGATGGCTTCACCGTGGAACACCTTGCCCATGCCCTCAAAGATCACCATGATGCCCTGACCGCCGGCATCCACAACACCGGCTTTCTTCAGCACCGGCAGCAGGTTGGGGGTATCCTCCAAAGCCTGCTGGCCAGCTTCCAACACCACGTCCCACAGTGCGGCCACGTCCTCAGCAGAAGCCTCGGCGGCCTTCTCGGAGGCAACGCGGGCAACGGTCAGGATGGTGCCCTCGGTGGGCTTCATCACAGCCTTGTAGGCACCTTCCACGCCCTTTTTCAGCGCGGCAACGATATCCTCGACCCCGGCAGTCTTTTTGCCGTCCAGCGCCTTGGAGAAGCCGCGGAACAAAAGGCTGGTGATAACGCCGGAGTTGCCGCGGGCGCCCCGCAGCATAGCGGAGGCGGCAGTCTTGGCAGCCTCCGATACGGTGCAGTCGTCGGGCAGAGCTTCCAGCTCGCGCACGGCGGCGCCAACGGTCATGCCCATGTTGGTGCCGGTATCACCGTCCGGGACAGGGAAGACGTTCAGTTCGTCCACGCGGGAACGCTGATTGTTGATGTTGTTTGCGCCGGAGATCATGGCGTCGCGCAGGATTTTACCAGAAATCATGTTTTCCACTCCTTGAATTTTCCCGGAACGGGCCCCGGGGCTAGTTTACGCGCAATGGCAGGCAAAACGCGGCCTTGCAGTCAAGCAACTACATCGTCCACCGATACGATCACGCGGGCGACCTTCAGGCCGGTGGCCTGCTCCAGCTCATCCTTGACCCGGTGCGAGATCGCACGGGCGGCGGTGGAGATGTTTAACCCATAGCTGACAGCGATGTGCAGCTCGATCACAAGGCGGCCGTCTTCCTGGGTGACGCGCACACCCTTTTCCGGGCGGTCAGCGCGGTGCACCATGCTCTTGACGGCGTCGGTCATGTCACGAGGAACCATGGCGGCCACACCGTAACATTGTTTGGCAGCCTCACCGACCAGGGTAGAAAAATACTCGGCGGAAAAACTGACATCCCCCAGAGGGAAACGGGAAGTGATCATAGTCGCTCTGCTCCTTTATCTTTTGATTTTGGCGCATCCGATGCCCCAGCAAGGGGATCTGTGCGCGGGAGACCAGACCCATTATACAACGGAAGCTCCCGGTTGTACAGCATAATTTGCCCCGGCAGCACGGAAACGCACCGCATACTTTGCGCAATTTTTACAAAGCACAGGGGGTATACTGGTGCTGCCTGACACGTCGGAAGGACCGGTAGGCCTGGGTTACAAAACAGGTGTATACACCCGCTGCTTATAGTATAGCACAAAAAAGTGGCCTGTGCAGTGTTTTTGCGCATTTTTTGCGAAGAAGCCGCGAAGGGACTGTGAATAAACTATAAAAATTGCGGGGACCGTATTCCTTTCTCTGTGGGAAAGTGCTAAAATTAGGGTAGAGACCAGCTGCCTTGTGCGGGCAGCGTCAGATAGAAGGTCCCGGTGCAGGGCAGAGAAACAGGCTGCTCTTGCTCTGCTGCGGCCCAGAACGATCGAGTAGGAGAGCTGTATTTCATGAATATTCTGTTTTTTTTGTCTCCCAAGCAGGATCTGATGTATGTCTATGATGACTTCACCCTGCGTCAGACGCTGGAAAAGTGGGAGAAAAACCGCTATGCGTCCATCCCCATGCTGAATCGCCGTGGGGAGTATGTAGGCACCCTGACCGAAGGGGATATCCTCTGGGGTCTGAAAAAGTTCCATGGACTGGACCTGGAAGCAGCAGAGGATGTGCCGATCTCCTCGTTCCCCCATAAGCGGGATTATAAAGCGGTAACAGTCACGACCAGCATGGATGAGCTGATCGAAGCCGCCATGAACCAGAACTTTGTCCCGGTGGTGGATGACCGCGGGATGTTTATCGGGATCGTCCGCCGCCAAGCGATCATCCGTTACTGCTACGATAAGTCCCGGGGGCAGAAATGCGCCGACCTTTCCAAAAAGGAGCCTGTACTGGCAGGAAGCCCCAACTGACCCCTTTGCTACGATGTCCATATAACGATTATAAAGATACCGCTCTGCACGGATAGGCAGGGCGGTATCTTTTTTGCGGAATTTTACGGGAAAACAGTCCTGTTTATAGTACAAAATATGTGCGATAATGGTATTGTCAGCTACTACAGGATGATTTGAAGCGGGGAGGTACGATCATGAAAGAGATCGAGCTGCGTTCCATTGGGGGACATGTGGAAGTGTATAGTGAGGCGGGGGTGTTCCTTTTCTCGGCGGACACGGTGCAGGAAGCGCTGCAAGAGCTGGAACAGCCGTAAGCTGCGCCGTTTTTTGCGGGATCGGGCATAAAGTGTGGGGGAAAGACGGATTCTTTGTCGAAAAATGCTTGTTGGAAGCGGTACAAAGGTGATATAATAAAAAAAGTCTGCGTGCTGCGCACACAGAGTAAAAACAAGCAGCTTTCTTCCATGCTTCCGTACTCCTTTGCGGTAAAGGCTTGCATGGCGGCTGCAAAAATTAGGAGTTCGTTAGGTTATGGAGATCTCACATATCACATCGCTTCTGGGCGGCATAGCGCTGTTCCTGTATGGTATGTCCATCATGGGTGCCGGGCTGGAGAAGCTGGCGGGCGGCCCGATGCAGAGCATCCTGCAGCGGCTCACCTCTTCCACGATCAAGGGCGTGATCTTTGGCACCCTGATCACGGCGGTCATCCAGTCCTCGGCTGGTACGGTGGTCATCTGCGTGGGGTTGGTCAACTCCGGCATTATGACCCTGAGCCAGTCGGTGGGCGTCATCATGGGCGCAAACATCGGCACCACGGTTACCGGTCAGCTGATCCGCATGGCGGACATCTCCGGCGACAGTTTGCTGCTGACTCTGATGCAGCCCAAGACCTTTGCGCCGGTGGTGGCTTTTGTAGGCTGCATTTTTTATGTGTTCCTGCGGGGGGCCAAACGCAAGAATCTGGGTCAGATCATGCTGGGTTTCGGCATCCTGTTCACCGGTATGAGCCTGATGGATGCAGGTGTGGCTCCTCTCAAGGAGTCTCCGGCGTTCCAAAGCCTGTTTGTCAGCATGAAAAACCCGCTGCTGGGTGTGCTGGTGGGTCTGGTGGCTACGGTGCTGATCCAGTCCTCCTCGGCCTCGGTGGGTATTTTGCAGGCGCTGTCCAGCACAGGACTGGTCACCTTCGGCTCTGCGATCCCCATTATCCTGGGCGCACACATCGGTACCGCATTTACGCCGCTGCTTACCATTGGCGGCTCCTCCAAGGATGGCAAGCGGGCTGCCTTTATCCATCTGTATTTCAATGTGGTGGGCAGTGTGACGATGCTGGCGCTGATCTATGCAGTGCAGGCGCTGTTTGGGGTGCTGCCCTGGGACGATGTGATGACCAAAAGCTCGATCGCCAATATCCACACCCTGTCCAGTGTGGCGGCTATGCTTTTGCTGCTGCCGTTCAGCGGTCTGCTGCTGCGGCTGAGCCAGCTCACCGTTCCCTCTACTAAGGAGGAGGTGCAGGAGCTGAGCATGCCGGTGCTGGACGATCGTCTGTTCAAAAGCCCGGCAGTGGCTTTGAAGCAGGCCAAGAGCGCAGTGGTGCGCATGGGCGGCCGCGCAGCCCGGAACGTGGGGCTGGCAACCCCGCTGCTGGTGCAGATGGACGAGGATACCGTCAGCGCTATCGACCTGCGGGAGAACCTGATCGACCGTATGGAGGTAGAGATCTCCAACTATCTGGTGCGCCTGGCGGACCGGGAGCTGGGCGATGAAGAAAACCATGCGGTGACAGAGCTGCTGAACTTTGTGACAGAGTATGAGCGCATTGGAGATTACGCTGTAAATATCAAAGAAAAGGCGCAGGAACTGAACGAAAAAGAGCTGAGCTTCAGCCCCAGTGCGCAGAACGAAATGGCTCTGCTGGATGCCGCACTGGAACAGATCCTGGCTTTGACCAATGAGGCGTTTGAGCAGGGGGAGATCGCACTGGCACAGCGGGTGGAACCGCTGGAAGAGGTCATCGATATTATGGTCGAGCGTCTGCGGAGCCAGCATATCAAACGTCTGCGGGATGGTGTGTGTGCCATCGATACAGGCGTGATCTTCCTGGATGTGCTGAACAATGCCGAGCGCATCTCGGATCACTGCTCCAATATCGCTGCACGGCTCATTGGTGCAGAGGGCGGGGTGGACTACGACTCCCACACGCTGAAAAATATGATGCACCATAATCCAAGCGGTCAATATCTGGTGGAATACGAGCGCTGCCGCAAGGCGTACTTGGTACCGCTGGAGACGATGGAAGCCTGAGCGCCCTTGCCCGGCGGCGATTTGCAAAACGGACGGATTCAGGCGCCCAGATCCTCCAGCAGCCGATCCACCGCCGCAGCGGTGGGCAGGTGCAGCCCTTGTTTGATGCGCAGCGCATCGGTCTCAGGCAGAAGATTGGTGTATATGCCGGTCAGCGCCAGACGGCGGGTGGGTCTGCCCTGGGCATCGCAGGCATAGACAGCCACCTGCCCGCCATCGTCCCTTAAATAATAGCCCCCCTCAGCAGATCCCGGCTGTGCCTGCGTCTGCTGGCTGGGCAGGTCAGGCAGCGCTTCTTGCGGGGCAGGGGAGCGCAGCTGGGGCAGGCTGATCCAATAAAGACTGAATACGATGGTAAACACGCATAACCCGTAAAATAGGCACAGGCCGACCTTCCGCATAGAAAAAGCTCCTTTCTTTGCCGGTAAAACTAACGGCAGTATGTGCCAAAGCGGGGCACTTCAAACGGAAAAACAGAATTTTCACACCCGGGCGCTGTACTTTGCTGGGGAAGTTGTGCTATACTACTGTCATCTGGTGTGTATCTGAAGGCTCAAAACTGCCAGGCTGGGGCGGGCTGCGTCCCAGCCTTGTGGGCTGTCTGGGCCATGTTTTCTGGCATCATCAAGGCCAAAACCATCTGGTTAGGAGGCGGTACCCATTTCGGACAAGGAAATCAGAAAGATCCATCGGGACGCGGCGGTGCAGCCGGGGCGTCCCGCATCGCAGCGCAAGCTGAAAACGGGCGCACAGCGCAAAAAAAATACAGACGAGCCCCAAAAGTCTCCGCGCCCGCCCAAGAAGGGACAGCCGGTGCTGCGGTTTATTGGCCGCGCCATCGTTACGATGTTCTGTGTGGGCATCATGCTGGGCAGTGCACTGGCGGTGGGCGCTGTGTACTATGTGGTGCAGGCTACCGCCAATGACGGCGACCTGCTCAACCTGGACAATATCGAGCTGAGCCAGTCCAGCGTCGTTATGGCGACCGACCGGCAGACCGGTGCGCAGGTGGAGTATGCAGTGCTGCGCTCCTCCAACAGCCACCGTGTCTGGGCAGACCTGGAGCAGATCCCCCGCAACCTGCAGTATGCTTTTATCTGCACGGAGGATAAGGATTTTTATACCGAGCCGGGCGTCAACTTCAAGCGCACCATCGGTGCAATGATCAACGAGTACATCCTGCCGATCTACAGCTCAAAGCAGGGCGCATCCACCATCGAGCAGCAGCTGATCAAAAACCTGACGGACGATGACAGCTCCAGCGGCATCCAGGGCGCACTGCGCAAACTGCGAGAGATCTACCGTGCGCTGTGCCTCAGCCGGGCTTATTCCAAGGAGACCATCCTGGAAGCCTATCTGAACACCATCAGCTTTACCGGTACGATCCAGGGTGTGCAGACGGCGGCTAACGAGTATTTTAATAAGGATGTCAGTCAGCTGACCCTGTGGGAGTGTGCTACGATCGCTTCCATCACCAAAAACCCAACCAACTATAACCCGTATACTAACCCCGAAAACCTGATCAACCGCCGTAATTTCCTGATGTACAATATGTGGCAGCAGGGGATCATTACGGAGCAGGAGTATCGGGACGCCGCAGCACAGCCTTTGGTGCTGGCGGAAGAGGACGCTTCCCGCAATAAAGCCGCCTCTACGACCTCCTATTTTACCGATGCCTTGTTCAATGAAGTGGTCAAGGACATCATGGTCAAGGAAAACGTCGAGGAGTCGGTGGCGCAGAAGATGCTGTACAGCGGCGGCCTCACCATCGAGGCCACCGTGGACCCCAAACTCCAGCGGACGATGGAGCAGCTGATGCGCAATGAGGGGGATGCCTACTTCCCGGCTGGTTGGCATGAGGAAGAGGTCACCTCCATCTCGGAGGATGACCAGCAGGTTTTCAATGAAGATGGCACCCCCAAGACCCGCACGGCGGAGGATGGAACGGTCTATTATTACCGTAATGTCCGCACCCAGGCAGCTATGGTCACTTTGGACTATGACGGCAACGTGCTGGCTATGGTGGGCGGCTTGGGCGAAAAGACCAAGAGCCTCTCGCTGAACCGCGCCTATGATGTGACCCGGCAGACCGGCTCGGTCATCAAGCCCATCGGTGCCTATGCACTGGGCATCGAGTATGGTCTGGTGAACTGGTCTACCATGCTGAACAACTCCCCCTTGTACCTCAAACAGGATATGATCATCCGGGATGAGGATTACTGCCGCCGCAATGGCCTGATGGGGATGTCGGATAAGCAGCTCAAGGCTTACCCCAATGCATGGCGCAGCTGGCCCAAGAACTATGGCAACAACTATGGCGATAACACGGATGTGCCTTTGTGGAACGGCTTGGCCCGCTCTCTGAACACCATCGCCATCCGTGTGGGCGACCTGGTGGGCGCAAACAACATCTTCCAATTTGCGTATAATACCTTGCAGCTGGATACGCTGGACCCCACCAATGACGTGGGTCTGGCCCAGATGGTCATGGGCAGCCAGACCCGTGGTGTGACGCCTATGGCACTGGCAGCTGCATTCCAGATCTTCTACGACGGACAGTATACCACACCGCATCTGTACACGCGCGTGCTGGATCGGGACGGCAACATCTATCTGGAGGACAACTCTACCAGCTACCAGGCGCTGACTCCGCAGACGGCTTATGTGATGAACCGCCTGCTGAAGAATGTCCTGTACTCCAACGTGGGTACCGCCGGCGGCCGCTACCCCAATTCCAACGGAATGGAATCCTTTGGTAAGACGGGCACCGCCAGCGATGAAAGGGATCTCTGGTTTGTGGGCGGCACCCCCTACTATGTCACTGCAGTCTGGTGGGGATACGATGCACCCTATGATATGACCAAGACCCTGTCCAAGTCCCAGGCAAAGACCCGCACCTGTGTCGCTGCCTGGAAAGCATTCATGGAGCAGGCGCAGGCAGACCTGCCCTACAAAGCCTTCCCCAAGTCGGATGGCGTAGTGGAGCGCAGCTACTGTACCCAGAGCGGTCTGCTGGCCAGCGGGTCCTGCCCCAGTACAGCGGTGGGCTTCTATCGGGCGGATGATCTGCCGGATGTGTGCAATTATGCGCATAGCGCACCGGTCCTGACCATCCCGGAGGATACCAGCGCTTTGGATACGGATTGACCGTGAGACGTGGACAGTTGCCCTTCCTCAAAAATCATACTCTTAAAGGGGATAGAGGGACCAAACCGGCCAACAGAGTGCAGTACTTTACAAGTCAAAACTGGATAAATTGACAAAATCGCATCCGGCCTCTTGCAATGCAGGGGGCCGGATGTTATTCTATGTCTTGTAAGAACATTTGTAGTTGCGAGGTGAACAAGTTGGAGCGTCAATTTTATCTTGTCGATGCACAGGTGCTGCCGGAGGTGTTCCTTAAGGTAGTAGAAGCAAAAAAGCTGCTGGCCGGCGGCCGCGCACGCAACATCACCGAGGCAGTGCGCTGTGCGGGGTTGTCCCGCAGTGCGTTCTACAAGTACAAAGACTGCATTTTTGATTCGGAAAACGGCCGTGAAATGGCCACCGTAATGGCTACCTTGCGGGACGAGACCGGTGCGCTGCAGTCTCTGCTGGCAGGCATCAGCGAGGCAGGGGCCAGTATCGTTACCATCAACCAGTCCACCCCGGAAAACGGCGCCGCTCTGGTGGCGGTGACCATCCGCACGGATACGATGCAGATGTCCCCGGAGGCACTCACAGACAAGTTGTCCCGTCAGCACACAGTGGTCAATGTGCGCTGCGGCTATCAGCTTTAAGCGGCAGCTTGCATCTTAGCTGGGGCGCAGCTGGCAATGCTGCCCCGGCTG
This sequence comes from uncultured Faecalibacterium sp., assembly GCA_900540455.1. Taxonomy (GTDB): domain Bacteria; phylum Bacillota; class Clostridia; order Oscillospirales; family Ruminococcaceae; genus Faecalibacterium. Next base: position 22,282 of record UQGD01000032.1, read on the forward strand.
CATGATTTTATAGAGTTGAGAGGGAGAACGTATGGCTAAAATCGCAATTTTGGGCTTTGGCACGGTGGGCAGCGGCGTGTATGAGGTACTGCGGCGCAACGCGGCAGGCGTCTCCCGCCGGGCAGGGGAGCCGGTAGAGGTCAAGTATATCCTGGATGTAAAGGACTACTCGGACCGTCCGGATGCCCACCTCTTTGTCAAAAATATCGATGTGATCCTGGCAGATCCGGAAGTCCGGGCGGTGGTGGAGACCATTGGCGGCACCCGGTTTGCCTATCCCTATGTAAAAGCCTGCCTGGAAAGCGGCCGCAGTGTGGCGACCTCCAACAAAGAGATGGTGGCCACCTATGGTGCAGAGCTGCTGGGTCTGGCCCGCGCGCATGGATGTGCTTTTTTGTTTGAGGCATCTGTGGGCGGCGGCACCCCCATCATCACCCCCATGCACCAGTGTCTGGCCGCCAATGTTATCACGCAGGTACAAGGTATCGTGAATGGTACCACGAACTTTATGCTCACCAAGATGGCCCGGGAAGGCATGGATTTTGACGCCGCCCTCAAGATCGCCCAGCAGCTGGGATATGCGGAGACCCGGGACCCCGGCGACGATGTGGACGGCCGGGATGCCTGCCGCAAGATCGCGATCCTTTCTTCCATGGTCTGTGGACACCATATTTATCCCCAGAACATTCCGACCCGGGGCATCCGGGATATCACCAGATCGGATGTGGAGTCCGCTGCCAAACTGGGCTGCGTCATCAAGCTTATTGCATGGATGAAACGTCTGCCGGAGGGGGGCGTAGCTGCGGGCGTAGAACCGTGCCTGGTCCCCAATGCCAATCAGCTGGCGGGCGTGGATGATGTGTTCAATGCAGTGCTGGTCAAGGGGGATATGCTGGGCGACGTGATCTTCTACGGCAAGGGGGCAGGCAAGCTGCCCACTGCCAGCGCTGTGGTAGCCGATGTGGTGGATGCGCTGAAGGATGGCGCCAAGGTCCACGATAGTCTGTTCTGGCAGCCTGCGGAACCGGTAGAGGGTATGCTCACCGATCCGGCCCCCGCCGCATACTATGTGCGTGTGGAAGGGGCAGCTCCGGCCGTGGTGCAGGCTATTTATGGCCCGGGACATTTGGTGGATGAGCACTACGATGGCTGTGCATATTTTGTGGAGCAGATGGACGATGCTGCGCTGGAAAACGCCCGCCGCAAGATCGAAGCCGTAGGGGGCAGCGTCCGGCTTGTGCTGCGCCGTCTGCCGGAACAGGCATAAAAGGAGGCGGGGAAAATGAAGATCAAGGTCTCAGTCCCTGCTACCAGCGCCAATGTAGGGTCTGGTTTCGATGCGCTGGGTCTGGCGGTCACGTTGTACAACACCGCGACTTTTGAACCGGCTGACCAGCTGGAGATATCCTCTGCGGACGGCACCCGCATCCCGCGCAATGAGTCCAACTTAGTCTATCGCTCGGCAAAACGTCTGTTTGACCAGGTGGGCAAACGGATGCCGCCGCTGCGGATCGTGCAGACCAATCCCATCCCGATGGCACGGGGACTGGGGTCCTCTTCGGCGTGTATCATCGCCGGGCTTCTGGGCGCCAATCGTCTGCTGGGCGATGTGCTGGACACCCAGGAACTGCTGACCCTGGCGACCGCCATCGAGGGACACCCGGATAATGTAGCTCCGGCTTTGCTGGGGGGACTGACCAGCAGTGTCTTTGAGGCGGGGACGGTCTACACCGTCAAGCGGGATGTGGATCAAAGCCTCTGCTTTGCGGCCATCGTGCCCGATTATAAGCTGCTGACAGAGGCAGCACGGGCCGCTCTGCCGGCCCAGATCCCGCATAAGGATGCGGTGTATAACCTTTCCCGCGCAGCGCTGCTGCCGGCGGCGTTCTGTGAGGGACGGCACGATCTTTTGGCCATTGCCACAGAGGATAAGCTGCACCAGCCCTACCGGCTGCCGCTGATGCCGGGCGCAAGCCAGGTGTTTGCGCTGGCAAAGCAGTGCGGTGCAAAGGCTGTGTATGTGTCTGGTGCAGGCAGCACGGTCATGGCAGTGGCCGAAAAGTCCCAGGCGGACCGCTTCTATCAGGAGCTGCGCCAGGGCCTGGAAAGCCTGGAAGGGCTGGACGGATGTGAAGCATTTACACTTTTGCAGCTGGATGCGGACAATACCGGTGCAACAGTGGAATGATAAAAAGGGCAGCGGAAGTCGAAAGGCCAGTGCCTGCCGGCTGAATTTGCCCCGGCATACCCTCCGTACCGGAGGGATCAAAAGAGGAGAGTGACAAGATATGGCGTTGATCGTACAGAAGTTCGGCGGTTCTT
>UQGD01000033.1 GCA_900540455.1 uncultured Faecalibacterium sp.
ACGCCGACTTGAATGAAAGCCCCTGAGGATTTTCCTCGGGGGCTTTTGCTGTGTGCAAAAATTCTTTTTTGTCAGAATCGCAGAATACGCTCCATCCGGCTTTCTGATAAAAAATTGGCCCGTGCATTTGCACGAGCCAACAAGATAAAAGTTTTTAGGTTACAGCGGGCAGCACTCGGGTATGGGAGAGCCGGTAGAGCAATCTGCCCATGGCGTGACGCTGGATGCCAAGGTATTCTTCTGCGGTGACCGGGCCACCCCAGCGCAGAACCTCCATCTGACCGCCGCCGATCTCTACACAGAAGCCTGCGCCGTCAAAACCGTTGCGCAGATAAAAACTGCGCCGTTCAATACGCTGACGGCTATTTTCGGCCTTGTCGTCTAGACGCTCGATCAGCAGTAGGACACGTTTGCCGGTGTATTGCTCCATTATATGCTGCAGCAGCTGGCTGCCGGTGCCCTTGCCCCTAGACTTGGAGGATACAGCCAGATAATCCACCAGCACAAGATCTTTCCAGATGTCGGCTAACAAAAATCCCAGCAGCTGTCCGTCTTCCTCTGCGGTCCAAAGCTGTGCCTTGCCGCTGCGCACAGGCCGTTTGAGAAGAAAGAAGGGTTTCTGTTCCGATTTGGGAAAGGCCTCCTTGTAAATTTCCTGGATTGCGGGCCACTGGCTGTTATCCATGGGTTTGATCTGCATTTCTGATTTCCTCCCTACACAGGTCTGTCCTGTTGAATTGACGTAATTCCGTTGAGCATAGGATACAGCGTACAGTTACTGTAAAGTCAACGAGCAAACCATGAACATTAAAAAATACAGCGTCTCTCCACATCGGCAGATACCGATCGTATAGAGAGACGCTGTATTTTTATGGGAGAGGAAGGATCACAAAGCTTTTTCGTAGAGAGCAATCATGTCTTTTAATGTGGTCTGTCGGGGATTAGCGGGGATATTGCCGCTCTTCATTGCATCTTCTGCCATCGCAGGGATCTTATCGGCAGTAACTCCTACATCTGACAATCGGGCTGGGATGCCCAGCTCATTATTCAACTTACGGATCTCATCGACCAGCATCTGAGGCTGGAAGTTCTCAATGCAGGGACTGCCCTGGTGAATGTAGTTGTACATTTTTTTGTATCGTCCATGATCAGCCAGAGCGTTATACTCAAGGACGGTGGGAAGAAGAATGGAGTTTGCGACACCATGGGCAACATGGAAATATCCACTAACAGGGTGGCTCATAGCATGAACATTACCCAAACGCGCCCAAGCAAAGGCAATGCCGGCAAAGTTGCAGCCCAACATCATAGCGCAGGCAGCATCTTCGTCCTGGCGATTTGCGACAAAACGGCGAAGATTTGCACCGATCAGCTCCATTGCTTTTTCTGCCATTGCATCAGAGAAGGGAGTTGCCTTGGTAGAAATATAGGCTTCCATAGCGTGGATCAATGCGTCCACTCCGCAGGACGCTGCAATGGACGCCGGAGCGGTCATAATAAGGGCAGGGTCCAACAGAGCATAGCGGGGCAGTAGTTCATAGCTGAATACAGACAACTTGTAATTACGGCTCTCATCGGTGATAACAGCCGAGGCGGTGACTTCACTGCCGGTGCCTGCAGTGGTAGGGATGGCGATCATGGGAACGATGGGGCCGGGCACCTTAAAGTTGCCTTCATATTGCGTAATAGAACCACCGTAATTGGCGAGCACACCTACGGCTTTGGCAACATCCATAGAGCTGCCACCACCCAGCGCTACAATGGAGGTGGCGCCACACTGTGTGTATAAAGCAGTTGCTTCGTCTACGATCGATACAGTTGGATTAGGCAGTACACCCAAATAGGTGGTACAGGTAATGCCGGAATTTTGAATAATAGATTCGATCTTTTCAACAACTCCCAGTTTAGCCAGCCCGCCATCTGAGATCAGAAACACATGGTTAGAACTGCTTTCGATTAAGAGTTCCGGAAGTTGTGCAAGGCTTCCCATACCAAAGATGATATTCTGTGGGATCTTGAAGTTGAACGGATTCATATTTTTCTGCCTTTCTGTTAAAAATGTAGCTCTGTGCGCAAAATCAGATCCTTTTGCAGAGGCTTGCCAAGCTCTACAAAATAGGCGCTGTAACCAGCCACGCGCACAAGCATATCTTTATAGTCTTCTGGATGTTTTTGGGCAGCACGCATGGTGGCGCTGCTCATAATGTTGAATTGGACGTGCATAGGCTTTTTGGCCATATATTCATCGATAAAGCTCAACAGATTGTCTCTGCCCTCCACTCCCTGAACGGCGTCCTGGGGAAAACGCAGGTTCATCAGGGTGCCGTTGGTGGCTAGGCTGTGGTCCACCTTTGCCAGAGAGTTTACGATGGCGGTGGGACCGCTGATATCATGGGAGCCAAAGTCTGTATGAACAGGCCCCATGTTGTCCGAAATGGCTTCGCCTTTTTTGCGCCCATCAGGGGAAGCATTGGTATTCAGGCCCATAGCGACATTGGCATTGACCGAGTAAACGCCGGGGTTGAATTGGCCGCCTCGCAGGCATTTGCGGCCGTGAATATTTTTGCAGTATGTCTCGAACATAAAGCGGAACAGCTCATCCGCATAGTCGTCGTCGTTGCCGTAGTGGTGGACATGGGAGCTGTTGACCAGGGCATAAAGTTTTTCGTATCCCTTCCAGTTGTGTTTGACAGCGGCCAGCAGCTCACTGCCGGTGCAGCGTTTTTCCTCAAAGACAAGCTGTTTGATAGAAGCCAGCGAGTCGGCGCAGGTGGCAATGCCGCTGGCCTGGGGGCCAATGCCGTTATACTTGGCTCCACCCTCCGTCAGATCGTGGCCGGAGGCAAGGCAGTTCTCAAAGAGAGCCGAAACATAGGGTATGGGTTTGCAGTTGCGATGAGCATATTCAATGATGTTCAGGCTGCTGCACATCTGGTCGGCCCAGTAGGCAAACTGGAGATCTACGCTTTGCAGCACTTGGTCAAAGCTCTGATAGGTGTCCAGACTGCCGGTGTCCGGGCCAAGCTGCAGGCTGTCATCGTCCAGCGGACGACCACCGTTGATCACCATCTCCATCATTTTTGGAGTGTTTACATAGGCTGCATCATGCCAGCCGTACTCCTTGCCGGGAAGACTGATCTCCACACAGCCCACCACACAGTAATCTCGGGCTTCCTCCAGAGTCATGCCCTTGCGCAGCATTCCCTGGATAGCAGGGCCGTCGTTGAACAGTTTGGGATGACCGTAGCCGCAACGGATACACTCTACAGCTTTTACTTTTAATTCATAGGGCGTGTCCTCGTGCATGCGCACGCAGACCCAAGGGTTCATCATTCGTGTGTGGGCCGAGGCTTCCAGCATCAGCATGGTTAGATCGTTGGTCGCATCGCTTCCATCCGGCTTTACACCGCCAATGGTCAAACTCTCACCACCAAAACCGCGGCCATTGCGCAGAGCCATGCTGCCTTTATCCTTAAGTTTAGTGGGATTGTTCATTTTGACATATTCCACTTCTAAGAGCTCCAAGGCAAATTCTTTGCACAGATTTCCGGCACGTAGGTCGGCTTCATAAAATGGAAGCAGCCATTGGTCCATGCGGCCGTAAGAGATAGAGTGGCCGTTGCTTTCTACCTGGATCAGAGTGGTCATCAAATTGAATAGCTGCAGAGCCTGCCAGAAGGTCTGAGGTGCGCTGGAAGAGATCTGACGGCAGTTTGCTGCGATCTGGAGCAGCTCTTTCTGGCGGACAGGATCCGGCTCAGACTGTGCCGTTTGGTCAGCAAGGGAAGCATAACGCAGGATATACTGTTCCACAGCACGGTACATGATGAGAATCGCACGGTAGAAATCCCGCTTTTCACAGTATTCCGGGTCTCGCTTGCTCAGTGCGTTCAGTCCTGCTTCGGCTTCAGCCTGGATGCCTCCTACACCCAGCCGCATGAGGCGAGGGTAGTCTACTGCCAGGTGGCCGGTGCCTGCATAATGGTAGAGATTGGTCTGATAGATCTTGCGCCCATCTTCAGATCCTTTGACCTGGTCTGGTTCAAGCCGGGCCTCCACATAGTCGGCTACGGTGCGGCCTTGCCACCAGCGGCACAGCTCCAGGGTCTCCTGTCGGTCGGCATCGGATCGGAAGTAAAACTGATCGTGTTCCCGCTGCTCAAAGGGATCGTGCAGGATCTCGTGGATGATCCAGTTGACAGAAAATTCCGGATAGATAGGAGATGCTTTGGCCGGTGCAGCGATTTCTCCAAGAATCAGATCTTCCGGATAAATATAGAGGCTGCAGTGCAGGAGGACGTTTTCAAACGCATAGGCACACTGCAGTTTGCGTGGTTCCCCTTCGTGCTGCTGATAGGCCTGGGTCACCAGGCGCAGCCGCTCTAGATCGATCTCATAGGGACGGTCAAGAAAGGTCTGGCGCAGCCGGTTTACTCGAGGGAAAGGGGACCAGTCCTCATGATGGACCTGATAGCCAACACAATAGGTCTTATCAAAGGGTTCGGTCCCGCAGGCGGATGTGTGGGTGATGGCCATAGAGATACCTCCTGTAAAAGATTATTCTTTTTCCCGCGTACCTACCAGGCAGTGGATGCCGCGACTGCAAAAATAGTCCGCAGTCTGCTCCACTCTCTTTTGGAAGGCGCGCCGGTTGAACCGTAGATTTTTCATAGGGTAGGCAAGATCCAAAGAACGATACTTTTCCTCCCCCAGACGCATATAGCTTAATAATTGGAGTGTGCGGACCCGATTTTGAAGAGGCCCCAGTATGAAATCAGCAGTGGCGGTCATATTATCTAGATCGTCGTTGAAGCCAGGAATCACTGGGATTCGCAGTACCAAAGGTTTTTCGAGGTCAGCGATTTTAGTAAGATTGGATAGGATACGCTGATTGGATACTCCAGTGTATTTCTGATGCAATGCATCGTCCATCACCTTGATGTCCGATATGAAAAGATCTGTAACAGGCAAAAGCGGAAGGATCTTTTCCCAATCTGTATAAAAGGTACTCTCGCAACAGGTGTGTATGCCTTCCGATTTACAAGCAGAAAATAATGCTGTAACAAAGTCGCTTTGCAGAAGGGGTTCTCCACCGGATACAGTAACGCCGCCGCCGGAACGCGCATAGTAACCCTTATCCCGGCGGATGATCTCCATACATTCATCCACCGTCATATTTTTTCCCCAGAGGCGGATCGCCTCGGATGGGCAGGATCCGGCGCAGTCCATGCAGTTGATGCAGTGGGTACGATCGATGGATTTTAAGCGCCCGCGCTGGAATACCAACGCATTGTCTACTGGACAGATATCCGAACAAAGTCCACAGTGTCGGTTGCCAAGACACCGAGTGGGATAAATGCCCGGCTGAGGATATAGCTGTGCGCTTTCTGGGTTGCTGCACCAGGGACAGTGGAGCGGACAGCCTTTTAAAAACAACTCGGTGCGCACTCCGGGACCATCATGAATGGTGTAGCGCTGTATATTAAAGACGATACCGGAGCACTGCATGGGACTGACCTCCTCTGCCGGTATGCGAAAACCAGGATAAACTGCGGATCGCACTCGGTATAAGAAAAATGATTATTAAATGATTTAACTAAAACAATAATAGCACGATAAAGCCGAAAAAGCAAGATACAACCAGGCGTTTTTTGTGAATATCGTCCGGATAAATAACGGGATACAGAAGAAAACTTAGTGGGAGCTCTTGAGGGCGATTGGGTGTTGTGCAAATATTCTAAAAGTTGATTTGATGATTTAAGCAACCATACAAAATTGAGCGTTTAGGACACAGAAAAGCAGAAAAGTCGTTGACTTTCTGGCAGAGTTGCTCTATTATTGGGGTGCAAGAGGATAAATAATAGTGAAAAGGTATAGGGAATAAGGGGTGTTCGCTTGGACTGTTTTGATGTTCAAAATGGACAAAAAAGAGGGGCATTGCGAATGAAAAAGCGGTTTTATGGTCTTTGGGACTCTGGATCAAAAAGCAGAACGCATGAAAGCCAGAACAGAAACAAAAACCTAAGGGGATAAAATGTGTATTGATTGATTTTCTGAATCAAAAGAAGGGAATGGGAAAACCTGCTTTTGAAAAGGAAAGTCTGAAAACAGGCAATATATAAATGGAGGAATAACACGATGAAGTATTTTCTGGACAGCGCTAAACTCGATGAGATCAAGTATGCCTACCGTACCTTTGGTATCGACGGTGTGACCACCAACCCCCGCCACATCATGCTGAGCGGCAAGCCTTTCCTGGAGGCGATCCAGGGCATTGCTGATTGGATCCGCGAGGAGGGGCTGGAAGGTGTGGACAAATTCCCGGTTTCTGTGGAGATCAATCCTCACCTGGATACGGCAGAGGGCATGGTAGAGGCTGCACATAAAATTGCAGCGATCAGCCCGAACTTTGTCATCAAGATCCCTGCCACCGAAGCAGGCGTCACGGCAGCCCGTGCGCTGGAGGCGGAGGGCATCTGCACCAACGTCACCCTGATCTTTGCTCCCTCCCAGGCCATTCTCCCAGCCAAGAACGGCTCGCTGTTCGTCAGCCCCTTCATCGGCTGGAAGGAAGCCAACGGCGAGGACTGCAAGCAGTACATCAAGGATATCGTGGATATCTATAAGAACTACGGCTACTACGGCAAGACCCAGATCATCTGCGCTGCCATCCGCACCCCCAAGCAGATTGTGGACTGCGCTGTGGCAGGAGCCGATATCATCACCACCGGCCTGGCGGTGTATCAGGATACCATGAAGCACGCTTACACCAACCAGGGAATCGACACCTTTATCAATGCATGGGATAACACCGATACGACTGGTGTTTGACAGGAGGACAGAGGCATGAAGATCGGTTTTATTGGCTTGGGCATCATGGGCGAATCCATGTGCGAGAATATTGTGAAGAAGCATGATGATATCGTATACTGCTTTGACTTTGTGCAGGAGAAGCTGGATCTTCTGGCTTCCAAGGGGGCTGTGCCCTGTGCGGATTCGCTGGAGCTGGCACGCAAGAGCGATGTGATCATCTCGATGGTTCCGAAGTCGGAACATTCGATGTCGGTATATAAAGGGATCTTAGAGGCTCTGGATAGCAGCAAAACCTGTATTGATATGAGCACCATCGATCCCAGCGTATCGGTGCAGATCGCAGAGATGGTAAAAAAGACTGGCGCACAGTTTATTGATGCACCGGTGGTCAAGTCCAAGCCGGCAGCTATCGCAGGTAAGTTGGGCATCTATACCGGCGGTGATGAGGCTGTGTGTGAGGCCATGCGTCCGATCCTGGCATATATGGGCGAGAATATTATCCGCATGGGCGACAACGGCAAGGGCTTGGTCATGAAGATCTGCCATAATGCACTGGTTACCCAGATCCAGAACGGTGTCAATGAGACGCTGGCGCTGGCGCAGCTGAATGGGATCTCGGTGGCAGACTATGCAACCGCCATTTCTTATGGCGGCGGCCAGAACTTCTACCTGGACACGCAGCATGAGAAGCTGGCTGCAGAGGATTACAGCACCGCTTTCTCTCTGGCCAACGCCGCTAAGGATGTGGGCATCTGCATGAACCTGGCCAAGGAGTGCGGTCTGGAGATGCCCGGCGAGGCCAACGTGCAGCAGGTGTACCAGAAGGCGCTGGATGCAGGCATGGGTCCGGACGACTGGCGCTCCACCTTTAAGATCGTGCGCGGCCGCTGAAAAAGGAGACATTATGCTGGAGCATTTGAATGCGGTCAACGATGTTAAGATCCTGTCGGTCACAGACGAAGCCTTTGCCAGCTATGGCCGGGTGGTGACCGGGGTGGATTTTGCCGAGATGATCGCCTATATGGAGGCAAACACCTCCATCCCGGAAAACGGCAATATTTACCTGGCCTCGGATCCGCAGCTGGAAGCGCTGCCCGCAGCGCAGACCGTGCAGCAGGTGCTGTACGGGGATATGCCTATCCAGGTTGGGTACTGCAACGGCCGAAACACCACCTATAATGGGTTTGAGTACCACAAGGGCAGCGAGATCAACGTGGCCGTCACCGATTTTATGCTGGTGCTGGGACACAGCTGGCTGATCCAGGACAATACCTACCGTGGGGAGGACGCACAGCCCTTTTTTGTTCCAAAGGGCACGGCCATTGAGATGTATCAGACTACGCTGCATCTCTCTCCTTGTCGGGTCTGCGATGCAGGCTTCAAGGGCATTGTGATCCTGCCCTGGGGAACGAATACTCCGCTGGATGAAAAACCGGAACACCCTGTTGGAGAGGCACGGCTGCTGCTCCAACGAAATAAATGGGTGATCGCTCATCCGCAGCGTGAGCCGCTGATCCGGCAGGGGGCATACCCTGGCCTGCTGGGAGAAAACAAGGAACTGCACTATTGATCCTTCTCTATCCATAAGGCCCTGGCGGAGCAGTCTGCTGCCGGGGATGGCGGAGGATCAGGTAAGAAAGGAATGATTGCAATGGAGATCCTTTCCAACGGGCAGGAGTTTACTCTCCGCCACGGCAATGATGTGATCCTGCACAGTGCACCGGGTCAGCCTATGATCTATGTGGGTACTGGTCGCGAGCAGGTGGATATGTACCGCGGAAACTTCAAAATCGAGGACTATCTCATTGAGCGTCGTCCTTTGTCCATTACCAGTGCCCAGCAGACCGATGCAGGGCTTGTACTGGACCTGGAGGGGGTGCTCACTGCAACGGTTTCGGAGACAGATGGTGCAGTAACCTTACAGTTTGTCTGTAAAGATGATCGGATCGATCGCTTCTGGCTGCGTGTGTGTGCCGATGCCGATGAGCACTGCTATGGATGCGGTGAGCAGATGTCCTACCTGGACCTGCGCGGACGGCACTTCCCGCTGTGGAGCAGCGAGCCCGGTGTAGGACGTGACAAGACCACCTATATCACCTGGCGCAGCGACGTGGAAAACGGCGGCGCAGGCGGAGACTACTATAACACTAACTACCCCCAGCCCACCTATGTTTCCAGCAAGCGATACTACTTGCACGTGGACTCCACCGCCTATGCGGACTTTGACTTCCGCAATCCGGATTTCCATGAGCTGCAAGTGTGGGAAGTTCCTGCTTTTGTTCGCATTGAAGCTGCAGATAGTTTTGAGCATCTTCTGGAAAAGGAAACTGCGTTCTTTGGCCGTCAGCCTGCTTTGCCGGATTGGGTGTACAATGGCCTGATCATCGGTGCGCAGGGCGGCACCGAGCGCAGCTTTGGGATACTGGATAAGAGCCTGGAACATGGCATCAAAGTGTCCGGTATCTGGTGCCAGGACTGGTGCGGCAAGCGTGTCACCTCCTTTGGCAAGCGTCTGCAGTGGGACTGGCATTTCCATAAGGAAATGTACCCGGAGCTGCCGCAGCGTATCCAGGAGCTGCACGCCCGGGGCATCAAGTTTTTGGGCTATGTAAACCCCTATCTTGTCAAGGACGGCGAGCTGTACGCCGAAGGCAAGAAAAAAGGCGTGTTTGCCACCCGGGCCGATGGCAGCGATTACCTGGTGGACTTTGGTGAGTTTGACTGCGGCGTAGTGGACTTTACGAACCCGGAAGCCTACCAGTGGTTCAAGGATGAGGTCATTAAAAAGCACACCTTGGAGATCGGGATTGACGGATGGATGGCAGACTTTGGCGAATATCTGCCCACCGATGATCTGGTGCTGCACAATGGTCAGTCCCCCATGAAGGCGCACAACGCCTGGCCTGTACTGTGGGCAAAATGCAACTATGATGCCGTACAGGAAAGCGGAAAGCTGGGCGAGGTCGTCTACTTTATGCGGGCGGGCGGTGCTGGCAGCCAGAAGTACTGTACCTTGTTGTGGGCCGGCGACCAAAGCGTGGATTTCTCCCGCCACGACGGATTGATCACAGTAGTGTGTGCGGCGCTGAGCAGTGGTATGATGGGCTGTGGCCTCAACCACTGCGACATTGGAGGCTATACTTCGTTGTTTGATAATTGCCGTACCAAGGAAATATTCCTGCGGTGGGCCGAGCTGGCAGCCTTTATGCCGGTGATGCGTACCCATGAAGGAAACCGTCCGGACACGAACTTCCAGTATTACGACGATGTCGATTGTATGGAACGCCTGGCCCGTTTGGTGGATGTATACACGATGCTGGTACCTTATACCAAAGCATTGGTACAGGAGAATGCTGACCTGGGACATCCGGTGATGCGGCCGCTGTTCTATCACTACCAGGAGGACCCGCGCAGCTATACGGAGCAGTTTGAGTATCTGCTGGGACCGGATGTGCTGGTGGCGCCTGTTTGGAAAGAGGATCAGACCCAGTGGAAGGTGTATCTCCCCAGCGATGGGTGGATGCATCTGTGGACTGGTGCAGAGTATGCTCGAGGCGAGCACATGGTGGAAGCGCCCCTGGGCTCGCCGCCGGTATTCTGCAAAAAGGACAGTTCGTATGCACCGCTGTTTGCGGCTATCCGTGCAAAGTATGGGAAGTAAACTATGGAGCTGAATACGATCCTGTTTTTGCTTGTGATCCTGCTCAGCAACATTATGCACGGCATTACCGGTTTTGCCGGTACGATCCTGGCAATGCCTTTTGGCATTATGCTGGTTGGGTATGATGTGGCAAAGCCGGTATTGAATGTACTGGCCATCCTTTCTGGGGTATATATCCTGCTGGGGCGTTATAAAAAAGTCAACTGGCGGGAGCTGGTCAAGATCGTGGCAGTCATGGCGGTTGGCATCTTTGGCGGTATATATATCCGAGGGTTATTTGCTGGGCGAGAACAGCTGCTGTACAAGGTGCTGGGGATTTTTGTGGTGGTGCTGGCGCTGCAGGGGCTATATCAGTCGCTGCGAACGGTACCGGCACAGGCACGATCCGTCCCTCAGCAGGGGAACAGGGCATCGGGTCTGTTATTGGATCTGGTGCTGGTGGCGGCAGGTGTTGTCCATGGAATGTTTGTGGCCGGCGGTCCGTTGCTGACCAGCTATATGACCAAAAAGGGAATGGATAAGGAGACCTTCCGAGCTACCATTTCCACATGTTGGGTGTTTCTCAACTCACTGATTTTGGTCAGCGACATCCAGGCAGGTCTGTGGACGCCCTATCTGCTGTGGGTGCAGCTGATTTCCATCCCGTTTTTACTGTTGGCAATGTGGATCGGCAGCAAGCTGGTGGCTCGGATGAGCCAGCAGCTGTTTATGAAGATCACATATCTGCTTTTGTTCGTATCAGGGATATCCCTGCTTGTAAAATAAGGCAAGGCTCCTGACCCAGAGCCAAAACCGAACACACAATCATTTGAGTTCAGAAGGAGAACAATGCTATGAAAAAGATTTCGCGTCGTGACTTCCTGAAAGCCTCTGCTGTGGTGGGCGCAGCTGCGGCAATGACCGCATGCGGCGGCTCCAACACCAGTTCCAGCGCAGCTGCTTCCGGCAGCGAAACTCCCTCGAATGGCGGCGAGACGGTCACCATCATCTGTGGTTATGGCGTAGGCGGCACTGCGGACCTGATCGCCCGCAAGTATGCTCAGGTGGCAAATAGTCAGCAGAAAAAGTATAACTTCATTGTGGATAATAAAACCGGCGGTGATGGTTTTGCGGCTGCTACCTACTTTGCCGATGAGGATCCGCAGACTAAGGATCTGCTGGTGTTTGGTTATGGCCTGTGCTACCGTCACGACCTGGGTAAGGCTTACGGTACGGAGGAAGTGGACTTTGATCGTGGCATGATGGATCCCATTGGTACCATCGATGACCGTACTTGGATCCTCTACACGACTCCGGATCAGAGCTTGGCCAGCATCTTGGACAAAGCAAAGAATGGCGGCATTAAGATGTCCGGCGGCAACCCCTTGTCTGACTGCCACTTGGAGCTGGGATCTCTGGTTTCGCTGATCGGCGGTAAGGTGCAGGTGGTCCCGTATGATGGTGGTGCAGCTCAGAAAAAGGGCCTGACTGACGGTGAGGTGGATGTCTTCGTGGGTACCACCCAGGCAGCACAGGAAGAGGTCGAAGTAGGGACCTTGATCCCCATTCTGGCATTCTCTGACACTGCTTTTAAGGGATTCAAGACTCCTTCCGGGGCAATTACTGTGCCCACTGTGGCCGGTGATGCAAAAGCTCCGGAGCTGGATGCAGCCATTGATTTCTCCAGCTGCATCCTGCCGGCAGGTGGTACGCTGGCTACCCACAAGGGCGCAGATCAGAGTTTCCGGGACGATATGACCGAGATCATGCAGAATGTTTGGGCCAGCGAGGAGTATGCTGGCTGGATCGATTCTATCCTGCTGAACCGCTTTGAGATCTATGGTGAGGACGCTGCGAACTTTATTGATGAGGCCTGTGAGAAGGCCCTGACCGCATACGATAATCTGAAGTGAACGTTTTGAACAGATAACCAGTCTCTCTTTCATACCATCCCGGGCTGTGTCCTGTACGGAGCAGCCCGGGAAAAGGAGAGAATAGAACCATTTCGCAACAGCCTTTAGGAGAGGAAGTGCTGCCCCATGAAATTCAAGATCAAAACAAACCTGGTCTCCGGTATTGTAATGGGTATTTTCAGCCTGATCTTGCTGCTGACGCTGCCCAGCCAGGTTCGTGTGCCTGCTTATGACTCTGGAGCACCCAGCCCCCGCGTGATCCCTGGTGCGTGTATCGTGTTGATGCTGATCTTCTCGGTCGTGTTGATCGTGCAAAGCGTTGTATTCAAAAAAGAAAAAATCGTGGAATTTGACTGGGAGAAAGAGCGTCCCGTCATCCTGATGATATTGATGATGTGCGTGTATGTGGCTCTGATCATTTATATGGGTTACATCTTTGCGTCCATTGTCACCTTTATTGCAGTACTGCTGTACTGCGGTGAGAGAAAGCCGTCCGTCTATGTGGTAACTGTCGTGGCATCTGTGGTGATCTTCTTCTTGTTCAAGAATGTATTCAATATCCAGCTGCCGGCGCTGCCTTTCTTTATGGGAGGTTAAACGATGGATTTTGCAATGATTGGTCAAGCCGTTGCGCAGACCTTTACGTTTACCAATATGTCGATGATCTTCATCGGTCTTTTAATCGGTATGATCGTCGGCTGCATCCCTGGTCTGAGCGTTATGCTGGGCATTATTCTAATGCTGCCCTTGACCTATACGTTCCAGGACCCTGCCACTGCCATTATTCTGCTGCTGTCTGTGTATGTCGGCGGTATGTACGGCGGATCTATCTCGGCTATTACATTGAATACTCCTGGCACCAACTCCGCTATTGCAACTACTTTTGATGGTTATCCTTTGGCCCGCAAGGGAAAGGTGAAAAAAGCTCTGGACACCTCGCTGTTTGCATCGGTGTTCGGCGGATTGTTTTCGGCGGTGCTGCTGCTGGTCTGTGCTCAGATCATCACCAAATTGGTGGCGAATTTCACCTCGGTGGAGTATTTCTCCATGGGTATTCTGGGCATTTCTCTGATCGCTGGCGTATCTGGCAACTCGCTTCCTAAATCGATCATTTCTGGTGCACTGGGTCTGTTGATGGCCTGTGTAGGCATGGATGCTATTACCGGTGTTACCCGCTTTTCTTTTGGTCTGGACGCACTGAAGTATGGCATTGATATGATGCCTGCCGTTATTGCGTTGATCGCCCTGACACAGGTCATCCAAAAACTGCGTGACTTCAAACTGGGCGGCGGCACGATCGAAAGTGCCTCTAAGATCGATAAAGAGGGTCTGACCCGCAAGGAAGCAAAAAAACTGGTGCCTGCATGTCTGCGCTCTTCGGTAGTGGCATCGGTCCTTGGTGCAATGCCTGGCGTGGGCGGTGGCGTGGCACAGTTCCTGTGCTATAACGAGGCACGCCGTACGTCCAAGCATCCGGAAGAGTTTGGCAAGGGCTCGCTGGAAGGTATTGCCGCCGCAGAGTCTTCCAACAACGCTGTGGTTGGTTCAGCGATGATCCCCATGCTGACCCTGGGCATTCCTGGCGATGGCGTGACAGCACTGCTGATGGCGGCATTTGTTCTGCACGGCATTACCCCTGGCCCTACGATGTTTACAAAACAAGGTGTAATGGCCTACACCATTATCTTGGGCTGCTTGGTAGCAAATGTGCTGCTGGCGCCCATGGGCATTGGTATGACTCGCGCTGTGGCTAAGATCGTACAGATGCGTTATACCTATCTGGCTCCGGTCATTATCATGTTCTGCTTTGCTGGCTCTTATGCGGCTACAGGCAATACAAAGGAGCTGATCATTGCTGCCGCTGTGCTGATCCTCAGCTATGTCCTTACTCTGCTGGACATCTCCAACACGCCGCTTTTGCTGGGCATGATCCTGGAGTCCATCATGGAGAAGAACTTCGTCTCTGCGGCTATGGCTTACGACCGTGATTATACGATCTTCCTGCGTCGGCCGATCTCGCTGGTCATCCTTCTGCTGACTGTACTGATGCTGGTGTCTATGATGCGGCTGAACAAACGCATCAATGACCTGAATGAAAAGCAGGAGGCAGAAATGGCGGCTAGCCATGCTGCCATGGACGCAGCCGATGCTGCTCAGGAAAATCCGTAACAGAAAGGAAGAAACCTTTATGGCATTTCAGGCTGTTTATGTCCCCATTGGTGTAGGAACCTATCATATGGAAACGGCAAACGAGTACTTCCATCGTTCGATGGAGGCACTGAAGGAGCTGTGTCCAGAGATCGTCTGCCCGGAGAGTATCCTGCTTACTACGGATGCAGCAGCACAGTATCTGCAGCCGCTGCATCCAGACCTGATCATCCTGCAAAATATCACCTTTGCCAATGCGGCTTATGCCAGCGAGGTGCTGCGCCGCTTTGATTGCCCGCTGGTGCTGTGGACTCTCCGAGAGCCTGTGATCAATGGCGGCCGGCTGAGGCTGAATTCACTTACCGGCGCATACTCTGCGGCGAATGCTATCCATGCCTTCCGAAAGGACGGTCAGTTTGAGTATGTTTTTGGTATGCCGGAGGAATCCGGTGTAAAGGCAGAACTTGGGGCTAGTATTCGGGCAGCGCAGACCCTGTGCGCACTGCACGGCCTTAAAATGGCGGCTATTGGACATACTCCGCAGGGATTTGGATTTGGGCGTGCGCTGGATGCAGAGATGATGAGCACATTCGGTGTTACTCTGGACAGCATTGAGGCGCGGGAGCTGATCAATAAGGCCAAAGGCTATACGCAGCAGGACTGTGAGACAGAGCTGGCAGAAGCTCGTCGGGTGCTGGTGGGGCTGGATGCAACTCCGGAGCAGAATGTTATCGACTTTGCACGGCTGTATAAAGCATATAAGGAGTATATCCAGGCGAACGGCATTGGAGCCATTGCATCTCGCTGCTGGCCGGACTTCTTTACAGAGTATGGAACTCCTGTCTGCTCGGTATTGTCGCTGTTGAATGCAAACGGTATCGTGGCTAGCTGCGAAGTAGATGCGTATGGTGCGCTGTCTATGTATGTCGGACAGCGGCTTACTGGCCGGCCGTCCTTCTTTGGCGATCCGGTTGCAATGGATGAAAACGAAGGTACGATCACGTATTGGCATTGCGGTATGGCGGCCTGCTCTTTGGCACGTCAGGACACCGGCGCTCAGGTTGGAGTACATCCGAACCGAAAGATCGGCCCGGTCATGGATTTTGGATGCCAGGCGAAAATTGGCGCAACGCTGTTCCGGATCGGTCGTAAAACAGATGGCAGCTTCCGTTTCTTTATTGCAGAATGTGATGTGCTGGATAAACCCAAGCAGTTCTGCGGTGCATCCGTAGTGGTAAAGACCAAGGCTCCAGCACAGAAGGTGGTATTTGAGACCATTCAAGGTGGATGGGAGCCGCATTATGTGGTGATCTACGGAAGCGTAGCAGAGGAGTTGGAAAAACTGGGCCATATGGTGGGTGCAGAGATCTGGCGCTACTGAGCTTCCAGGAAACAAAAACAATATTGTGTCTGAATTTGCCTGCGCTGACTAAAGCTTGTGCTTTGGTGGGCGCAGGCAAAACTGATTGACGCACCCCTTAAAAATCGTTATACTTTTGGTAGGGTGTTTCATAAAGGATGCCTCCATCTATATTACTCGGGCAGGCGGGAAAAATACGCTCGCTGGACTCAGGGGGAAAGGTCGTCACACGTGGAAAAAGCAGGAATCAACCTAGAAAACGTCAAGCGCAACAACCGTAGTGCCATCCTGAAGCTGCTCAATGCTAGGGGGTCCATGTCACGTAAGGATATTGCCGCTGCGCTGGGGCTTACCCCTGCCACGGTTACTTTGATCAGCAATGAACTGCTGGCGGCCGGTGTGCTGCATGAGCTGGGAGAAATGCAGGAGTCTCCTCGTGCAGGGCGCAAAAAGATCCTCTTGGGCATAAACTATAAGTGTCGAAATGTGCTGTGCATCAGTATTGAGGCGGACCGAACCTGCCTTACTGTCAGTGATCTGCATGGAGATGTGATCGCAAAACGCAAAGTGTGTACAGATACCGCTATGGAACCGGAACAGTTCTTGCACCAAATTGCGGATGAAAGCCGTATTTTAATGTGGGAACATAATATTCTGAAAGACAGTATCTTGGGTGTGGGTGTGTCGGTGCCGGGTCCAGTAGACCGAAAAACTGGACTGAGTCGGTCGGCATATCATGTCTGGGACAAGCCTGTACAGGTAAGCAGTATTCTGTTTGAGCTGCTGCATTATCCTGTGTATGTGAGCAATAATGTTATTGCCTTTGCAGAGGCTGGGCTTTTGTACGGCGAGGGACTGCGGGCAGAAAATGTTTTGTTTTTGAAGTGGGGGCCAGGCGTAGGATGTGCGCTGGTGCTGCGCAACGAAGTGTACGAGGGTGTGAGCCGTAAGGCGGCGGAGATCGGCCATGTTCGAGTGCAGAAAGACGGCAGCCCATGCCGTTGTGGACGGCGAGGATGTTTGGAAACGGTAGCATCTGCTCAGGCCGTTGCCCAAGCCGTGCAGGAGATCTGTACTCCGGAAAAAACTCCTCGTCTTTGGAGCTTCGTGCAGGGAGATCCAGAACGGATACAGGCGGCGAATGTCAACCAGTGGATCAACTGTGGGGATGCGGCAATGTGGCAGGTGCTGGATGGCGTGATTGAAAAAATCACAGAAGTACTCAGTGGAGCAATGACGTTGTTTGCGCCCGATAAAGTGGTATTGTACGGCGAGATGTTTGAGCTGCCGGAGTTTCAGCAGCGTTTTTTACGCCAGTGCAGTCAATATGATCCCGCATATAACAGCAGTATGATCACGATGTCGTCTTTGCGGGATAAACTGGATTACATCGGACCGATGGCGGTGGTTGCGAATGAACTGTTCTTTTCTGGCCGTGCAGCGGTAAGTGCGCTGCGTAGTCGGCAGGAGACCGGAGATTGACCCGCATAACAGAGAACCAAAAGAACCGGGCGGACAGCATTGCTTGTCGGCCCGGTTCTGATAAAAGGAAAGGGAATCAAACCATGCCCAAGTACATTATCTCCCTGGATCAGGGAACCACCAGCTCCCGCTGCATTCTATTTGACCAGCAGGGCGATATTTGCAGTGCAGCGCAGAAGGAGTTTACGCAGATCTATCCGCAGCCGGGCTGGGTGGAGCACGATCCAATGGAGATCTGGTCCACACAGCTTTCGGTGACTATGGAAGCCATGGGAAAGCTGGGGGCGCATTATAGCGATATTGCGGCCATAGGCATCACCAACCAGCGGGAGACAACGATCGTTTGGGATCGGGAGACTGGCAAGCCGGTGTACAATGCGATCGTTTGGCAGTGCCGCCGCACGGCAGACCGGATCGAAGATCTGCGCCGGGATGGTATGCAGGAAAAGATCATGGAGCGTACCGGTCTGATCCCGGATGCTTACTATTCCGGCAGCAAGCTGGAATGGATCCTGAACCATGTGGAAGGGGTGCGGGAGCGGGCGCAGCGGGGAGAACTGCTGTTTGGTACTGTGGACAGCTGGCTGATCTGGAACCTGACAAAGGGGGCTGTACACGTCACAGACTACACCAATGCCTCCCGCACGATGCTGTTTGATATCCACAAAATGCAGTGGGACCAGGAGATCCTGGATTACTTCGGGATTCCGCGCAGTATGCTGCCCCAGGTGCGCCCCTCCAGCTGTATCTATGGATATACCTCCTCGGATGTGATGGGCGGGCGTATCCCCATTGCAGGGGCCGCAGGCGACCAGCAGGCGGCGCTGTTCGGGCAATGCTGCTTTGCCCCCGGACAGATGAAAAACACCTATGGTACCGGCGGCTTTTTGCTGATGAACACCGGAGAACAGGCGGTTCGGTCGGAAAATGGGCTGATCACGACCATTGCCGCCAGTGTGGGGCCGGTGCAGTACGCACTGGAAGGCAGCGTGTTTGTCTCCGGTGCAGCCATCCAGTGGCTGCGGGACGAGATGCGCATGATCCGCACGTCAGCGCAGACGGAGGAGTACTGCCTGCACTGCAAGGACACCGGCGGCGTTTACATCGTACCGGCCTTTGCGGGGCTGGGTGCACCCTACTGGGAGCAGTATGCCCGCGGCACCATAGTAGGCGTTACCCGTGGCACCAGCAAGGAACAGTTCATCCGGGCTACGGTGGAATCGATGGCTTATCAGGCGTATGATGTGATCGAAGCGATGAAGCGGGATTCCAGCCTGGATGTGGTGGAGCTGCGGGTGGATGGCGGCGCCAGTGCGAATAATTTCCTGATGCAATTCCAGGCGGATCTGCTGCAGGCAGACATTGTGCGGCCCTGCTGCATTGAAACAACGGCACTGGGAGCCGCATACCTGGCGGGCTTGGCAGTAGGCTACTGGGAGAGCCTGGAGGAGGTCTGCGCTAACGGGAAGATCGAGCGCCGCTTTACCGGCCAGATGCCCCCGGAACAGCGCCAGCAGCTGCTGCGTGGCTGGAAACGTGCCGTGGCCGCCGCTGTGGCCTGGGCAAAGGCGTAAGAGGGGATAGGGCTTCTTCCGGCGTTGCCGCTCTTTGAGTGGGTGCATGAAGAACAGCCCCTTTCGTTTCGCTTCAACTAAACAGCCGTCCCCTTTTGAAAGTACGTCGCTTTCAGCAGCTTGCAAGAAAACGCAAGGGGAACTTTGGTAAAAAGAGAGAGGGCTGGACGGTGCCAGCCCTCATGACAAGTTGTTCTATTAGGAAGGGATTACATATAGCTCTTGAATGGCTCTAGTACAGGCAACATATTGTTCGTTCAGTGTCATGCCTGAAAGAACAACAATCGCTTTTTCAAATTCAAGACCCTTTACATTTGCCACAGAGATAACATTATAAGCTCCCCGAACAATTTCTCGTTGCTCATCAAAGAAAACGACATCGTGGTCACAGAGAAAATCGTTGAGAATAAGAGGAGCCCCGGATACAATGATTGCAACTCTATCATCTTGTGCAATTTCCAAATCTGGAATCATATCAACCCTTTTTTGCTTGCCGTTTAATCCAACGGCAAGCATTTCCATACTAAACTCTCGGTTAACATATTCCGTAATCTGACGTGCATTTCGATAGTTTTCTGATATAGTTGCCGGAGTACCAATACGGAGGTCTTTAGGTATCGAGGCAAGTTCGGAAATTCCTTTTTCACTGATGCATTGACTAAGATCTCCAAACAAATTAAAAACAGAGTTAGGATAAAGTTTTTGTACCAAACGAAGCTCATTGGGTGAAAGATCTTGAAATTCGTCTACAAAAATGTATTTTTTATCCAAAGACAAATCGCCCGCATAAGAGGACAGCAACTCAGTCATTGAAAATGCTTTTGACAGTGGAATTTCCGTTATAGAGTCATAAGATATAGTAACATTTAATAAATGAAGGATGCTATCCAAAAGATATGTATTCTTGTCTGGAGATTTTCGCTGCTGCTGAAGTCTCTTTTTCTCACGGAGCATTTTGTTATAGGTAGAAAAGAAAGTGAAGGGAGTTAACCCTACTTCATCAAGTGCATCTTCAGATTCTTCGTAGAGTTGGACCAGCTTTTCAAAAGAAGTTTCATAATCAAAGGTATCTCCGATGGATTTTTTTCGACAAACAATTTTTTCGGAAAGTAGATTCTCCAGTATAATCTTTTTGTATTCTAGGTGATCAAAATACATTGCCTGTTGGTCAAGAAATCCATCAAAGGCTACCGCTTCCTGTCGGGAAACCTTTTTCCATTCATTCAAAAGTTTACGCGCATCATCTCGTTTAAGATTTTCGGTAAGGAACAGTTGCAAAACTTGCAAGCACTGAGCCATACTAGTTGGAGTGAATTCTTGATGAGTCATTCCACGATTGAATTCATCACTAATGATTGAAGCGGAAACTTTTAAAGTATAGAAAAATTTTTGCTCAAAACGGGAATTTTCGTAATTCTGCAATTGGGGCACATCTTTCAAAAGATCGCCACGAAGCAGAAGTCGAATCAGCAGTTGAGCATTTTCATATCTCGGACGTTCGGAAATTCTTTTTTCAAGCATTGAATCCAAGTGTTCAAGATCTTGAACACTTGCTCTTTCAATTTCTTTAAGCGATGCGGTGTAAAGAGAGTTGAGTTGTCCGATTTTTTCAGGTTTCAAGGTGGATTGCTCTACATAGGAGTGGACAATTTCATCAAGTTGCTCTTGATAAGATTTTAAAGATCTACAATCTGATGAGCCACGATGCAAAATGTTGAATAAATCCAAACGCAAGGTATCAAGGTATGTTTTTTGGTAATAGGCTTTTGGGGTAATACCATCATCAATAACTTGAAACTCCTCATAAGGCAATTGAAGCTTGTTTAGAAGCTGCTTGCTTGCTGTCTCGTAAAATGACACCACTGTAAATTGTTTGACGGCCTCGATTTGAAGCAATCGTGAAAGCTCCTGGCTTTCTCTGCCAAGGATGTCGGTAGGTGAAAGAACAATTATATCTTCCATCTGAAGATCTTTATGGTTGTATTTCATATATCGGATTTTATGCATGAGGATCATGGTCTTGCCCGATCCAGCACATCCCAACACCAAAAGTGGAGTATCCATATTAGATGTAATAATTCGATACTGGTTTTGTTGTATAGATTCAACAATATCATGGATTTTTTTGTTCTTTTGGTTAGCAGCAATAATTTGTGCAAGGTGTTGATCCGCAACTGTATTACTTTTGGTTTCTTTTTGATGAGCATTGTATAAATCAGTGTACCCTTGATAATCGCCATCGGAAATGTGAACGTCACGGACAAGTTCCAATTTTTTATCTTCATTACCAATGTACATCTGCCATTGATAATATAACGACGCTTGTTCGTCAGCCCAATCTGTAATCCATCCTGCAACTTGTTGTTTTCCTAGATACAACTCCGCATTATATTTATAGTCAACATGGCAGAAATAAGGCTTTCGGATGACCCTATTCACTTTTCGGTCGATTTGTCTCCGTGCCAATTCCATATCAGGCTCTGATCGTCTGGTTTGCAACAAACCAGAACGGCTATCATAATAGTAGCTCGTCTCCGGCTTGAAATACTGCATAATCTCATTTTCGACTTGTTTGCCATAGATTCTGCGAACCGCAACCTGGCACTTTGTTAGATATTGACGCTCCAATTTCTCTTGCTGAGCATCGGACGTAAGCTGCATATTTTTCCGCAGCGATGGTTTTAGCTCACCCTCAGCATTGTAGCCCTCAAAATTGTAACCATCGTGGTCATATCCATCGCAATTATAGCCAGCACGGTCAAAACCTGCTTTGTCATAGCCGTAAACATCAAATCCATTTTCATCGTATCCATCGCGATTATAGCCATTACGGTTATAACCATTTTGATCAAACCCATAAAAATTGTAACCATTGCGGTCATAACCAGCATGATTGAGCCCTGTTATGAAATGGTATCCTTCTCGATCATAACCATCGCTATCTAAACCATTCACGTTGTAACCGTCACGATCAAATCCTTTAAGGTTAAACCCGGTATAAATATGATATCCATCGACATCAAACAATTCGCGAGAATAGCCTTCAATGCTGAGCCCTTCTGAATTAAAGCCGTCACGGTAAAAGCCGAGAATATTTTTTTCATCCGAGTTCCAACCTGTGAAGCTAAAACCGTTTTGGTCATTACCATCACGATCGAAACCATACAAATCAAAACCGTCTGCGCCATAACCTTCACGATCCATGCCATTATGGTCAAACCCATTGCGGTTATACCCATCTTTATCATAACCGTTACGATCAAAACCATTGCGATCAAAACCAGCTCCGTTAAAGCCACTTCGGTCAAATCCCTCAATATCATATCCTCGGGCATTGAATCCGTCCTTATCGTAGCCATATTGATTGAACCCATCTTTATTGTAGCCCTGCCGATTGTAACCACTTTTATCATAGCCCTGCCGGTTATAGCCATCCTTATCAAGACCCGCACGATTAAAGCCCGTACGATCATATCCCAACGTATTATAGCCATTGTGGTCAAAACCGTCTTTATCGAAGCCAGAACGATTAAAACCATCTCGGTCATAACCGTCCTTATCGTATCCGTCTTTATCAAAGCCAGTAAGCTTATTAAACCCCTGACGATTCAATCCATTCCGATCATAGCCATCCCGGTCAAATCCCTCGCGGTTATAGCCCATACGGTCATAACCATCCTTATTGTAGCCGAAACGGTCAAATCCAAAGCGATCATAGAGAATTCTTGGCATAATTCCTCCAGTAGGACAAATCTTCCGAGTCATACGTATGATAAATGTATTCGTTAAAAAACCGTCCATTGTTATTAATGTAATAACAACAAAACGCCCAAAAGTATTTCTTGCTTATTCGTAATAATTATCTATATGATACCGCAGCTTCCGTAAAAATGCAACAAAACATATTAAATATGAAAAAACGACAGACACACCATCAACGGTGTGCCTGCCGTAATAAAAAGGTTAATCCTCCAGCCTACCATGGTCACAGGCGAGTGAGAGATAATACCCAATCTCACCGCTCAATACCATCTGTGCATACTCCAAGGGTTTGTTGCAGAGCAGCCAGTCCAGTTCTGCCCGCTGTGCCGGGGTGCTGCCGTACTCATCCTCGACGGCGATGCAGTCGATGGCAAGGGTAGTGCCACCCTCGAATCGGGCTTCCACCCGGTTGGTGTCCATGTTATAGTGGCAGGAAAGCAGTTTGTTCATAGGAAAGCCTCCATGTTTTTCACATTTACTTCTTCTGCGGTGGAAAGTTCCGGCTGTCCGTTTGCAGATCCATAAATCCACTTTCTGATGCAGCCCTTTATAGGTCTGCACCCATCCACCACACGCTCCAATTTTACGCTAGATGCGAACAACGCTCTTTTTGCTCTGCACAAAACCCTGCATCGTTTGGCGTAAAATTGGCGTATGGTGTAGTTTTTACTGGAAATTCATCAAAAGAAAAAGCCTGAAACTTCTCGTATCATCAAGAAGTTTCAGGCTTTGTTTTGTTTAAATTGGAAATTTACTGTTCAATCGGCTTCATCGTGGGGAACAGCAGCACATCCCGGATGGAGGCGCTGTCGGTGAGCAGCATCACCAGGCGATCCACGCCAAAGCCCAGACCGCCCGTGGGGGGCAGGCCGTACTCCAGAGCGTTGATGTAGTCGTAATCCACCTGTGCCTTGCAGCCCGGCTCCAGAGCCTTGCGCTCGGCCACCTGGCGCTCAAAGCGGCCCTTCTGGTCGATGGGGTCATTCAGCTCGCTGAACGCATTGCCGTACTCGGTGCAGTCGATGAAATACTCAAACCGCTCGGTAAAGGCCGGCTCGTCCGGCTTGCGCTTGGCCAGGGGGCTGATCTCCACCGGGTAGTCATAGATAAAGGTGGGCTGGATCAGCTTATCCTCAACAAAGGCATCGAAGAACTCTGCCAGGATCGCACCCTTGGTGGGCACTTCCGGCAGATCCACCTTATGCTCCTTGGCGCAGGCAATGGCATCGGCATCGGTCTTCCAGTCGTAGTAGTCCACGCCGGAATACTTCTTCACGGCCTCCACCATGGTCAGGCGCTCCCAGTGGCTCATATCGATCTGCTTGCCCTGATACGGGATCACCAGGCTGCCGCAGATCTTGAGGGCAAGGCGCTTGTACAGCTCCTCCACCAGATCCATCATGCCATGGAAATCCGTAAAGGCCTGATACAGCTCAATGGTGGTGAACTCCGGGTTGTGCTTGGGGTCCATGCCCTCGTTGCGGAAGATGC
>UQGD01000034.1 GCA_900540455.1 uncultured Faecalibacterium sp.
CGTCACGGCTTCGCCGTGCCACCTCTCCCGAAAGGGAGAGGCTTTGGCAAAGGCGTAAAGTTTATGATTTTCGCAGCTCCCCCCTCACAGCCGGATCACCTGCCAGCCCAAAGCCTGAATGGCCGCCTGATCGTGGGTAGCCAGAAGGACGTTCTTCCCGGCGGCGCGCTGGCGCAGCAGGGCGGCAGCACGGGTCAAGGTCTCCGGGTCCAGCCCGGTAAAGGGCTCGTCCAGCAGCAGGGTGTCGCTCTCAGCCCAGAGCGCCCGCACCAGAGCAGTGCGGCGCTTCTGCCCGCCGGACAGCCGCACCGCAGGCAGTGCCAGTGCCGCATCCTCCATCCCCAGTGCTGCAAAGTCCGCCCGGAGCGCTGCATGGTACTGCTGCGGCGGGCCAGGCAGCACCAGCGCTGCATTCTGCACAGCCGTCAGGTGGGGGCACAGCCGATCTTCCTGAAATACAGCCCCCACGCGGCCTACCCCCTGCACTGTGCCAGCCGTAGGCGGCTCCAGCCCCATCAGGATGCGCAAAAGGGTTGTCTTTCCCCAGCCGCTGGGGGCCCACAGCACCGCCGGGGCTTCCACCGTCAGATCCAGCCCTGTAAACAAGACCTTCTCCCCAAATCGCTTTTCCAGCCCTCGGATAACGATGCTCATACCTCGGCCCCCTCCTTCACCACAGCTGCCACCGCCCGATCCAGCAGCGCCAGCAGCAACTTTTCAAACCCTGCGCTCAGCAGCAGGATGATCGCCGTCCAGGCAAACATCTCCCCAGTAGCCAGGGTGATCTTGGCCCGGTACAGGGCATCCCCCAAGCTGCCGTCCGGCAGGCCGATGATCTCGGCCGCAACGCCGCTCTTCCAGCAGATGCCCAGCGCCACGCTGCACCCCTGCCGGAAAGCGGGCAGCACCGCTGGCAGCCAGATGGCCCGCATCCTCCGCCACCAGCACAGACGGAACACCTGCCCCATCTCTACCAGCTGCCCATCCACGCTGTCGATCCCGGTGCGCACCGCACCATACAGCACCGGCAGCACCATCAAAAAGCTGATCAGCACCGATAAGCTCCGGCCGCTGACCCATACAAGCGCTAAAATAATAAAACTGGCCACCGGTGTGGCTTTTACCAGCTGCATCACCGGCGCAAGCAGCAGTTCCACCGCTGTCCAGCGCCAGGCTGCTGCCGCCAGCAGGGTGCTGCATACCGCTCCCAGCCCGAACCCCAGCAGGATGCGCCCTGCGCTGAACGCCGCACGCTGCCATAACTCCGGGGCTGGCAGCAGCCGTACCAGCTCCGCCAATGCCTGGCCCGGTGTGGGCAGCAGCACCGGCTGCCCCACTGCCATGGCGGTCAGCTGCCACACTCCAAGCCAGAACCCCGCCGCCAGAAGCCCTAGGCGGCGTTTTTGTTTTGCATTTTTTATCATTGCACAGCTCCCTTTCCATCCTTGTTCCGGCATCATCATAACATATCATCTTACAGAATACAATTTCTCATGTCATGCTTCATTGACATGAAGTTTATTTGCGGTTAAACTGGACTTCAAACTTATCCATAAAGGAGGCATTCATTCTCATGCAGCGGCTCCAGGGCAAGACCCTTTTGCTGGTCGGATTCACCCTATTTTCCATGTTTTTTGGCGCCGGGAACCTGATCTTCCCGCCCTATCTGGGGGCACAGGCTGGCGTACACTTCTGGTTTGCCTTTGCAGGCTTTGCAGTCAGCGCCGTCCTTCTGCCGGTGCTGGGGGTCGTTGCCGCAACCCAGGCTGGCGGGCTGCCGCAGCTGGCAAGCCGGGTCCACCCTGTATTTGCACAGGTCTTTACCATGCTGGTCTACCTGTCCATCGGTCCGTGTCTGGCCATCCCCCGCACCGCCAGCACCTCCTTTGAAATGCTCAGCCCCCTGCTGGGCAGCAGCCGCGGCCTGCAGCTGGCTTACTCCGCCGTATTTTTTCTGGCAGCTTTCCTCATCGCTCTGCAGCCGGAGCGTCTTACTGCGCGCTTGGGACGGGTGCTGTGTCCGGCGCTGTTGATCCTGATCCTGGTGCTGTTTTCCGGCTGCCTTCTGGACCCCATAGCCCCGCACTATGCCCCCGCTGTGGGGAATTATCAGGCTCTTCCGGCCGCCCAGGGCATGCTGGACGGCTACCAGACCATGGACGCTCTGGCGGGCCTGAATTTTGGTGCCGTGCTGGCGCTGAATATCCGCGCCCTGGGCGTCACCGAGGAAAAAGAGGTGCAGCGCGGTGCAAGACGGGCCGGGTTCATCACAGCCGGGCTGCTGCTGGCTGTCTATGGGATGCTGGGGCATATCGGCGCACTGACCGGATATGCGTACCCGCAGTGCAGCACCGGCGCCCAGACCCTTACCGTCCTGGCACAGGCTCTGTTCGGCCACAGCGGACAGATCCTGCTGGCCTCCATCTTCCTGATCGCCTGTTTCAACACCTGTGTGGGGCTGCTGGCCTCGGTAAGCGACTACTTCCACAAGCTTTGCCCCCGCCTGCCCTACCCGGCGCTGGCCGCTTTCTTCGCCGTGGTCAGTATGCTGATCTCTAACCTGGGGCTGGCCAGCATCATCCGCCTGTCCACCCCAGTTTTGAACGCACTGTATCCCGCTGCCATCCTGCTGATCCTGCTGCCGCTGATTCCGGGGCTGCACCATCGCCGGGCGGTCTATCAATGGTCCATCGCCTTTGCCGCCCTGCAGAGCACTGCCGCCGCACTGCCCCTGGGTCCGCTGTCCGCTCTGGCCCAGCGTCTGCCCCTGTCATCGATCGGTTTTGGCTGGCTGCTGCCTGCTATGCTGGGGCTGTCCGCCGGGCTGCTGCTGGATCTCTGCTGCAAAAGATAAAAGCTGCCGCACAGCATCAAGGCTGCTGTGCGGCAGTTTTTTACTTCTTCCAATAGAACCCTTCGTCCGGCAGCTTTCCGCCCACAGCGGCAGGGTCGGCCGCACAGAGCACCGACAGATATGCACTGACATCCTTCTGCATCTCGTCCCCGGTCCGGCACACGATGTTGCAGGCGGGCAAAGCCTTTTTGGCAATGGCGGCCTTTGCCACCACCCCCTGCTGCTCACACAACGCAGCCGTGCGGTCCAGGTCGGTATTGGCGGTCCGCACGCTCTGGGCATACTCCTGCAGGAAGGCTTCCACCACATCCGGGTGCTCCTGGGCGTATTGAGTCCGCACCACCGTCACACCGGTGACCAGCTGGCTGTCGCTGACCTTGTCCCACTCTGCTGTCAGGTCCAGCGCCACCCGCAGGCTGGGGTCCTTCATCCCGGCAGCGGTCACATAGGGCTGCGGCAGCACCGCAATGGCATCCTTTTGCGCCGCAGCCATCTGCGCGGTGACCTCTGTGGCTTCGCTGCAATACTGGATCTTCACATCCTTATCCGGGTCCAATCCGTTTTTCTCCAGCAGGTAGCGCAGCAGATACTCCGGGGTGGTGCCTTTGCCGGTAGAAAGGATGGTGCGGCCTGCAAGATCTGCCATGCTATGGACAGTATCCCCTTTTTCCACCACATACAGCACCCCCAGGGTATTTACAGCCATCACCTGGATGCCGCCTTTGGTCTTTTGGTACAAGGCAGCGGCCAGGTTGGCAGGGATCGCCGCCATATCCAGCTCCCCTTTGATAAGCCCCGGCACGATCTCATCTGCAGTACCATAAAGCTGCAGGTCATAGTCCAGTGCCGCGGTGCCCTGCTGCTCCATATCCAGCAGGTTTACAAGCCCCATGGTCGTAGGCCCTTTCAGCCCCGCAATGTGCACAGGCCCCTCTGCGGACATCCCTTTGGCTGTGGCTCCACAAGCCGGCAGCAGCAACAGCACCGCCGCCAACAACAGCAAAAGGATCTTTTTTTTCATAAAAACAGCCTTCTTCCGGGGCTGCGCAGCCTGCGCTGGCCCTCTTTTTTATTTTTGCAGCCGCAAATCTTGAAAATAGATTGCTTTACGCGCTCAAGTTTACTATAATGGAAGCAAAAATACTGTTGCGCTTGCAACGGAATGCAGAAGGACGGCGGGGCCGGTACCACGGCCTGCGCAGGAAGCTTGTGTTTGGGGCCTGCCCAAACCCTTTTCAGCGGCTGAATGTCTCCGACATTTTGTCCAAAGTTCATCCCGACACTGCACCGGTCCAGCGTCTCCCATCCTGGGACCGCCCCGGTCTTACACTTCCTGCACAGACGAGGAGCCGGTGCGGCCCCCGCGGTGTGAGTATGGAAAACTATTTCTCCCTATTACGATCCACGACCTTGTTTGCCGGGCTGGAAGAGGCGCAGCTGCGTGTTTTACTGGCCGAGCTGCACGCCTGGACCCGAAGCTATGGCCGGGGCGAGGCGCTGATCCTGGCGGGACATCCCAACCGCCGGGTCGGTGTTTTGCTGTCCGGCGCGCTGGAGGCTTACCGCCCGGCTCCGGGCGGCAGCCGGGTGCCCATCACCCGGCTGGAACCAGGGGATATCTTTGGGGATGTGCTGGGCGGCTCCAGCCTGTCCAGCCCTGTGACGGTAGTTGCCGCCAGCCCCTGTGAGGCACTGCTGATCCCCTACGAGCAGCTGCTGCAAACAGGCACCGACCCTGCACACACCCTGGTGCTGCAAAATCTGGTGCGCACCATCAGCGATAAATACTTCCTGCTCTCCCGCCGGGTAGACCTGCTGGTAATGAAGACCCTGCGCGCCAAAGTCTGCGCCTATCTTCTGGGGGAAGCCGAGCGGGCCGGGAGCCTGACCTTTACCATCCCCTTTTCCCGCATCCAACTGGCAGATTACCTCAACTGCGACCGCAGCGCCCTGTCCCGGGAGCTGAGCCTGATGCAGCGGGACGGCCTGCTGGACACCTATAAAAGCAGCTTTAAGCTGCTGGAACCAGACGCACTGCGCCGGACCATACAGTAAAAGGAGAACCCCATGTCAAAACCTATCCTCTGGATCGTTATCCCCTGCTATAACGAGGAGCAGGTGCTGCCCATCACCGCCCCTATGTTCCTGCAAAAGATCACCGACCTGGCAGGGGCCGGGCTGATCAGCGACAAGAGCCGGGTGCTGTTCGTCAACGACGGCTCTCGGGATGCCACCTGGGAGCTGATCTCTCAGTTTGCCGCCCAGGATGAACACTATATCGGCATCTCGCAAAGCCGCAACCGGGGCCACCAGAATGCTGTTCTGGCCGGGCTGATGGAGGCGCTGCACAGCGGTCAGTGTGATGTGACCATCTCCATCGACTGCGACGGACAGGACGATATCAACGCTATGGATGAGATGGTGCGCAAGTATCTTGCCGGGGCCGAAGTGGTCTACGGTGTGCGCAGCCGCCGGGATACCGACACCTTCTTCAAGCGGTTCACCGCCGAAGGCTTCTACCACCTGATGAACGCCCTGGGCGCCGACATCGTGTTCAACCACGCAGACTACCGGCTCATCAGCACCCGTGTGCTGGAGAGCTTTGCCGATTACCGGGAGGTCAACATCTTTTTGCGGGGCATGGTGCCGCTTGTTGGTTTTGCCAGCGACACCGTGAGCTACGAGCGTCACGAGCGTTTGGCCGGCGAGAGCCACTACCCCTTGAGCAAGATGCTGGCGCTGGCTTTTGACGGCATTACCAGCCTGTCCAACAAGCCGATCCGCCTGATCACCGGCGCCGGTGTCGTGGTCAGCCTGATCAGCTTTATCGGCGTGATCTGGGCCATCGTCCAGGCTGCCATGGGCAGCGCTGTGGCGGGCTGGGCTTCCACCATCTGCATCGTCTGCTTTATGGGCGGCGTACAGCTGGTGTGCCTGGGCGTCATCGGCGAATATATCGGCAAGATCTACATGGAGTCCAAGGCGCGTCCCCGCTACATCATCAGCGAGCGCACCTGGGCCCCCTATGAAAGGAAGTACCACGGATGAGCAAGCAAAGTTGGAAGGGCAGCACCCTGCTCAACCCGGAACCGCCGGTGCTGGTGTCCTGCGGCGGGCTGGATAAACCCAATCTTATTACCATCGGCTGGACCGGCACCATCTGCACCCAGCCCAGCATGGTGTCCATCAGTGTGCGGCCGGAGCGGTACAGCCACCAGCTGATCCGGGAGAGTGGACAGTTTGCCATTAACCTGCCCACCGAGGCGCTGGTGCGGGCGGTGGACTGGTGCGGCGTAAAAAGCGGCCGCGACCTGGATAAATTTGCGGCCTGCGGCCTGCACGCCGCCCCTGGTTCGGTGCTTACCGACTGCCCCCTGCTGGAGGAAAGCCCCCTGAACCTGGAATGTAAGGTGACCCAGGTGATCCCCCTGGGCAGCCACGATCTGTTCCTGGCTCAGGTGGTAGCCTGTGATGTAGACGAGTCCCTGCTGGACGAAAGCGGCAAGCTCTGCCTGGAAAAGGCCAAGCTCATCGTGTACAGTCACGGCGAATATCTGGCTCTGGGCCGCAAGCTGGGCACCTTTGGCTACAGCGTGCGGAAAAAGAAGCCCCGGAGAAAGTGAGCGCCCCTCTCCGTCATCCTGCAAAAAAAGCTGCCTGCCCTACTGAAAAACAAGTAGGACAGGCAGCTTTTTGCTATTCAGAACAGGACCGGTTCACTTCCCCCTGCGAGGCGACAGGCGTTCCAGCGTCTCCAGGTCATAGGGCGTATTCTGGTAAACGTAATAGTTCAGCCAGTTTTCATACAGCAGGTGGGCGTGGGCCCGCCAGCGGAACAGCGGAGGCTTGGCCGGGTCGTCCCCCGGGTAGTAATTGCAGGGGGGCGCAATATCCAGCCCCTTGTCCCGGTCACGCCGGTATTCGGCATCCAGGGTGTACTGGTCGTACTCCGGGTGTCCGGTGACAAAGATCTGCCGCCCGTCCTCGATGCTCAGCAGGTACGGGCCTGCCGCATCGCTCTCCGCCAGGATGCGCAGCTCTCCGCAGGCATCGATGTCCTCCCGGCTGACCCCGGTATGGCGGCTGTGGGGAGCATAGAACACCTCATCGAACCCTCGTACCAGGGGATTTGCCGAGCGGGTGACCCGATGCTCAAACACGCCGAACATCTTGTGATCCAGCAGCTGCTTGTGCACCCCATAGTGATAATACAGCCCCGCCTGGGCACCCCAGCAGACGTGCAGGGTGGAGTAGACATTGGTCCGGCTGAAGTCCATGATGCTGCACAGCTCCGGCCAATAGTCCACCTGTTCAAAGTCCAGGGTCTCCACCGGCGCACCGGTGATGATCATGCCGTCGTAGCGGTGGTTCTTCACCTCATCAAAGGTCTGGTAGAATGCCTCCAGATGATCTGCCGAAACATGGGTCGCCTCATGGCTGGCCGTCTGCAGCAGGGTCATATGCACCTGCAGCGGGGTATTTGCCAGCAGCCGGGCGATCTGGGTCTCGGTAGCGATCTTGGTGGGCATCAGGTTGAGGATCAGGATCTCCAGCGGACGGATCTGCTGGGCAGCGGCCCGCTCCCGGTGCATCACAAAGATATTCTCCTTGTACAGGGCATCGTAGGCGGGCAAAGTCTTGGGGATGATCAGGGGCATAGCGGTTTTACGTTCCTTCCGTGGTATTGTGCGGCAAAACGGTTCAGACCTTATCCAGGGCCTGGGCCACGTCTGCGATGAGGTCGGCGCTGCTCTCCAGGCCGCAGCTCATGCGCACCAGCTCCGGCGGCACACCGGCGGCCCGCAGCTGGTCATCGTTCATCTGGCGGTGGGTGGTGGAGGCCGGGTTCAGGCAGCAGGTGCGGGCATCCGCCACATGGGTCTCAATGGCAGCCAGCTTCAGCTCCCGCATAAAGGTGCTGGCAGCCTCCCGGCCGCCTGCCAGACCAAAGGACACTACACCGCAGCTGCCGTTGGGCAGATATTTCTGCGCCAGGGCATGGTAGGGGCTGGTGGGCAGGTCGCAGTAGTCCACATAAGCCACCTTGGGGTGCTGCTGCAGGAACTGTGCCATCGCCAGGCCGTTCTCACAGTGGCGCTTCATCCGCACATGCAGGCTCTCCAGGCCCAGATTCAGCAGGTAAGCGTTGGCGGGCGACTGCATCGAGCCAAAGTCCCGCATCAGCTGTGCGGTCGCCTTGGTGATGAATGCGCCCTGCTGGCCGAACCGCTCGGCATAGGTAATGCCGTGGTAGCTGTCATCCGGGGTGCACAGACCGGGGAACTTGTCTGCATGGGCCATCCAATCAAACTTGCCCCCGTCCACGATGGCGCCGCCCAGAGCTGCGCCATGGCCGTCCATGTATTTGGTGGTGGAGTGGGTCACGATGTCTGCGCCCCATTCCAGCGGACGGCAGTTGACCGGCGTGGGGAAGGTGTTGTCCACGATCAGCGGCACACCATGAGCGTGGGCTGCCTTGGCAAAACGCTCGATGTCCAGCACGGTCAGGGCAGGGTTGGCAATGGTCTCGCCAAACACAGCCTTGGTATTGGGGCGGAAAGCGGCTTCCAGCTCCTCATCGGTACACTGGGGGCCTACAAAGGTCACCGAGATGCCCATTTTTGCCATGGTCACCGAGATGAGGTTGAAGGTTCCGCCATAGATGCTGCTGGAGGACACGATGTGATCCCCCGCCGAGCAGATATTGAACAGCGCAAAAAAGTTGGCTGCCTGGCCGCTGGAGGTCAGCATCGCTGCGGCGCCGCCTTCCAGCTCACAGATCTTCTTCGCCACATAGTCGCAGGTGGGATTCTGCAGGCGGGAGTAGAAGTAGCCCTCGGCCTCCAGATCAAACAATTTTCCCATATCCTCACTGGTCGCATACTTAAACGTAGTGGACTGGATAATGGGGATCTGGCGGGGCTCGCCGTTGCCCGGCGTGTAGCCGCCCTGTACGCAGATGGTATCGCGTTCCATATCGTTTCTCCTTCTCTCCCCCAGAAACAGCCGGGGAGGCTTTATCTCCGCAAACGCTTATCGCTCTTGTTGGCCCACAGTGTGCCCGCCGACTGGAACAGCTGCACCAGCAGCACCAGCAGCACCACACAGATCAGCATGATATCGGTCTGATAACGGTAATATCCATACGAGATCGCCACCTTGCCCAGACCACCGCCGCCGATCACGCCGGACATGGCCGAATAGCCCAAAATAGTGGTCAGGCCCGTGGTCATGCTGGAGATCAGTCCCGGCAGACACTCCGGGATCATCACCTTGAGGATGATCTGCATCGGGGTAGCGCCCATGCTCTGGGCAGCTTCCACCACACCGGGGTCCAGCTCCCGCAGGCTGGTCTCTACCAGACGGGCCACAAAGGGGAATGCCGCCACCACCAGCGGGACGATGGTCGCCTGGGTACCCACCGAGGTGCCGATGATGGCACGGGACAGCGGGAACACACAGATCATCAGGATCAAAAAGGGCACGCTGCGCAGGATGTTGATGACGGCATTCAGCCCGTGCATCAGCCAGCTGGGCAAAGGCAGCACGCCGTCTTTATCGCCTGCCACCAGCAGCACACCCAGGGGCAGGCCCAGCGCCAGGGCAAAGCCCGTGGACAGCACCGTAACATAAAAGGTCTCCCAGACCGCAAACGCATAATCCGCAAAACTCATAAACCATTTACCTCCTCCAC
The DNA here is from genome assembly GCA_900540455.1 of uncultured Faecalibacterium sp. Classification (GTDB taxonomy): domain Bacteria; phylum Bacillota; class Clostridia; order Oscillospirales; family Ruminococcaceae; genus Faecalibacterium. The sequence continues at coordinate 9,549 of UQGD01000034.1, forward strand.
CGAGACGCCGTCCTGCCCGCGGATATATTCCACCGCCCGCTGGGCAGGCTCGATCTCTCGCGGGAGCTTGAGCAGCATACTGCCAAAGCACCGCCCGTTCAGATCACGGGTATCCGCACTGAGCACGCTGACCAGGATGCCGGTATCCACTGCCAGACCCGCCACCAGCGGCTTTGTGGTGGACGAACCATTAAAGGTGACCCGCACCACATGATCATCCGGGGCAAAGCTTGCCAGCTCCTGCGCTGCTGCGCCGCCGTTGGGGGCCACCAACCGCCGGGCTGCCGGGGTGCGGGGGTTGGCAAAGATGGCTTCCACTTCGCCTTCCTCCACCACTTCGCCGCCGTCCAGAATGGCCACCCGGCTGCAGATCTCCTCCACCACGCTCATCTGGTGGGTGATGACCACCACCGTGATGCCCAGCTTTTTGTTGATATCCTTGATCAGGGTCAGGATCGAGTGGGTGGTGGTGGGGTCCAGGGCGCTGGTAGCCTCGTCGCACAGCAGCACCTTGGGGTTGGTAGCCAGCGCACGCGCAATGGCAATGCGCTGCTTCTGCCCGCCGGACAGCTGTGCCGGGTAAGCATCGGCCTTATCCGGCAGACCCACCACTTCCAGCAGCTCCCGGGCGCGTTTTTCGGCATCCGCCTTCTTCACACCGGCCAGCTCCATGGGGAAGCAGATATTCTTCAGACAGCTGCGCTGCATCAGCAGGTTGAACTGCTGAAAGATCATGGTGATCTCCCGCCGGCGCTGGCGCAGCTGCGCAGGGGTCAGGCTTTCCAGCGCTACCCCGTCAATGACGACGCTGCCTTCGGTGGGGCGCTCCAACAGGTTGATGCAGCGCACCAGGGTGGATTTGCCTGCGCCGGACATTCCGATGATGCCGTAAATGGCACCATCCGGAATGGTCAGGTTGATATTGCGCAGTGCATACACTGCGCCGTCCTTCATCGGGAAGGTCTTGGAAAGGTTTTTGATCTGGATCACGGGTATGCTCCTTTTATACAGTCAGCTGCGGGTCTCATAAGCGGGGGATGGATTTATTTTGCGGCAATGGCGTCCAGGCTGGTCTGCTTACCGCCGTAGATGCCCATGGGTTCCACATGGATACCGGCTACCGTGACCAGGTGGGTGCCCTTTTCCTCATTGAAGTTGTCCAGGTAGGGCTGGTGCTGGAAGTAGTTGGTGTCTGCCTCTCCTTCCTCTACCACCGTATTGGGGATCACATAGTCGTCATACTCCTGGATCTCCAGGGTAATGCCCTTGGCAGCCAGGATCTCCTTGCAGACCTCCAGCACCTGGCAGTGGGGTGCGGGGGAAGCGGCACAGCTCACGGTCTGCCCCTCCAGCGCAGCGTAGTCCAGGCTGGGATCATAGCCATCGGTGGGGTTCTCCACCACCGACACCACCGAGCCGCTGTACTCCTGCTCCATGAACTCCTTGACCTGCTGGCTCTCCAGCGCTGCCAGCAGCGCCTTGATCAGGGGCTTGTCCTGATTGCCGTCCTTGCAGACCAGCACGTTGACATAGGCCGAAGTGCCGTCCTCCATAGCCAGCGCATCGGTCATGGGGTTCAGACCCGCTGTAATGGCGTAGTTGGAGTTGATCACGGCATAATCCTCATCCTGCAGCACATTGGGCAGCTGGGCAGCCTCCACCTCATCGATCTGGATGTTGTGGGGGTTCTCTGCAATGTCGTTCTTGGTAGCGGTGATACCTGCACCCTCTTTCAGGGTGAAGAAGCCGTTCTTCTCCAGCAGGGTCAGGGCGCGGGCCTCATTGGTGGTGTCGTTGGGCACGCCCACGCTCAGCTTGTTCTTGGAAGAGCCGCCGCAGCCGCCCAGGGCAGCCGCTGCCACTGCAATACCGGAAACCTTCAAAAAATCACGACGATTCAACATAATAAAAACCCTCTCTAACAATACAATGTTTTGTTTTTGCCAGGCGGCACAGTGCCAGCTGCGCCGCCCGCTGCAGAAGACCGGATGCAAAAACGCTCCCGTCCCTGCGGGCCATCATGCCCTGCAAGGACGGGAGCGCAGAATGCTTCCGTGGTACCACCTTGTTTCACTGCTCCCTTGCGGGATGCAGCCTCGATGCTGCGGCCGGGGCACACCATGCCTCGGCTTACAGCCGGACGCTGTAACGGGCGCTCCCGTCGCGGACTTGGCGCTCTTGCTCTTCGTCCACGCAGCTCCGAGACCATTTTCAGCCCCCTGTTCCCTGCCCGCTTCCACCGTCCGGGCTCTCTGGAAAGGTCAATGCGAAGGCCTACTCTTCTCTTCACAGCCAATTTTGTGATATTGCATTTATTGTAATCATCCCAGCCCGGTTTGTCAACCCGGCAGGGCAAATTTTTCTCCCGGCCGGTGTTTTTGTCGGCTTTTTTCAAGCCATCCCCGGTCTTGCTTGCCCCTTAACCCGAAGCCTTGTCCGTGATGACCCCAGCCCGGCAGGACAAACGGAACAGCACGAATCCGATGATGAACAGCGCCAGCAGCGAGCCTACGCCCACATTGGCACTGCCGGTGAGCTGAGTGCCCACGCTGACGATCATCGTGCCCAGGAAGGATGCGCCCTTGCCGCAGATATCAAACAGGCCAAAGTACTCGCCGGATTTTTCCGGCGGGATGATCTTGGCAAAGTGCGAGCGGCTCAGCGCCTGCACACCGCCCTGGAACATTCCTACGATCACTGCCAGCACCCAGAACTGCCACTGGGTAGCCAGGAAGAAGGCAAATACCGCAATGCCCGCATAGGCTGCCACACAGATGGGGATCAGGGTGGTGGAGGGGTACCGGGCGCTCAGCCGTCCGAACACCAGCGCCGAGGGGAAGGCGACCACCTGAGTCAGCAGCAGCGCCAGCAAAAGGCCGGTGGTGTCCAGCCCCAGTGCAGTGCCGTAGGCAGTGGCCATATCAATGATGGTGTATACGCCATCGATGTAGCAGAAGAACGCCAGCAAAAACCAGAACACCTGCTTATCCTCATGCAGATGCCGCAGCGTATGGCCGATGCGGACAAAGCTCTGACGCACCGCATGCTCCCGGCCTTCGGCTGCATAGTGCACCTGACGATACCGGCGCAGCAGCGGCAGCGTGACCACCAGCCACCACACCGCCGTGATCAGCAGCGCCAGGCTCAGTGCGGTAAGCTGGCTCAGACCAATGGCCCCTGCGCCCAATACCAGCGCCAGGCAGACCACAAAGGGGATGCAGCTTCCAATGTAGCCCCAGGCGTACCCGCGGGAGGACAGATCGTCCATCCGCTCCGGCGTGGTCACGTCGGACAGCATCGAGTCGTAGTACACCAGACTGCCGGAGTAGCCGATCTTTGCCAAAACAAAGATCATCAAAAACGGCAGCCACTGGCGGGCAAAGCCCATAACACAGCAGCCCACTACGCCGACCCCCAGGCAGAGTATGAAGATGGGTTTTTTGAAGCCCTTGGTGTCCGCCAAAGCGCCCAGCACCGGGCTGAGCAGCGCTGTGACCAGGGTCACCACACTGGTAGCGTACCCCCAGTATGCCAGATACTCCACCGAGGAAAGCCCGCCCTCCTCCGCCAGTGCATTAAAAAAGATCGGGATCAGGGTGGCGCACATCAGCACAAAAGCTGAGTTTCCCACATCGTACAAGATCCAGGACCGCTCCAAGGCGGTCAGTTTCGTTCTGCGTTTTGCCATGGTTCGTTTCCTCTCACATCAAACTGAACAGCCCGTGTGCCGGTCAATCCTCACCAAATGTGTGCTGATAGGCCGGGTCCAGCGGTTCGTCCGCCGCATACTCGGTCATCAGCCGTACTGCCAGCGGCAGAGCCTGGGTGTACAGCTGCTCCAGCTGACGGCCGCTCTCCGCGCAGTCCGGGTTGGGCTGCGGATTTGCCACCAGGCCGTGCAGATCGTCGTACTTGCCCGCCAGACGCATCACGGTCAGCACCAGCCAGCGCTTGGCAGGGTTGGAGGCCTGCAGGCAGCGGTGGATGGTCACCATGCCTCGCAGCGCACCCTCCACCTGGGCTGTGGTCAGCCCATTGTAAAAGGGAGCAATGATGCGGGCATTCTCCTCCGTAGGGCGGATATGTCCAGCCGTAAAGAACCGCAGCGGGTCCAGTCCATCCTCACGCATCAGCTGGTTATCAAACTCTGTCTCGATCTCGCAATGGGTGATCCCCTGCTCCCGGGTGTACTTTTCTACATAGGGGTGGCAGGTGCTGTCCAGCGCAAAATGGCAGATAAACCCCAGCAGATACGCCAGCGCCGCTTCTTGGTCCTCTGCCTCCCGCAGCAGCCCGCGGGCAGCCGCAAAAAAGGCAGAACCGGGCTGGTCGTGCATAGCACCGCCCCGTGCGCTGATCGGGTTGGAGCGCAGTGCATGGTAATAAAACAGGATATCCGGTCCGTGCAGACCGATATCATACAGCGCCCGGTGACGGGACACGACGCCCCGCAGCTCCTCCGGCAGGCGGGCCGCCGCCTGTGCGCCAAACCGGCGGTGAGCATAGGTTGAAGGCATAATAAACCCCTCCCTCAAAAATTCAATAACTGTTTGAAGTATAGCAGAATCTGCGCCTGTGTTCCAGTCTTTTGCGTCAATTTTGGGTAAATTTCTTTAATAATCTTTCACTTTTGACCGGCAAAAAAGGCGGTCAGCGCCGGTAACAGCGCTGCCGCCTTTTTTAAATGCAGATCTTATCCCAGCAGGCCGTAGCCCTGGGGCGTTTCATCTTTGGGATCCCGGTCCATCAGGGCACGCACAGCATCCGCCGGGCTCATTCCCTGGTTGACGATGGCGTTCACCGTCTGCACGATGGGCATTTCCACGCCGTATCGAGCCGAAAGCTCCAGAGCAGCCGGCAGGGCGTTCATGCCTTCCACCACCATGCCCACCTCTTTCACAGCCTCCTGTGCGCTCTTGCCTTGACCGATCAGCATACCGGCCCGGTTGTTGCGGCTGTGGCGGCTGGTAGCAGTAACGATCAGATCGCCAATGCCGGCCAGACCCGCAAAGGTATGGATATCGCAGCCCATCGCCACTCCCAGCCGGGCTGCTTCCGCAATGCCCCGGGTGATCAGGGCGGCACGAGCGTTGTCCCCATAGCCCAAGCCGGTGGAGATGCCCACGCCCAGGGCAATGACGTTCTTCAGTGCGCCGCTCAGCTCCACACCCTTCACATCTGCGTTGGTGTATACCCGCATACAGCCGGTGGTAAACACTTCCTGCACAAAGCGGGCTGCCTCCTCGTCCTGGCTGGCAGACACGATGGTGGTCGGCAGATCCAGCGCCACTTCTTCTGCGTGCGTGGGGCCGGACAACGCTACCAGCCGCACCTTCCGGGGGCCGTCCTCCTTGCCCAGCTCGTCGGCCAGCACCTCGGTCATGGTCAGCAAGGTACCCGGCTCAATGCCCTTTGCTACATCCACGATCACCTGTCCTTCCGGCACAAAAGGCCGTGCCTTGGCAGCCGTGGACCGCACGAACACCGACGGGACCGCAAACAGCAGCACATCCTTTCCGGTGCAGACCTCCTGGATGCTCTTTGTAAAAGCCATCTCCGCCGGGATCTGCATCCCAGGCAGATTGGGGTGGGTGCGGTTGGCGCTCAATGCGTCGATCTCCTGTTCCAGCGCAGACCATACGGTCACATCGTTGCCGTTCACACACAGCATCCGTGCCAGCGCCATTCCCCAGGTGCCGGCACCCAGGACGCCGATCTTCCATTTCGTCATGTTCGTTACCTCCGTATCCGCCGCGCACAGTATGCGGGCGATGCTCCTGCCCTGCTGGGCAGGCTATACGGCTTTATTGTACCCCAAAACCCTCTGCTCCGTCAAGGAACGGTGTTTGGGTGGTTTGGCGCAGCAGCTCGGCTCTACCGCAAAACTGCATAAAGCTGCCGACACCATTTCTGAAGTTTTGTCCATAACAGATGTTTGCAAAAAAACATTTGAACTCCCACAGATTTCATGCTATAGTAAACCGGTAGGAATTGTAAAATCCTGCGGACAAATGGGCAAATTGCCCCCATCTTACATCGAGGTCATTCTGTCATGCTGGAAAGTTTTCTCTCAAACCGCACAGTCAGTGTACTGGCCGAAGCTCTGCCCCGGATCTTGTCCGCTGGGCTGACCATGACCATTCCCCTGACCATTATTTCCTTTGTACTAGCCATGCTCATTGCCACGGTAGTAGCCCTGGTGCAATATGCCCGGGTCCCCGTTCTGCGGCAGATCGCCCGGTTCTACATCTGGGTGATCCGGGGCACTCCGCTGCTGGTGCAGCTGTTCATCATCTTTTACGGCCTGCCCAGCGTAGGCATCCTTCTGGACGCCTTTCCCGCAGCGGTGATCGCCTTTGCCATCAACGAAGGCGCCTACTGCGCAGAGACCATGCGTGCGGCATTGGAATCCGTGCCCCAGGGCCAGCTGGAGGCTGGGTATTGCGTTGGTATGTCCTGGTGGCAGATCATGCGTCGCATCGTGCTGCCCCAAGCGCTGCGCACAGCTGTACCCTCGCTGTCCAATTCCTTGATCGGCATGGTCAAGGACACCTCTCTGGCCTCCAATATCACGGTTGCTGAGATGTTCATGGCCGGACAGCGGGTAGCCGCCCGCACCTACATCTTCCTGCCCATCTACTGCGAGGTAGCTGTGGTGTACCTGCTGTTCTGCACCGTCATCACCAAACTGCAAAGCTTGCTTGAGCGCTGGCTTAACGCCCGCGGCTTTGAATAAGGAGGTCTGCATCCTATGCCTATGCTGGAGATCGAACACATCCGCAAATCTTTTGGGGCACTGCAGGTCCTGCAAGATGTCAACCTCTCGGTAGAAAAAGGCGACGTCGTTGCCATTCTGGGGCCCAGCGGCTCCGGCAAGACCACCCTGCTGCGCTGCGCAAACTTTCTGGAAACAGCAGACAGTGGTACGCTCCGTTTTGACGGCGAGAGCTTTGACCTGGCCCACCTTGCCCACAAAGATATTGCCCGACTGCGCCGCAAGACCGCCTTTGTGTTCCAGAACTACAATCTGTTCCGCAATAAGACCGCCCTGCAGAACGTGACCGAGGGGCTGATCGTTGCCCGCAAGGTGCCTAAAGAGCAAGCGGAGCAGACCGGTCTGTCCCTGCTGGAAAAGGTCGGCCTGGCAGACCGTGCCGGAGCGTACCCCCGGCAGCTGTCCGGTGGGCAGCAGCAGCGGGTGGCCATTGCCCGGGCACTGGCCGCTGACCCGGAGATCATCTATTTTGATGAGCCCACCTCCGCTTTGGACCCCGAGTTGACCGGTGAAGTCCTGGCTGTGATGCAGCAGCTGGCTCAGGAAGGGCGCACTATGCTAGTGGTGACCCATGAGATGGGTTTTGCCCGCAGTGTGGCCTCCAAAGTGGTGTTTATGGAAGGGGGCGTCGTGGTAGAACAAGCCCCCGCGCAGCAATTTTTTGCCCACCCCGCCCAGGAACGCACCCAGGCTTTCCTGCACCGGGTAGAGCACCCCGGCTTGTAATAAGATCCATCTGCATCCTGTTATGGATGCCGCAAAAGAAAGGAATCAAACCATGAAAAGAAGAACCTTTATTTCCCTGATGGGTGTACTGACCGCCTCCGGCGCACTGAGTCTGGCAGGCTGCTCCAACTCCTCTGCCAGCAGCACCGCTGCATCTGCATCGGACCAGCCCGCCGACCAACTGGACGCCATCCGCCAGCGCGGCACCCTGATCGTAGCTCTGGAAGGTGCCTGGCAGCCCTGGAGCTACCACGATGAGAGCGACACCCTGGTGGGCTATGACACAGAGGTCTCCCGTGCCATTGCACAAAAGCTGGGCGTGGAGCCGGAGTATGTCGAAAGCGACTGGGACAGCCTGTTTGCTGGCATGGATGCCGGCCGGTACGACCTGGTGTGCAACGGTGTTGAGGTGACCGAGGAGCGGGCCAAGACCTACGACTTTACGGTTCCGTATGGCTATATCCATACCGCTCTGGCCGTCCGCAAGGACAATGAAGAGATCAAGACCTTTGAGGACCTGGCGGGTAAGACCACTGCCAACAGCCTGGCCTCTACCTATATGGAGCTGGCAGAACAGTACGGCGCTACGGTCCAGGGCATCGACACGCTGGAGGAGACCATCCAGCTGCTGACCGCCGGACGCATCGATGCCACCCTGAATGCCGATGTCTCCTTCTACGACTATCTGAATGTCCACCCGGAAGCAGACTTCAAGCTGGTGGCACAGACAGAGGATGCCTCCCATGTAGCCATCCCTCTGCGCAAAAGCCCGGAAAGCGCTGCACTGCGCCAGGCCATTGACGAGGCCATCGAGTCGCTGCGGGCAGACGGCACCCTGAAAGAGATCTCGGAGCGCTACTTCGGACAGGACATCTCCTCCGAGGCGTGACCGTATAAAAATATCCCCGCTTTCCTGTGCAGGAGGCGGGGATATTTTTGCTGCTCTGCTTTTTCGGCAAACAAAAAAGCTCAGGCAGTTCCTTGCGGATCTGTCTGAGCTTTTGGTCCGAGTGGCGAGAGTCGAACTCACGGCCTCTTGAACCCCATTCAAGCGCGCTACCAAAACTGCGCTACACCCGGATAACTGTTTGCGTATCGCTCACAGCTCAATTAGTATACCCGATATCCGCAGTTTTGTCAAGCATTTTTTGCATCTTTTTTCAAAAAAGACTCGTTTCACGCTTCTTCGTCATTTTCGTCCCACGGCAGAGCAGGGTCCGGGCGGGCAGGCCACTCCACCGTTGCCATTGCCACTGCAAACACACTGTGTGCCCCTGCGTCCAGCAACGCCTGGGCACAGGCCGCGGCGGTGGAACCGGTGGTGATCACGTCATCCACCAGCAGCACCCGCCTGCCCTCGATCCTTTCCGGGTCCCTGACCCGGAAGGCTCCTGCCACGTTGGCGAACCGTTCTTCCAAAGGCAGCCCCGCCTGACGGCGGCCCCGGCGCGCACGGTACAGCGCACCACTCTCCAGCGGGAGCTGCAAACAGTGGGCCAGCGGCCGGGCCATTCGCTCCGGCACATTGTACCCTCTTGCCCGGCTGGAAGGCGGCACCGGGACGATGCAGTCATACTCCAGCGCAAAGCCCTCTGCAGGCTGCGGCTCCGGCACAGACCACCTCATGCGCACCTGTGCGCCAAACAGCAGCTGCGCCATCCACACGCCCATTTCCTCCGCTGCCCAAGGCGCGGCGGCATATTTGGCGTGCAATATCCCGCGGCGCACGCATCCCTCGTATCGAAACGGCGCTGCTGCACCGGCCAGCCGTCCCAGGTAATGCTGTCCCTTGTCCAACCGGGCACTTGTGCGGCGCAGCGCCTCCCGCTCCGGGGCGCAGTCGGCACACTCCGGCATACTGCCCAGCACCCGGTCGCAAAAGGGGCACCGCCGGGGGTACAGCAGCTGCCGCAGGCCTCGCATGGCCCGCCCAGGCAGTGCGTAACTGTCCCGGATCAATCCTTCTTGACGGCGATGATGACCCGCACCTTTTTGCCGGCGGCTGCGCCAAAGTTATCATACCAGCCGGTCAGGGTGTAGTCCTCGCTGTTCACCGCAGAAAGCTTGGTGGGGTAGTACTGGCCCTTGTACCACAGATACACCTGGGGCATATCTGCCAGCTCCACCCGCTTGCTGCCGCTCTGCACTGTGGCAGCGCCGATCTTGTCGATCTTCAGGGGCATCAGCTGCGCCATGTTAGCCACACTGCCGTTGGATTCCTGGCTGACCGCCACACCACCGGCAATGACCGGATATTTGATGGAGGTGCTGTAGGCCGCCGGCTGGCCGTTGACATAGCAGATGTAATAGGCGCCCTGGCCCATAAAGTCCAGCAGCGTGCTGAAGGGGGTGCCGGTAAGCTGCGCCAGCTGACGGATGCCGATGCTGAGCAGCGGACCGGTGTTGGTGGTCAGTTTTTCCCACAGCGTATCCGCCAGGGTGCCGTTGACCACACCCCACAGGATCTCGCTGGTGGTGGGCACCAGCACACCAGCCACCTGGTCTCCCAAGGGGGTCTCGTCCTTTTCCGGGGCTTTGTTGTTGACCAGAGCATCCACCAGTGCAGAGATCTGGCTCCAGTTTCCTGCCACGGTCTGGATATCATTCAGCACGCCGTACTTCCACAGGTCACCGGTAACATCGTTCAGGATCAGCCGGTCGATCTGGCCTTTTTCGTTCAGGGTATAGTAGCGGACATCCAGTCCGTTCAGGTTTACCCCCGATAGGCGGCTGGGACGAACCGTCCCAGCCGCACCTCCTGTCGTTGTGTCCAGGATCTCCACATCATCTGCAAGAGGGGTGGAACCCAGCATCGAATTTTCCAGGTCAAACTTTCCGCTGAGGGACTTATTGGCAATGCCGGTCACGGTCTCCCCTTCCGGGGTCACCCGCACTTCTACCAGCCAGCTTTTGGGGAAGTTCATGCTCTTATCCACCCGGACGCTGCGGGTGATGCCATCGGTGCACACCACTGAGACCGTCTGCAGCACATCTGCGCCGTTCTCCTCCACCAGAGAGCGGCTGGCCGAGCTGACGACGCCATAGTACACATCATCGGCGGCGGCACCGGTCACGATGCCTGCAGCCACGTTGTTCATACCCAGCAGCAGGGTGACCACTTCGCCTACGCCGCCGCCGTTCAGAGAGGAGATCTGCGCAGCCACGTCTGCGCTGCCGATCTGGTAAGGCACACCCGCCACCGTCACCGAGGTCGGTGCGCTGGCCGAAGGAGATACTGCCGTGATCCGGCCCGCAGCACGGCGGGTGTAGATCCACACAGACTGTAAACTCTCGCTGTAATAATACACATCGTAGGGGTCAAGCTGTGCCGAAGAGGATGCCTTATCGTTGCGGTAAACGGTCAGCGGCTCAAAGGGCAGCACCGCACCCTCGGCAGCGATAAAGGGACCTTTCAGGCTGGCCATCATAACAGAGGAGGGGTCCACCTGGCCATCTGTGACCGTAAAGCCCAGCGAAGCGCCGTAGCTGCCGCCGCCGGAGGTGTTGGCGGTCAGTGCATTGTACAGCAGCACCGAGCAATCCTGGTAGTTCATGGGCTGGCCCTGGCCGCAGTTCAGGTTGGTGCGCAGCCCCAGCTGGGATGCCTTGTTCAGCTGTGCCTGCGGGAAAGCGCCGCTCAGCTCGGTCATCTTATAGCCCAGCAGCTTCAGCACCGCCGTGCATGCTTCTTCCAGGGTCACCGCATTATCCGGCCGGAACGAGCCGTCGGTATAGCCGTTCATCCAGCCGTTCTGCACCGCAATGCGCACATAGGGCGCATTGGCCGAGTCGCTGGGCACATCGGCAAACAGGGTGCCTACCGTTCCCTGGGCGCTCACACTGTCACGGTAGTTGGAAAATGCCGTCAGCATCCGGGCAAACGCCCCGCGGGTGACCGGTGCATTCAGCTGCGTGGTCTGGGCGTTGTCCATTGCGCCCAGGGTCAGCGCCATCTGTACAGCTGTGTTGTTCTGCACCGCTGCGGCCGGCATGGCCAGCATTGAGACCGCAATGCTGACAGCCAGCAAAAAGGCAAGAATACGTTTTTTCATCGTAGGTTCCTCACTTTGGAAGGTGTTAGTCGGAGGGGGGGCAGCGCATCAGTCGTAACGCAGCGCCTCAATGGGATTGAGCCGGGCGGCACGCCGGGCCGGCAGATATCCAAATAGGATGCCGATGCCCACCGAGATGGCAAAGGCCACCAAAGCAGCATCCACCGAGGGAGCCACGGCGATGCTCTCGCCGTCCAGGAACATAGGCAGCACCTGGTTGGCAACGCCGGAGATCATATACCCCAGCACGATGCCCAGTACGCCGCCCAGTGCAGAGGTGGTGGCGGCCTCGGTAACAAACTGCGCCAGGATCACCCTCTCCTTTGCGCCCATTGCCTTGCGGATGCCGATCTCCCGGGTGCGCTCTGTGACCGACACCAGCATGATGTTCATAATGCCGATACCGCCCACCAGCAGCGATATGCTGGCGATCGCAGTCAGGATGATGACCACCATATTGATCAGCGCCTTCTGCTGCTCCAGCCATTCGATCATGCTGTACACATAGAAGGAGTCGTCGCTTTTGAAGATATCCATCAGAGCGTTGTCCAGCACTGCCTTGCACTGGGCCGCCTGGTTCTCGTCCTTCATGATGACAAGATACTGGCTCACCGTGCTCTGCTGGGACAAGCGCAGGACCGTGGAATACGGCAGCAGCACCACATCGTCACCGCTGCCCATCTGGCCGTTCAGATCGCTCACCTTGGCATCCAGCACGCCCACGATACGGAACTTGTTGGCGCCGATCTTCAGGGTCTGCCCTACTGCGTTGCCGCCATAGGCCACCCGGTTCAGATACGCACCGATCACGCAGACCTGTTTATTGTCTTTGATGTCCATATATTGCAGGCCGCGGCCCTGGGCGATGGTATAGCTCTTGAACTGGCTGTACTCCTCGTTGACGCCCATCACATTGGTCTGGCGGTAGTCCTTGGTACCTACCCGCACCGTGCCGTTGAAGTCGACCTGGGGCGAGGTGTTTTCCAGCAGATCCGGGTGTTTGTCCACGATCTCATACATCTCGTCCACCGATACCGAGCGGGCGCCCTGGCTCCAGACGTTGACCGTGATGGTATTGGTGCCCAGCTCTGCAAAGCTCTCCTTCATCTTGTCCATCATGCCATTGCCCAGGCCCACGATCACGATGACCGCCATCACGCCGATGATGATGCCCAGCATGGTCAAAAAAGTACGCAGTTTATTGCTCCAGACGTTTTGCAGCGCCTGGCGAAAGGTCTCCAGGATCATTCTCTCTCCTCCTGTGGCAGCTGAAAGGTGGACTGCACCACCGCATCCGGAGAGTGGGAGTCTCCGTCGTAGACGACCCGTCCATCCTCCAGCCGGATGATCCGCTCTGCCTGCACCGCAATGGAGTTGTCATGGGTGATCAGCACCACGGTGTGGCCCTGCTGGTGCAGCTGCTGCAGCATCCCAATGACTTCCCGGCCGGTGTGGCTGTCCAATGCGCCGGTAGGCTCGTCCGCCAGGATCA
>UQGD01000035.1 GCA_900540455.1 uncultured Faecalibacterium sp.
GGCAGCAGCGGCAGCGGCAAATCCACCATCACCAAGCTCCTGCTCAAGTATTATGAGCCGGAGGACGGCGAGATCACTGTGGACGGCGTGAGTCTGAAGGAGTATACCAACGACTCGGTCCGGCGTGCAGTGTCCTATGTCCCCCAGAACGTGGAGCTGTTCAGCAAAACCATCTTTGATAACATCCGTGTGTCCCGCATGAGCGCCACTTTGGAGGAAGTAAAGGCAGCTGCCAAAAAGGCCGATGCCCATGACTTTATCCGTCGGCTGCCTTTGCAGTACCACACCTACCTGGAGGAAGCTGGCAACGGCCTGTCCGGTGGTGAGAAGCAGCGCATTGCGCTGGCACGGGCTTTCTTGAAGGATTCTAACCTGTACATCCTGGATGAATCCACAAGTAACCTGGACTTTGCCACAGAAAATGTCATTTTTGACATGATCTACAACCAACTTGCAGATCGTTCTATGTTAATTGTGGCTCACCGCTTGTCTACCATCCGAGATTGTGATATTATATTAGTGATGGATAAGGGCAAGATCGTGGAGCGCGGTACGCATGACGAGCTGCTGGCAAAGGGCGGCCGTTATTCTGAGCTGTGGAATATGCAGCAAGGCATCTTCCGCCACAAGGAGCACGAGGCCCCGGTCGATGTCCAGCCTGTTATTGAAGAGGATGAGGACGACGGCGAGTCGATCACCTATTAAGATGCAACCAGGTGCAAGCCTGGTTACATAAAAGACGAACAAACAGCCGCTTATCTGTTTGGGAGTTGATTTTATTCAATCATTCATTTGAAGGGAGTAATTCATTATGATGATGCCTGCAAACTACTCTGCTATCGCAGAGAACGAGATGACCTACGTCGTCGGCGGCGCTAGCCTGCTGGAGGGCCTGCAGAAGCTGGGCCAGAACACCTGGACCATTATCGGCAACACCTACGTCAGCAAGCTGGTCAATGCCACCCTGAACACCATGTTCAGCGGCAACTATCAGTTTGGCAACGTTTGGAACACCCTGGGCGGTGTTGTGACCGGCAATGGCAAGTACGATTTCCTGAACAGCGCTCTGCAGGTCGTGGGCCTGGGCGCTGCTACCCATCAGCTGGCCACCACCGATGTGAAGAACTACACTGCCGAGAAGAAGTTCATTCAGTTCGAGATTAAGTAATTCATATCAATTCATTCAATCCACTATGGTCTAAACCCGGGATCCCGGGTTTTAGATAAATAATTTTCGATGAAACATATCGAAGGGAGTAATTTATTATGATGATGCCTGCAAACTATTCTGCTATCGCAGAGACCGAGATGACCTACGTTGTTGGTGGTGACAGCCTGTTCCCCGCTTTCAACCCCCTGTCCACCCTGTTCACCAACGTTGTGAACATCATCGGCAACACCTTCGTTCCGAAGCTGGTCAACGCTACCATTGGCAAGGCTTTCGGTGGTGATTACAAGTTCGGCTCCATCTTCCAGGGCATCGGTGATACCATCACCGGTCGTTACGACAAGTTCGCTGGTGAGGGTGTTGCTGAGGCGGACCGTAGCGTCTTCAACGGCGTGCTGAATGCTGGCGCTGCTGTTGCTGGCGGCATGGCTGCTGTTGCTCAGCTGATGAACAACGACGTCAAGGTCTTCACCAAGGAGAAGCTGTTCGGCGTTGATGGTGTAGTCATCGCCTAATCTCAGATTTTACATCTGAAAAAAGATGAAGCATAGTTCTCTCCCCCCCTTGGGGGAGGGATGACAATGCCTCGTTGTGGTGTGCCAGGAGGCGTATGCCTTCTGGCACACCTTCTTTTTTGTGAAAATTTTTTGGATATCCTGTTATGTGAGTAATAGGTGATCGTAAGTGGAGATTTAAACCAGCATTTGCCGACAGCGACCCCTTCAGTCTCGCTTCGCTCGACAGCTTCCCCGAAGGGGACGCCCTTGGCAAAAAGGGTAAGTTTCGTCCTTATAGGTCAACGGCCAGAAGAAGTCAACCGCTGCCAGTGCGCTTTGTGCCCCTGCCAAAGCCTCCACCTTTGGGGGGAGGTGGCATTTCGCAAAGCGAAATGACGGAAGGGGTCCCTCTCCGGAAAATGCTACTCCCCTCTCCCCTTACGATTGCCTATTACCCACCCCGTAAAAACGGGGGGCAAAATTTTAAGAAATACAGGTGATTGATTATGAACGCGATCCAAATCAGCGACAACAAGACCCTCAAGCTTACCAACGTGCTGTCCCGCACCTTTACTGCCGAGGAGATGGGCAACGCCATGCTGATCCTGACTCAGATGGACAACTTCATCAAGAGCCACGGCGCACAGCCCATTGGCCCGCTGATCCAGCATGTTGAGGTGAGCGGCGGTGCAAACCCCACGGCTACCTTCCGCTTTTTGCGGCAGGCTTCGGACTTTATCCCCCGCATGGACCCGGAGTACCACATGGACGCCGTGCTGCGTGTGCGCAACTGCCTGTACGCTCACTACACCGGCCCCATGGCCAAGAGCCAGCTGGCCAGCCAGAAGCTGTCCATCCACGCTTTTGAGAATGATATCGAGCTGCGGAACAGCGTCTACACCATCTATGTCAACCAGGATGAGGACGATGCCGTAGTGGATGTGTTTATGGAGACCTGCTGAACACTATGAATATGACCGTGCAAAACCTGTACGACCTGCAGGACCGCCGCATCATGATGGAAAAAAAGCTGCCTCCCTACGGCTATGCGCTGCTGCTGGCTGTGGCCGGGCTGATGGCTTTTTTGGTGGTATGGTCCATCAAGACGCCCCGTGTCTATGTAAGCCAATCCACCGGCGTTGTACAGGCTAAAAACAAGACCTTTATCATGTCCAGCTACTCCGGTTCCATTACCGAGCTGAACATCTCTGAGGGCAGCTATGTCAACGAAGGTGACCTGGTGGCCCATATCAAGAGCACCGACCTGGATATGCAGCAGTCCAATCTGGAAAGCCAGCTGGAGATCTACCGTACCCAGCTGGCGCAGTACGAGAAACTGCGCCGTTCCATCCAGGACAACACCAACTATTTCAGCGAGACCAGCGCCGAGGACCAGCCCTACTACTACCAGTACGAGGCCTATAAGCGCCAGGTCGAGCAAAAGACCTTTGATGCCTCCATCTACCAGTCTGCGGGCTACACCGATGCCCAGATCCAGAGCATGATGGAGCAGAGCCAGAGCGAGATCGAGAGCCTGTACTACACCACTATGCAGAGCGTGTCGCAAAGCATCACCAATGCACAGAGCACCATTGATAATCTGCAGGCTCAGATCAACGCCCTGAACACCGGCGCAAACGATTATTATATCTATGCGCCCACCTCCGGCATCATCCATATGGACACCCCCTATAAGGAGGGCATGGTGCTGAGCGCAGGCACCCCGCTGGCTACTGTGGCCAGCGCCAACGATGAGCTGGAAGTGGTGGCCTACGTCAGCCTGAACGACCGCCCCCTGCTGCACGTGGATGATCCCTGCAAGCTGGCCATTGCCGGCCTGTCGGAGTACTCCTACGGCACCATTACCGGCAAGGTGGTCTCCATTGACAGCGACGTGACCGCCAGCGCCAACGGCTCCTATTACAAGATGACCATTCAGCCGGACACCAGCTATGTGGTCAGCAAAAGCGGCGATAAGGTAGACCTGTCCAACGGTATGAGCGTTACTGCCCGCGTGGAGTACGACCAGGTGACCTATTTCGAGTACGCTATGGAGTCTCTGGGCGTCCTGTTCCGCTAAAACAAAATCAACGCACTGTATATGAGGTGGGAGCCGATAACAGCCCGGATCGCTCCGGGCAGGCTTCCACCTCATGCAGCGCTGGCGGGAGTCCCCGCTTTTGTGAGAAAACGGAGCAAAACTCTCGTCCCCCTGCGTAAGCCTGAACACCCCAAAGAGGTAATGCAAGTTATGATTTTACACGCAAAAAAGCTGACGCTGGGCGCAGTGCTGCTGGCTATGATGGTCACAGTGCTGGCGCTGCCGGCTTCCGCCCTGGATCTTTGGCCCTGGGACAATGTAGCGCCCCAGAGCATTGAGCTGGGACAATACGCCACCACGATGGCTGTGGGGGAAAAGCAGCAGCTCTCCCCCATCCTTCTGCCGGAAAACGCCTCCGGCAAGCTGAGCTATGAGTCCTCGAACCAGCAGATCGCTACGGTAAGCAAAAAGGGCGTTGTGGAGGCGCTTTCCCCGGGCAACGTGCGCATAGCCGTGACCACCGGCGAGATCGCCAACTACTACGAGATCGCCGTCCTGCCCGACCCCTCCACCCTAGTGGCAGAAATGGACCTGACCCTGTCCGCCAACCGCATCTCGGTAGGCGACACCATCCAGGTGCAGGTACAGGTGCTGCCCTCCAACGCTTCCAACCTGTCGGAGATCGTCCTCAGCAGCTCGGACGGCAATGTGGCCACCGTGAACAACTTTGGCAAGATCACGGGCATTGCCCCGGGCACGGCCACCATTACCGCCACCTGCGGGGCAGTCAGCGCCTCGGCCAAGGTGACGGTGGTTGCCAGCAGCTCTGGCAAGCCCACCAGCCAGCGGCTGACCGTCAACCCCTCCTATATCGTGCTGAAACCCGGCACCACCCAGACCCTGAGCGTCTCGGTCACACCTTCCAGCGCATCCCGCAACTTTACCTATAAGAGCAGTGACGCCTCTGTGGCTGCTGTCAGCGCCAAAGGTGTTGTCACCGCTGTGGGCACTGGTTCCACCTCCATCATCGTATCCAACGGCACCGCCACCGCCTCGGTGACTGTGATCGTAAACCAGAGCACCACCTCCTCCAGCGGCAGCAGCAGCGACAACTCTGCCACCCAGCCGGAGCAGCAGGTGCAGGATCCGGTGGTGCAGGCCATTCAGGATGCTGAAAAGCCGGAGCTGACCCTGCCCCAGAGCGAGGTGCGCACCCTGACCACCGAGATGCTGAACGCCCTGCACGACACGGGGCGCACCCTGTATCTGGATGCCGAGGGTTACACCCTGCGGGTGCGGGGCACACAGGTCAAAAACGCCACCAATGCGTTGAACACTGCCCTGTCTTTCAACCCTGTGTCCAACGGTGTTGAATTTATGCTGAACGAAGGCCAGGGTATGCCCGGCAAGGTGGATATCCTGCTGAACGAGGATACTGCCAGTTATAAGCGGCTGTATCTCTACAACGAGAACACCCAGAAGTGGCAGTACCTGAACAGCTATGCGGACGGCGTTGTGGAGGTAGACACCTCCGGCCGCTACCTGCTGACCAACGAGACCCTGAACACCATTGGGGTCAACTGGTACTTCCTGGGGGCCGCTGGTTTGGTGCTGCTGGCCATTATCGTGGTCTATATCGTTGTGAAAAAGCGTTACTGGTTCTGGTGATCCACTAGACCGGTCATAAAAACAGCATGGCATCTGCTATGCTGTTTTTATTTTGCCGCTCAATAAAAGAAACGGACAGGCTGGAAGTGAAAATCCAGCCTGTCCGTTTTTGCTTGTAGGTTCAGCGGTGTCCCAGCATCCGGTGCAGCCGCGGCTGCCAGATCAGCCGATAGATCCGCAGCAGGTTCAGCAGCGCCTTATCGTACAGCACAAAGGCCACATTGCCCAATACCAAGGTGGTAACAGCCATCGCAGCTTCTGCCGCCGCCAGGGCTCCCTGCTCCATAGGCGGCGCCCCTGTGAGCAAGGCCAGCAGCAGGCCGTAAATGGCCAATACTGCCAGGTTGCACAAGCACAGTTTTGCCAGCAGTTGTACGATTGCGGGGCGGATACGGTCAAGCCTCGGTTTGACCAATGGATAATACCCCAGCAGCGCAGCAAATGCCAGCGCCACCTCCCGATCCGGCACCAGCAGCAGACTCAGCAGACTGACCGCTGCATAGGCGGTCAGCGCCATACGGCTGCCGCACTCCTCCCGCACCGCAGCGATCAAAAAGCCTGCCACAGCCGGCGCAATGAATAGTAAGATCGGCAGGGCTGTGCCCAGCAGCATCACTGCAATGCACAGCGCAGATGCCATACCGCAGTAGGCAAGCATCCAGCTTTTGCCCGGGGTGCGTTTCATGGCAGTTCCCAACGTACCGCCGCCCCTTCCTGCTCCAGGGGATCCACCGAATGGCGAAGCCCCAGGATCATGATATTATCCAACAAGGTGCGGTTGAGCTTTACGTCCAGCAAGCCATAGGCCCGCACCAGGTCATTGGCTGCTGCCAGCGCCTGGCGGCGGGCATTCTCCCGGGCCGCTTCCCGGCTGGACAGGCCATTGACGATGAACACATTGTAGCGGCCAATGCTGCGGTCCAGCTCAAAGCGCTCCGCTTTATCCATCAGGTAGAATGCACGCCCGATGCAGCTGCCGATATAGCGCATACTTTTGCGCTGTACGGGGTCATCCGTGGCCAGTGTGGAGTACAGCGCCCCATACACATTGCTCATTGGCTCCGCTGCCACACTGTAATTCTGATTGCACAGCTCCATTTGGACCGCTGCCTGGGCCTGTTCCTGCATAAAAATGCGCTCCAAGGCCGGGTTCTCCTGCACCGCTTTTTCGTACGCCCGCCGCAGCAGGAGCCGGTCCAGCCCACGGCGCAGCCGCTGTCCCAGCTCCAGCTCGGTCCATTTCCGGTCCTGGAAGCGATGCCACGCCATCATCACTTCCACCTGTGCTGCCAGTCGGATGCCCTGGGTCTGGCACATCACGGTTTTCCAGCACAGAGTGCCGGGCAGCCGTGCCCGTTTGCAGGTGGCCGTGCGGCCTGCCAAACTATCGGCCAGCAATGCATACAAAACGCCATTGTGCCGCAGATACCGGCAGGAATACAGCCCATAGCTCAAATACATCTGACGGCGCACCCCCCGCAGATACCACAGGTAGGTGTTATAATCTCGAATTGTCAACTCGGGGAGAAACGGCTGCAGCCGTCCTTCCATAGCAGACACTTCCTTTCTTTCAGGGATGCAGCGTCCTGCCTGCTGCCGGCCGGACGCTGTAATAGTAGTATAATCCATTTTGTGCCCTGGTGCAACATCCAAAGCCAAACTCAGGGAAGTTTGTGCCCTTTTTTCTAATTCTGCACCCGCTCTGCACATAAAAAGAAGAGCATACAGCCGTTATTTTCCTTGCTGCGTTCCACTGCAAAATTACCTGTGTAATTTTAGCAAAAACCGCCGCAGCCTTTTAGCGGGCTGCGGCGGTCGGTATCAGCGCTCTTCCGGGCGGCGGGGGGCAGTGCGGCGGCCATCAAAGCCCTTTTGGGGCATGGGCTTGGCCGGGCGTTTGGCACCCGGTGCCTCGTAATACATATACAGCTGGCAGGGGATCATGCCATTGTACATCTTGCGGCGCTTTGCAGCACGCTTGCCGTAATGGGCCTCAAAATCCATATCAGCAGTGATCGCATACAGACCTGCACAGGGATGCTCCTGCATCTGGCGGCCCAGGGTGCGGGCCAGCTGTGCAGCGCCTTCAATGGTGCTCATCCGCTCACCATAGGGAGGGTTGGTCAGCACGATCGCCTCCGGGCGGGCAATAAAGTCCGCCACATCGGCCACCTCAAAACGGCAGCGTTTTTCCACACCGGCCAGTTTTGCGTTGGCATTGGCCAGCGCCACCGCAGCAGGGTCGATATCATAGCCCACTGCCTCAAAACCAGCGTCCAGCTTAGCCTCCGCCAATGCCTTCTGGCGCTGCTCTGCCCAGACCGAAGCAGGTACAAAGGCATAGCGCTCTGCGGCAAAGCGGCGCTTGAGGCCCGGCGCAATGTTCAGAGCCTTTTGAGCCGCTTCGATCAGCAGTGTGCCGCTGCCGCAGAAGGGGTCCTGCACAAAGCTATCCCGGCGCACACGTCCCAGATCTGCGATGGTGGCGGCCAGTGTCTCGCGGATGGGGGCTTCCATGGCGTTGCGGCGGTAGCCCCGCTTATACAGACCTTCGCCGGTGGTATCCAGCAGCAGCTCACAGCGGTTTTTGCGCAGCATAAAGCGGATGCGGTACTCGGTGCCGGTCTCCGGCAGGGAGTTGACCCGATGTCCCCGCATCAGCCGCTTGACCACCGCTTTTTTCAGGATGCTCTGGCAGGCGGGCACGCTGGACAGCTGGCTGTCCAGCGAAGAACCCGTGACCGGGAACGCAGCGTCCGCAGGCAGAAGCTCCTCCCAAGGGACATTGTATGCCCCGTCAAACAACTCGTCAAAGGTGGAAGCCGGGTAGCTTGCCAGCAGCAGCATCACCCTTTCCACCGTGCGCAGATTCAGGTTGGCTGCGGCGATCATCTCCGCACCGCCCCGGAACGCCAGCCGTCCGTCGCTGACACGGATATCCTCTGCGCCCAGGCGGCGCAGCTCAAAGCTGGCGGTGGACTCACACCCAAAAAAACAGGGGGCGATCAATTCATACTTTGCGGGCATTTTGTATTCCTTTCTGTTCTTACAAACGCATAAAGCCAAAAAACAGAGCCTATCCCCTGGCCAGGCGGAGTATTCCCTCCCCTTGTACCGGGACAGGCCCTTGGTGTGCTGTGTACTGCCGTTCAGCGGCCGCCGCGGCGGCTGCGGGGTGCATAGCCGCCGCCCCGACGACGGTTGGTCTCGTGGTCCAGATCCGCCATCTTCTCCTCGCTTTGGCTCTTAAAACGGCTCATCATATCCTCAAAGCTCATGTTATCGGATCTTGCCGGTGCTTTGGGCTGCCAAACACGGGGCTTGGATTCCGCTGCCCGTGCTCGGGGGCGTCCTGCATCCCGGGGAGCGCCAGCGCCGCCCTTGGGGCTGCGCTCAGGGCGGGCAGGCCGGGGCTGCAGCCGCTTCATGGACAATGCGATCTTTCCGTCCGGCGCGGTCTGGATGACCTGCACCTTTACCTCGTCCCCTTCATGCAGCACCGCCGCAAGGTCCTGCACAAACTCATGGGACACCTCGGAGATGTGGACCATGCCCACACGCCCCTCCGGGAGGCTGACAAACGCACCAAAGGGGCGCACGCCGGTGACGCGGCCCTCAAAAATATTCCCTACCTCAATCGCCAAAACCAATACTCCTTGTCAATCTTTGGTCGTGGAAGGATCAGTTGCCGGACACATCCACAAAAATGCGCTCATTGGGCGCAGCGTAGTTGTAAGAGTCACGGGCGACCCACTCGGTCATCTCATCCGAGCTGCCGCCAAGGATGCGCTGCATCTCTTCATTGGCCGCCTGCTGTTGGGCGATCTGCTCCTGAAGGGTCTGCAGCTCTGCACGTTTGGAGCTGATGGCCACCTGATTGGAAATATACGCCGCCAGCATGCTGAGCAAAAACAGCACGAACAGCAGCCGGAGCATCCCACGCCAAAGGGTGGTGCTCTTCCGGTTTTTGCGGGTAGATGTTGCCATGTTCCTACGGCCCTGCCTCTCACATTGATGGGGGCAGCGCAGAAGTGCCGGGGGGATGCCCCGCCGCATCGCATACTGCCACGTTTGAATTATACAACATCTTCGGCTGGTTTTGCAAGTTCTTTTTCTGTTTTTTCAAAACTCTTTTCACGTTCCGGCGTTCTTTGGCTCGTTCTGCCCGCTCCCTGCGCCTCTGGCGCCGCTTCTGTCTTTGGCCCGCTGCCCATCTTGCCGCCTGCACCAGCGGCCAGGCCAGGACAGCCCGCACCGCCGCCGCCAGAGGTCCCAGTATCCCTTGCACTGCCAGCACACCGACCACCGCCGCCGCCAGCATATACCAGCGCAGCTGTCCCCCAAAGCTTTGCCCTGCGGCATACCCCTGCACCAGGATCAGCACCACCCCCACCAGGGCCACATCCGGCAGCAGAGCCTGTTTTTTCTTCAGCGGAGCCAGTACCCGCAGACCGCCCGCTGCCGCCCCCAGCAACAGACAGGCAGCCGCCTCCTGTGCTGCCTGCTGCGGGCTGACCAGCCCCATCAACCGCCCATCAGACGGCGCAGCAGGCCGCCCGGGGTGCGGGGTTCGGTATATTCAAGCGCATCCAACCGTCCTGCAAGCCGCACCTCACCTGCATCCAGATCCAGTGAAACCACGCTCAGCCCGGAGCCTGCCAGGTGCAGGATCCCCTTTACCGTCTCGATGGCTGCCCCATCCTCATCACAGCGCAGCACTCTGCGCACCCCTGTCACTGTCAGACGGCTGCGGCTTTCCAGGATCAGATCCTGCGCCGGCCCAGAGGACACGGTCTGGCTTTGTTTTTCCATGCTGCATCTCCTTTTGCCCTGTGTCCGCTTTTTTTGCGGTACAAACTGCTTGCTCCCATCCGGCTGCTTGCCGCAGCCGCCCATTCCACCAGCATTGTATGGGGCGCTGGAGACAAATATGCGCAAAAATGCCCGTCCGGCGCTTAAACAGCACCAGACGGGCATCAAAAGGGTCATTCCGGCAGGATCTCGTACATTTCCCGTGCCACATCTTTGGTACGGGGTTCCACATCCGACAGCACCCGCACCTTGATGGGCCGGTTGCCAAAGGTAACTTCGATCACATCGCCTGCGGCGACGGCCTGGCTGGCCTTTGCCACCTTGCCGTTGATCAGGATGCGGCCTGCATCTGCCACCTCATTGGCAACAGTGCGGCGCTTGATCAGCCGCGAGACCTTTAAGTATTTGTCCAGACGCATCGCAGGGTTCCCTCCTCTTGCTCCTTTTGCATCAAAAATGCCGGGGCATCACTGACCCCGGCGGCTTTCCGATCTGCGGTATCCGGTCAGCTGTTGATCACAGGCTGTCCTTCAGTGCCTTGCCCGGCTTGAACACGATGCTGCGGGATGCAGCAATGGTGATGGGCTCACGGGTGCGGGGGTTGATGCCCTGGCGCTCTGCGCGCTCACGCACCTCAAAGGTGCCAAAACCGGAAATGCTGATTTTCTCCCCTTCGGTCAGGGCATTGGCCAGCGCATCAAAAGCGGCGTTCACAGCCAGCTCAGCATTCTTCTTGCTCATCTCGGTGTTTGCGGCGACCTGTGCGATCAGATCTGTCTTGGTCATAATTCGGTCCTCCATGTTTGTATCGGTTGATTTTTTAGGTTGGATTGCATTTTTATCGGAACAGGCTCTTTTACAGCCTGGTGACCGCTTGGTCAGGTTTTATCTTTCAGTTCCCGGCAGTAACGCTGCGCAGCAAAGGTCAAAGCCTCCTCTGCATCCACTCCCGCCAGGCGCATCGCATCGGCTGCCGCCAACAGCAGTTCTCCCGCTGCCTGCAAAGCTGCATCCGGGTCGGTGCGGGCTGCATCCCAGGCTGCCTGTGCATCTTGCAGCGCCTGTGCTGCAGCCTCCGGGCTATCGCAGCCAGCGCCGCAGCGAGCCGCTCGCTTTTGCAGTTTCTGCACCCGCATCAAGGCAGGCAGAGTGGCAGGCACTGTGTCCAGTTCATCCGCCAGGGTACGGCGTCCCTTTTCCTTATTTTTGAGCGCATCCCAGCTATTTATACCTGGGTTTTCGGCTGCGGAGGAAGCAAACAGGTTGGGGTGACGGAACACCAGTTTCTGGCATACCTCCCGGCAGACCTGCTCAAAATCAAAATTGCCCCGTTCCTGCTCGATCACAGTGTGGAACACCACCTGCATCAGCACATCGCCCAGTTCCTCCCGGAGCATGGCCGGGTCGTCGGCGTCAATGGCTTCCAGCGCTTCGCAGGTCTCCTCCAAAAAGTTCTTCCGGATGGATGCGTGGGTCTGCACCTTATCCCATGGGCACCCTTGCTGCGGGTCCCGCAGGATCTGGATCAGCTCCACCAGATCCTCAGCCGTATAATGCTCCCGGGGGGCAAAATCCAGCATCATGCACACCACCTTTCCAAACCCTTGAAGTAAGATTTTACCGCAGTTCCCGGCAATTTGCAAGGGTTTATGCGGATTTTCCGTCTTTTTTGCACAAAATCAAAAACAAAAAACGGGCAGCGTCCCCTCCAAAGGGAAGAACGCCGCCCGCTTTGCATTGCGTTGTGTTCCTTTGCGGTGCAGCGGGGCAATACGCCCGGCATGGCCGGTCAAAGCTCTTGTTTTACAGCTGTGCGCCGCACTTATTGCAGAACAATGCGTCTGCTTCCACTACTGCACCACACTGGGGGCAGGTCTTGCCAGCCGGAGCGCTGCTGGGCTGGGCTGCATCCAGATCCGGCTCCATCATCTGCTCCGCCTGTTCCACCTCGGCAGCTTCTGCCGGGGTCAGGCTGGCTTTCAGCCGGGCGATCTCCTGCTCGATGGAATCGATCATGTCGATATATTTATCCACCAGGGGCTGGTTTTCCTCATTGCCCTTTGCCAGGCTGTATACCAGCGCACCCAGCTGCCGCTGTGCCTTGAGCAGTTTGCCCTGCTCGGATACGATCCTTGCCTGGGTCTTGCTCTTCTGTGCCAGGTCCAGCGCAGCGGTGCGGCCTTTCTCGGCATATTCCAGTCCCATTTCCTTGAGCTTATTAAAATCCATAAAAGACACCTCACTTTTCTTTGTGTCCAGGTGGTCTATTCATTGTGCTCTGGGGGCAGAGCTTATGGTTTCATTATAGCGCAGGCAGGGGGCAAATGCAACGGAGGGGTCGGATATTTTACAATTTTGTGCAGGAACTGCAACAATTTTTTCGCAAATTGCTGCCCAGCCTCTTTATGCCTGCGGGGGATAGAATTCCCGCAGCATACTGTCCTCCGGCAGCAGCTCCAAGGGCAGGGGCTGCACATGCTCAAACCGCCGGGCGGTGTCGTCCCACAGCTCTGCATTGTGTCCTTCCAGCGTAAACTGCCGCCGGACGATCTGCAGCAGCTGCGCAATGATGCCCAGCTCGTAGGTAAACGAGGTATCCAGCAGAAAATCCGCCGAGCTCTTGAAACCCTTGATATACCGGGTCTCTCCGTCCAGCACTCTGTCCCACATGGAGAGGGTCTTGGCAGGGCTGCGGCCCCGGGTGGCAGCATCCCGCAGCATACGGCGGCACAGGCGGATATTTTGGGTGTTGATCACCCGGCGCCCTTCCTCGCAATATTCCTCCCGCAGGCCAGCGTAGACACGGTAGACCTCCTTTGCCGGGACCAGGCTGGTAAGCGCCGGATTAAAAGCATGGATGCCCTCCACGATGCAGACGCCTCCCATCAGGTCCACCGGCTCGGTCTCGGCAGAGCGGGCCTCCTGCACAAAATCATAGATCGGAAGCACCGTCTTGCCAGTCTCGCACAGTTCCTTGATGCACTGGTTTACCAAGGGCAGGTCCAGGGTCTCCAGGTTCTCATAATCGGTGGTACCGTCTGGCATACGGGGGTAATACTCTGCCCCGCGGAAAAAGTTGTCCAGGCTTACCACCCGGGCCGGCATCCCTTGGCGGACCAATTCCTCTGCCAGCTTATGCGCTGTGGTGGTCTTTCCGCTGGCGGATGGGCCGGTGAGCATAACGATCTTTGTGCCGGAATAGCGGATCTTTTCGGCGGCATATGCCAGCCGGCGCTGATAGGAGGCCTCACAAGCACGGGCCAGCTGCTCCGGGCTGCGGGCTGCAACGTTGTAAAGTTCGACTTCAACCAGTCGTTTCGGGACCCAGATCGTGATCATAGAACGCAGTCACTCCTTCTTTGCGTTCCAGCACCTCCGCAAAGCGCTGGATGTACTCGGTGGGATACTTGAAATTAAAGATCCTCTGCATCCGTTTCCCGCCGTCGGCCACCAATTTGGTGCTGCCGCCCGCACCGGCGGAGAGGATGGTCTGGACTTCCTCCATGATATAAATATTATAATACCCTTCATGCCCGGGTTTGCACCAGCCTACATTTTCCAGGTTTTGCAGGGTATTTTTCTGCCGGTAGAGGTAGTAGGGCTGATACCCTGCCTGTGCCAGCATACTGCATTGTTCCAGCATGGCCGCCACGTCAGCGTAGTCGTTTTCCTTTTGGTCCTCGATCACGATGCGGGAGGCCCGCTTCAGGGTCAGCGTATGCACCGTGATATTCTCCGGGTCCAGCGCAATGGCCTGCTTCAGGCTCTGGGTGAAGCCCTCCACCGTATCCCCGGGCAGCCCGGCGATCAGGTCCATATTGATATCCTGATGTCCCGCGGCCCGGGCCTGGGCATAACAGTCCAGGATATCCTGGGCGGTGTGGCGGCGGCCAATATTGGCCAGCACCTGGTCCGAGAAGGTCTGGGGATTGATGGAGATGCGGGTAGCCCCGTACTCTTTGATCACCGCCAGCTTTTCAGCATCGGTGCAGTCGGGGCGGCCTGCTTCCACGGTGTACTCCAGCAGCTTGCTCAAGTCAAAATTCTGCCGCACCGTGCCCATCAGCTGCCGCAGCTGATCGGCGGAAAGGCTGGTAGGGGTGCCGCCGCCGATATAGATGCTGCACAGCTGTAAGCCGGCTTTATCTGCCTGGGCACGGATGGCCTCCACCTCCCGGCACAAACAGTCCACATAGGGCTGTACCAGTTTGCGGTCCCGGTCCAGATTGCAGCTGACAAAGCTGCAATAGCTGCACCGGGAGGGGCAGAACGGGATGCCGATATACAAGCTATACGTCCCCGGCACACTGCCCCGGCGCAGGATCGGCTCCTGCAGGTCAGCAATGCGCAGCGCCATGCGGTATTTTTCCTCAGAGCAGTCGAACCGCTCCAAAAACCAGTGGTCGATCTGTTCTGCCGTCCAGCCCGCCGCCCGCTTATCGTGGATCAGGCGCACCGGCCGCACACCGGTCATTTTGCCCCAGGGAGGACGCTGTCCGGTCCAGTCCCGCAGCAGAGCGTACACCAGGCTTGCCAGTGCAAATTCCGGTGTCTCCGTTCCTTCAGCCGGCAGCGGCGCCGTCATGGTATGGCTCTGGCCCGTTTGACGCACCATTGCCCACAGCTGGTCCGGACGCTTTTCTGCCCAGAGACAATCTTCCTCCGGTTCCGGCGGGGTCAGGGTCAGAGGGGCCATCGGGTAAAACAGCCGTGCCAGATGCTCCACCTCGTAGCCGGAGGGCAGGCCTTGGATATAGATCTTCATGTGCAATCCTTTGTTCTGTTGTGCGCAGGCCGCAGGTCTCAGCCCCGCTGTGCCATACGCAGATAGTAATTGGTATCCAGCTCCTGCCCCAGGGTAGAAAAATCCCCGTGGCCGGGCAGGATCTGGGTCTCCCGGGGCAGCGGCAGGGCCGCCAGCTTGCGCAGGCTGTCCATCATCTCCGCCTCGCTGCCGCCGGGCAGATCTGTACGGCCCATACTGCCCTGAAACAGCGTATCGCCGGTAAACAGATATCCGCCGCATTGCAGCACCACGCTGCCCGGGGTATGGCCGGGGGTATGCCAGACCATAAACGCAAGTTCATCCACCGTCACCGCAGCTCCCTCCTCATAGCCGCTGTCTGCCTGCGACAGCGGGTAGAGCTGGTCGTTGCGCAGGTCAGCCGCCTCACAATAGAGCTTTGCTCCGGTACTGCGGCACAGCTCCTGGGCTGACCCCACATGGTCGTAATGACCATGGGTGCACAGGATCGCGGTCAGGGATGCACTGTGCTCCTGCAGCAGCTTGGTGTACTGCTCCGGCTCTGCCGCCGGGTCGATGATGACCCCGTGGCCGGCATCGCTGATCAAAAGGTAACTGTTGGTATACAGCGGCGCCGGACCGGGAACATGAAATGCCTGCATAGGAAACTCACCTCAATCCTTTTGCTTCCATTCATCGGTATCCATGATGATGGTGCAGGGGCCTTCGTTTACCAGGGAGAGCTGCATATCTGCGCCAAACTCCCCATGCTGGATCTCCTTTAGGCCCTGGTGCTCCATCTCGGACAGGAAAAGCTCGTATGCCTGCACCGACAGCGGCGGCTTTGCAGCCCGGATAAAGCTGGGGCGCATCCCCTTTTTGGTGTCGCCATAAAGGGTAAACTGCGACACTACCAGCGCCGAGTAGCCCAGATCCCGGGCACTGCGGTTCAGCTTGCCCTCTTCGTCCGGGAAGATGCGCAGTCCGGCGCATTTTTCCGCCAAGCGGGGCACGATGTCCAGGGTGTCGGTGTCTTTGACCCCCAGCAGGATCACCAGCCCGGGGCCGATGGGACGGGGTTCGCCGCCATTGACCCGCACGCTGGCAGAGGAAACAGCTTGTATCACAGCTCGCATGGGTTTTAGCTCCTTGTTACCTTGAGCACGTCCTTGATCTTGGACAGCCGGGCCACCACCCGGTTGAGATGCTCGGTATTATTGATGCCGATGGTCAACGTGACCACCGCACAGTTATTTTCTACCTGACGGGCATTGACCGTGTACAGGGGCACACGGATATCAGACAACGCCGCCAGCACATCCCGCAGCAGGTCGTTGCGGTCCAGCGCCACGATCTCCAGCCCGGCTTTGTAGCTGTCCTTTACGCTGTCGGCCCAATAAGCCTTGACCCAGCGGGGAGCGTTGGTGGGGTCCCGCATACTGGACAGGGCGTTGGTGCAGCTCTGTTTGTGGATGGACACGCCAAAGCCCCGGGTGATAAAGCCCACGATGGGATCGCCCGGCAGCGGAGAACAGCATTTGGCAAACTTGATGGGGGTATTATCAAAGCCCTCCACCACCACGCCGTCTGTTGCGTGCACCCGGCTCAGATCCACTTTGGGCAGTTCTTCCAGTGGTTTGGACTCTGCCTCTGCGGACCGCAGCTTCTGGTATTCCTCCCGGAGCTTAGGCAGACAGTTGGCAATGGTCATGCCGCCGTAGCCAATGGCTGCATACAGCTCCTCTGCGCTGTTCTGGCGCATCCGGCGGCAGCAGCCATTGATAAACTCATCCAGCTTGTCGTCGCTGATCAGGATGCCTTCCCGACGCAGTTCCTTGCCCAGCGCATCCCGTCCCTGGGCGATATTTTCTTCCCGGCGCATCTTTTTGAACCAGTTGCGGATCTTGCTCTTGGCTTCGCTGGTGCGCACGATCTTGAGCCAGTCCCGGCTGGGGCCTTTATCTGCCGGACCCAGGATCACCTCGATGATCTCGCCGGTGGACACGATATGGTCAATGGGCACCATGCGGTTGTTCACCTTGCAGCCGATCATCCGGTTGCCCACCGCCGAGTGGATCGCATAGGCAAAGTCGATGCAGGTAGCGCCGGTGGGCAGGTTGATCACATCTCCCTTGGGGGTAAAGGCAAAGACCTCCTCCGGCAGAAGATCGCTCTTCAGATCGTGGAGCAGGCTGCCAGAATCCTCGCTGGCGCGCTGGTTTTCCAGCAGCTGGCTGACCCAGGCCAGACGTTCGTCCAGCTTATCGTGACCATCCACCCCTTCTTTGTATTTCCAGTGAGCCGCCACGCCGTACTCAGCCTGTTCATCCATCTTGCGGGTGCGGATCTGCACCTCAAAGGGGATGCCCTCATGACCGATGACCGTGGTATGCAGGCTCTGGTAGCCATTGGGTTTGGGGGTGGAGATATAATCCTTGAACCGGTTGGGCAGCGGGTGATACATATCGTGGATCAGGCCCAGGGTGCTGTAACACTCGGCCAGTGTATCCAGGATGACCCGCACCGCATAGATATCATAGATCTCGTCAAAGGACTTATTCTGCATGATGGTCTTGCGGTAGATGCCATAGATGCTCTTGACCCGGCGCTTGATGGTCGCACCCTCAATGCCGCTCTCGGCCAGACGGTGCTCGATGACACCGGACACCCGGGCCAGGAACTCATCGCCAGAGCGGACGCTGAGCATATGGCTGATCTCCTCATAGCCCACTGCATCCAGATAATGCAGGCTGCGGTCCTCCAGCTCCTCCTTGACGTTCAGGATGCCCAGGCGGTTGGCGATGGGGGCATAGACCTCCATGGTCTCACGGGCCTTATCCCGACGCTTCTGCTCCGGCCAGGCGTCTCCGGTGCGCATATTGTGCAGCCGGTCGCAGAGTTTGATGATCATGACCCGGACATCCCGGCTCATGGCCAGCAGCATCTTGCGCAGGTTTTCCGCCTGCAGTTCTTCAATATTGGAAAATTGGATCTTGGTCAGCTTTGTAACGCCGTCCACCAGCAGGGCTACTTCCTGGCCAAAGGCGGCCGTGAGCTGCTCTACCGTAGTGGGGGTATCCTCCACCACATCGTGGAGCAGAGCAGCAGCGATGCTCTCGCTGTCCATGCCCAGGTCCAGCACCAGCCGGGCCACCGCCAGCGGATGGCAGATATACGGCTCGCCGCTGCGTCGGCAGACCCCTTTATGGGCATCGTTGGCCATATGATAGGCCTTATCGATCATCTCCATGTTGTAGGCGCGGCCGCTGGCCTTGATGGCATCCACCAATTTTTCATAGGTGACGATCTCCGGCCGCACCTCCGAGGGGAGCACCCCCTCCGGGGCATTGGCCGGCAGAGCCGTAGCCACCACCGTAGACATCTCGGCGGGGGGGCGGTGCAGATGGGTCTTAGCGGAATAGTCATCCCCAGCAGGGGGCGTCAGTTTCTTCTCCTCAGCCATCATTTAGGTTCCCTCCAAACATTTCAGGATCGGGGCGTCCGCCAGGTTCTTTTTTCCCTGGGCAGGCACCAGAGCATAGACCCGGGGGCCTTGGGGCGGAACGGTCACCAGACCTACCTGCTCCAGCGCCGAAACAGCCACCAGGATCTTGCCCGCATGGTCGGGGCCCAGCTTTGCAAACAGCGGCTGCAGATCCTCTGCATACCAGCGGCCTGTCCGCAGTTCCCGGTAGACCGCTGCAATCTCGTCTCGGGTGGGGTTCAGCAGCGCCCGTTTCTCATCCGTCAGGGGCGCACCCCGGCGCAGCGCCTGCACCAGGTCTGCCTGTGCGGCAGGCTCATTGCCCAGCCCCGCCGGGCGCAGCTCCAGGATGCGGCCGGAAAGCTGCGACCCCCGGGGGGAATCGTAGACCGACAGCTGCAATGCTGCGTCCACCACGGCACCTGCCTGGTAGGGCAGCTGCTCTGTCGGCATACCAAACCAGACTGCATACAGACTTGCCCCGCCCTGGCGCAGCCGCAGGCGGCTGTGCCGTCCCTCGGACACAGGGTAGACTCCCTCCACCACCGCCTTTTCCAGCAGGAACACCGGGGCGGGGTTTTCTGCTCCATAAGGAGCCAGCTGATCCAGCGCACGGACGCTTTCCACCGTGACCCGGTCCAGCCGAATGGACAGATCGCACCGCAGAGGCGGGGTCTTGAGCACCGGGCACTCCCGGGCGGCCCACTCGTTCAGGCGGCGGCGCAGCAGGGGCAGATTTTCCTCCCGGGCGGAGAGACCCGCCGCCATAGGATGTCCGCCAAACCGCTCCAGCAGATCAGCACAAGCGCCGATGCACTCATGCAGGTTAAAGCCCTGGACACTGCGTCCGCTGCCCTTGCCCTCGCCCTGTTCGTCCACCGAAACCACGATCACCGGCCGGCCGGTGCGCTCCACCAAACGGGAGGCCACGATGCCGATGACGCCGGGGTGCCAGTCCCGGCCCCAAAGCAGGATCACACGATCTTCCATGCGGCTGGGGTCCTGGTCCAGCTGCTCCAAAGCAGCTTTCAGGATCTGCTGTTCCGTCTCCTGCCGGGCGGCGTTGATCTCCCCCAGCTGGCGGGCCAGCTCCGCAGCCCGGTCCTCATCCTCACACAGCACCAGCTGCAAAGCGGTAACAGCGCTGTTCATGCGGCCCGCCGCATTGATCCGGGGGGCCAGTGCATAGCTGATATTCTCGGCTGTAAGGGGTTTGCCTGCAAGGCCGGTCTCTTCCAGCAGCGCCTCAATGCCCGGCCGGTCGGTCTGGGTCAGCTGACGCAGACCCGCCTTGACCAGGGTGCGGTTCTCTCCGGTCAGGGGCATGACATCTGCTACCGTGCCCACCGCTGCCAGATCCCCGCAGTATTCCAGCATTTCCTCTGGCATACAGCCATCCAGCGCTGCACAGAGCTTAAACGCCACCCCAGCCCCGCACAGGCCCTTAAAGGGGCTGTGATCATCCGGGCGGCGGGGGTCCACCACCGCTACCGCCTCCGGCAGCACGTCGTGGGGCAGGTGATGGTCGGTAACGATCAGATCCACCCCAAGGGAAGCTGCAAAGGCAGCCTCCTCCACCGCAGCAATGCCATTATCGACGGTAATGATCAGCTGGTAGCCCTTATCGTGAATGGACTGGATCGCATTTTTGGACAGGCCGTAGCCGTCCCCCTCCCGGCTGGGAAGCATACATTTGACCCTGGCGCCCATGCCTTTCAAATGCTGGTACAGCAAGGCTGTGGCGGTGACACCGTCCACATCGTAATCGCCAAATACTACAATGGTCTCTTCCTGGTCGATGGCCTGCAGGATGCGGTCGCAGGCTTTTTGCATATCGGCCAGCAGAAAGGGATCGCTCAGCTCCTCCTCACCATCCAGCAGAGAGAGTGCCTGTTCCGGATCGGTGATGCCCCGCACCGCCAAAACTCCCGCCAGCAGAGCCACCGCCCGCTGCTGGGCAGACTGTGCAGCCATGCGCTGGGCATCGCTCCATTCCACATTCTGTTCGTATTCCTGCCGCTCTACCCAATGGGCGGCAATGGCCTGGGTCAGCTGACGCACCTGGCCGCGGTCCGGCTCGCAGACCATCCATGCCTGATAGGTCATCGCAGCCCCTCCCCGGTCAGGCCATCACAGGCCAACATTCCTTCCAGCGCTGCGATCTCGCTGGAGACATCCAGCGCCATATCCGACAACAGCTTGTCGTACAGGGTATCGTAGCCCTGGTTCAGGGTATGCAGGA
>UQGD01000036.1 GCA_900540455.1 uncultured Faecalibacterium sp.
GACAGACCCTTTCGGTTTCTGCGGCAATCGTCAAAGAAGGCAAAAGCAGTCCGCCTCAGCACTTTACGGAGGACACCCTATTGTCCGCGATGGAGACTGCCGGAAAAGAGGATATGCCGGAGGATGCCGAGCGAAAAGGTCTGGGGACACCGGCCACCCGTGCCGGTATTTTGGAAAAGCTGGTATCTGCCGGTTTTCTGGAACGAAAAAAGAGCAGGAAAACGGTGCAGCTTCTCCCTTCCCACGATGCAGTTTCCCTGATCACAGTGCTGCCGGAACAGCTGCAATCGCCGCTTCTGACTGCCGAGTGGGAGTACCGCCTGGGAGAGATCGAGCGCGGGCAGCTTGCCCCGGAGGAGTTTCTGGACGGGATCAGCACCATGCTGAAAGATCTGGTGGGAACTTATCAGGTCATCAAGGGAACCGAGTACCTGTTCACTCCGCCCCGTGAGGTGGTGGGCAAATGCCCTCGCTGCGGCGGTGAAGTTGCAGAACTGCAAAAAGGCTTCTTCTGTCAGAATGATTCTTGCAAATTTGCAATCTGGAAAAACAACAAATGGTGGGCTGCCAAGAAAAAACAGCCGACCAAGGCTGTGGTGTCTGCACTGCTGAAAGATGGCCGTGTCCGTGTGACGGGCCTATATTCGGAGAAAACCGGCAAGACCTACGATGCCACTGTGGTTTTGGAGGACGATGGACAGTACGCCAACTTCAAGCTGGAATTTGACCAGCGGAAAGGAGGCAGCCGATGAAGCTCTCTTTAGTGGAACGGGAAACCATTCTCCTCTATAACCAGGCAGAACCAATGGCTGAGGTCTACACCCACGATCCCCGTCTGATGGAGAAGCTGGAACTGCTGGCAAAAAAGCACCCCGACCAGATCACCCGAAAGGACGCCCATAACTTTACCGTCCCCAAGCGGTGTGTATCAGTCAGGGAGCCATACAGCGCAGAACGCCGCAAAGCCGCCAGTGAGCGTGCGAAAGCCGCCGGATACCAGCCCCCTGTGAGAAAGTCCAGCAGTTAAAGGCACATGGCAGAGAATGTATTTGAAGCAGTCAAGCAGTCGGTCAGCACCAGAGAAGCGGCAGAGTTTTACGGGATAAAAGTCAGTCGAACTGGCATGGCCTGCTGTCCCTTTCACGATGATAAGAACCCCAGCATGAAGCTGAACGAGGAATATTTCTACTGTTTCGGCTGCGGAGCTACTGGCGATGTGATCGACTTTACTGCAAAGCTCTTTAACCTCTCCCCAAAAGAAGCGGCAGAGAAACTGGCACAGGACTTTGGCCTGATTTATGACAGTCAGGCCCCGCCCCGTAGGAGATATGTCCGGCAAAAAACCGAGGCACAAAAGTTTCGGGAGGACCGGCAGCGGTGTTATCGCGTACTGTCCGATTACTACTATCTGCTGAAAAAATGGGAGGCCGACCGTTCTCCCAGGACACCGGAGGAAGAACCGCACCCCCGTTTTGTGGAAGCAATCCAGAAGAAAGCCTATGTAGAATACCTGCTGGACCTTTTCCTTTATGAAAGTGAAGAAGAACAAAAGGCATGGATTGCAGAACACACAGCAGAAATCACACACTTGGAAAGGAGATTGAAAATCATGGCTGAGAACAAACCCACCAACCGAGAACGGCTAAGGGAAATCACAGATGGCATAGAGCAGGGCATCAAAGAACTGTTTGAGAGTGAAAAGTATATGCGCTATCTGTCCGTCATGTCCCGCTTCCACCGCTATTCGGTAAACAACACCATGCTCATCTATATGCAGAAGCCGGACGCCACTTTGGTAGCCGGATACAATAAGTGGAAAGACCAGTTTGAGCGTCATGTAAAAAAGGGCGAGCATGGCATTACCATCATTGCCCCAACACCGTATAAGAAGAAAATCGAGGAGCAGAAGCTGGACCCGGATACCAAGGCTCCGATTCTGGATAAAGACGGAAAGATCGTCACAGAGGAAAAAGAAATCGAGATTCCCATGTTCCGCCCGGTCAAGGTCTTTGATGTGAGTCAGACCGACGGGAAACCTTTGCCTGAGCTTGCATCATCCCTTTCCGGCAATGTGCCAAATTATGAGGCATTCATGGAGGCCCTGCGCCGCAGCGCACCGGTGCCGATTACTTTTGAAGCAATGGCCGCTGATACGGACGGCTATTTTTCTGCTGATCATCAGAAAATTGCCATTCGTCAGGGCATGAGCGAGGTGCAGACGGTTTCGGCCACGGTTCACGAGATTGCTCACAGCAAGCTCCACAATCAGAAAAAGATCCAGATTGCCAATGACGAGCAATATCAGGAGATCGAGCTGTTTGATAAACTTGGTCTGTTTTCCAACGGACGGATTGCTCGCGATAATCTGCCAGAGGGCGTTTATTGCTATGACCTGCGCGGTTCTGACTACGATCCTGGAGATCCGGTCTGTGTGGAAGAACGAGTGGTTGTAAACCATGCGGGCTCCGTTCTGCTGACAGAGCCGTTGGAACTGACGGAAGATGGACGCTTGATGCTGACCGAGGAAAAAGGGCTGAATTTTACCGGTGGCTTTTCTACCCTCTCCCAGTTTTTGCAGAAACAGAGGAAAGATCGTCACACGGAAGAAGTGGAGGCTGAAAGCATCTCCTATGCAGTCTGCAAATATTTTGGCATCGAGACAGGAGAAAACAGCTTTGGCTATATTGCCAGTTGGAGTCAAGGCAAGGAGCTGAAAGAACTGAGAGCCAGTTTGGAGACCATCAACAAAACCTCCGGCACTTTGATCTCCGACATTGAGCGCCACTATAAGGAAATCTGCAAAGAGCGCGGAATCGACCCTCATGCAAAGGTAGAGCCGGAACCCGCCCCGATAGAGCAGCCAGCAGATGCCGCTAAGGTATCTGATAGACAGCAGACCGGCGATCTGACCTACTATGTAGCAGAGTGCATGGAATTTCCAAACCTCGGAGAATACCACGATGATCTGTCTTTGGAGGAGGCGGTCCGCATCTATCAGGAGATTCCGGCAGAGCGAATGAACGGGATCAAGGGCATTGGCTTTGAGCTGAAAGATGGAAGCGACTATGAAGGACCGTTTCCGATTTTGACCGGGCAGACCATTGACCTGGACACCATCCAGGCAATCGACTATTACCGTGATAATCCTCTGGTGCAAAAAGCGGTAAAGGAACTGGCTGCGGCAATGCCGGAAATGGAAGTGCTGGGGGCGGACGCCAACCAGCAGGAGGCTTTGTTTCTGATCGACGATGCCACCTATCTTCATATCCAGTCCTGTGACAGCGGCTGGGACTATACCCTTTACGATGCCGCGTCCATGAAAGAGTTGGATGGTGGTCAGCTGGATATGCCGGAGATTTCCCGCATGAAGGCAGTTCTCCAGATTTGTGATGACAACGATTTGGGCAGAGACTCGGTAAAATACGCACCGTTGTCCATGATTGAGACCTTGCAGGAAGCTGCCTACCAGCAGATGCAGGCAGAGGCCAGTCAGATGGCTGCTTCTTCTCAGCTGCCGGAAGCACAAGAGCAGGCGCTGGATGAATACCCTATGCCTGATGAGCAGGTATCTGCACCGGATATGCAGGAATACGGCTACTTCTATGATGGGATGCTCCCTGTCACCAGAGAACGGGCGCTGGAACTGGATGCCGCTGGTTTGACTGTCTATGTGCTGCATGAGGACAATACGGAGAGCATGGTGTTTGACCCGCAGGAAATCATGGATCATGGCGGTCTTTTCGGTGTGGACCGTGAGGAATGGGAGAAAAGCCCTCAGTTCCACGAAAAGGTCATGGAGCGCCAGGAACATCAGCAGGAACGCGAACAGGCATTTCTATCCCAGAACAGAGATTGCTTTGCCATCTATCAGGTGAGCCGTGACGATCCGCAGAATGTGCGCTTTATGAATCTGGACTGGTTAAAGTCCCATGCCATTTCCATAGACCGCAGCAATTATGACCTCATTTACACAGCTCCTCTGAGGGAGTCTGGCACGGTACCGGAGCAGCTGGAAAAACTATATGAGCAGTTTAATCTGCAAAAGCCGGCGGATTTTCACAGTCCTTCTATGAGTGTTAGTGACATCGTTGCGATCAAGCAGGACGGTAAGGTATCCTGTCATTACTGTGACAGTGTTGGTTTTACCCAGATCCTCGGATTCCTGCCGGAAAATCCGCTGAAAAATGCAGAGATGGCCGTGGAGGACGATTACGGCATGATCGACGGTATCATCAACAATGGCGCAAAAGAGCCTACGGTGGCAGAGCTGGAACAGCAGGCCCGAAGCGGTCAGCCCATTTCCCTGATGGACTTGGCTGACGCCGTTCATCGGGAGGAACGGGAAAAGAAAAAATCCGTTGTGGATCAGCTGAAAAGCCAGCCCAAAGCAGAACACAAAAAGACAGCACCCAAAAAGAGTGCGGAAAGGGAGATTTGATATGGGAAACTTTACTTTTGAGGAAATGAACCTGATGTGCATTTACAATACCGGCAGCCGCACCGGACTGATCGACAGCCTGCGTGAGATGCGCGGCGAGCTGGCCCCGGAGGAAACCGAGCTGCGGGAGTTGACAGACAGCGCACTGGGCAAGCTCCAAGCCATGAGTGATGCCGAGTTTGCCGAGCTGGAATTGTACCCGGATTTTGACCAGTAAACACCATAATCGCAGGGATGGGGTGGCAATATGCTACCCCATCTTTTACCCAAAAACCGAAAGGAGGACAGAACACTATGCCAACCAAAGCTGAACTATATGCACAGATGGCGGACAAGGTGGCAACGCAGCTCACGGGGAGCTGGCAGGAATGGGCAGGGTTTCTCACCACTGCTTCCCGCCTTTACAAGTACCCGTTCCATGAGCAGCTGATGATCTACGCCCAGCGACCGGACGCCACCGCCTGTGCAGAGTACGATTTGTGGAATGAAAAGATGGGCCGGTATGTAAGGCGCGGCTCCAAGGGAATCGCTCTGGTGGACGATTCCGGGGACAGGCCCCGCCTGCGCTATGTTTTTGATATTTCCGACACCGGAACCCGTGAACATTCCCGCACTCCCTGGCTGTGGCAGCTGGAGGAGCGCCATTTGGATTCGGTGCAGGCCATGCTTGAGCGCACCTATGATGTTTCCGGTGATGACCTTGCCGGACAGCTCACTGAGGTAGCCGGAAAACTGGCTGAGGAATACTGGACGGAGCATCAGCAGGACTTCTTCTATATCGTTGACGGTTCCTTTTTGGAGGAATATGATGAGTTTAACATCGGAGTACAGTTCAAGGCAGCAGCCACCGTCAGCATCACTTACGCTTTGATGTCCCGCTGCGGACTGGAGCCGGAACGCTACTTCGACCACGAAGATTTCATGGCAATCTTTGATTTCAATACCCCGTCAACCATCGGGGCGCTGGGAACAGCGGTCAGCCAGATCAACCAGCAGGTGCTGCGGCAGATCGGCGTTACCGTCCGAAATGCAGAGCGCGAAGCCAACCAAGAAAGGAGCAAACAAGATGAACAATCCCATGACCTATATCCAGAACGGAGACTATCTGATTCCCGACCTGAAGCTGAGCCAGCAGCCGGAGAAACCCCTGGGCAAGTACGGCAGGATGAGGAAAACCTACCTGAAGGAACATCGTCCCATCCTCTACAACCAGATGTTGCTGAGCGAGAAGCTGTACCCGCACCTTCTGGAGATCGACGAGACCGCCCAGAGCAGACTGGAGCAGATGATGCCCCAGCTGGCGAAGGAAGCGGGAGCCACCGAGGAACTGAAAGCCAGCGATCCCATGAAGTGGGTGGGGCTGATGAACACCTGCAAAGCTCAGGCCGAGGAAATCCTGATGGCGGAGCTTATCAACAGCTGACCCTAAACCTGTTCCTCTCCGAAGCGGAACAGATCCAATCCATAGATGAAGCAGAGAATGTAGCGCATACATCCTCTGCTTTTTCTTTTGCCCAAAATGACATCGACCATGTGCTGCGTTTGGGCGGCAATACAGACCGTCAAAGGGAGCGTGTGGTTGCAGCCTTTGAAAAGCAGAAAACCACCGCTGAGATTGCCGAGATACTGAAAACGCTGTACCACGGCGGCAATGGCCTTGGCAGTGTGAGCGCATGGTATGCCGAGGATGGTATCCATCTTTCCCATGGGAAGTCTGTCCGTTATGACAGGTCTGCCCAGGTCATTTCCTGGGAGAGCGCCGCAGAGCGTATCGGGGAGCTTTTGGAGAGCGGCCAGTTTGCCTCCAATGTGGAGCTTGCAGAAGCGGCAGGCTATGAACGCTCCCTCCTTGCAGAAAAGCTCTGGTATCTGTATCACGATCTCAGTGAGGGTGCCAGAGAAGCCGGATATTTGTCCTGCCTGTCAGAGATCAAAGGCAATGGTTTCCCGGAGGAGACCCGCCGCCTGACGGAGCAGCTGAGTGACCCGGCTTTCCGCCAGACCCTCAAGGAAGAATACGCTGCCTTCTGGACTGCCTATCAGCAGGACCGTGACCTGTTGCGTTTTCACTATCATAGACCGAGGAAGATCTGGGAGAACCTGAAGGACCTTGACCTGCCCCGCAGGACCTTTTCTTCAGAGCTTTCCAAAGTGCCAACCGTCCAGCACTTTATTACCGAGGATGAGATCGACACCGCCATGACCGGCGGAAGCAGTTTCGCCGGAGGAAAAAGCCGTATCTATGCGTTCTTCATGGCAAACCATACGGATAAGGAGAAAGTGAGATTCCTTAAAGACGAGTATGGCATTGGCGGACGCTCTCATGCCCTGTCCGGCGCAACACACAGCGGCGAAGATCACGATGGGAAAGGACTGCACTATAAAAAGCAGGACTGCCCGGATGTTCACTTGAACTGGGAAAAGGTTGCCAAGCGCATTACCTCACTTGTCCAGAAAGGCCGCTATCTTACCGAACAGGAACAGGCGCAGTATGACAAAATCCAGGCTGAAAAGGAACTGGCAGAAGAAGATGCTATCCAAGCCCAGCAGCCGGAGGTGGAGGAAGAAACGCCAAAGCCTACCCTTCGGGAGCAGTTTGAGCAGTATAAGCCTGTGGTGACTGCCGCCATATCTGAGGATGTGGCATATCGAAATGCCTGCGGTCATTCCGACCGTGAAAATGCTGTCATCGAGGGCAATGCCGCTGTGCGCCGTGCGGTTCTTGGCTCTAAGGATATGGAGCTGATCCGCCTTTATTCGGATGTGCCGGAGTTCCGCCAGCGTTTGCACCGGGAAGTGATCGACGAAACCTATCCAAAGCTCCATGAGCTTCTGCGCCCTCTTTCTCAGGAAGATATTGATACTGCCCTTTGTGCATGGAACGGCAATATCGAGAGTAAACACGCTGTCGTCCGCTATATGAAAGACCATGCAAGAGAGAAGGATACCGCTGCATGGCTGGCTCAGGAATACGGTGGCGGCAACAGCCCGTTCGTTGTCCGTGCCGGAAGCCCGGAGGAAACACAGCTGCCCTGGCCGAAGGTACAGCGCAGGCTTGCCCAGCTTATTCAGGAGGACCGGTTCTATACCGAAGAAGAACAGGACCGGTTCGACAACATCGACCCTATTGCCATCCGGGAAGCTCTGGAGGAAAGAGGAATCGTCAACGGACAGGTGGCAGATCCGGAAAAACTGGACAATTCCTCATTTATCCAGCAGGTAATGTCGGATGTAGAGCAGATTGCAGCTGCCGAGACAGAACAGACTTCCGAAGTTTCCATTTCCGATGAGGAATATGATGCAGTTCGCCGCCCGACTCCGCAAAGAACCTCCTATGACCCTGCCGCCCCAGTCTATGCCGTGGGCGATAGCGTGTATATCGAGGATGACGCCTATCAGATCACCGAGCTGCGGGAGGACACCGTACAGCTTCTGCCCACCGGGATGGTATATCCCATCTACCGGGCAGAGCGCAAAGAACAGTTCGAGCAGCTGCTTCGGGCAGACCGCCGCAATGCTTACTATACCGAGTTTCTTCCCATTGACCCGGACAAGGCAGATCAGGATCTGCGGGATGTATTGGCCCATGGACTGATGGATGAAGCGGATAAAAAGCAGCTTTCCACGCTGCTGCAATCCGGCAGGAGCAACAGTGAGATCGCCTACTGGCTGAGCAGAGCCTACCCTCATGAGATTGAGACCCTGAATCTGGAGACCGGCGATATTGCCGATTACCGTACCACGGCACAGGGCATGGAGCTGGAAGTCATGGATGCAGAGGAAAAGCGTCTGGCTGTGCTGTATTTCCGCTGGGATGAGGTTGCGCCTTTGCTGCGCGGGATGTATGCCCGTCAGCTGGATGGCTTTGGACAAGAACAGCCCCAACCGTCTGCCGAATCCCCAGCCTTTCATTCCGAGACCGTGGCCGTCTATCCGGGCGATAAGAACAATCTGCCTTATGATGTGGTGGTGGAACGGTTGCATATTGAGGAGCCGGAGCCGCCAGCCCCTGTAACAGAGCCGGAAAAAACCTTTGAGGAAGTGTTGGATGAACACCCGGTTTCCATTCAGGTCAACGGCCAGTGGCAGACCTTCCCCAATGCCAAAGCTGCCGAGGAAGCCTCCTATGAGGAATACAAGGCTAACCTGCGCCGCAATGCAAAAAACTTCCGCATTACCGATGAGCATTTGGGCGAAGGCGGTCCAAAAGCCAAGTTCCAAGCAAATGTTAATGCCATTCGTTTGCTGAAAGAGCTGGAATCTGCCGGACAGCAGGCAAGCCCCGAACAACAGGAGATTCTTTCCCGCTATGTGGGCTGGGGCGGTATTCCTGATGCTTTTGACCCAGAGAAACTGGCATGGGCTTCCGAGTATACCCAGCTGAAAGAGCTGCTGACCCCGGAGGAATATGCCGCCGCCAGAAGCTCTACCCTCAATGCCCATTACACCAGCCCTACGGTTATCCAGGCAATCTATGAAGCGGTGGGGCGCATGGGCTTTGAGACCGGAAATATTTTGGAGCCATCTATGGGTGTGGGCAACTTCTTCGGTATGCTGCCGGAGGAAATGAGAAACAGCCGTTTGTACGGTGTGGAGCTGGACCCGGTTTCCGGGCGTATCGCAAAGCAGCTCTATCCCAAGGCGGACATCACAGTAGGCGGCTTTGAGACCACTGACAGGCGTGACTTCTTTGACCTTGCCATCGGCAATGTGCCTTTTGGTCAGTATCAGGTCAATGACAAAGTCTACAACAAGCTGAATTTCAACATTCATAATTACTTTTTCGCCAAAGCACTGGATCAGGTGCGTCCCGGCGGTGTGGTGGCTTTTGTGACCTCCCGCTATACCATGGACGCCAAGGATTCCACTGTGCGCCGCTATCTTGCCCAGCGTGCTGAACTGCTGGGAGCTATCCGTCTGCCCAATGATGCGTTCAAAAAGAATGCCGGTGCCGAGGTGGTGTCGGACATCATCTTTCTCCAAAAGCGGGACCGTCCGCTGGACATCGTGCCGGAATGGACTCAGACCGGACAAACGGAGGATGGGTTTGCCATCAACCGGTATTTTATCGACCACCCGGAAATGGTGCTGGGCAGACAGGAGCCGGTAAGCACTGC
Organism: uncultured Faecalibacterium sp.; assembly: GCA_900540455.1. Taxonomy (GTDB): domain Bacteria; phylum Bacillota; class Clostridia; order Oscillospirales; family Ruminococcaceae; genus Faecalibacterium. The sequence goes on from UQGD01000036.1 coordinate 9,556, forward strand.
TCATGGTATGGACTACACCGTGAACCCTATCGAGGGACTGGAGCTTTCCGACCAGCTGCATGATGCTGTGAAGTACATTCATGGCACTTATCAGGAGGCAGAGCTGCCGGAGCTGGGCGAGGGCGAAGCCATTGACACCTCCATTCCTGCCGACCCCAATGTGAAGAACTATTCCTATGCCATTGTAGACGGGCAGGTGTACTACCGGGAAAACAGCCGTATGGTGCGCCCTGACCTCAACGCTACCGCCGAAGCCCGTGTAAAAGGTCTTGTGGGACTGCGTGATTGTGTGCAGGAACTGATCGACCTTCAGATGGATGCAGCGGTTCCAGACAGCATCATTACCCAAAAACAGGCGGAACTGAACCGACTCTATGACAGCTTTTCTGCCAAATACGGTCTCATCAATGACCGTGCAAACCGTCTGGCCTATGCAGACGATTCTTCCTATTACCTGCTCTGTGCGCTGGAAGTCATCGACGAGGACGGAAAGCTGGAGCGCAAGGCGGATATGTTCACCAAACGGACCATCAAGCCCCATCAGGCGGTGGCTGTGGTGGATACGGCAAGCGAAGCACTGGCGGTGTCCATCTCGGAAAAAGCCTGCGTAGATATGAGCTATATGAGTCGGCTTACCGGAAAAACAAAAGAAGCACTGGCCGGAGAACTGCAAGGCGTGATCTTCCGTGTGCCGGGACAGCTGGAACAGGACGGCACACCCCATTATGTGACTGCTGATGAATACCTTTCCGGCAATGTACGCCGCAAACTGCGTCAGGCGCAGCGGGCGGCACAGCAGGACCCGGTTTATGCAGTCAATGTGGAAGCTCTTACCGCCGCCCAGCCCAAAGACCTGGATGCGTCGGAAATTGAGGTGCGTCTGGGCGCTACCTGGATTGACAAGGAGTACATCCAGCAGTTTATGTACGAGACCTTCAACACCCCGTTTTATCTCCAGCGCAGCATTGAGGTCAACTATTCCTCCTTTACTGCTGAATGGCAGATCAAGGGGAAATCTTCTGTATCCTACAACGATGTGGCAGCTTATACCACCTACGGAACCAGCCGCGCCAACGCCTACAAGATTCTGGAGGATTCCTTAAACCTGCGGGATGTCCGTATCTATGACACCATAGAGGACGCAGACGGAAAAGAGCGCCGCGTACTAAACGCCAAGGAGACCACTCTGGCTGCCCAAAAACAGCAGGCTATCCGGGAAGCCTTTAGGGACTGGATCTGGAGAGACCCGGAGCGCCGCCAGACTTTGGTGCGCCAGTACAACGAAGAAATGAACTCTACCCGTCCCCGCGAGTATGATGGCAGCCATATCACTTTTGGCGGCATGAACCCGGCCATTACCCTGCGGGAACACCAGAAAAGCGCCATCGCCCATGTGCTGTATGGAGGAAATACCCTGCTGGCACACGAAGTAGGCGCGGGCAAAACCTTTGAGATGGTGGCCGCTGCGATGGAAGCCAAACGCCTGGGCTTGTGCCAGAAATCTCTCTTTGTGGTTCCCAACCACCTGACTGAGCAGTGGGCATCGGAGTTTCTGCGCCTCTATCCTTCTGCCAACATCTTAGTCACAACCAAAAAGGACTTTGAGACCCATAACCGCAAGAAGTTCTGCGCCCGTATTGCGACCGGTGACTACGACGCCATCATCATGGGACACAGCCAGTTTGAGCGTATCCCCATCAGCCGGGAGCGTCAGGAACGGCTTCTCTATGAGCAGATCGACGAGATCACCGAGGGTATCGCAGAGGTGCAGGCCAGCGGCGGCGAGCGTTTTACCGTCAAGCAGCTGGAGCGTACCAGAAAGTCTCTGGAAGCCAGACTGGAAAAGCTGCAAGCCGAGGGGCGAAAAGACGATGTGGTAACTTTTGAGCAGCTGGGTGTGGACCGTTTGTTTGTGGACGAGGCCCACAACTATAAAAACCTGTTTCTATACACAAAAATGCGGAATGTGGCTGGTCTTTCCACATCGGACGCGCAGAAATCCTCCGATATGTTTGCCAAGTGCCGCTATATGGATGAGATCACCGGAAACCGTGGCGTGATCTTTGCCACCGGCACACCGGTCAGCAACTCCATGACCGAGCTTTACACCATGCAGCGTTACCTTCAGTATGAACGCCTGCAAGAACTGAACATGACCCACTTCGACTGCTGGGCTTCCCGATTTGGGGAGACCGTCACAGCATTGGAGCTGGCACCGGAAGGCACCGGCTACCGGGCAAGAACGAGATTCAGCAAGTTCTTTAATCTGCCGGAGCTGATGAACCTGTTCAAAGAAGTGGCGGACATTAAGACTGCCGACCAGTTAAATCTCCCTACCCCGGAAGTGGAGTACCACAACATCGTGGCGCAGCCCACCGAACATCAGCAGGAAATGGTCAAAGCTCTTTCGGAGCGTGCATCGCTGGTACACAGCGGAACTGTTGACCCGTCCCAGGATAACATGCTCAAGATTACCTCGGATGGCCGTAAGTTGGGGCTTGACCAGAGGATCGTCAACCAGATGCTGCCGGACGAACCTGGCACAAAGGTCAATCAGTGTGTGGACAACATCATGCAGATCTGGCGGGACGGCAAAGCTGACAAGCTGACCCAGCTGGTGTTCTGCGACATTTCTACACCACAGGCAAAAGCTCCTGCAAGCAAGGCGGCGAAAACGCTGGATAATCCACTGCTTCACGCATTGGAAGGCACTGTGCCTCTGCCGGAGCAGGAGCCGGCCTTTACGGTATATGACGATATTCGTCAGAAACTTATTGCCCAGGGGATGCCTGCCGACCAGATCGCTTTTATCCATGAAGCCAATACCGAAGTGCGGAAAAAGGAGCTGTTCTCTAAAGTCCGTACCGGTCAGGTTCGTGTCCTCTTAGGCAGCACCGCCAAGATGGGCGCAGGCACCAATGTGCAGGACCGTCTGGTGGCACTTCATGACCTGGACTGTCCGTGGAGACCGGGAGACCTTGCCCAGCGCAAGGGCCGTATCGAGCGCCAGGGCAACCAGAATCCTCTTGTCCATGTGTACCGCTATGTGACCGAAGGAACCTTTGACGCATACCTCTGGCAGACGGTGGAGAATAAGCAAAAATTCATCAGTCAGATCATGACTTCTAAATCGCCGGTGCGCTCCTGCGATGATGTGGACGAAACAGCACTTTCCTTTGCCGAGATCAAGGCTCTGTGTGCCGGAGATCCCCGTATCAAGGAGCGTATGGATTTGGATGTGGAGGTATCCCGCCTGAAGCTGATGAAAGCCGACCACCAGAGCAAGCAATATCGTCTGGAGGACCAGCTGCTCAAATACTTCCCGGAGGAGATTGAAAAGCACAAAGGTTTTATCAAGGGCTTTGAATCCGATCTGGAGGTTTTGGCAGTTCACCCGCACCCAGAGGACGGCTTTGCCGGTATGGAGATTCGTGGAGACCTGCTGACCGATAAGGAGAACGCTGGTGCAGCTCTTTTGGATGCCTGCAAGGAGGTCAAAACCTCCGATCCGGTGCAGATCGGCAGCTACCGGGGTTATGCCATGTCCGTGGAATTTTCCGCCTGGAAACAGGAATATACGCTCCTGCTGAAAGGACAGATGACCCACCGGGCAATCCTTGGTACAGACCCTCGCGGAAATCTTACCCGTATCGACAATGCCCTCGCCCAGATGCCCCAGCGTCTGGAGGCGGCAAAGGCCCAGCTGGATAACCTCTATCAGCAGCAGGCTGCCGCAAAGGAGGAAGTCGGAAAGCCATTCCTTTATGAAGAAGAACTGAGAAGCAAAAACGCCCGTCTGGTGGAGTTGGATACCCTGCTCAACATCGACGGAAAGGGGCAGGCACACACCGAGTCTGTTGTTGCCAAAAGCACACGGCCTTCGGTGCTGGATAACCTAAAACGCCCGGTGCAACCCCGCAGTACAGACAAGAAACCAAAACAGCATGAGGAGGTGCGATAACATGAATACTAACGATCTGAATACAGCCCTTTATGAAAAGATGGCTGCCGAACAGGACAAGTTCCGGGACTGGCTGAAAAGCCAGCCCCCGGAAGAAGTCTTAAACCATGCCTATGAGTACACCATCCGCGAGGACATCGTGATGGCAATAGAGGAACTGGAGTTGACCGACACCCAGGCTCAGGCACTTTTGGAATCTTCTTTGCCGCTGGCGGATGTGTACCGCTACTTTGAAAAGCTGGAGACCGGTCACATGGATGTGATCCGGGACAGCATTGAGAACCGTGCCGACGATGTGTGCAGAGCTAAAGAGGAACTGCGAACAACACCGATCTATCCCCATTCAGCTGCCTATGCGAGAGAACATGGGGAGCTGGAGCAGTACCGAGCTTCCAACAATGTAAATCGCCAATGCAAGGAGTCTATTGAAGCGGCGGTGCGGGAGCACTTCGACGGAATGTATCTCAGCCACGATGCGGCAAAGGGTGTGATCGAGACCTATGGCATGGAGCGTGTGTCCATGGTTCTGTCTAACACGGTCCAGCTTCAGGACTGGGATGGGCGTTACTCCCGACGCAATAAGGAATGGGCTAAGACCATTCCCAACGAGAACCCCGAAACCGTCCGTTGTGGTTATGTCCTGAACAGCCACCCTGCTGTGCTGGATGGCTTTATTGATCTGGTGCGAGAAGAACAGCAGCGTAGCCGTACTCAGGGAGAAAAACTGCAACCGTCCCGCCCCTCAGTACGGGATAAGCTCAAACAGGAGCTGCCTGCCCATAAGCCTGCCGCCCCGAAGAAACGGGAGCCGGAGCGATAACTATGGCAAAGCGTAAGCGGGATATGCAATTAAACTTTAGAGTTTCAGCGGAGGAGCTTGCTGTGATTGAGCAAAAAATGTCTCAGTTTGGAACCTCCAACCGTGAAGCCTATCTAAGAAAAATGGCGCTGGATGGGTATGTAGTCAAGCTGGAGCTGCCGGAGTTGAAGGAGCTTGTTTCCCTGATGCGCCGAAGCAGCAACAACTTAAACCAGCTGACCCGTAAAGTGCATGAGACTGGGCGGGTTTATGATGCTGACTTGGAGGATATATCCCAGCGGCAGGAACAGTTATGGGAGGGCGTAGAGGAAATCATTACCCAGCTTTCCAAACTCTTATAACAGGGATAGATACTCCATTTGCGGAGGGAGGAACGGCATTACTTCGCTGCTCCTCTCTCCGCTTTTTCTTTTTATCGGTATCCTTGTCTTTTGCCTGCCCATGCCGGATAATATGATTAGAAAAGATACCAAGAACGCTGCAAGGAGGAAATGACATGAAGATTTTGAAAGGGCTTTTGATGATTATAACTGCACCGGTCATTTTGGTTCTGACACTTTTTGTCTGGCTCTGCACGGGGCTGATCTACATATCCGGTCTGGTGCTCGGCCTGTTCAGTACCGTGATTGCTCTGCTTGGTGTGGCTGTGCTGCTTACCTATTCCCCGCACAATGGTGTGATTCTGCTGGTCATGGCATTTTTGATTAGCCCGATGGGGCTGCCACTGGCTGCAATCTGGCTGATGGGTAAGGTGCAGAGTTTGAAATTTGCAATTCAGGAGTTGGTTTATGGATAAAAATACGCAAAACCATAAAATGCCAGACACCGTCTGTTAAATTTGGGAAAAGGAATTTTATATCCACGACTTTACTTTTTAACTAATATTGAATATAATATTAGTACGAAAGGAAGTGACATGATGGGACAATTTGAACAGCTGGATCAGATGCTAACAGCACAAGAAGGAATGCTGCGAACATCACAGGTCGTATCCTCTGGAATTTCAAAGCCGGTATTTTATGATTATGTGCGTTCACGAGATTTGGATAGAGTTGCACATGGGATTTATCTGTCCAAAGATTCCTGGGTGGATGCCATGTATCTGCTTCATTTGCGATTTGAACAAGCAGTATTTTCACATGAAACAGCTTTATTTTTTCACGATCTGACAGACCGTGAACCAATAGAATATACAGTTACGGTCAAAACTGGATGCAATCCAAGCAAAATGAAAGCAGAAGGCATTCAAGTTTTTACGATTAAAGCAGACTTACATGATGTAGGACTTACAACAGCGAAAACTCCGTTCGGGCATACTGTGCCGGTTTATGATATGGAGCGAACGATCTGTGATTTGCTCAGAAGCCGTAGCAGAATTGAAATTCAGACCTTTCAGGGAGCACTGAAAGCGTATGCCCGTAGAAAAGATAAGAACCTGCGAGCTTTAATGCAATATGCTGGGATGTTCAAGGTGGAAAAAATTTTACGACAGTATTTGGAGGTACTTTTATGATAAAAACAGCAAGGCAGCTTAAAGATTTAATACGAAACCTTTCCAGAGAAAAATCCGTAGATGCTCAGATTTTAATGAGGAACTACATGATGGAGCGTTTTTTGGAGCGTATTTCTCTTTCTGAGTATCGTGATAAGTTTATCTTGAAGGGTGGTATGTTGGTAGCGGCTATGGTTGGATTGGATGCCCGCTCTACGATGGATTTGGATGCAACCATAAAAGGAGCTAATGTTAATGTGGAGGATATTGAGAATCTAATTTCATCAATCGTAACTGTTCCGATTGATGATGGTGTTAAATTTCAGCTGAAAAGTATTTCGGAGATTATGGATGAAGCAGAGTATCCGGGGATTCGTGTCAGCATGAGTACAACATTCGATGGTGTAGTGACCCCTTTGAAAATTGATATTTCTACGGGAGATGCAATCACTCCAAGAGAGGTTCGGTATTCATTCAAACTTATGCTGGAAGATCGCTCCATTGATATTTGGGCTTATAATTTAGAAACTGTGCTGGCAGAAAAACTGGAAACCATTATTACCAGAACCACAACCAATACCCGCATGAGAGATTTCTACGATATTTACATTTTAGAACAGCTGCATGGAACCACGCTGAACCCGAAAATTTTACATGATGCGCTTCTGGCAACTGCTCATAAACGGGGATCGGAGAAGTATCTTAACCAGGCTGAAGAAGTTTTTGACGAAGTGGAAAATGATTCGGTTATGCAAAAACTTTGGGAGGCATACCGTAAAAAGTTTTCTTATGCTTCTGATTTGGAATGGGATGTGATTATGAAAGCAATTCGCAGGTTATATGTTCTTTGCGAGAAGGGCATCAGCTTATGAAAAAGCATGGACACTATTGTAAAGTTTGTGGTGAATACAAAGCCAACGAAAAATTTTCAGGCAAAGGTCATGCATCCCACATTTGTAAATCCTGTGCTTCGCTACCAGCAGAAAAGCAGGCTGAACTGATGACACTGAATCGTCTTTTGAATCTTCCATGGAGGCTATCGAAAGAGCAGTTGTCCTGGCTGAAAAATCGACTAAAGGATAGGCGGCCTGATGTCCGTGCATTGGCGCAAGAGCAATATGAAATGAGATTTCCACCAAGACACTTAGAAGATGATGAGTTCAATTTTTTCGATGAAGAAAGTTTTATAGAATAGTGAAAGCTGTCTGCTATGGCAGGCTGTTTTCTTTTCGGGAAGGAGGTCTGACCTATGGCAACCACGAGAATCATGCCGCTTCATGTCGGCAAGGGCCGCACAGAAAGTCGGGCGATCAGTGACATCATCGACTATGTGGCCAACCCAAAGAAAACAGATGACGGCAGACTCATTACCGGCTATGCGTGTGACAGCCGGACTGTGGATGCGGAGTTCCTTCTGGCAAAGCGGCAGTACATTGCCGCCACAGGACGAGTGCGCGGCGCGGATGATGTGATTGCCTATCATGTGCGCCAGTCCTTCCGCCCCGGCGAGATTACCCCGGAAGAAGCTAACCGGCTGGGTGTGGAATTTGCCAAGCGATTCACCAAGGGCAATCATGCCTTTGTGGTCTGCACCCACATAGACAAGTCGCACATTCATAATCACATTATCTGGTCATCGGTCAGCTTAGAATATGACCGGAAATTCCGAAACTTTTGGGGCAGCACCAAGGCGGTTCGTCGGCTAAGTGACACCATCTGTATTGAGAATGGACTGTCCATTGTAGAGAATCCGAAACCTCACGGAAAGAGCTATAACAAATGGCTGGGCGATCAGGCAAAGCCCTCTCACCGAGAGCTGCTTCGTGTGGCGATTGACAATGCATTATCACAAAGTCCTGCTGACTTTGAGGAGCTGCTGAGGCTGCTGCAAGAGTCCGACTGTGAGGTATCAAAGCGCGGAAAATCATATCGCCTGAAGCTCCCCGGTTGGGAGAAAGCCGCCCGAATGGACAGCCTGGGCGAAGGATATGGATTAGATGATTTGCAGGCGGTTCTCTCCGGGAAGAAAGCGCATACCCCACGAAAGAAAATAGTTACACAGGCAGAGACGCAGAAGGTCAATCTGCTGGTGGACATTCAGGCAAAATTGCAGGCTGGAAAAGGTGCTGGCTATGCTCGATGGGCCAAGGTGTTCAACCTCAAGCAGATGGCGCAGACCATAAACTACCTATCAGAGCATAACCTGCTGGAGTATGCGGTTTTGGAAGAAAAGGCTGCGGCTGCCACGGCACATCACAATGAGCTTTCGGCGCAGATCAAAGCGGCTGAAAAGCGCATGGCAGAGATTGCTGTTCTGCGTACTCACATCGTAAATTATGCCAAGACCCGTGAGGTCTATGTGGCATACCGCAAGGCCGGCTACTCTAAGAAATTCCGGGAAGAACATGAGGAAGAAATTCTGCTCCACCAGGCTGCTAAGAATGCCTTTGATGAGATGGGCGTCAAGAAGCTGCCCAAGGTCAAAGAGTTGCAGACGGAGTACGCGAAATTGCTGGAAGAAAAGAAAAAGACCTATGCCGAGTACCGGCGTTCCCGTGAGGAAATGCGGGAGCTTTTAACGGCAAAGGCCAATGTGGATCGAGTGCTGAAAATGGAGGTAGAACAGGATGTTGAAAAAGAAAAAGACCACGGCCAGCGGTAAGCTGGTCCTGGTCAAAAGCGTTCGCAGAACGCGCAGCCACAGAATGAAATTCTGTGTTCAAAGGGGCTTGGGGGCGCTGCCCTCAACAAGCAGCTTGTGGCGAAATGGATAGCCACAAGCATTGCTTGCCACAATATGCTGCGCATAAAATAAAAAACTAACGACGGGACATTTACTGCCTCCTATCGTTAGTTTTCTGTGTTTAAGCGACTTATAAAACCAATCAGCATAATCAGATCGTCATCTGACATCTTTCTCATTCCGTCTAAAGCCTTCTTGATAAGCTGAGGGTTATTTTCTTGTGCATCAAAAAATTGAAGCGGCGTGATTTCAAAATACTCACAGATGTTGAGAAACTGCTTCATAGACGGCATAGAACGCCCGGAAGAAATTGCCTGAATATAGCTTCTGTTTTGCCCTAACTCCATGCTCATCTGATATTCTGAAACGCCTTTTTTCAATCGTAATTCTGTGATTCGATTGCGGATAAATTCTTCGTCCATACGCTCACCTCTCTGCTCTTTTAGCATAGCAGAAAGCAATTCTTGATACTTCGCATGTGTTGTGTTATAATTTTGTAATACAGCCTTTATACGCATTATTATTTGCGTTATTTTTGCTTTATATGCGTAATCACGGCAGTTATCAAGGGTGATTTATATGAATCAGTATGCCTGTGCCATTACCGGCCACAGACCAACAAGATTTTGCTTTGGATATAATGAGGAAGATCCTCTATGCAAAAAGCTAAAAGAATGTTTCCTGGAGCAGTTTCGGATACTCCATGACGAGAAATTTGTCCGTACTTTTTTTGTCGGCGGTGCTCTTGGTGTGGATATGTGGGCTGGAGAACAGCTGCTGACATTGAGAGCACAAACGGGATACGAGGATATTAAAATTATCGTTGTAATTCCCTTCATCGGCTATGACTCTAAATGGCCGGATCAGAGTAGACATAGATTGAAAAAGCTGATCCAAAACGCAAACGATTCTATTGTTATTTCACATTCTGCGGATGTTTCCGGTTATAAAAAAAGGAATTACTATATGGTCGATCATGCAGAGTACATCATCGGTGTGTTTGATAATCAGAAAAAGCTGCGCTCAGGCACAGCACAGACAGTCAATTATGCCTTACGAAACGGAAAAGCAATCACTCTGATCCATCCAGACACTATGGAGATAACAGCCCCTGCGCCTTAACAAATTCACAAAAATTTTTCATTAGCATTTCCAACAAAATATTTTCATTGAAGGGGTGCTGTGATATAATAAGATATAAAACTACGCTCAGAACAAATGGTGCCGCTATGAACAAATATATTGGACAGCAATTTGCTGCTTTAAGATACGAAAAAAATATTTTGGTTGTTGAAGAAACTACATCTGCTGGTGGATGCGGCTCCTTCAACGCGGCTTCTTCATGTCCTGCGTCAGCCTGTCTTTATGACAGTGCGGCGTGGGGCTTTTTTATTGCCTGAAAGGAGTATGAGAACATGAGTCTGAAATATACCTGCCCCAGCTGTGGAACCCCATTGGGTTATGAGGGATTGTGTTGGAAATGTAAGTGCGAGCAAGAACGGCAAGCTG
>UQGD01000037.1 GCA_900540455.1 uncultured Faecalibacterium sp.
CCGTCACGGCTTCGCCGTGCCACCTCTCCCGAAAGGGAGAGGCTTTGGCAAAGGCAGAACGTTTACCGCTTATCGGCTGACTTCTTCTGCCATTGACTAGTGAAGACGAGAGTTACCCTTTTTGCCAAGGGCTCTCCCTTCGGGAGAGCTGTCGCCGTAGGCGACTGAGAGGGTTCATCCCGGAAGCACCCCTCTCCCCGCATCTATCCTACACACAAAAAACGGCCCGTGCGGATGCACGGGCCGTTTTGGCAAAGTTTCTCGAAAAAGCGGGGGGAGCGTTCTCTTTTCTGCTTACACCTGCGCCTGGGGAGCGGCGTTCTGCTGGGCGAGATACTCGGCGGCATCGTCGGGGATATCGTCCAGGTCGTCGCTGCCCACATCCACCTGCAGCGGCGGGCGCTTGAACAGCAGATCGTACAGGATCGGCACGATATACAGGGTCATCAGGGTAGCATAGCTCAAGCCGCAGATGATGACCAGTGCCATACCGCTCATGAGCTGGCTGGCCATATCGTTGCTGAACACCATTTGCAGCATCGCCAGCACGGTGGTCAGGGTGGTCATCAGGATGGGGCGCATACGGGTCTTACCGGTAGCCACCAAAGCGGCGTGACGCTCCAGACCGCCAATACGCAGCTGGTTTGCATAGTCCACGAACACGATGCCGTTGTTGACCACGGTACCCATCAGCACGATGAAGCCCATCAGCGAGATCATGGTCAGCTGCTGGCCGGTGACCAGCAGACCCAGCAGGCCGCCAGTAAAGGCCAGCGGCACCGTAAACAGCACAATGAAGGGGGACAGCAGGCTCTGGAACTGCGCCACCATGACCAGGTAGACAAAGGGCAATGCCAGCGCCATCCACTGGACCATCTCCTGCACCATGTAGTTCACGGTATCGGACTCGCCGCCCAGGGAGAACCAGCAGCCCTCCGGCATATCGGCGCTGGCGGCATACTCGTCCAGCTTATCCTGCAGCAGACGGGACTGCACGGTGGTGTTATAGCCTTCCAGCGTATCGGCCTTTACCGAGATATACTGGGTCTGGTTCACGCTGGTAATGGCGTCCGGGGCGGTGCCGGTGGTCCAGGTAGCAATATCGGACAGTTTGCAGCTGCCCACCAGGGTAGTCATATCCGACTGCATCACGCTGGTGGCAAAGGTCATGTCCATCATGTTCTCTTTGGTCACCGGGTCCAGGTTATTGGTGATCTGGATATTCATCGAGGTGCCATCCACCGTTACCGGGGTAGCGGCGGTGGTGCTGGTGGTCAGGCGCTGGGCGATCTGCTGGTAGACCTGGGCCACGGTCAGGCCATTGGCGCGCACCGCATCCCGGTCGATCTTCAGGTTGATGGTCGCATCGCCGCCGCCCAGACCGTTGGCTGCATTGGCAAAGCCCTCGGTGCTGTTTACCAGCTCCACCACCTTTTCCGACAGGGCAGAGATGGTCTCCGCATCCGGGCCGAACACCTGCACCTCCAGGCCGCTGGCCAGACCGCTGGTCAGCTCCTGCATACCGCTGATCTCCACCTCGGCGGTGCAGCTCTCCACACCGGCCAGGGCATCCACCATGCTCTGACGGGCGGTCTCGATCTCGGCGGGGTTCAGGCTCTCGTCCAGCAGCACGCTGATCTGGTAGCTGCCGTAGCTGTTGGCGCCGTCCAGCATCGAGGTGATCTGGCTGGGCAGGCCCAGCTGGCTGATATCAAAGCCCATGATGCTCTTATCCGTCACGATCGCAGCCTCACGGACGTTCTCCACCCCCATCACAGCTTCCAGCGCCTGGCCGGCTGTCTGGTAGGACTCCTCCTTGGTCAGGCCGTCCTGGGTGTGCAGGGTAATGGCTGCTTCGTTGCTGGTCATGGCGGGCAGCAGTTCCACGCCCATGGTCAGCACCTGCCAGCCGCAGAACACCAGCAGAGCCGTAGCCGCCACCAGGGGCAGCGCCTTATGCTTCAGCGCCCATTCCAGGCTCTTGGCATACTTATCCTGGATCTTATCAAACCAGGGCAGGGACTTAGGCTCTGCCTTTTTCAGCAGGGTAGAGGCAGAGGCGGGCACCACGGTCACAGCCACCAGCAAGGAAGCCATGAGGCAGTAGCCGATGCACAGGGACATGGGCAGCATCAGGTTCTTGACCAGCTGGCTGGAAAAGACCACCGGCAAAAAGACGCACACCGAGGTCAGGGTAGAGGCCACGATGGACATACCCACCTGTTTGGTGCCCTGCACCGCTGCACGGGCTGCCGGCACGCCACGGCTGCGCAGGCGGTAGATATTCTCGATGACCACGATGGAGTTGTCCACCAGCATACCAATGCCCAGGGACAGGCCCGCCAGGGTCATCACGTTCAGGTCCATATTAGAGAAGTACATCAGCACCAGCGCAAACAGCACCGACAAGGGGATGCTGACGCCGACCACGATGGTGGGCTTGAGGTCCTTGAGGAAGATGGCCAGCACCAAAATGGCCAGCACTGCACCCAGCAGCATACTGCTGAGGATGCTCTTGATGATGATGGTGATATAGTTGCCCTGGTTGGACACCACTACCACATGCAGACCGGGGTTCTGCTGCTCCAGCTTATCAAAGGCCGCCAGGCAGTTGCCGGACACCTGTCCGGCGCTGGAATTGGTGCTCTTATAGATCTTGACCACGGCGGCATTCTCGCCGTTCAGGCGGGTAAAGGTAGCGGCTGCGTTGTCGATGATCTCCACGTCCGCCACATCTGCCAGGCGCACGTCTCCAAAGCCATCCACCCGCAGCAGCAGCGCACCGGCGATATCCTCCACGCCGCTGTACTCCTGGCCCACCTTCAAAAGCCAGGACTGGCCGTCCTTATCGGCGATATAACCTGCCGGCATCGAGAAGTTCTGGGCATAGATCAGGGTAGACAGGGTCTCGATATCCAGCTGCTTGGACACATCGGCGCTGGACAGAGCCTTCTGTTTGGCTTCCTCATAATACTGCTGGGCAGCCATGAACTGCTCTTCGTACTCCCGCAGCATATTGGCCGCCTCGTTAAAGGCTGCGATCGCATCCAACTGCTGCTGAGAGAACTGCCCCAGCGCTGTGGAGAAGCCGCTCATCATCTCCGGCACATTGTCCATGGCCTTGATGGTGTCTTCCAGCGTTTTATAGATAATATCCAGGCTCTTCTGCACTTCCAGGCTGTCTGCCAGATCCGAAACGTTGCCGCCCTGGCCGCCGCCCTCCGCATTCAGGCGGGTCTGCAGGTTTTGCAGTGCGGTGGTGAGCTTATCGGTGATGGAGCGCAGCTCTGCTACGATCTCGATGAGGGAGTCGATGTCCCGCATACCGGTCTCGTTGAACTTATCCATCACATGCTGCAGCCCCTGGCTTACTTCCACCAGAGCCTGCTGGATCTCCGGCTCATTGACGATGGAGATCAGCTGGTTGATGCTCTGCAACAGCGCCTGGGCCTGGGCACGCACCGTCTCCACGGCCTTGCCCACCTCGTCCGACATCTGTTCCATCACCTGGGAGGAGACGTTGGCGCCAAAGTTCTTTTTCTGCTTATTGTACTCCGCACGGCCAGCCTCCAGCTGTGCCTGGGCTGCGTCCAGCTGGGCCTTGCCCTCGGCCAGGCGGACGTTGACCACCTCCAGCACACGGGCATTGATCTCATCGATCTTTTTCTGGTTCAGCTCCACCTGCACCATCTGGTCCACAAGACCAGTGGAGGACACGCTGGACACACCGTCCGCCCGCTGCAGGGTGGGCACCAGGGTATCCGACACATAGTCGGACAGCTCGTACAGGTCTGCCCCTTCCTGGCTGACAGCTGCCGTCATAAAGGCATTCATGTTCAGGCTGTACTCGATGATGGAGGGGGTCATGCAGCTTTCCGGCAGGCCGGAAGCCAGCTGGTCGATCTTGTTGGAGACCTTGACCAGGGCGCTGTTCATATCCGTCGTTTCTTCAAACCTCATCAAAAGCAGGCTGAAGTTTTCCGACGATGTAGCGGTGACCTGCTCCACGCCGGTGATGTTGCCCAGGCCGTTCTCCATCACGTCCGAGACTTCGCTCTCGACACGCTCCGGGCTGGCGCCGGGGTACACCGTCACCACCATCAGGTACGGGGTGTTCACATTGGGCAGCAGGTTGGTCTGCATACCGGTCACTGAGACAAAGCCCAGCATGATGACCATGATCACGGCCACCAATACCGTAAATGGCCGTTTGACACTGAATTTTTCCATGTTCTCCTACCGTTTCCACTCCTGCGCATTGCGCGGGTATATGTCCTAACATTCCTATTATACACAGGGTACGGGGGGTTGCAAGGGGCATGGCAAGAATATTTGCCTTTTTTTCACCGCAGACAGCCGATTTGCACCCGCCCTTCCCCAAAACCCGGCGTTCAGTGGAAACACGTCCCAGCAAGGGCCAGAATTGCAGCTGCGCCGTTCCTTTGCCAAACCTTTGCTGCCAGAGCGGGCGCCCCGGCCCCTTTTTTCAAGCATAGAAAACCGCCGGGATTTATGGTATACTAACCCTGTATCGAAAACTCTGCGCCGGCAAAGCGGCGCTTTTTGAAAAAAGATCGAGGAATACCATGAAGCAAGTGATCTCAGTCCGTTTCAAGGACAACGGAAAAAGCTATTATTTTGACCCCGCCGGGGCAGACCTGGCAAAAGGGGACTATGTGATCGTGGAGACCGCCCGCGGCGTGGAGTGCGGCGAGGTGGTCTCGCCGGTGCGCCAGCTGCCGGAATCCGCCCTGCCCAAGGCCCTGAAACCCATCACCCGGGTGGCAGACAGCGTGGATGTGCGCCGGATGCGCCAGAACCGGGAGGATGAAAAGCGGGCCTACCACACCTGCCAGGAGTGCATCGCCCGCCACGGCCTGGACATGAAGCTGGTGGATGCAGAGTATACCCTGGACCGCTCCAAGATCATGTTCTACTTTACCGCCGACGGCCGGGTAGACTTCCGGGAGCTGGTCAAGGACCTGGCGGGCATCTTCCACACCCGCATCGAGCTGCGTCAGATCGGTGTGCGGGACGAGAGCAAGATGATCGGCGGCCTGGGCATCTGCGGGCAGCCCTTCTGCTGCAGCCGCTTTTTGAAGGACTTCCAGCCCGTCTCCATCAAGATGGCCAAGGAGCAGAACCTCTCTTTGAACCCCACCAAGATCAGTGGCGCCTGCGGGCGGCTGATGTGCTGCCTGGCCTATGAGGAAAGTGCCTACGAGTACCTGAACAGCATCATGCCCATGGTGGGCAGCACCGTGCGCACCCCGGACGGCCTGGGCACCGTGCTGGAGGTGAACCCGGTATCCGGCTATCTGCGGGTACGCTGCGGGGCCGAGGCCCTGGCCCCCCGCTACTATAAGGTAGGCGTGTGTGAGTATGTCTGCGGCGGCAAGCGCGCCCCCCGCCGCCCCGACCCGGAGGACGATTACTCCGGCGTGCGCAACCCCGCCCCGGTGGTGGCCGCAGCCGACCCCGCAGAAAAGAAGAAACGCTGAGTCTTTGGCTCACTCGACCAAATCCGTCCCAAAAACTTTGTGCAGGTTGCTAAAATCCCAAAAAATTTTTTCCATTCAGGATAGTTAGTCTTGCCTTTTGGGGCCGATTTTGCTAAAATCCAAGTTAGGAGCAACTTCCTAGAGGGCATCGCTTGCAGCCGTGCCAAAGCAGACCTCTTTCATCATTTCAGGGCACGGAGTTAAAAGGAGAGTCTTATTATGGCACACAAGGTTACTGACGCATGTGTTGGCTGCGGCGCTTGCGAGGGCGCTTGCCCGGTTGGCGCTGTCGCCGTTGAGAACGGCGTGGCTGTTGTGAACGCAGATACCTGCATCGACTGCGGCGCTTGCGAGGGTGCTTGCCCCACCGGCGCTATCGTTGCTGAGTAATCAGACGGCGTAAGGCTGAAAAGCCAAAAAGCACATAAGTCAAGGCGGCGGGAGTTTCCTCACCATGGGGGGCCCGCCGCTTTTCTTCTGCCAAAGTTTTGGGTCTTGCACCCGGTTTTTTTGTTACAGGAAAGACGCTGGAGATATGGAACATTCCACCGAGATTTTGTATAATAGGACTGCGGTCTATTGCTCTGCCGAGCATCGCTTTGGGTCAGACGCACTGCTTTTGTCCCGGTTCTGCGCCCCCAAACGGGCCGAAGCCGCCGTGGACTTGTGCTCCGGCTGCGGCATCGTGGCACTGGCCTGGCACGACGCCGGGCACCGCGGCCCGTGTGCCGCCGTGGAGCTGCAGCCCCCGGCCAGCGCCCTGCTGCAGGCAGCGGTGGCCGACCAGGACATCCGGCATATCCAGCCGGTCTGCGCCGACCTGCGCACCTTTGCCCAGCAGCCGGGCCAGTGGGACGTATGCGCCTGCAATCCGCCCTATTTTACCCAGGGCCCTGCCGCCGACAGCCCCGCCCGGGCCTTGGCCCGGCACGAGGAGAGCTGTGGGCTGGAGGATGTGTGCAGCTGCGGGTTCCGGCTGCTGCGGGATGGGGGCAAGCTGGCTTTGTGCCACCGGCCGGAGCGTCTGGCCGAGGTGCTGGCCGCTTTGCGGGCGGCACGGCTGGAGCCTAAGCGCCTGGCCTTTGTAAAAAACACCCCCGACGGCGCGCCCTGGCTCTTTTTGGTGGAAGCCCAGAAGAACCGCCGCACCGGCCTGCGGGTGGAGCCGGACGTATTGATCTGCAGCGGGGCTGCCCGCTATGGCCGGTAAAAACAAAAGAAGGATAGAACAGGAGGGGCTTTTCATGGCCGGAACTCTCTACCTGGTTGCCACCCCCATCGGCAACCTGGACGATATGCCGCCCCGGGTGGCGGCCACCTTTGGGGCAGTGGATTTTATTGCGGCGGAGGACACCCGTGTCACCCTGCGGCTTTTGAACCACCTGGGCTTGAAAAAGCCCTTGGTCAGCTACTACGAACACGCCCTGCAAAAGGGCGAAGGCATCCTGCGCCGGATCGAGGCGGGGGAGAGCTGCGCTCTGTGCTCGGATGCCGGTATGCCCTGCATCTCGGACCCCGGCGAGGTCATCGTCCGGGACGCATTGGAGCGGGGCATCCCGGTGGTGCCGGTGCCCGGGGCCAGCGCCTGCGTTACTGCGCTGGCCGTCTCCGGACAGGACACCAGCCGCTGGGTCTTTGAGGGTTTTCTGCCCGTGGAGCGCCGCCAGAAAAAAGAACGCCTGGCCGAATTGCTGACCGAGCGGCGGACCATGATCTTTTACGAGGCGCCCCACAAGCTGCGCACCACCCTGGCGGACCTTTCTGCCGCCTTTGGGCCGGAGCGCAGCATCACCCTCTGCCGGGAGCTGACCAAGCTCCATGAGGAGATCTGCAAGACCACCCTGGCCGAAGCCATTGCCCGGTACCAGGCCCAGGACCCCCGCGGGGAGTATGTGCTGGTGGTGGCGGGCGCCCCCGCTGCCGCGGACCCCGCCCAGGAAATGACCCTGGAGCAGGCGGCCCGCCATGCCCTGGAGCTGGTGGAAAGCGGCTTTGGTCCCACCGCCGCAGCCAAGGCTGCCGCCAAGGACACCCGTTTTTCCAAGAGCGAAGTTTATAAAGAACTGCTGCTGTTGCAGCAGGAGCAGCAGGGGTGACATTGCGGACGCCCCTTGCCCACACACTGCCCGCCCTGCGGGCCGATCCGGAATTGCTTATGTTTGCCAAAATACTGCCGGCGCGGCTGCGCTGGCCCTGCGAAAAGCTTTTTGATACCACCATTTTGACCAATCTCTCCAAAATGGTGGAAGTGCCCGTATCTCTACAAGGAGGAACATCTTCTGTGACAAAACTTCTGATCCTGAGCGACAGCCACAACAGTCCCGACGTGGTGCAGCGCATCCTGCGGGACGAGACCGACGTGGACGCTTTGATCTTTTTGGGAGATGGCCTGCGCGATCTGGAGCAGGGCCTTACCCAGCACCCCCGGCTGCGGACCTATGCTGTGGCCGGTAACTGCGATTACGGCGCGCTGGAGCCGCTGGACGGCCTGGCCGCTTTTGATAAGACCGTGGTTTTTTATACCCACGGGCATATGTACGGGGTAAAGTACGATCTTGACACCCTGGCCCAGGCCGCAGCCGCCCGAGGGGCGGAGGTGGCGCTGTTCGGCCACACCCATATCCCCCTGGCCGAGCAGCGGGGCGGGGTGTTCCTGTTCAACCCCGGCTCCTGCGGCCGGTGCTATACCGGGCCGGATACCTACGGTATTCTTACACTGGACGATGGCAAGGTCATCGCCCATGCACATAAGGAGGTCCCCCAGAAGTGAGCATCAACGAGGTGCGCTGGCTGGACAGCTGCCCCAGCACCAACGCCTATGTAAAGGAACATTTTGAGGAGTTCGGGCCGGTGGGTGCGGTGTATACCACCAACCAGACCGCCGGACGGGGGCGGCTGGGACGCAGCTGGGAAAACGCCGCCGGGCAGGCGCTGTACTACACCGCCGCCATCCGGGAGCCGCTGGCTCAGCCCGCCACCCTGCCGCTGCTGGCCAGCCTGGCGGTGCGCCGTCAGCTGTTTTTGCGTTACGGCGTCCAGTGCCAGATCAAGTGGCCCAACGACCTTTTGCTGGGCGGCAAAAAACTGGCCGGCATCCTGTGCGAGATGGTCAGCTACGGCTACGAGGACCAGGGCCGGGGCCTGCTGTGCGGCATCGGCATCAACCTGGCCCAGCCCCAGTCCTATTTTGATGCGGCGGGCCTGCCCCACGCCACCTCGCTGGCATTGCAGGGGGTGCAGGTAGACCTGGACGCTGACCCGGAAGTGCTGGCAGAAGGGCTGACGGATTTTGGCTTTGACCGGAACCTGTACCAGTTTGCCCGGGACGGGTTTGCCCCCTTTTTGGAGGAATACAAAGCCGCCTGTGTGAACCTGGGCCGGGAGGTGACCTTCGACCTGCCCGGCGGCGGCGAGGGCCGCGGCATCGCCCAGGACATCGACTCCGAGGGGCGGCTGGTGGTGTGCACGCCGGAAGGCACCCGCCTGGTGTTTACCGGGGAGGTCTCGGTGCGGGGCATCTACGGCCAGCTGTAAGGCCGATCTTGCAAAAAAAACGCGCAGCCTTTCGGGACTGCGCAGAAGCATTGCGTATAAAACTCAGCGGTAACGGCGGCGGCGACGGCGGCCCAGATTCAAAGACCCGCCCCCGGCTACCAGGGTCAGAAAGCCCATGACGGCCAGACCGGGGATCAGCCCCGCCAGCAGCCGCAGGGTGGACTGGGCATCGGTGACAAAGTCCGAGACGTAGGCTTCCCGGGTCACAAGGTCCACGGTGCCCACCTCGTACCCGTCCAGATAGACGGTGGCGGTGCCCAGCACCTGCCCAGCCTGCACGGTGGCATCCACCTGCTCCGGCACAGAGAAGGTATAGCTCACCTCGTCCTGTGCATGGCCGTAGCCGTACACCTGGGCGGCAGGGTAGAGGGCGACCTCCGCATGGGCACGGCATTTATTCAGCGGCACGGTGGTCAAAGGCTCCGGCGAGGCGGTGTCCACCAGCAGCCGGTCCGAAAAGCTGGCAAAGGCCCAGTCCAGCATCTCGGCACATTCCCGATAGATATTCTCCAGATCCGACCCCAGCACCACCAGGCCGTAGGTATGGCCGTCCTGCTGGGCATAGGTCACATAGCACCGCCCGGCCAGCGTAGTAAAACCGGTCTTCATGCCCTGGATATAGCCCCGGTAGTAGGGGTATTCCGGGTTCAGCATCAGGTTGGTGGCGGAGATCACCCGCTCGCTGCTGTGGAGGTTGGTGGCGGGCAGGGTATAGGTCACGGCGTTGGCAGCCTGCATATACTCCGGGTTCTGGTAGCAGGCAGCGGCGATCTTGGCAAGGTCGGTGGCGCTGGACACATTGCCGTAGTCGTACAGGCCGTGCACACAGGTAAAGTTGGTGTCGGTGCAGCCCAGCTCTTTGGCCCTCTGGTTCATTTTAGCCACAAATGCCGGCAGGCTGCCGCCGGACAGGTCGCTGGCGATGACACTGGCTGCATCGTTGGCGCTGGCCACCAGCAGGCCGTACAAAAGGTCGATGCGGCGCACCTTTTCCCCAATACGCAGGTTCATGGTGCTGCCGTTGGCGTTTTGGATATCCTTAAATTCCTGGCTCAGGCTGTCCGGGATGGTGATCTCCGCCTGCAGGTCCCGGCCGCTTTCCAGCAGCAGCAGGGCGGTCATCATCTTGGTCAGGCTGGCGATATAGCGGGGCTGGGCGGCGTTCTGCTCCAAAATCGGCTTGCCGGTGGCTGCATCAAACAGATACACCGACTCCGCATCGCTGACCGTCCGGATGGGCATGGGATAGGCCGCAAGACCTTGCAGCGCTGCCAGGCAGGCCAGCAGGACCGCCAGCAGCAGCGCCGCTGCACGGCGGCAGACAGATGAGTTGAGCATGAGCATTTCCTCCCCAAAACAGCGTAGAGTAAGCCTCTGCCTGTGGGCAGGAAAAGGCTCTTCTTAAAGCATACCATAAAATCACACAAAGAGAAAGGTGGTTTCTCGACAATGTTGACGAGCTTTTGCGGTAAAACGCCCCAAGACCAGGGGGCGGTGTTCATTGCGCCCAGCGCATCGGTGATCGGGGATGTGGTGCTGGGACCGGGTTCCAGCGTGTGGTACAACGCAGTGCTCCGGGGCGACGCAGGCACCCTGCGGGTAGGGGCCAATACCAACATCCAGGATGGCGCCGTGCTGCACTGCGACGAGGGCGGCCAGGTGCTGCTGGAAGCCGGTGTTACCGTCGGCCACTGTGCCCTGGTCCATGGATGCCAGGTGGGGCAGGACAGCCTGATCGGGATGCACGCCACCCTGCTGAACGGCTGCGTGGTGGGCAAAGGCTGCATCATCGGCGCAGGGGCCTTGGTTACCGAAGGCACCGTGATCCCGGATGGGATGCTGGCGGTGGGGGTGCCCGCCCGGGTCATCCGGCCTGTGACCCCCCAGCAGCTGGAGGAGAACCGCCGCAACGCTTTATTGTATGTCCGCCACGGGCAGGAGCACGCCCTGGCTTTGACCGAACAGACACCCTGTGACCCTCAAAAGGAGGACTGAGCTTATGTTGGAAGTTGGGACCCTCGCACCGGATTTCACCCTGCCGGACCAGGATGGCACGGCCCATCGCCTCTCGGACTACCGGGGCAAAAAAGTGATCCTGTATTTTTACCCCCGGGACAACACCCCCGGCTGCACCAAGCAGGCCTGCGGCTACTCGGCTCTTGTGCCGGAGCTGGCCGCTAAAAACGCCGTGGTGCTGGGGGTCAGCAAGGACAGCGTGAAATCCCACCGCAGCTTTGCGGACAAGCAGGACCTGCACTTCACCCTGCTGTCCGACCCGGAGCGTACCGTGATCGAGGCCTATGACGTCTGGAAAGAGAAAAAGAACTACGGCAAGGTGAGCATGGGCGTGGTGCGCTCGGCCTACCTGATCGGGGAGGACGGCACCATCCTGGCGGCAAAGGGCAACGTCAAAGCCGCCGAGAACCCGGCCCAGATGCTTCAGCTGCTGTGAGCTGCCCCCGCAGCCTTGACAACAAAAAAAGGATATGATATCATGCCTTTTACATCGGAGGGCTGCACACGATAGGACACGGGCCGGATAAGGTGCCGCACAAAGCGGAAACTTATCCGGCCTTTTTTGTGCCAAAGCTGCGGCCGTTTTCCATCCGCTTTATTTATAGGAAAGGAGGACACCCATGTCCAAATCCCCGATCCAGCTGTCGGATCACTTTACCTACGGCCGCCTGCTGCGCTTTGTTGCCCCCTGCATCGGCACCATGCTGTTCACCTCCATCTACGGCATCGTGGACGGGCTGTGCGTATCCAACTTTGTGGGCAAGACCGCCTTTGCCGCTGTCAACCTCATCATGCCGCTGCCCATGCTGCTGGGCACGGTGGGCTTTATGCTGGGCACCGGCGGCAGCGCCATTGTGGGCATCACCCTGGGGGAAGGGGACGAGACCCGGGCCAGCCGGTATTTCAGCCTGTTTGTGCTGGCCACGGTCCTTTCCGGCACAGCGCTGGCCGCAGTCGGGCTGGCTGTGCTGCGCCCGGTGGCGGTGATGCTGGGGGCAGAAGGCCCCATGCTGGACTATGCGCTGCGGTACGGCCGCATCCTGATCGTCTCCATGCCCACCTTTGCGCTGCAAAATATGTTCCAGAGCTTTTTTGTCACCGCAGAAAAACCCAACCTGGGGCTGGGCTTCACGGTGGGGGCAGGCGTCACCAACATGGTGCTGGACGTGGTGCTGGTGGGTGCGCTGGATCTGGGCGTGGAGGGCGCCGCCATCGCCACCTTTATCAGCCAGATCGTAGGCGGCGTGCTGCCGGTATTCTACTTTCTCTCCCGGCGCAGCACCAGCCGGCTGCACCTGTGCCGCCCGCAGGCAGACTGGCGGGTCTTGGGCAGCGGCTGCATCAACGGCTCTTCCGAGCTGATGACCAACCTCTCTATGTCGCTGGTCAACATCCTGTACAACTACCAGCTGCTGCGCTTTGCCGGGGAGGACGGCGTAGCCGCCTATGGCGTGATCATGTACGCCGCCTTTCTGTTCGTGGCGGTGTTTGTGGGCTATGCCGTGGGCACCGCCCCCATCGTCAGCTTCCATTACGGCGCCCGCAACCAGCCGGAGCTGCACAACCTGTACACCAAGAGCCTGCGGCTCATCGGCGGGGTGGCGCTGGGCATGACAGCCGTCTCCATGGTGCTGATCCCCTATGTAGCCCGGTTCTTTGTGGGGTACGACGCCGGGCTGCTGGCGCTGACCAGCCGGGCCTTCCGGCTGTACGCCCTCAGCTTTTTGCTGATGGGCTTCAACGTATACGCCTCCTCCTTCTTCACCGCTTTGGGGGACGGCGTGACCAGCGCCCTGATCTCGTTTCTGCGCACGCTGCTGTTCCAGCTGGCGGCGGTGCTGGTGCTGCCGGAGCTGCTGGGCATCGACGGCGTATGGCTGGCGGTGACCGCTGCCGAGGCCGCCGCCCTGCTGGTGACCATCTGGCTGCTGGCCGTCAAGGACAAGCGGTTCCACTACCGCAAGGCCCAGTAAAAGCCGCATCCCCCGCATTTTTTTCAAAACCAGAACAACCACCATCCTTCCACCCATCAACAGAGAGGGCAACACCATGCACACCATCTATTTTACCCGCCACGGCCAGACCACCTGGAACGTGGAAAACAAGATCTGCGGCGTTACCGATGCGCCCCTGACCGAAAAAGGTCTGGCCCAGGCAGCGGCTCTGGGGCTGGCCATCCAGACCGGAGGCTACGCCATCGACGAGATCCTGGCCTCGCCCCTGAGCCGGGCCGCCGACACCGCGCGGCAGATCGCCCAGCTCACCGGCCTGCCCATGCGCATCGAGCCGCGCCTGCGGGAGCAGTGCTTTGGCCGGTTTGAGGGCACCCCCCGGGACGGAGCCGAGTTCCGGGCCGCACGGGCCAACTTTACCCAGCGCTTTGGCGGCGGCGAAAGCATGATGCAGCTGGCCCAGCGGATCTACACCCTGCTGGATGAGCTAAAGACCCAGGACAAGACCTACCTGCTGGTAGCCCACAACGGCATTGCCCGGGTGGTACACTCCTACTTTAACGAGATGGACAACGCCGAGTATGCCGCCTTTGGCATCCGCAACTGTGAGCTGCGGGAATATCGGTTCGAGGACTGACGCAGCCCCCGGACATCCCAGCAGAGCAAACAGCAAAGGGCCGCACCGCAGGGGAACTTCCCCCGCGGTGCGGCCCTTATCGTTTACTGAGAGAGCAGGTCTGCGATCTCCGGCGGCTCCAGCGCCCGCAGCGGCGCCGGCGCCTCCGCCCCCCGGCGCAGGGGCAGCCACCAGGTGGACAGCCCCAGCCACCGCCCCGCTTTATAGGCGGTATGGGGGGTGCGGCCCACACAGGCAAACCCCCATTTTTCATGAAAACGCTCGCTGGCGGGGTTGGGGTCTGCGATCTGGGCATAGGCGTTCCAGTAGCCACGCCGCCGCACCAGCTCCAGCAGTGCCCCGTACACCGCCCCCGCAGCGCCGGTGCTGCGGGCGTCCGGCGCGCAGTAAACCGTGGTCTCCACGTCCCAGGCAAAGGCCTCCCGCTCCTTCCAGGGGTGGGCGCAGGCAAACGCCAGCAGACGGCCTGCCTCGTCCCGGGCCAGCACCACCGGGGCGGTGCGGCTGGCCTGGGCCACCCAATCCCGGTAGCTTTCCGGGTCCGCCGGGGTCACCTGAAAGGTGGCGGTGCTGTGCTGCACATACCAGTTGTACAGCGCTGCGATCTCCGGCCCATCCGCCGGGCTGGCCGCCGACAGCCGAGGCCGGCTGTGCGCAGACCAGGCGGCGCACAGGGCCTCCTTTTGGGGCTTGGACAGCTTTTTGAGCGCAGCTTCCCGGCGCAGGGCGGCGCTTTTGTCCGGGCAGCGCTCCAGGTATGCCAGGCTCTCGGCCCCGGCGGCACGGGTATACTTGGCCCCTTTGCCGGTCTTATGGGCGTGGAGCCGGGCTGCGGGGTCGGTGGTCCAGCCTGCATACAGCTTGCCCCCGGTGCAGCGCACCAGGTAGACATAGGCTTCGGTCTGCATCCCGCCGCTCACAGCTTTCCGTTATTGCGCAGCACCTGGCGGCAGGCCGCCAGGGCGGTCTCCTTATCCGCTGCGGTGATCAAAAACCGGCTGGCGTGGCAGAAGCGGATGCCCTCCAGCCCGCTTTTTGCCTGGATGACCTCCGGCGGCTGCCCAGCCCAGGACTGGGGGAAGGGGAGCTTGGGCTTTTTGGTCTTGTGGTCGGTCACGCACTGGGCGCTCCAGCCGCCCCGCTGGCTGGGGTACACCACAAACAGGGCATCGGTCTTGTACAGGCCGTTTTTCCAGGGCAGGTAGCAGGGCAGCACCACGATGCCGTTTTGCGAGGCAGCGTAGGCGGTGCGGACCTTGTCGTCCGCCCGGTTCACCGCATTGGCGCTGGCGATCTGCCGGGTCAGGATCTGCTTTGCCACAGCCACCGCCGCAAAAAACTGCTGGTCCTGGACATCGGCGCCGCCGTCCTCATCCCAGACGGGGTTAAAAAAGCCGATGGCGTCGCACAGACTGTTGGGCTCGCCGGTATTATCGTTCAGGTCCAGGGGCTGGACGAAGTTCTCATCCACCAAACGGGCCTGGCGCTCCCCCACAAGGCCGGGGCCAAGCACCCGCCACAGCAGGCCAAAGGCGGCATAGGGCACCCCATTGGGGCGCATCTCCCGGGGGGACTGGTGGTGGTCAAACATCCCAAACCCGATATCGTATACAATGCCCTCAAAATCCTCCGGGACATCAAAGCCCCGGGTGATCTGGATATCCGGCCGCACCAGCTGCAGCAGGGCCGTGGCAAACACGTCGTCCGCGTGGAACTTGCCCGCATGGGTAAACCCCTTGGCAGGGATCTTCATCTCTCGGTCACCTCGCTATCAAAATTATCGTTGTACAGTATAGCATATTTTGCGCCGGGGGACAACAAAAAGCCCCCAGCAGACAGGGGATAAAACAGGCCGCCGGGAGATCGCAATCCGGCAGCGCTCTGGCCGGGCCTTGAAAAAAGGGCAAAAAACAGCAGGCCCATGCCGCTGCACGAGCCTGCTGTGTCCTGCACAGGGGCCGCCTGCGGCAGCTCCCTGGCCATCTTTATACCATCTTTTCCACCGGCACGATCCAGCCCTTGGTATCCGGCAGGCGGCCCCACTGCATCCCGGTCATGGTGTCGTAGAGCTTCTGGGTGACGGGGCCGATCTTGCCGCCCCCGATATAGGCGTGCTCGCCCTTCCAGACCAGCTCCTTTACCGGGGAGACCACGGCGGCGGTGCCGGTGCCGAACACCTCTTCCAGACGGCCCTCCCGGGCGGCCTGCATCACATCTGCAATGGCCAGCCGGTCCTCGATGACCTCATAGCCCCAGTCCTGCAAAAGCTCGATGCAGCTGCGGCGGGTAACGCCGGGCAGCACGGTGCCCACGGTGGGGGCGGTGTAGATCTTGCCGTCGATCTTGAACAGGATGTTCATGCTGCCCACTTCCTCGACGTACTTTTTCTCCACGCCGTCCAGCCACAGCACCTGGGCATAGCCCTGCTCCTCGGCCAGCTCACCAGCCTTGATGGACGCTGCATAGTTGCCGCCGCACTTGGTAAAGCCGGTCAGACCCGGAGCAGCCCGGATATACTCGTCCTCCACATAGATGCGCACCGGGTCGATGCCCTCGGCATAATACGCACCGGAGGGGGCGCAGATGATGCAGAAGATATAGTGCTTGGAGGCATGGACCCCCAGGCCCACATCATTGGCAAACACAAAGGGGCGGATGTACAGCGAAGCGCCGTCTGCATGGGGCACCCAGTCCCGGTCGATATCCACCAGCGTCTTGACGGCCTGGATATAATCCTCCACCGGGATGCGGGGGATGCACAGCCGGTCGGCAGAGTCCTGCATCCGGCGGGCGTTGCACTCCGGACGGAACAGCTGCACCGTATCCTCCGCCGTGCGGTAGGCTTTCATGCCCTCAAAGATCTCCTGTGCGTAGTGGAACACCACGGTAGCAGGGTCCAGCGGGAAAGGGCCGTAGGGGACGATGCGGGCGTCGTGCCAGCCCTGGCCCTCGGTATAATCCATCACAAACATATGGTCGGTAAACTGCTTGCCAAAGCCGAGCTTTGTCTCATCGGCGGGTTTTGCTTTGGGGCAGGCGGTGCGCTGGATCTTGATCTGCAGCATAATCTTTTCCCTCTCTCTATCCTACCGGCTGCGGTATCAGGGCAGCCGCTTACAAAGATTGCTTTCTGTGGCTACTATTATAGTCTGTTGTGAATATTTTGCAAGAGGGCGTTAAATATTTTTCATCTATGTATTTGGAATGTTGTAAAAAATCGTCCTTTGGGCGGGGATGCCGCAGAGGGCAAAATGGCGGGGTTTCTCCATCCATCCACCACAAAAAATGACCTTGCCACAACTATGATGCCCAAAAGAAAGCAACAAAAATACATCCAAAAAAGCTTTGTCCCCCTTGCGTCTGCGGCCCAAACGCGGTATCCTTTAAGTACAGAGCGCCGCCCGGACAAGCGGCGCACAATCTACCGGCGGCAGCAAAGCTCGCCCTTTGCACCGCCACGAGAGTGAGGGCTTTTGTTATGGCAATTCTGGTCTCCGGCGGCGCTGGTTACATCGGCAGCCACACCTGCATCGAGCTGTTGAACGCGGGCTATGACATCGTAGTGGCGGACAACTTCTACAACTCCTGCAACACCCCTCTGGAGCGGGTGAAGCAGATCACCGGCAAGGACTTCCGCTTCTATCAGGCTGACATGACCTGCAAGGAGGATGTGGAGAAGATCTTTACCGAGTGCCCGGACATTGACGCTGTGATCCAGTTTGCCGCCTATAAGGCAGTGGGCGAGAGCGTCTCCAAGCCCATCGAGTATTACTCCAACAACCTGAACTGCACGCTGGTGATCCTGGACGTGATGCGCCGCCACGGCTGCAAGAACTTTGTGTTCAGCTCCTCCGCCACGGTCTACGGCGACCCGGCTACTGTGCCCATCACCGAGGATTTCCCCGTGGGCGCCACCACCAACCCCTATGGCACCACCAAAGCCTTTACCGAGCGCATCCTGACCGACGTTTGCGCCGCCGACCCCACCCTGAACGTGGCCCTGCTGCGGTACTTCAACCCCATCGGCGCCCACA
>UQGD01000038.1 GCA_900540455.1 uncultured Faecalibacterium sp.
CACCGTCTCATGACCCAAAACGGTCGCCTCACAGCAGACTGCACGCATGGGCAATGGCCTCCTTCATATTCACACACTCGTTGTAGGCTGCCTCATCAAAGGCAGTGCCGGGCTGCTTTTTGTAGGCCAGCAGGATGCCGCGGCTGGAGTTGACCACACCGCCGTTGCCCTGGGTCAGATACTGGGCGATATCCTCTGCCTTGCCGCCCTGTGCGCCGTAGCCCGGGATCAGGAAGAAGCTGTCCTTGTACTTTGCGCGGATCTCGGTGGCCTCCTCGATGTGGGTGCCGCCGATGACCAGGCCAATGGAGGAGTAACCGTGCTGGCCCATATACTCCTTGCCCAGAGCGTTCAGCTTATCGCCCACCAGGTCATAGACGTGGCGGCCGTCTGCCAGCTTCTCGTACTCGAAATCCTTTGCGCCGCCGTTGGAGGTACGGCAGAGCACAAACATACCCTTGCCCTGCTTCTCTGCATAGGGCAGGTAGGGGCTGATGGAGTCCAGACCCATATAAGGCGCCAGGGTAACGAAGTCGGCCTCAAAGTCGCCGGTAAAATGACCCATAGCGTACATCTCAGCGGTCTTGGCGATGTCGCCCCGCTTGATATCTGCGATGACCGGAATGCCGGCCTCCCGCACGGCAGCCAGGGTGCCAGCGTATGCCCGCATCCCGTCCAGACCCAGTGCCTCGTAGTAGGCGATCTGGACCTTATAGCAGCCAGCCACTGCCTTGGTGGCCTGGATCAGCTGGCGGTTAAAGCGGAGGATGTTCTCGCCCTTGGTCAGGGTGGGGTCCACAAAATCCGCAGGCAGGTAGCTGAAATCCGTATCCAGACCCACACATACCGGGCCGCGGGCCTCCACAGCCTCGTAGAGCTTATCCATATTCGTCATCATCGTTACCTCCATATTCCTTTATACATCCAGCTGATAGGTAATCTGTCCGCCCTTGACCGTTGCGCAGACCCGGCCGTACAGGGTCACGCCGTCAAAGGGTGTGTTGTGGGACTTGGAATGCAGTTTTTCTTTCTCCACCACATAGGGGGTCTCCAGGTCCACCAGCACAAAGTCCGCATCATAGCCCGGCTCCAGCCGGCCCTTGGCCAGGCCCAGGATGGCAGCGGGGCTTTCGCTCATCAGGTGGCTCAAAAGCTCCAGGGGCAGGCCCTGCTCCCGGCAGAGCTTGGTATAGCAGACGCCAAAGGCCGTCTCGCTGCCCACCATGCCTGCCATGCCCTTGAGCTTATCATCTTCCGAATGTGGTGCATGGTCGGTGGCAATGGCATCCACCACACCGGCCCGGATCGCATCCACCAGAGCCTGTACATCATCGGCCGTGCGGATCGGCGGGTTGACCCGGTAGTCGCAGTTCTCATTGGTGAACCACAGGTGATGGGGGGTCACTTCGCAGGTGACCGGCGCGCCCCGCAGCTTTGCCATCTGTACGGCTTCGATCGCACCGCGGGTGGAGACGTGGCACAGGTGCAGCCGGGTCTGATAATACTCGCTGAGCCAGCAATTACGCAGCGTCTCCAGATCCTCTGCCAGGCGGTAATCCCAGGGGCTGATCTCCATATCCTCGGCATGGCTCATCACCGTGATATCCCGCTTGGTGCAGATGGCAAACACCTTTGCCATGGTGGCGTTGTCCTGTACGCCGCGGCCGTCCTCGGTGATGAACTTCACCGTAGAGGGCAGGGTCTTGAGGTGGTCGATGCTGACACCGTCAAAGTTCTCGGTGATCGAGACGGTCTGGTTTGCATCGCACACGCCAAGCTGTGCGGCCGCCTGCTCTACCTGTGCAGCCTGCGCTGCCGAGGAACATACCGGCTTTGTGTTGGGCATCAGGTTGACAAAGGTATATCCGCCAGCGGCTGCGGCAGCACTGCCGGTGGCGATATCCTCTTTATATTCAAAGCCAGGGGTGCGCCAGTGGCAGTGCAGGTCCACAAAAGCGGGCAGCACGGTCAGCCCCCCGGCATCCAGGACCAGATCCTCGGGGTCGGCTAGAGCAGCAAGCCCCTGACCCACGGCAGCGATCTTGCCCTCTTTGGCATACAGCTCCACCGGACGGCCGGCGGCATCCACTGCATTTGTCAACAGCATGGCAATCTTCCTCCATAATCCTCAGCGTTTTATCCTGGTGCGGGCCGCAGACGGGCAAAAAAAAACTTTTCCCACAAAAAAGGGAAAAGCTCAACGCACAAAAAAAGGAAACAACGAACCCATGGCAAAACCAGATGCAAACCGATTTTTCAGTTTTACACGGGTGGCCCCAGCCTGCATGACGTCGTTCCTCTTTTCCTTCAGGATTCTTTCTTAATATTTTATCATAGAAACGCAAAATGTGTCAATGCCTGCAGGTTTTTTTCTTTGTGAAAAGGTTTCGGCTGCGGGGCGCAGAATTTTGGCTACTCTACCCAAAAGGCCGTCCGGAAAAGCCATACCTCCTGCCCGATCCGCCCCTCTGCCGATATCCTACCAAATCACTGTACATTCTCTGTGGTCTGTGCTATTATAATACCATCATCCGCGCGGGTGGAGCATTGAGTCCCTGCCGTCCGCGCCGAGGGAATGGGAGGATCGTTTATGGGTTTATTGGAGGACGCACGCAACATCCAGCACAAGGACCCCGCCGCCCGCAGCCTGGCGGAAGTCATATTGCTGTACCCGGGATTTCATATCCTGGTATACCATCGCATCGCACACTGGCTGTTTGAACACAAGCACTTTTTCCTGGCCCGATGGGTCAGCCAAAGCGGCCGCCACCATACCGGCATCGAGATCCATCCCGGCGCCAAGATCGGCCGCTGCCTGTTCATCGACCACGGCATGGGTGTGGTTTTTGGCGAGACCACCGAGATCGGTGATAACTGCACCATCTACCACGGTGTCACCCTGGGCGGCACCGGCAAGGACAGCGGCAAGCGTCACCCCACCCTGGGGGATAATGTGCTGATCGGCGCAGGCACCAAGGTGCTGGGTCCGGTGTACATTGGCGACAACGCCCGCATCGGCGCAGGCAGCGTAGTGCTGCACAACCTGCCCGCCAACTGCACTGCCGTAGGTGTGCCCGCCGAGGTGGTGCGCATCAACAACAAGGCAGTGAACCCCGCCGACGACCTGGATCAGCAGGACCTGCCGGATATCGTGGCCCACCGCATCCGGGAACTGGACCGCCGGGTGGGACAGCTGGAAAATGCCACCCGGGGGGATATCCCCCCGGCGCCGGACCAGCTGCGCAAAAGCTGAACCCGCTGGATCATAGCAAAAGGCAGACACCTTTGCAGGTGTCTGCCTTTTTTGTTTCCGTTTACCAGCGTTTGATTCAGAAATCGATCTGCTCCAGCCGCAGCAGGGCCAGGATGTAGATCTTCAGTGCCTCCAGCAGCAGGCTGACCGGCGCTGCCTCGTTTGCGCCGTGCATCGGCCCGCCAAAATCCGGCAGCTGGGTATCGTTGCGCTCCGGGCCAAAGCTGACCGCATAGGGGAAGTGCCGGGCATAGGTGCCGCCGCCCATGGTGAAGGGGGTGGCGTTCTCTCCGGTGACCTCATTATAGGTATCGATGCAGGCCCGGATGGCCGGGGTGTCCGCAGCGATGTAGAACGGCTCTGCTGCGTCCACATCCACAAGGGTGGCGCCCTCTCCCACTGCACTGCGGATCGCAGCGGCAATGGTATCCCCATTGGTGCAGGTGGGGTAGCGGCTGTCCATGGTCTGCACCATCCGGCCGTCCTCCATATAGATCCGGCCGCCGATGATGGTCAGCGGGCCAAAGGGGCCATCGGCGCAGTCAATGCCCAGCGTCTGCCCGGCCGTAGAGTGGTGAAGCTTTGCGATCGCTTCCAGGTAGGCCCGCTCTGCCTCATTGCACAGGCCATTGTCCAGCAGATAGTCTGCCACCAGGCCAATGGCATTGACGGTCCCCTCCGGCATAGCGGCATGACCCGCCTTGCCCCAGCCGCGGACGCGCACGCCGTCCCCTTCCGGCTCCAGGGTGATGTTGGGGGCATTTTTCAGGCCGGCAATGTCCGCCTTGACCAGCGCACTGGCACGGTCCGGCACTGCGTTGTTGGCCACGCCGCCCTCAAACTCCTGGATCAGACCGCCGCACACCGGGCTGACCAGCTTTGCCCCAAAATGTCCCTTTTCACCGTTGCAGACCGGAAACTCTGCATCCGGGGTGAAGCAGAACACCGGGGCCGGATAGTTGTGCAGATAGTACTCCACATCCTCCATACGGGTCTCCTCGTTGTCACCCACCAACGCACGGATGGGATAACGCAGGCTGACGCCTTCCTCTTTGAGGAACTTCAGCGCATAGAGGACCGCCACCATAGGGCCTTTATCATCCGCCACACCGCGGCCCAGCATCCAATCCTCCTGCAGGCGCATCTGGAAGGGATCTGCCGACCAGCCGTTGCCCGCAGGCACTACGTCCACATGGCAGATGGCAGCCAGATACTTTTCCGGCTCCGTGCCGGGCAGCTCTGCATAGCCGATATAATTTTCACAGTTGCGGGTCGCAAGGCCCATGCCCTCTGCCAGCTCCAGGGTCTTTTCCAGCGCAGCTTTCGGCCCAGGGCCAAAGGGTGCGCCCGGCTCCGGCTGCCCCTCCACACTGTCGATGGCCACCAGAGCTGCAATGTCCGCCAAGATCTGCTCCTTGTTGGCCGCAATGAATGTGTCGATCTTCTGATTCAATGCCTGATCCATGATTGTTCCATTATCCTTTCTTTCGGGTCATGACCCGGGTTGATCTATTCAGGAGGCTGTGCCTCCATCTTGTCTCCAAAAGAGCTGTTTTATGCCACAGCAAAGAAGCCGTTGAACACACCCAGCAGGCCCGCACTGGCCAGACCGATGAGGACGCCTGCCAGCAGCACACCGCCCATGCAGGCGATCAGCACATCCTTGAATTTCATGTCCAGGATGGAGCCTGCCAGCGTCCCGGTCCAAGCACCCGTACCCGGCAGCGGAATCCCCACAAAGAACAGCAGCGCCAGGGTCAGCCCCTTGCCCGCCTTTGCCTCCAGCGCACGGCCGGCTTTTTCGCCTTTGACCACAAAAAAGCGGCAGATCCCGCCGATCCAGCGCTTGTTGTAGCCCCAGATCAAAAATTTACGGGCAAACAGATAGATAAAGGGCACCGGCAGCATATTGCCCAGTACGCACAAAAAGTAGGTGGGCAGCGCAGGCAGCCCCATACCCAGCCCGATGGGGATCGCACCGCGCAGCTCGATCACCGGCACCATCGAGATCAAAAAGACCAGCAGATATTTCTTCAGCATAAAAACTCCCCTTTCTTATAGGTCGATCTGAAGTTCCACCGGACAATGATCCGAGCCAAAGATCTCATTGTGGATCTCCGCTGCGGTGATCTTATCTGCGATCCGGTTGGAGACGATGAAATAGTCGATGCGCCAGCCCGCATCTTTCTCCCGGGCACGGAAACGGTAGCTCCACCAGCTGTACTGCACCTTATCCGGGTGCAGCGCACGGAAACTATCGGTAAAGCCTGCTTCCAGCAGCTGGGTCATCTTTGCCCGTTCCTGGTCGGTAAAGCCCGCATTCATCCGGTTGGTCTTGGGGTTCTTCAGGTCCATCTCCTGGTGGGCCACATTCAGATCCCCGCAAAGGATCACCGGCTTCTGTGCATCCAGCGCCAGCAGATACGCCCGGAAGTCGTCCTCCCACTGCATCCGGTAGTCCAGCCGCTTCAGCTCGTTCTGGCTATTGGGCGTATAGCAGTTCACCAGATAAAAACCCGGGTATTCCAAGGTCAGCACCCGGCCCTCATGGTCATGCTCCTCAATGCCGATGCCGCTGCGCACCGACAGCGGCTTCTGGCGGCACCAGCAGGCCGTACCCGAGTAGCCTTTTTTCTCGGCAGAATTGGTATATTCGGTATATCCCTCCGGCGCAAAATCCGCCTGTCCCGGCTGCATCTTGGTTTCCTGCACCGAAAACACATCCGCATCCAGAGCAGCAAAGCTCTGGGCAAAATCATGGGTCAGACAAGCCCGCAGGCCGTTGACGTTCCAGCTGATGAGCTTCATATAAAGAGTCCCTTTCTCTTTTGATCGTTGTATCTACATAATGACGTTTCTTTTCTGTGCTGCCGGTCAAAGACCCGGCACTGCAAACCACCCCGGTAAAGCACAGCAGGCCGCATTGCAGCTGCTTGCTCCCCGCCGGATGCGGGCCGCATTTTCTGGGCAGCACACAGCCAAAATCACTGTTATCTTAACACAGCGCAGAAGGAATGTAAAGCCGTGTCCGCCCGCCGCACGACCCCTGCCGTCTGCACCAAAGCGCCTTTGCCGCAATGACTGCAAGCGCCTTTTTTACCATTCTCTCCCACGTCTTTTTGAGGGGCAGGCAGCCTTTTCGTCACCAGCATCTGCAAGGCAGTTTTTGTTCGCCGTACAAGGACAAGTATTCAGCAGTTTTGCCAGGAAACGCCCCACCTGATTTGTGCGTTTTTCTGAATTTGAGTTTTTTATGCAGTCAGAGCGACTTTTTTTCAAAAAGCCCTTGTATTTCGGACGCAAAAGTGGTATGTTGTATCCCACAGGAGCGTATCTTGGATACAATGCCTCGTATCCTTTCTTTTGTGCTCCCATCTTCATTCTTCTTTTTTATGCTATTTTCTTCATTTACCTTCTTATCATTTACCCTGCCTGCCCTCCGATGAGGGCAAGAAGGCGGCGGCCCTACCTGCACGGGCCGCCGCCTTTCTTTTTTTGCTGTAAACTCAGTTCTCTCTTGCAAAACCGGTCAGATCCCGGATCAGCTCCCCTGCCAGCACCAGACCAGCGGCAGCGGGGACGAACGCATTGGAACCCGGTGTAGCCCGGCGGCTGCCGGGAGCGGGGGGCGGCGTTTCGCCGGGAGCAGGAGGAAGCGCCGGCTCCCGGGAGTAGACCACCTTCAGCTTACGCACCCCGCGCTTGCGACATTCGGTGCGCATGACTTTCGCCAGCGGGCAAACCGAGGTATCGTAGATATCCGCCACCTCAAACCGGGTGGGGTCCATCTTGTTCCCCGCCCCCATAGCGCAGAGGATGGGGACTCCCGCCTGCTGTGCCGCCTGTGCCAGCGCCAGCTTTGCCGACACCGTATCAATGGCATCCACGATATAATCGTACTGTCCAAAATCAAACTGTGCCAGATTTTCCGGCAGGACGAACATACGGTAGACCTGCACCTGTATCGTGGGGTCGATATCCCGGATACGGGCTGCCGCCGCATCGACTTTATACTGTCCCAGTGTGCTGTGGGTGGCAATGATCTGCCGGTTCAAGTTGGACAAGCTCACGGTGTCGTTGTCCACCAGGTCCAATGCGCCAATGCCGCTGCGGGCCAGCGCTTCCACCACATAGCCCCCCACGCCGCCTACGCCAAACACGATGACCCGGGCCTGGCGCAGCCGCTGGATGGCCTGCTGCCCAAGCAGGAGCCGGGTACGGGAATATTGATCTTCCATCTTTATCTTATCTCCTTCTGTCCCTGCTGCAGCAGAGGCACCTCTGCCAGCAGATCCTCTTTTTTGTTGGTCAGGCTGCCCTGGATCACCTGCTCCAGTAGCGCCTGCAATATGCGGCCCACCGCCGGGCCGGGCGCTACGCCCGCTGCCAGCAGATCTCTTCCATTGACAGCCAGCTGATCGGCACGGCAGCACACACCGCTTTGCTGTGCGGACTGCGCCTCGGCTTCCAGCCCCTCCAGCGCCCCGATCTGCTCCGGATGCTGGGCTTTTGCCAGCCACAGCAGCTGGCAGAGGGTCTCCATGCCAAGGCGGCCCAGCAAACGGCGGGCCTGGATCTGCCGCTGTGCTCCGGCGGGTTCCGCCGTCAGCCCCTGGCAGGACACCAAAAGGCTGACCCGGTCTATCTGTTCCCTTGAGCAGCGCAGCCGCCGCAGCACCTGGCGGGCAGCTTCCTCCCCCAAAGGAGACAGCAGCACCGCCAGCCGCACCATCACCCCAGCGCTGGCCGGCACACGGTCCACCTGCGCACAGAGTGCTGCAAACCGTTCCGGTTGCGCTTTCGGCTCCAGTTCAGGCAGGATCACCGCCATCACTGCCGGTTCCAGCCAGGCACCAGGCCGGGGCGCCGCCAGCAGACCCATAAGCTCTGCCTCGATCCGCTCTGCCGAAACGCAGCCCAGCCGCCCGCAGAGATTCTGCGCCGCCCGCCGGGTCTCGTCCTCCAGCCGGAAGCCAAACCGCGCCCCAAACCGGTACAGACGCAAAATGCGCAGGCCGTCCTCCTCAAACCGGCGCTCCGGCTGGCCCACTGCCCGCACCAGTCCCCGGGCCAGGTCTCCCCGGCCGTCAAAGGGGTCCACCAATCCCTCCTCCGGGTCATACGCCATTGCATTGATGGTAAAGTCCCGACGGGCCAGGTCTGCCTCCACCCGGGACACAAAAGCCACATGGTCCGGGTGACGGCCATCCGTATATCCATCCTCGGTGCGGAAGGTGGTCACCTCATAGCACTGCCCGTCTTGTTTTACGGTCACCGTGCCATGCTGCAGACCGGTAGGGATGCAGCGTTCCGCCCCAAACAGCTCCAAGACCTGCTGCGGCGTTGCGCTGGTGCATAGGTCCCAATCATGGGGGACACGCCCCAGCAGTCCATCCCGCACGCAGCCGCCCACCACATAGGCCCGGTGGCCTGCCCGGTGCAGCGTCTCCAGCAGAGCCGCCGCCCCTGCATCCACGCAAAGTTTCATGTCCTGTCCTCCTCAAACCGCAGGGTAAGACGTTTGCCGTCAAACCCGCACTCCGCTGCGGGGAATTCCGCCTGGGCCTGTTCCAGTTCCGCCTCTGGATCTTCGATCATGGGCGAATAGTGGGTGAGCCAAAGCCGCCGGCAGCCTGCCCGCGCCGCCAGAGATGCCGTCTGCGCAAAGGTACTGTGCCCATACTGGCGGGCCTGAGCCGCATATTCTTCCCCGGCATAGGTGGCATCGCAGATCAAAAGATCTGCCCCTTGGGCGGCCTGTTCCAGCCCCGGACAGGGCGCCGTGTCCCCGGAAAACACCACCTGCAGGCCCCGGCGTGCAGGCCCCAGCACCTGCTCCGGGGCGATGCTGCCTGCGGGGGTCTCCACGCTTTGACCGGCTTGCAGACGCTTCCATTCCCGCACCGGGACGCCCAGCGCCTGGGCTTTTTCCGGCAGAAAACGCCCGGCTCTGGGCAGCTCCAGCCGATATCCCTGGCTCTGCACCCGGTGGCGGGTGGGGACCGGGCGCAGGACCGCCCCGGCAGGCCAGCCCGGCGCCAGTTCAGGCAGCTCCACCGGCTGCAGAAGGGCGCAGAACTCCACCGGATAAGGCAGCGGCCCGGCCAAC
This sequence comes from uncultured Faecalibacterium sp., assembly GCA_900540455.1. Taxonomy (GTDB): domain Bacteria; phylum Bacillota; class Clostridia; order Oscillospirales; family Ruminococcaceae; genus Faecalibacterium. Next base: position 9,363 of record UQGD01000038.1, read on the forward strand.
GCCCGGAGCGGACCGGCGACCTGCCCCATCCCCGCTGGGCCATAGATCGTCAGGGGCTTTGTGCGCCCTTGGCAGCCCAGCGTCTGGAGCAGCCCCGGCAGGCCAAAGATATGGTCGCCGTGATAATGGGTCAGACAGACCGCATCCGCCCGCATCAGGTTGACCCCCGCCCGGCGGGCAGCGGCCTGGGTGCCCTCGCCGCAGTCCAAAAGCAAACTATGGCCCGCGCACTCGATCACCGCAGCGCTCAGCGCCCGGTCCGGCAGGGGCATCGTTGCTGCAGTGCCCAGCAGTGTGACAGTCAGCATCCGCTGTACCCTCCTTGTATGCTAAAAATCTTTTGCTTATCTTACCACAATCCCCCGGCCAGGGACAAGGGGGCGGGCGGCTTTCCCCTTGGTGCATCTCGCTGCCTGCCCCTGGCTGACAGCCGCAAAAAAACCGCCGTGCATTTTACTGCACAGCGGTTTTTGCGTTTTATTTACCGCAGGGCGGCTGCCAGCAGCGGGTTAGCGGGCAGGGCCACCTTCACCAGGCACTCTGCACTGCGCCCCTCCGGCGAGAGGGCCGTTACAGTCGCTTCCCCTTCCGCAACAGCGGTCACCTTGCCCTCGGCGTTTACCGTAGCCACACCGGGGTTTGAGCTGACCCAGGTCACAGGCACTACGCCCTCGGCCAATACCACAGCCGAGAGCCGCTCGCTGCTGCCGGGCAGCAGGGGCAGGTTAGTTTTGTTCAGCACCACCTTCCCCACATCTGAGGCCACCCGGACTTTACAGGTCAGGCTCTGCCCCAAAGAGGTCAGTGCTGTGATGACAGCCTCCCCTTCCGACTGAGCCGTGACCACTCCGTTCGCGCTCACAGCAGCCACTGCAGGGTTGTTGGAATGCCACTGGTAGACATACGCAGGCGAATCCTTGCGGTTGATCAGATACAGCGGCTGAGAAGGGTTGGGGTGGTCGTATTGGATCACCAGCTGCATACTGCTCTGGTTGAGCGCAGCCTGGGTGACCACCTCTGCATTCTGGGTCACTGTAACGGTACAGCTGGCTTTCTCGCCCCGGTCTGTGCGGGCGGTGATCACCGCTGTACCAGCAGAACGGCCGTTCACCTTGCCATCGCTGTCTACGGTAGCTACGGTGGGGTCACTGCTGGACCATATAATAAAGTAATAGTCATCCTCCACATACAGGTATGCCATGGGGCGGGGATCTTCGGAGGTGATCTCCAGCTCCAGCGTATCGCAATTCAAAGACATCTGCCCGCTTCCATCCCCGACATTGGGGCTGGCAAATGCAGTAGGCGCACCCACCAGCAAAAGACAGCTAAGCAGTGCAGCGGCCAAATAAAAGGCGAGGGGTCTAGCTTTCATGAAGGGTCTCATCCTCCCGTCCTCTGTTCCCCGGCTGTTCAGGGTGCCGGGGGCAGGTTTTACTGTACCATATCTCCAAAGATACTTTGGTACCATAGTATTTTACACCCGACAAGAAACACGGTCAAGCATCCGGGGAGGTTTGGCAGTCACTTTGTCAAAACACCGAAAATACGCACAAAATCCTGTGCAGAACGACATGAAGCACCCCCTGTTTGCGGGCGCCCTGCTTATGCCTGCTCTGCGATCTCGTACAGCAGCGCCTCGGTCTGCTCCCAGCCCAGGCAGGGGTCGGTAATGGACTGGCCATAGAAGTGCTGGCCGATCTTCTGGCTGCCGGGCTGGATGTAGCTCTCGATCATCAGGCCCTTGACCAGCCCCCGGATCTCGGCCGAGTGGCGGCGGGAGTGGAGCACTTCCTTTGCAATGCGCACCTGCTCTTCATAGTGCTTGCCGGAGTTTGCGTGGTTGGTATCCACGATGCAGGCGGGGTTTTGCAGCCCCCGCTTGGCGTACAGCTCATACAGCAGCCGCAGGTCCTCATAGTGGTAGTTGGGCAGGGTCTGGCCATGCTTGTTCACTGCACCGCGCAGGATGGTATGGGTCAGGGGGTTGCCCGGACACTGGACCTCCCACCCGCGGAAGATAAAGTCGTGGGGCAGCTGGGCAGCCACCACCGAGTTGAGCATCACGGTCAGATCGCCGCTGGTGGGGTTCTTCATGCCCACCGGCACATCACAGCCGCTGGCTACCAGACGGTGGAACTGATTTTCCACCGAACGTGCGCCCACTGCAATGTAAGAGAGGATATCGGACAGGTAACGCAGATTTTCCGGGTAGAGCATCTCGTCTGCGGTAGAGAAGCCCGTCTCCTCCAGCACGCGCATATGCATATGGCGGATGGCCAGGATGCCTTCCAGCATATTGGGCTTTTTCTCCGGGTCCGGCTGGTGGATCATCCCCATATATCCCTCGCCGGTGGTACGGGGCTTGTTGGTATACACCCGGGGCACGATGACCAGTTTGTCGGCAGTCGCCTGCTGCACCTTTACCAGGCGGGACGCATAATCCACCACCGAATCCTCGTTATCTGCGGAACAGGGGCCTACCAGCACCAAAAACTTCTCGCTCTGGCCTGTGATGATCCGGCGGATCTCTTCATCCCGCTGCTGTTTCAGCTGGGACAGCTCCGCCTTCAGCGGGAATTGGGTCCGGATCTCCTCCGGTGTGGGCAGGGCGGTCACAAATTCAAATCCCATAATACTTTCCCTCTTTTTTACACTTTACTTTTCCGGCCCCAAAGACCGGTCATGCACATTATACAGCAGGGTGCGGCGGCAATCAAGGGAGGGGAAAGCCGCCGCATCTGCGCTGCTCTTCCCACAGACAAAAAAGCGGCTGGCGATCCCTCGCCAGCCGTGTGCAAAGTCTCGTTTCAAACGCAGGGGCGATTCCCCTTTCGCAAAGCCCTTAATCCTCCTGAAGGATCTCGGCAATGCGGCGCATCGTCGTCACCGTGCGGGACAATTCTTCATCGCCCAGCTCGGTGCGCAGGCGCTGATAGCTGCGCTTCATCCGCTCCCGCTCAGCGGCCATCAGTTCAATGGCCTTGCTGCTCAGCTCCAGATAGCTGCGCCCGGCCTCACGGTCTGTTTTCCAGACCAAAAAGCCCTTATCCTGCAGCTTTTCTACCCCGCGGGACAGCTCCGTCACCTGCAGGCCCATGCCTTCTGCCAGGTCCGAGAGATAGACCTTCTCCCCCGGGGCGGCATCCTGCCGTGCCTGGATGGAATACAGCACCAGGTAATCCGCACGCTGGATGCGGTGGAACACATGGTCCAGGTGGAACTCAAAATTGTCCAAAAAGAAGCGTTCTGCCAGATGAGCCGTATTTTTTGCACCCATCATACATTCCCTCCATCCTCGGTGCGCTGGCTGCGCGGGGTGTAGTCGTGGTGCTTGCCCAGGCTCTTGTAGGCCGGGCGGATGATCTTGTTGGCGGACAGCAGCTCTTCAATGCGGTGTGCGCTCCAGCCCATAACACGGGCCACAGCAAACAGCGGCGTATACAGCTCCTCCGGGATGCCCAGCATATCGTAGACGAAGCCGCTGTAAAAGTCCACGTTGGGGCTGACGCCCTTGTAGATCTTGCGCTCCTTTGCGATCAGCTGCGGGGCCAGATATTCGATCTTGTTGTAGACCGCCAGATCCTTTTCTCTGCCCTTTTCCTTTGCCAGCTGCTCCACATAGCTCTTGAACACCACCTCACGGGGGTCGCTGAGGGAGTAGACGGCATGGCCCATGCCGTAGATCAGGCCCTTGTTATCAAAGGCTTCTCCGTGGAGCAGGCGGCGCAGATAATCTTCCAGTGCCTCGTCGTCGGCAGGATCGGTGACATTGGCACGCAGATCCTGCATCATCCGCATCACCATCAGGTTTGCGCCGCCGTGGCGGGGGCCTTTCAGCGAGCAGAGCGCTGCCGCCATAGCCGAATAGGTGTCCGTGCCCGAAGATGTGACCACGCGGGTGGTAAAGGTGGAGTTGTTGCCGCCGCCATGCTCTGCATGGAGCAGCAGCGCCACATCCAGCACCCGTGCTTCCAGCGGCGTATACTTCTTATCCGGCCGCAGCATCCGCAGGAAATTTTCTGCGGTGGACAGCTCCGGATCCGGGCGGTGGATGTACATGCTCTCGTTGTTTTCATAGTGGTCATACGCATGGTAGCCGTAGACCGCCAGCATGGGGAAGATGCTGGCCAGCTGGATGCTCTGACGCAGCACATTGGCGATGGACAGATCCGCCACCTGGGGGTCGTAGGAAGCCAGGGTGAGCACGCTGCGGGCCATGGAGTTCATGATATCATGGCTGGGCGCCTTCATGATCACGTCCCGTGTAAAATTGGTGGGGGTGGTGCGGCACTGGGCCAGCACCTGGCAGAACTGATCCAGCTCCGCCTGGGTAGGCAGCTGACCGAACAACAACAGGTAGCCTGCCTCCTCAAAGGCAAAGCGACTGCCCCGGCTGCCAGCGATCAGGTCTTTGACATCGTAGCCGCGGTACAGCAGCTGACCGTCACAGGGACGCTTGACTCCATCCACATATTCAAAGGCCCGCACGTCCGAAATGTTGGTCAGACCCGCCAGCACGCCCTTGCCGTTTTCGTCTCGCAATCCGGCTTTGACCCCATACTCCTGGTACAGGTTGCGGCTGATGTGGTCATTCTTGGCGCACAGCGGCATCTGCTGGGTGAAATACCCCATTACGTTCTGCAAAAAATCCATCTTACTTACATCTCCTTTCCCCTCATTGATACTTCCATCTTTAGAAGATACTTTTTATGATACCTGTTTCCTTTGGCCCTGTCAAGGAACAACTTGTAAATAAGTGGCAAACTTTTTTGGTATTTTTGCTGACGAAACTCCGTCTTGACCCCATTTCTTTTGTCAGATATGGCACAAAAAGAAAATTCTGGCGCAGCTGGTTCTTCTGTGCTTCCGCATGGGTGCTGCAGCCCTTTTTACCGCTTAGTTATTGACATATGCCATAAACAGCGCTATACTGGATGCAGACCAGCGGGCATGGGGCGCAGCCCCTGCGCAAACCACTGTCCCCCTGTCCTTTGGCTAAAAAGCGCCTTTTCTCGAAAAAAGCGGGAACCTCAAAAAAGGAGGCATTTTCCTTGCCCAGACCAAAAAAGTGCCGGATGGTCTGCCACTACCCCACCACCCGGGGATTTTTACCCGACCCACCCAATCCGGAGCAGGAAGCGGTGGTCTTGACGGTAGATGAGTACGAAGCCATCCGCCTGATCGACAAGGAAGGCTTGTCGCAGGAGCAGTGCGGTGATTTTATGCAGGTAGCCCGCACCACCGTACAGCAGGTGTACGCCAGTGCCCGGCATAAGCTGGCCTGCGCTTTGGTACAGGGACTGCCCCTGCACATCGAGGGCGGCGACTACCGTCTGTGCAGCGGCGAGGGCCGCCAATGCGAGTGCGGCGGATGCTACAAGCAGGTTTTTCGACAGAAATATGCTATACAAAAAGGAGAAACGGTTATGAGAATCGCAGTTACCTATGAAAACGGTCAGATCTTCCAGCACTTTGGCCACACCGAGCAGTTCAAGGTCTACGACGTGGAGAATGGGCAGATCACCCACAGCGAGGTGGTCAGCACCAATGGCAGCGGCCACGGCGCACTGGCTGGCGTTCTGCAGGCACTGAAAGCGGATGTGCTGATCTGCGGCGGCATCGGCGGCGGCGCACAGGCTGCCCTGGCAGCAGCCGGCATCCAGCTGTATGGCGGCGTATCCGGCAGCGCAGATGACGCTGTGCAGGCTCTGCTGGCAAACAGCCTGGCCTACAATCCCAACGTCCGGTGCAGCCACCACGACCACGAGCACACCGAGGGCCACACCTGCGGCAGCCACGGCTGCGGTCAGGGTCACTGCGGCCAGCACTGATCCCCTATAAAATCAGCGTCCCCGCCCCTCTGCAACGTACAGAGAAGCGGGGACGCTTTTATTTTCAGCATCTTTTGATCATTCGGTCTTTACCGCGCAGCCGGCCTGTTCTGCCTGCGCCAGCAGCTCCCGCTCCAAGGCGCAGTCCCCGGGATACGGCCAATCGAGGACCGCCCGCTCAAAAGCATCCTTCCAGCGGCGGGCCTGCTGCTGGTCGCCCCGCGCCAAAAGTGCATACGCATACTCTGTGCGCAGCACGGACAAGCAGGTCTTCATCTGGCGGCGAAACTGTTTCTGCTCCCCAGTCTCCCACTGAGACAAGATCTTGTCATCCCGGTCTGCCAGCAGTGCACAATACACCCGGTCGCAGCAGAGCATCCGGCGCTGGATGCCCTTTACTGTGGTGCCCTTGGCCAAAAGCCGGTCCATCTGGTCCGCAGCCTCTGCAAAGCGATGCTGGTCCATCAGACGGCTGGACTGCATCACCGCCACATCCACCTCCAGACCCGCTCGTGTTTCTGCCCCCTCCGACACCTGGAACCACTCCTCCGGCATCTGCCCCAGACGCAGACCCTGGCTCTGTGCCTCCACGATCTTCAGCTGTGCCCACAAAGCCCGCTGTGCAGCCGGGTCCCGCAGGAGCGAGCGCATATTTGCCCCGTCGTTATCAATGCCGCCGAGCTGCATCGGCAGACCATTTGCAATGGCAAACACCAGCCCCATAGCCGCCACCAGCGCCAGCACGGTACGCAGCATCCAGGGCATGGTCCATACCCACAGCGCACCTGCCGCCAGGCTCCCCAGCAAAAGGTTTGCCAGGACGCCCCCCAGGTTATACCAAACACAGGGCATCCTGCCCTCTTTCAGCTCCGGCGGTGCCAGCAGACATTGCCCGCCCGTGCCCGCCAGGGACAGACGGCGCAGTTTTAAGCGCCCCTGCTCTTTTTGCAGCATCCAGCTGCCGACCCGGAAAGAGCAGAATGTATACCCCGTAGCCAGCCCGCCTGCCAAATGCCCTGCCTCGTGCACGATGATCTGCACCACAGCAGCCAGTACCGCTGCCGCAAACATCCAGAACAGCCGGAACACCCCGGCAGCGCCGCCCGCCCCAAGGTCCGCCTGCTGTGCCAGCACAAGACCGCCCACAAAGCCAATGCCCGCCGCAGCAGCCATATACACCAGCTTGCCCAGGACGCCTTTCCAGTTTTTCATCGCCGTTCCCCCTTTTGATTTTTTCTGAGTGTAGCACAGAGTTCGGCGCTTGAAAAGAGGGTGTATGGGGCTTTTTTCTGCAAAACAAAAACACCCAGCCCGAAAGGGCTGGGTGTACAGCTTTCTTAGTCCCACTGCGGACAGGGACAAGGGGCAAACGGATCCATCAGTGGATGAATACCGGGCCCAAGGGGTTTGCGATGGGGCTGACGTAGCCGCCCAGCAGCTTGGGGATCGCCAGGCTGATATCGGGCACATAGGTCAGCAGCAGCAGTGCAATGAACATGCACAGATAGAACGGCAGGGTCGCCTTGACCACCTTTTCCATCGGGCGCTTTGCAACGGCAGAGCCGATGAACAGCACGGAGCCGACCGGGGGGGTCAGCAGGCCGATGCCGCAGTTCAGCACAACGATGATACCGAACTGGATCGGGTCGATGCCGATGGAGGTCGCAATGGGCAGCAGGATCGGGGTAGCGATCAGGATGATGGGAGCCATATCCATGATGCAGCCCAGAACCAGCAGGATCAGGTCGATCAGCAGAGCAATGATGTAGGGGTTATCGGTCAGGTTGGTGATCGCCTGTGCAGCCAGATCGGGCACGTGCAGCATGGTCAGGCAGTTGCCGAACACAGCAGAGGTAGCGATCAGGATCAGCACGATGGACAGGGTGTCCACGCACTCATCCAGTGCGTGCCAAACGCCCTTCCAGTCCAGGCCCTTGTAGATAAAGACGGACACGAACAGAGAGTAGATAACAGCGATAGCAGCACTCTCGGTAGCGGTAAACACACCGCCGACAACGCCGAACACCACGATGACCACTGCAGCCAGTGCCCAGATGGAGGTACCCAGCTGCTTGAAGAAGCCGCGGATGGTAAATGCAGAACCCTTGGGGTAGTTCTCCCGCACCGAGATGATGTAGGAGCCCACCATCAGCACCAGTGCCAGCAGAGCGCCGGGCAGGTAGCCAGCCAGGAACAGGCTGCCCACGCTGATGCCGCCGGCGGTGGTAGCGTAGATGACCATGTTATGGCTGGGGGGAACCAGCAGACCCTCGCAGGAGGAGGTGATGGTAACAGCGGTGGAGAAGTCGGCATCGTAGCCCTGGTCCACCATCATGGGGATCATGATGGAACCGATGGAGGCGGTGTCCGCAGAAGCAGAACCGGAAATGCCGCCAAAGAAGTAGGATGCCACGATGTTGACCATGGCCATGCCGCCGCGCATCCAGCC
>UQGD01000039.1 GCA_900540455.1 uncultured Faecalibacterium sp.
GCCTTTGCCTTCTTGGCCAGGTCCATCTTGCCGGAGCAAGCACCGCACTCAGCCTCAGCACGCATCATCAGGTTCTGCTTGGTGCTGTCGGTGACGACCTCACCCAGCAGCTCTGCGAAACGAGAAGCGTGATCAGCCTCCTCGTAAGCATAGCGCTTGTAAGCCTCAGCGATCTCAGGGTAGCCCTCGCGCTCAGCCACGCGGGACATTGCCAGGTACATGCCGACCTCGCTGCACTCACCCTCGAAGTTAGCGCGCAGGCCATCGATGATGTCCTGGGGCACGCCCTCAGCCTTGCCGATGCCCACAACGTGCTCGGTCACGTAGGTGTTGCCGGTCTTCTCCACGAAAGCAGAAGCGGGAGCCTTGCAGACGGGGCACTGCTCGGGGATGGAGCCTTCAGCGATGTAGCCGCAAACGGTGCAAACAAACTTCTTCATATTGAAAAACCTCCAATTTAGTGATCTTTTTTATCTCCGGCGGTGCGGGTTGCACCGCTCTGGTTCTGAGCTTATTATAATCGCCGATCGGTCGGTTAGTCAAGAATAACTTTTAAGAATAATTCCTATTTAATAGTTTGTTTACACCTGCAGGTTGCTGCTGGAAGGTGCGCCTGCACCATCGGCTGCGTCGAACTCATAGTCATTGCCGGGCAGCACTGCGTTGAGCAGAATACCCACCAGTGCAGCGATGGCCAGACCAGACAGATTGATGGTCACACCCAGCACATGGAAGCTCAGACCGCCCACCGAGTTGAAGCCCAGAGCGCAGACCAGGATCACTGCTGCAACGATCAGGTTGCGGCTGTTGGTAAAGTCCACACGGTTCTCCACCACATTGCGCACGCCGATGGCAGAGATCATGCCGTACAGCACAAAGCTGATACCGCCAATGATACCCGTGGGAATGGTGTTGATAACGGCCTCGAACTTGGGGCTGAAGCTCAGAACGATGGCCATGCCTGCCGCAATGCGGATGACCCGGGGATCGTAGATCTTGCTCAGAGCCAGCACACCGGTGTTCTCGCCGTAGGTGGTATTGGCGGGTCCGCCCAGCAGACCAGCCAGCGTAGTGGCCAGACCATCGCCCATCAGGGTGCGGTTCAGGCCGGGATCATTGATATAGTTATGGCCCACCGTTGCGCTGATGGCAGCCACGTCACCCACATGCTCCATCATGGTAGCCAGAGCAATGGGCAGGATGGTGAACAGTGCGCTGATGAACTCCGGGCTGCCGTCGATGGCAAACAGACCCATGGACTCCTTATGCAGGGGCACGCCCAGCCAGCTGGCCTGTGCGATCGCCTCAAAGTCCACCGCACCCGTTACCAGCGCCACTGCATAGGAGACCAGCACGCCGATCAGGATGGGCAGGATCTTGACCATGCCCTTGCCCCAGATGTTGCACACCACCACAGTGCCCAGCGCAACAAAGGCCAGCAGCCAGTTGGACTGGCAGTTGGTGATAGCCGAGGGAGCCAGGATCAGGCCGATGGAAATAATGATGGGGCCCGTGACCACCGGCGGGAAGAAACGCATGATCCGGCGAATACCGAAGGTGGAGATCAGCAGGCTGACCGCCAGATAGACAAGGCCGGAGAATGCCACGCCCGCACAGGCGTAGGGCAGCATCTTGGTGTTGGACACCGTCAGGTTGCCGTTGGCATCTGCCAGCATCGGCGCCACGATGGAAAAACCGCCCAGGTATGCAAACGAAGAACCCAGGAAGGCCGGAACCTTGCCCTTGGTGATCAGATGGAACAGCAGCGTGCCCAGACCTGCGCACAGCAGCGTAGTCGATACGCTCAGGCCAGTGAGCAGAGGCACCAGCACCGTTGCACCAAACATAGCAAACATGTGCTGCACACCCAGCACCAGCATTCTGCCGGTGCCCAGCTGCCGGGCGTCGTATACGCCCTTGGAATAGTCGATCTTTTCGCTCATAGAATGATTCCTCCTTGCAGGGTCGGTGGGTATGGGTCAGGCCGCCGCGCCTAAAAAAAGAGGCATTGCCGGACGATACCGGCAGTGCCTCTTTTAAAAAACACGGGTCCTCTCTCTGCTCAAAACGAAAGGGAAACGGGCCGACCCTGCGGTTGCCATTGTCCTCTCCCCCTTTTCGTTCAAGCTCTGTGCATTATACCAGAAAAACCGCCCCAGTGCAACTGTTTTAGACCGTTAGTGGCCGATAAAAATGCTTTTTGTCAAAAGACACCTTATATAACAGGCATCCTTGCAGTTTATCCAGGTTCTCCTCTCTTTTTTCCGGCTCTTTCTCTGCTGGGCAGAACATGGTACAATACAAGCAGCCGCACAGCAGGCCCAAAGGAGGAACAAATGAAGAAGCAAACGATATTGGCGCAGATCGCCCCTCTGCTTTTGGCAGCAGCGCTGGCCTTGGCAGGCATCTGGCTGAACAGCCGGGCAGTCGTCCTGAAAAGCGGGCAGCCCCCACAAACCCAAACCCTCGCACAGGGCTGTGCGCTCACCGGCTGGCAGCAGATCAAGCCCGGGGTATGGCAGTTCCTTTTCCATACCGCTGCGGAAGAACCCCTGGCTCTTTTTTTAGCTGAACCAGGCCGCCCCACCGCCAACGGCCAGCCGATGCAGCCCTTGGGCGAAGAGTTCTTTCTGCTTTCCCCGGCCCAAGACCGCACCGTTGAGATCCTGCTGGAGCAGCCTTCCCGGCCGCAAACATGGGCCGTCGGCCTGCCCCAGATACAGCAGTCACTGGAGCTGCGGAGCATCCTGCAGCTGATGACCCTGACCGCTTTTATTACCATGGCAGCCGGAGTTATGGCACTATTCCACTATAAACGTCAGTGGGAGTTGGGCTGTTTTTTGCTATACCTGGCGGTATTGTCCGGCTGGGGGCTGCTGGTAATGCTTGCGCCGTCCGGCGGGCCGCTGGCTTCAAAGCTGTTCCAGGGGTCATTCTTCCCCTTTGCAGTATTGGCCCCCGTGCTGCTCAGTATGGCTCTGACTGGGGTAGGACGTCCCACCTCCCGGCATCAGATGCGCTTCGCCATTGCCGCCGGCATCGGCCTGCTGCTGGCCGGGTTATCCCCCTGGGGAGTGATACGTTTTACCGCCCTGACCGCCGGTATGTTCTATTGTGTGGCACTTCTGAGCAAGGCGCAGGAACAGCAGGTAGAAGGTGCAGGGCTGCTCCTGATGCCGTGTGCCATCACAGCGGGGCTGCGGGTATGGACCTTGCTGCCTGGGCTGCAAGCCGATTTTTTTATAGAGTCCTGGAGTTTTTACCTGATCCGCTGCTCCCGATTCTTTGATCTTCCGTTTGCGCTGGGATGCCTGGTCTTTGTATGCCGGCGGTTTGCGCTGCAATTTGACCGCACAGAACAGCTGGCCCGGGAACTGGATCTGCGGGTGACCCAACGCACCCAAGCCTTGACCGAGGAGACCGAAGCACGCAAAAGCATGATGCTGAATATCTTCCACGACCTGCGCAGCCCGTTGTTTGCAGTAAGCAGCGGTCTGGACACCTTGGCCCGGGCACCGGAGGCCCTGCCCACCCTGCTGCCCGCCTTGCAGCAGCGGATGAATTTTGTGCGCAGCCTGACCGAGGATCTTTTTCTGGCCGCAAAGCTGGAACAAAAACAGCTTCTGCTCAATGAAGATCAGGTGCTTTTGAATGAGGCCGCCGCTGCCGTATGCGCCGCCTGTCAGCCCGAGGCAGAGAAAAAAGGCATCACACTGCACGCAGAGACGGCCACTCCGCTGCCTGTCTGGGGGGATCAGGTCCGGCTGCAACAGGTGGTGCAGAATCTCGTGACCAACGCCATCCATTACACCCCTGTCGGCGGCAGTGTCCAGGTGACCTGCCGAGAATACGCAGGCAATGCTTTGGTCCGTGTACAGGATACCGGGTACGGCATTGCACCGGAGGATCAAAAAGCGGTCTTTGACCGATACTTTCATACCACCGCACAAACCAAACATGACTCCACCGGCTTGGGCCTGACCATTGCCCAGGAGCTTGCCCGGCTGCACCATGGAGAGATCACACTGGAAAGCGAGTTGGGCAAAGGCAGCTGCTTCACGCTGGTCCTGCCTTCACTAAGCTGATCTGCCATTTTGCGTTATATTTCAGGTTCTCATATCAAAAGGGGGAGGCCGGATCGGCCTCCCCCTTTTGTCTTTTACAGCTCTCTGGCGTACTGGATCTCTGCCGCCGTACAGTAGCTCCGGCGCAGACCCGTAGGAGCAAAACCATGTTTTGTGTAAAAACGGCAGGCGCGGACATTCTCCTCAAATACCCACAGCATGATCTTTTTGTATCCTGCGGACTTTGCCTGCGCCAGTACCTTTTCAAGCAGCGGTCCGCCATATCCTCTGCCCCAGTTGTCCGGCAGGCTATGGATGCAGATCAGTTCTGCCCAGCCCTGGGTCTCCTCATCCCGGCTCGGCCCCCAAAACGCCATTGCATGGGGGGCATCGTCCAGAAACAGCAGCCAGCCTTCTATCAGACCGGCTGTCAGGACCTGCGAATACATCGCCTCGTTTTTTGCAAGGGCGGTCAGCTGGTCCAACGTATCCTCCGGCAAGATCCCCCGGAAGGCGGTCCGCCAGGACTGTCGCTGGATATGGGCACAAAGGGCCGCATCCTTCTCCTGTGCCCGGCACAGGGTCTGTGCAGGAGAATATTCTGCGCCTTTCTCTGTCAATCGTTCCATATGGTTTGTTTCCTCATTTTGCACATTTTCTCTGTGGATTGTCTTGTCACTCCTCCAAATAGTCCCGCAAGCGCTTTGCCCGGCTGGGATGACGCAGCTTCCGGAGGGCTTTTGCCTCGATCTGGCGGACGCGCTCTCTGGTGACATGAAATTCCCGTCCCAGCTCCTCCAGTGTGCGCGCCCTGCCATCTTCCAGACCAAACCGCAGCAGCAGCACCCGCTCCTCCCGGGGCGTCAGGCTTTTTAACACGCAAAGCAGTTCCCGGCGCAGCAGCTGACGGCCCGCTTCGTCCACAGGGACGCCTGCCTGTTCGTCCTGGATAAAATCCTCCAGGTGCGCATCCTCTTCTTCCCCCACGGGGGTCTCCAGGCTGATGGGTTCCTGCGCCAGCTGCATCAATTCGCGCACACGCTCCGGCGTCATTTCCAGCCGGACAGCGATCTCCTCCGCAGTCGGTTCCCGGCCATTGCAGCGCAGCAATTCCCCCGCTGTTTTTTTGACCCGGTTGATGCTTTCCACCAGATGCACCGGGATACGAATGGTCCGCCCCTGGTCTGCGATCGCCCGGGTAATGGCCTGCCGCACCCACCAGGTAGCATAGGTAGAGAATTTGAACCCACGGTCCGGCTCAAATTTTTCAGCTGCTTTCATCAGGCCCAGGTTTCCTTCCTGGATCAGGTCCAGGAAAGAAAGCCCCCGCCCTACATACCGTTTTGCCACCGAGACCACCAGCCGAAGGTTGGCCTCGCTGAGGCGGCGGCGGGCATCCAGGTCGCCTGCCTGGGCTGCTTTTGCAAGCGCTGTCTCCTGCTGCGGAGTCAGCAGCGGCACCCGGCCGATCTCTTTCAGATAAGCCCGCACCGGGTCTTCCAGCGCCACTCCTTCGGCAGACAGTTCCCGGGCCAGATCTGCGATCTGTCCCTCGTCCAGCACCGGAAGATCCGGCTGATCCTCCACCACGCGCACTCCACGGGCAGCCAGCGCCTCGTACAGAGCATCCAGCTGCGATACATCGTACTCCTGCTGGTCCATGGCTTGGCTGACCTGCTCCTCTGTAAGCAAGTGGCTGCGCGCTTGGCTGGCCAGCTGACCTGCCAGTTCGTCGGTCTGCGACAGTTTCTGCATCGTATGTTTCTCCCTTCCCTCCAGCCGGAGGAAAGGGCATAGGATCACTCGGCAGTGGACTGCCCTTGTTTTTGTTCTCTCATCGACTGGAGATACCTTGTCAGTTCATCATTGGACATTTCCGCCGCTTTGCTTGCCTTGGGTGTGCCGCGGGCGATGCGGTCCAGATACAGCCGGATATCCTCCGGTGTACAATTCACATCGCTGTATTGTGCCGCAAGACGGCTCAATTCATGCAGTGCTTCTTCGCTCAGGGTCTGGTGCAGCACCGCCAGGGTCAGATCCTCGCTCCGGGCGGCCGTGTCCAGCATCGCCTGGTAGATCTGTTGGTGCAGCGGCATTAAAAACTGCTCTGGCTGCAGCCCTGCCTGTACCTGCGGCAGATACCTTGGCTCCCGCAGGACTGCTGCCAGCAGCCGCTGCTGTGCGCTGGCCACTCCCAAAGCCTGGCGGCCGCCGGCGCTGTATGGGACCTCGATGGTGTCCATCTCGCCCGAATGAAGGATGGCCCGGTTTTGCTCCCGTCTTTGCCTGCGCCCGACCTGTTGGCCGGCCTGCGCCAGCTGCGCCAAAATAGCAGATTTAGAAATATCGGTCTGCTCGGCCAGCCGCCCTGCATAGACCTCCCTCTCGGTAGGGTTAGAACGCTGCGCCAGCATCTCCACGGCTTCCTTGACGTATTGCAGCCGCTGGGAGTCCTCTTTCAGGTCGTATTTACGGCGCAGGTTTTCCAAACGGAAATCCAGCGCACTCCCCACGCCATCCAGCAGCGCCTGAAAACGCTCAGGCCCATATTTTTTGATGTACTCGTCCGGGTCCTTTGCGCCCGGGATCTGAAGCACGCCTACCTTGACCGGGCTGGAGCGGAACAGCTCCAGGGAACGGAGGGTCGCTTTCTGCCCCGCCTCATCCGAGTCGTAGCAAAGGATGACCTCCTCGGCATATTGGCTGATCAGACGCACCTGGTCGGGTGTCAGCGCCGTGCCGCAGGCACAAACGGCTGTATCGATCCCGGCCTGCTGCATGGTGATCACGTCCATATAGCCTTCGCACAGAACATACCGGCGGGCTGCACTGCGCTTTGCCAGCTGCAGGGCGAATACCGTATCGGATTTGTGGTAGACCAATGTTTCCGGGCTGTTGACGTATTTGGGCTTGGAGTCGTCCAGGACCCGGCCACCAAAGGCGATGACATTTCCGCGCAGGTCAAAGATCGGGGTGATGACACGCTTCCAGAACAAACAATAGATCCGGCCGGATTGGCTGCGCTTGAACAGACCGCTGGCGTCCAGCTCCTGCTGGTTATAGCCTTTGTCCCGCAGGTACTGGTACAGCGCCTGGCCATCGTCCGGCGCATATCCCAGACCAAATTTGACGATGGTCTTATCATCCAGCCCGCGTCTGCGCCAATAGGCCCGAGCCTGACGAGCTTCCTCCACAGTGGAATTCAGGCAGGCATGGAAAAACCGTGCCGCCTCCTTGTTCATAGAAAGGATGCGCCCCCGCAGCCGACCGGTCTTGTCGTCCTCCGTAGGGGCGGGCATCCCCGCCCGCTCTCCCAGCAGCTTGACTGCTTCTGTATAGCTGATGTTGTCCATCTTCTGCATAAAGGAGACGGCACTGCCGCCCGCTCCGCAGCCAAAACAGTAAAAGCTCTGGGTGTCCGGGTAGACGTAGAAGGAAGGGGTCTTTTCACTATGGAACGGGCATAGCCCGCTGTACAGCCTACCCTTTCGTTTGAGCTGCACATAACTGCCCACCAGATCGACAATGTCTACCCGGCGGGTCAGTTCCTCAATATATTCATGTGGGATCATGAGGTTTCAACTTCTCTCTGTTTCTCTTGAAATATCGGATGATTCATCCTCTTGCAATGCTCACAGAACATGCCACTTCTGCGGTACGAACAGCTGTTCAAAGGTGCGGATGGCATATTCATCGCTCATTCCGCTGATGTAATCGGTCACAGCCCGATCCCGGCCTTCCTGATAGACAAGCTGCAGATAGAAATTGGACATCTGCTCCGGGTGGCTCAAATAGTATTCGTATAGTTCCCCGATCACCTTGTCCACCTTCCGCTCCTCCTGTTTTGCAGTGCGGTCGATATACACGGTATCGTACATAAAAGCCTTCAAGGCCAGAAATGCCTCTTGTTCCTGGCTGCCTGCCGCCACATCGCCCTGGCTGTTTTCCAGGATGCTGTTGATCATGGTGGTGATCCGCTGGGATTTGGAATGTCCCAGCACAGCGGTGCAGTCCTTTGGTAGAGCTTCCTCCGACAGCACCCCTGCCCGCACAGCGTCCTCGATATCGTGGTTGACAAATGCGATCTGATCGGCCATACGGACGATGCGTCCCTCCGGGGTGGCCGCCCAGGTGCCTTTGGTGTGGGTGATGATGCCATTGCGCACCTCCCAGCTGAGGTTGAGCCCTGCGCCGTCTTTTTCCAGCTTGTCCACCACCCGCAGGCTCTGGACATAATGCTTAAAGCCGCCGGGGGTCAGCTGATCCAGTGCAGCCTCTCCGGCATGGCCAAACGGTGTATGCCCCAGGTCATGTGCCAGACTGATGGCTTCGGTCAGGTCTTCATTCAGACGCAGCCCCCGGGCAATGGTCCGGGCAATCTGGGCCACCTCCAGCGTATGGGTCAGCCGTGTACGGTAGAGATCCCCTTCCGGCGAGAGAAAGACCTGCGTCTTTTGTTTCAGCCGGCGGAATGCTTTGCAGTGGATGATCCGGTCCCGGTCCCGCTGGTATACCGGTCGGATCGGGTCTTGCGGCTCCGGTCTTGCGCGGCCGCGGCTGGCATCGCTGAAGCTGGCCCAGGGAGCCAATGTAAGCCGTTCGATCTGTTGTGTCTGCTCTCGCACATTCATAGTAAGCTTCCCTCCCTTACTGGTTATGCGGTATATTTTGCGGCCGGAACAGGCCAGCCTTTTCTGTTCTGAGCACAGCTGCTCCGCACCAAAAAGCATATTCTGCTATAAAGCCTTATCCAAAGATAGCGTCCAGCATTTCCGGGCAGTCCCTCCTGCTGGAGACAGGTTTTCTCCACGGATACCCTTATTATAGCATAGTCCCCGGCTCGAAGGGGGATGTTTTATGTCGGCAGAGCACAAAATCAGAACGGTGCATAGAAAGGCTCGGACACCTGCACCTGTCCGCTGCCCCGTGTCAGCTCCCGCAGCTGTTCCAGCAGCGGACCTTGTGTTCCCTCCGGCATCTGCCAGCGCAATGTGACCCGGTCCGTGAACAAGGGCTCGGCCATTTTTGCGCCCGATGCCGTAATAAGCACTGCAGCCCGGTCATACAAGGAATAGTCCAGCTCTACGCACAGCTCTATCACGCTGCGCACTGTGACGACCTCCGCATTGGCCAGCGCCCGAGAGGTAGCGGTGGTATAGGCCCGCACCAGTCCCCCCGTACCCAGCAGCACCCCGCCAAAGTACCGGGTGATCACTACGATCAGGTCTGTAAGGCCGCTGTGCTGTAAGACCTCCAGTGCCGGTGTACCCGCTGTCTTGGCCGGCTCTCCATCATCCGAATAGCGCTCCCGGTGGTCGGCCCGGAGACGGTAGGCATACACATTATGCCGTGCGGTACGGTTGGCTTGGCGCACCTGCTCCAAAAAGGCCAGGGCTGCCTCCTCGCTGTCTGCAAAGGAGAGCTGTGCAATAAAGCGGCTTTTCTTTTCTTCGTATTCTCCGGCAGCAGTGCCCCGGATCGTGCGGTAATCTTCCACGGGGATCTCCCTTCTTTTGGTATAGTCTGTTCAAAGTATACCATAAACTATTCCTTGCGCAAAGCCCTGCCTTTATGCCGCCGGCGGCCCTGTTCCCGGCAGCACAAAAGCCGCCCTCCGTACAAGCGGAAAGCGGCTTTTCAAAGCTGCGGCGGCAATGGACCAGTCTGGTCATTCACCACGGATCATCTCGATGCCCTTTTGCAGGGTCTCTTGGTCGATCGCTCCATTGGCGCGGGCGATCGCATAGCCCTCTGCATCTATAAAATAGGTGGACGGCAGCGCATACACCCCGTAGGCGGCAGCGGCCTCTCCCTGTGTATCATAGACCATCGGCAGCACATAACCCTTATCCGCCAAAAACTCCCAGGCGGTGAGCATCGTCTCCCGTGAGCCGTCTGTAACATTGACCATCAGGAACTGAACTTCCTCCCCCAGCTGCTGATATACGGCATCAAAATCCGGCATCTCACGCTGACAGGGCCCGCACCAGCTGGCCCAGAAATTCAGCACCACCGGAGTTCCCCGATAGTCCGATAAACGCACTGCGGCACCCTGACTGTCATAAACCGTAAAATCCGGCGCAAGGTTTTTGGGTCCGCTGTTGGACTGCCCCAGCTGCTGCGCACCCATTCCGCCGCTCAGCCGTGTATACAGCACACCGGCCAACCCCAAAACGGCCAGCAGCGCCAGTGCCGCCCAAAGCAGCTTCTTTTTTTGACTCATAGGTCCATTTCTCCTTTGCATTGAACCAGGCCATTAGCCCAGCAGGGCAAGCATCCGCCCTAACGTGCCGGTAGCCATCAATATACCCGTCAGGATCAGCAGTCCGCCGCTGATCCCATTGATGAGTTTATAGTGCTGTTTGACCCAGTCCAGTGCCGAACGCAGGCTGTCGATCAGCACCGCACTCAGAATAAACGGGACACCCAGCCCCAGGGAGTAGACCAGCAGCATCCCCATACCCTGCAGAACATGGCCCTGCTGCGAGGCCAGCATCAGTGCCGAGCCCAAAAAAGCTCCGACACAAGGGGTCCACCCCACCGAGAACACCGCCCCAAATACCGCAGACTGCCAGAACCCACCGCCCTGAGGGGCGCGGGCTGCACTGCCGTGGAAAAGATCCAGGTGCAGCACACCCAAAAAATTCAAGCCAAACAGGATCACAACGCCGCCGCAGACCAGGTTGACCAGTGTCTGATACTGACGCAGAAGTCCGCCCAGCGTCCCCGCCAGGGCACCCAATGCCACAAATACAGCGGTAAATCCAGCCACAAAGCCCAGCGCCCCGGCCAAGGTGCGGCGGGTGGTGCGGGGTCCGCCTGCTGCAAAATAGGACAGATACACCGGCAGCATCGGCAAAAGACACGGGGAAAGAAAGGTAACGACCCCCTCCAGAAAAGCGATCACATATTGCATCCGTCTTTGCCTCCACAATTCCCGATCCCAGACAGGAGCCAGCCCATCAGCCCCATATACGCCATTGAGGCAAAAGGATTTGCCGTAATCATGCAGGTGCCGGTGGAGCAGCCCACCAGCGCATAATATGCAAGTCCAACTGCTGCCCCAGCCAAGGTGAACAGTAACGGACGCAGCCAATTTTCAGGCAGTCTTTTCATATAAAAGTCTCCTTTATTCCGCTCCTCTTTTTTTCAGGGAGAGATAGATGCCGTCAGTATACCGGAGCCGGGCGTCGGCCGTCTGTGACAGCGTCACATTGACCGTTCCATCAAAGTCTGTGCCGCCTGGCGGATGACGGAAAGCTTATTCTGCACCGGCTGCTGCGGAGTCCGCTCCTGCGCTGCTCACACCGCAGCTGCCAGCAAAGGCCGCCCGCTGGAGCAAAGCTCCGCAGGCGACCGTGGTTCCGATTATTTTTTGTGCGGCGGACAAGTTCAGTCCTCCGGAAGGTCCATTCCGCAGGAGGCTGCCCGGGCTGTCAAGCAGGCATCCCGAACGACTGCCGCATAAAAGCGGTATCCACCCGCCAGGTGCGAACATTCAAACCCGCTGCCTTTCAGGATGCGGCTGGCGATATAGCTGCGCAGACCGCTCTGACAAACCAGATAGACCGGTTTTGTTCTATCCAGCTGTTCCAGATGCTCCCGCAGCTGGTCCACCGGCAGATTGATAAACCCATCGATGTGGCCCGCAGCATATTCTGCTTGGGTGCGGACGTCCACCAGCTGGACGCTGCCATCCCGGGGCAGGGCCGGCTCATCCTCTGCTCTCCACTGCTGTACCAGCCCCTGATCCAGGTCCTCTGCCATAAAGCCTGCCATATTCACGGGGTCTTTTGCGGAGGAATAAGGCGGCGCATAGGCCAGATCCAGTTCCTTGAGCTGCGGTGCAGTCATTCCTGCATGGATCGCTGTGGCCAGCACATCAATGCGTTTGTCTACACCTTCATACCCCACGATCTGTGCCCCAAGCACCCGCAGCGTAGGCTTATCATAGACCAGCTTCATAGTCATCAGCCGTCCGCCGGGGTAATACCCCGCATGGCTCATGGGAGACAAGATCACGGCTTCCGGATCAAAGCCTGCATTGCGAGCGTTCTTTTCATTGACGCCAGTGGCGGCGGCCGTCATAGAAAACACCTTGACCACCGAGCTGCCCTGAGAGCCGGTATAGCGGCTGTTTATCCCACAGATATTATCCGCAATGATGCGCCCCTGCTTGTTGGCAGGACCCGCCAGCGAGATCAATGCGTCCTGACCGGTAACGGCATGCCGTACCTGGACGGCATCCCCCGCTGCATAGACGTCCGGGACGGAGGTCTCCAGCCGGTCATTGACGAGGATGCTATCCTTGATACCCAGTGCCAGCCCGGCAGATTTTGCCAATGCGGTATCCGGTGTGACCCCGATGGCCAGCACTACCATATCCGCCTGGAGCGAGGGCCCATCCTTACGCAGGACCTCTACCCCACGATTGGTGGGGGCAAACCCTTCCACGGTAGAACCCAAAGCCAGTTGGACCCCATGGCGGCGCATCTCTGCATGGAGCAAGGCGGCCATATCTGCATCAAAGGGGTTCATCAGCTGCTTAGGCCGCTGCACGATGGTGACTTCCATACCCAGCTCCCGCAGATTTTCTGCCAGTTCCAGACCGATAAAGCCGCCGCCTGCCAGCACCGCCGAGCGGGGTTTGTTTTTTTGAACAAATTCCTTGATGCGGAAGGTATCCTCTACCGTACGCAGTGTGAACACCCGTTCCAGACCGACACCCGGCAGCCGGGGCTGGGTAGGTCTTGCACCCGGAGCGAGGATCAGTTTATCATAACTTTCCTCAAATGTGCGGCCGGTGGCAAGATCTGTGACCGACACTGTCTTTCGCTCCGGGTGGAGAGCAGTCACTTCATGCCGGACACGGACCTGCACCCGGAAACGGGCAAAAAACTGCTCCGGGGTCTGCAGGGTCAGCGCCTCCGGGTCGGTGATCACATCCCCGATATAATACGGCAGGCCGCAGTTGGCATAGGAGATATACCCTGAGCGCTCAAAGATCAGGATCTCGGCCTGTTCATCCAAACGACGCAGCCGGGCTGCTGCGGTTGCACCTGCGGCCACACCGCCCACGATCACGACCTTCATGCAAACTCCACCTCCCCTGCATAGCTCATCATTCCGCCCAGGTCTGTAACCTTGGCATACCCCATCCGTTCCAGCTCCCGCACTGCCTGACGGCTGCGCGCACCGGAGTGGCAGTATACATACACCGGCGCAGCTTTGTCCGGAACAAATGCAGCTGCGCCGTGTATCGATTGCAGCGGAAGATTGTGGCTGCCAGGGATATGCCCCTGACTATATTCCTGGGGCGTGCGCACATCCAGCAAAACCGAGCCGGACTGGGCACGACATTCTTCTAACCGGGCATGGATATCCGGCTGCTGCCGGAAAAGATCAAAAAAATTCATGGTCTGCTCCTTTAGAACGGGGGTGGATCGCAGCATACTTTGTAGACTGATTATACCCAAGGAGGCCATGTAGTATCTGTGATGCGGTCACCCTTTTTCTTCCCTTTTCCCCTGTCTGTGCGCAAACAGACCAGAGCGGACTGCGCCGCCAAACAAAAAGAGCGCCGATCCAAAACGAATCAACGCTCTTTTTGTTCATGCCGCCGACGGGGGTCGAACCCGTACTCTGTCTCCAGAAAGGGATTTTAAGTCCCTCGTGTCTGCCAGTTCCACCACGGCGACCCAGTATGCCACCCTTGCGGGGGCCAAACGACAGTTTTTATAATACAATAGTTTCCGCCCTTTGTCAAGAAAAGACTGTGCGGCTGACCGGATATCCAGCCAAAGAGACCTTTCTCCCCGGTATGGACAAAACAAAAATGGAGCGTCCCGCTCCGCAACCCGAACAGGACACTCCGTTTTTGGTTTTTACATGAAAAAATTATACCTTGCCGCCGTGGAGTTCCGCATACATTTTTGCGCGGCAATCTGCCACAGCAGGGGTCATATTGACGTAATGCTTATGGGGGCACTCCAAGCGCAGCTCGCTCTCCCAGGTCTCTGTGGTGAGCTGGCGGGCAATATACGCCTTTTTCTCTGCAATAGAGGGCAGCTGGATGGCCAGCTCGCCCCCCAGGATGTGGGGCACCAGCAGCGGCTTGACCGCAGACGGCGTGATGGTGACCGTGCGCTCAATGGCATCCGGGTCCAGGTTGACCATAGTCACCGGTTTGCCTGCCTCGATCACCTCGCCATCCATCGCGATCAGATCACATTGTGCCTGCCCGTTCTCATCGTACAGACGCCAAGGCATCTTTTTGCCCGGAATGATCGCCTTGCTGGCAGAATCCGAACACTTCATCTTGGGCAGATAGCTGCCATCTGCCTGCTTGACAGCGACCAGCTTATATACGCCGCCAAACACAGGGTCGGAAGCGGAGGTGATCAGATTTTCGCCTACGCCGTAGGAGTCAAAGTGAGCGTGCTCGTACAGCTCCATATTGGCGATCTTTTTTTCATCCAGGCCATTGGAGGCTACCAGCTTGATATACGGCTTGCCTGCGGCATCCAGCGCCTTACGCAGCCGCTTGGAGCCACGCGCCAGGTCACCGGAATCGATGCGGGCAGACTTGACCCGGCGGTTGGGGTCGTTGGGATATTTTTCAATCAAGTAATCGTCCAATTTGATCAGGTTGGGCAGGCCGCTCTCCATAATATTATAGGTATCCAGCAGCAAACTGACCGAATCCGGATAGGTATCCGCAAACGCCTTGAACGCATCAAATTCTGTGGGGAAAAACTCAATAAAGCTATGGGCCACCGTGCCCACTGCCTTGACCTCCGAGCCAAACTTCATCTCGGCCAGGCAGTTGGCCGTGCCGACACAGCCACCCAGCACCGCTGCATAGGCGCCATCATTGCCTGCGCTTTCGCCCTGGGCCCGGCGGGTGCCAAACTCCATAACACTGCGGGGGGTGTGGGTATTCAGCCCGACCACACGGGTAGCTTTGGTGGCGATCAGGCTATGGAAGTTCATGGTCTGCAGCAGATAGGTCTCGATCAGGATCGCACCGACCAGGTCGCACTCGATCCGCACCATCTGCACATGGGGATAGCAGACCGTGCCCTCCGGCAGGGCATACATATCCCCTTTCCAGCGGTATGTGCGCAGATACTCGCAGAACTCCTCGCTCATGCCTTTTGTACGCAGCCACCAGATATCCTGCTCGTTGAAATGGTAGTTCATCAAAAAGCGGGTCAGTTTGCGCTGGCCTGCACTGATGGAATACCCCAGATCATCCGGGTTCTTGCGGAAGAACATATCGAACACCAGGGTCGTATCCTTAAATCCATGCAAAAACAGGCAGTTGGCCATTGTGAACTCGTAAAAGTCCACCACCATTGCGGGGTTATCATAATCCTCATCCGGAATGTAGGGAACAACTTTGATCTCGTCCATGAACGCATCCTCATTTCTTCTTGCGTTGCGGCCCTGCGGCCGACCTGTCTTGACAGTATGCCTGCGTTTGTACCATGATAGCATTATTTGTAAAGGGACGCAAGGGTTTTTGCAAAATTCTGCAATAGAAAAAGCCGCCGCAGGGCGCAAATAGAGACCCTGCGGCGGCCAGACGGAAGCACAGCCGTGCTTCCCTATCAAAAATTATCTCAGCCGTTCATGATGCTGGGGGTAGCGTTCTTCAGCACAACGTCATGGCTGCCACCCTCAACGATAGAGGTAGAGGACACCACCGTCAGCTTTGCCTTCTGCTGCAGCTCAGGGATGGACAGTGCGCCGCAGTTGCACATGGTGCTCTTGACCTTGTACAGGGTGGTCTGCACACCATCGGCCAGGGGGCCGGCATACGGCACATAGCTATCCACGCCTTCCTCAAAGTTCAGCTTGGAAGCGCCGCCCAGGTCATACCGCTGCCAGTTGCGGGCACGGTTGGAGCCTTCGCCCCAGTACTCCTTCATATACTGGCCATTGATACGCACCTTGTTGGTGGGGCTCTCGTCAAAACGAGCAAAGTAGCGGCCCAGCATCACAAAATCTGCGCCCATTGCCAGAGCCAGAGTAATATGATAGTCGTGAACGATGCCGCCGTCCGAGCAGATGGGCACATAGATGCCGGTCTCCTTGTAATACTCGTCCCGAGCCTTTGCCACCTCGATGACCGCAGTAGCCTGGCCGCGGCCAATGCCCTTGGTCTCACGGGTGATGCAGATGGAACCGCCGCCGATGCCGATCTTCACGAAATCAGCGCCAGCCTCAGCCAGGAAGCGGAAGCCCTCGGCATCCACCACGTTGCCTGCGCCCACCTTTACGGTGTCGCCGTAATGCTCACGGATCCATGCAATGGTGCGGCTCTGCCACTCAGAGAAGCCCTCGGAGGAGTCGATGCACAGCACATCCACGCCAGCCTCCACCAGAGCAGGCACACGCTGGGCATAGTCACGGGTGTTGATGCCGGCGCCCACAACGTAGCTCTTGTTGGCATCCAGCAGCTCGTTTGCATTTTCTTTGTGGGAATTGTAGTCCTTACGGAAGACGATATACTGCAGGTTGCCCTCATCGTCCACCAGGGGCAGGGTGTTGATCTTGTTGTCCCAGATGATATTGTTGCAGTCGTGCAGAGAGGTATTGACCGGAGCGGTGACCAGCTTCTCCAGCGGGGTCATGAAGGTAGTGACCAGAGCGTCGTCCGGAGTGTGGTTGATCCGGTAATCACGAGATGCCACAATGCCCAGCAGCTTGCCGTGGGGGGTGCCGTCTGCAGTGATGGCAATGGTGGAGTGGCCGGTGCGGGCCTTCAGATCCAGCACATCGTGCAGGGTGGCAGTGGGGGCCAGGTTGGAGTCGGACACCACATAGCCGGCCTTGTAGGTCTTGACACGATGGACCATAGCGGCCTCATCCTCAATGCTCTGAGAGCCGTAAACAAAGGACACACCGCCCTGACGAGCCAGTGCAATGGCCAGCTTATCGCCGGAGACCGACTGCATGATGGCGCTGATCATGGGGATGTTCAT
>UQGD01000040.1 GCA_900540455.1 uncultured Faecalibacterium sp.
AAAGCCTCTCCCTTTCGGGAGAGGTGGCACGGCGAAGCCGTGACGGAGAGGGTCTATTTGCAGAACCTGCGTTTGCCCCTGCACGCAAAAACGCCCCCTCTGGATCGATTCCCCTTGCATTCAGCAAAAAGTGTGATTTAATGGGGGAAGAGTGTCCTGGCACCCAGGGACACCGGAATGGCTTGAAAAGTGAGGAACATCATGAACGAAACACAGCGCACCCGCCTGCGCAATGCGGGATTTGTCACCTTTTTCTTCAGCGGCATATGCGCCATCTCCAGCGGTGTGGTGGTCAGTCTGCTGCAGGAACAGTACGGTTTTGCCTATGGCATGACCGGTACGCTGCTGTCCCTGATGAGCATCGGCAACCTGCTGGCAGGTTTTTTGATGGCGGTGCTGCCGGGCAAGCTGGGCATGAAACCCAGTGCGCTGCTGCTGACGGCAGGTTACGCAGTGGGCTATGGTCTGATGGGACTGGTCAGCGGCGGCGGATGGGCGCTGGCCTTCTTCCTGGTGGGGCTGGCAAAGGGCAGCGTCATCAATGTTTGCACCATCCTGGTCAGTGATAACTCGGCTGACCGTACTCGGGGCATGAACCTGATGCATAGCTGCTATGCAATGGGCGCGCTGCTGTGCCCGTTTTTGATCGCAGCGGCGGCACAGGTCAGCCTGGGTCTGGCGCTGGCGCTGCTGGCAGGCATGGGTGGTCTGCTGTGGGTGGTGTACCTGGCTTCTCCGCTGGAGGGAAAGGGCAAGGCCAAACAGTCGGTCACCGATTGGAGCTTTCTGCGCTCCCGCCGGTTCTGGATGCTTACTGCGCTGATCTTCTGCCAGAACGCCGCAGAGCAGAGCGTTACCGGATGGATGGTGACCTATTTTAAGGGCAGCGGCATCATCACCGGAGCAATGGCCGCCTATACCGTAACGGTGATGTGGGGCGCTACCCTGGTGGCGCGGCTGCTGATCGCGTTTGTATTCCCCTTTAAGCATCCCCGCAAGGCAATGGTGGTCATGGGCGTGGGCTGCACCGTGTTTTATTTTGCACTGATGCAGGCGCACAGCCAGTGGTCGGCTGTTCTGCTGCTGTTTGCGTTTGCCTTTGCCATGGCGGGCATGAACCCCACCGCAGTGGCCAGCGCCGGTAAGATGACCAGTGTGGCCAGCATGGGCGTAATGCTGCCGGCAGCTTCCAGCGGCGCGATCCTGATGCCCTGGCTGATCGGCAAGGTGGCAGATCAGGCGGGACTGGCTGCGGGCATGGCTGTCAATCTGGTGCCCTGTGTGGGGCTGCTGGTGCTGGCGGCGCTGGTAGCCCGTCTGCCGGAGAAGACTGAGGAATAAGCAAAGCGCACACCGGCAGCTGGGTCAGCCTTCTTTCGGGAGGGGGGCTTTTTCCCCGGTGCAGGCGGGGGCGGCAGTTTGCAGCCGGGCGGCGCTGAACTCGCAGCCGCAGTAATCCTGCCGGTACAGGCCGTACTCCTCCGACAGCTGCAGCGAGCGCAGATACCCGTTCTGCTTTTTGAAGTCAGAGGGAAGATGCCGCACCCCGAATTCTGCCTCCAGCTCCTGGCCGATGGCGTTGATCCGGGCGGCATCCTTGTGGGGGCTGATGGACAGGGTGGAGGTAAACCAGTCAAAGCCGTGCTGGGCAGCGTATTGGGCTGCCCGGCGCATCCGCAGCCGGTAGCAGACGGTGCACCGCCCCCCGCGCTCCGGTTCGGCCTCCAACCCGGCAATGGCGGTGTAGAACTCCTGGGGGTCGTAGTGGTCTTCCACCACCGTTACACCCAGCGGGTGGGCATCGGCTACAAAGCGGGCAAGCTCCTCGCCCCGGCGGCGGTATTCGGCCTCCGGCCAGGTGTTGGGGTTGTAGTACAGCACGGTGATCTCAAAATGGGCGCAGAGTTTTTCCAGCACAGCGCTGGAACAAGGGCCGCAGCAGGCGTGGAGCAGCAGCCGGGGCCGGGTGTTCCCCAGCTGTTCCAGCACCTGCTCCATCTGCTGGGCATAAGTAAGCTGTTTTGCCATTGTTGCACACTCCAATCCAAATGTATCTTCCTGAAAAAAGCCGGCGCGCAGGCGCTGGCAGAAAAGAACGCTTTTACAAGCGCACCCCGCAGGAACAGCGGCGGTACGCACCCAGTATACCACAAAAATAGGAGAATGGACTATGACCAAGGAAAAGATCGCACGCATCAACGAACTGGCCCATAAGAGCAAGACGCCGGAGGGGCTGACCGAGGCGGAAAAGGCCGAACAGCAGGCACTGCGCCAGGAGTATCTGGCCGACTTCCGGGCCAGCTTTACGGCCCAGCTGGAGAACACCTCCATCCAGGAGCCGGACGGGACCATCCACAAGGTCACCCGCCGGACCGGCCCCAAGCCCCCCCGCAGCTGAACAGGGACGGGCAGAAAAAACACTCCTTTGCACGAAAAGGGGGGAAAAGCCGGGCTCTCCGGCTTTTCCCCTTTTTTTCCGCAGGGAATCGTGCTATACTATACTAGTACTGTTATGGCGTTCGGTCATGGGCGCTTGTAACAAGATTTCCAAGGTGGCGTATCCCGGGCAAGGTGCACGGAAAAGGCTGTCTTTTAAAAAGAAAAAAGAGGTCATTTGTTATGCTTACTGCAATTACGGGGATCAACTGGGGCGATGAAGGCAAGGGCCGCATGGTAGACCTGATCAGTCAGGACTACGACATCGTGGCACGGTACCAGGGCGGCAACAATGCCGGTCATACGGTCAAAAACGAGCGGGGCAAGTTTGTGCTGAACCTGCTGCCTTCCGGCATTCTGCGCCCGGAGGTGGTGTGTGTGATGGGCAACGGTATGGTCATCGACCCGCAGCATCTGGACGGCGAGATCTGCAAGCTCCGGGAGCAGGGAGTGAAGATCACACCGGATAACCTGAAGATCTCGGACCGTGCGACCATTACCATGCCTTACCATGTGGAGCAGGACGGCCTGGAGGAGGCCCGCCTGTCCAAGACCGGCGCTCAGTTTGGTTCCACCAAGCGTGGCATTGCCTACGCATATGGCGATAAATATATGAAAAAGACCCTCCGTATGGGGGATCTGCTGCACCTGGACGAGGCTGTGAAGAAGCGCCTGGTCACCATGGTGGACTCTAAAAACCTGGTGATGGAGGGCAGCTACGACGCAGAGCCCATCGACCTGGAAGCAACGTGGGCCTGGCTGCAGAAGTACGCCGCCATTTTTAAGGACTACATCTGCGATGCAGGTCAGTATCTGGCCGATGCCGATGCCGCCGGCAAGAAGATCCTGTTTGAGGCCCAGCTGGGCGCCCTGCGGGACATCGACTTCGGCATCTATCCCTACACCACCTCTTCCAACGTGATCGGTGCATATGCTCCCATCGGCGCAGGCATCCCCGGCCACAAGCTGGACAATTCCATCGGCGTGATGAAGGCATATTCCTCCTGCGTGGGCGACGGCCCCTTTGCCGCAGAGCTGGCAATGACCGAGGAGGAGATGCACCTGCTGCGGGAGGCTGGCCATGAGTACGGCGCAGCCACCGGCCGTCCCCGCCGGGTAGGCCCCATCGACCTGGTGGCCAGCCGCTACGGCGTGTTCTGCCAGGGCTGCGACGAGGTGGCGCTGACCCTGCTGGATGTGCTGGATTATATGGAGACCGTGCCGGTGATCACCGCCTATCAGCTGACGGACGGCACCACCACGACCCGGTTCCCCATGGGCGAGGCACTGGATACCGCAAAGCCGGTGGTGGAGTATCTGCCCGGCTGGCACTGCGACATTACCGGCGCACGCAAGTGGGAGGACCTGCCTGCTGCTGCCCAGAACTACATCCAGTATCTGGAGCAGGCTGTGGGCTGCAAGATCACCTATATCTCGGTGGGCGCAGAGCGGGAGGCTTACATCCGCCGCGCATGATCCTGTGCACCACCGCCGATCGACCCAAAGGAAAGGAAGCGTGCTTGTATGTTTGATATTATCACGGACAGCGCCTGCGACCTGACACCGGAGATCGCGAAGCAGCTCAACGTAGAGCTGGTGCCTTTTTATGTCTCGCTGGATGGCGAGCATTACTGTCGGGAAGGGCAGGATATCTCTGTGCGGGAGTTTTACCAGTTCATGGTGGACAACCCCGCCGCTTACCCCAAAACCAGCCTGCCCAGCCTGGAAGATTTTGAGACCGTATTCCGCCGGTATGCCCAGGCGGGACGACCGGTGCTCTGCCTGTGCTTTACCGGCAAGATGAGCGGCTGTGTGGGCAGCGCCCGCAACGCCCGGGAGCTGGTGCTGGAAGACTGGCCCGATGCCCGCATCGAGGTGCTGGACAGCGGCGCCGCTACGGTGAGCGAGGCCCTGATGGTGGAGAATGCCGCCGCCCTGCGGGACGCTGGCTGCTCCCTGGAAGAGGCCGTTACCTGGCTGTCCGCAGAGCGGGCGACGAACCAGATCTTTTTTACAGTGGGCAACCTGGACTATCTGATCAAGGGCGGGCGCATCGGCAAGGTGACCGGACGCGCCGCCAATATGCTGGGCATCAAACCCATGATCCTGTTCAAGGAGGGAGAGATCTTCTCCGGCGGGGTGGCCCGGGGGCGGCAGAAGAGCTTTGAAAAGGCGTTGGAGCAGCTGCTGGCTTATCTGGAGAGCCGCAATGCGGACCCGGATGACTACCGCATTGCGGTGGGCTACGGCTACGATCCGGAGGAGGGAAAACGCCTGTGGATGCAGACCCGTGCTGCACTGCGGGCCAAGTACCCGGCCAGCGCCTGCGAGGTGAGCCTGATGCAGATCGGCAGCACCATTGCAGTGCACACCGGCCCCTATGCCCTGGGTCTGGGCGTGATGCGCCGCTGGAAAAAGCAGTGAGCTGAACCGGAACAAAATAAATAAGCCCGGCTTCCATTATGGAAGCCGGGCTTATTTGCGTTTTTATGCGAAGAGTGCGGGGGATCAGCTCTCGCTGCGGGCGGAGGTGGAATGGTTCTCCCGGCGGGAGAAGCGGTTTTTATCCTTCTCATCTTCCTCCGGCTGCGGGATGGGGGTCAGCCGTACTTCGGTGACCCGGCGGCGGGCGGTGCGGGTGACAACGCCCTCAAAGCCGCCCAGGGTAAAGGTATCGCCTACCTTGGGCAGATGGAAGGTCTTTTCCTGCACCAGGCCGTTGACCGTATTGGAGTCGATGTCCTCCTGCTCCGGCAGACCCAGCTGCTCGTACAGATCGTCCACACCAGCAGTGCCGGAGACCAGCCAGCTGCCGTCGGACTGCTGACGGAAATCCTCGGTCTCCTCGTCGTGCTCATCCCAGATCTCGCCCACCAGCTCCTCCAGGATATCCTCCAGGGTAATGATGCCCTCGGTGCCGCCGTACTCATCTACCACAACCGCCATGTGATGGTGCTGCTCCCGCAGGGTACGCAGCAGCTGGGAGATCTGGGTGGAACCAGTGGTATAGAGGGTGGGGGTGATCATCTCTTCCAGAGAGGCGGCCTTTTTCAGCCGTGCCAGATAGTAGTCCTTTTCATGTACCACGCCAATGATGTTGTCGATGGTGCCATGGTAGACCGGCAGACGGGAGTAACCCGTCTGCGCAAAGACCTGGGCCAGCTGCTCCAAGGGGGTGTCATCCTCCACGGCCACCACGTCTACACGGGGGGTCAGGATCTCTTCCACTTCCACATCGTCAAATTCAATGGCGCTGCGGATCAGCTGACTTTCCCGATCGGTCAGCTCGCCGTCGTTTTCGGCCTCGCTGACCATAGTCATCAGCTCGCCCTCGGTGATGGTGTCCACCTCTTTGTTGCGCACAAAGCGGCCCAGCAGCTTTTTCCACTGGGTAAACAGCCAGGTCAGCGGGGTCATCAGCGTCATCAGCAGCTGCAGGATGGGGGATACGGCGGTGGCCACCGTTTCCGGCATCTCCTTGGCCAGGCTCTTGGGGGTTACCTCACCAAAGATCAGGATCACCACAGTAAGCACGACAGTGGAGAGGGTAGGCCCCTGCTCAGCACCCACCAGCTGGATGAACAGCACCGTACCAATGGAGGAAGCGGCGATGTTCACGATGTTGTTGCCGATGAGGATGGAGGAGAGCAGCTTATCATACTGCTCAGCCATTGCCAGCACGCGGGCGGCGGCGGGGTCGCCCTCCTCCGCGCGGCTTTTCAAACGGATCTGGTTCAGGGAAGAAAACGCGGTTTCGGATGCGGAAAAGAAGGCGGAAAAACAAATCAGTACCACCAACATGATCCAAAGCGTAAGACTGCCATCGTCCATGGGGAGAAAAATCACACTCAACTTTCTGTTCTGAATTTTTTGTTTGAACTTGTGTATACAAAAAGTGCTTTCCACCGTCGCCTTCAACAACAATGAAAAGCACTTTGTTCGGAAACTATAATATCATATTCTGTCCGGCGGCGCAAGCGGCAGAGCACGCCGAAAGGGCAGAAATGTGTAAAATGTGTGTGAACGAAAAGCGCAGGATGCCGCTCAGCGCTTTTCGGCCTGGGCGGCCCGATCCTTGACTTCCACCTTGCTGACGATGCCTACCTTGCCCCCATGGGCCTGGTGCATTTCCAGCGGTTTTGGGCTGGTTTGTGGAAGATGGACAGGGATTTTGCGCCCCCTGCGGCGGTACAAGAGGGGCGGAACAGCCGGTTTCCCGGCAGGAATGTGGAAATTCTGCAAAAATCTTTTCTTTTTCACATTCATCCGATATAATAGGGGGCACGTCCGCATCAAATTTTCCCGGCTGCGAGCCGGTTTGCGGAGAAACCTATGAGGAGGGTCTTTTGTTTTGAAACGCATTTCCAAACTGCTCTGCCTGGCGTGTGCCGGTGCGCTGGTGCTTCAGCTGGCAGGGTGCAGCTTTTTCCAGAAGGACGGCGCCGATGCCAATGCAGAGAGCGGCGTATCCATCTACGGCAAGGTCTCGGATTTTGACTATGAGAACTTTGATTACAGCGCAGGTCTGGACGAGAACGGCTACTGGTCTGGGGTCAAGGCGCTGGATCATGTCAAGCTGCCGGAGGATGCAGCGGCGATCCCGGTGCCCAAAGCAGAGGTGCAGCCTACCAGTGAGGAGATCCAGGCCGAGATCGACAATCTGCTGCGGATGAATGCTGCCACCACCCAGGTCACCAACCGGGCGGCAGCCAACGGCGACACCGTAAACATCGACTACACCGGCACCGTGGATGGGGTGGCGTTTAACGGCGGCGCAGCCGCAGGCTACGACCTGACTCTGGGCAGCGGCAGCTTTATTGATGGCTTTGAGGATCAGGTGGTGGGCCACACCCCCGGCGAGACCTTTGATGTCAAGGTCACGTTCCCGGATGGGTACGGTGACACCACCGATGCCGAGGGCAACACCATGACCCTTTCCAACCAGAAGGCGGTGTTCTCGGTCACGCTGAACTACATCAGCGAGACCGTGCTGCCCACGCTGAACGATGAATGGGTAGATGCCAGCTTTGGCGCCACCGACGATATCCACACCGTGGCAGACCTGGAGGCACTGTGCAGCGAGCTGCTCACCGATGCCAATATTAAAGACTATGTGATGGACTATCTGATGAAAAACTCGGAGTTCAAGGCGCTGCCCGAGGTCATCACGGATTATCAGGTCAACCAGTGCCTGAACTACTACAACACCATGGCAAAGTATTACGGCTATGGCCTGGAGGACTTTGTCAAGGAAACGGCCGGCTACGAGAATGCCGATGCCCTGCTGGCCAGCATGGACGCAAACCTGGAGCGCTACTCCCAGGAGGCGCTGCTGTACCAGGCCGTGGCAGAGAGCCTTTCTATCGCCCCCACCCAGGAGCAGCTGGACCGCTACTCCTCCTACAATGAGGTATATGGCGAGAATTACTGCCGCATGGTGGCTTTGATGGACGCCGTGTCGGAGACGCTGCGCACCGGCGCTGTGCTGAGCTGAGCAGATCTGTTATAGAAAACCGCCGCACCCATCCTTTGCAAAAAGGAACAGGGTGCGGCGGTTTTTTGTTTGCTGCAACGGTAAAATTTTTGTGAATAGTGGGCTTTGCCCGGCTCATCCTATTGACAAGGGAAATGGTTTGGAGTACACTTTTAGCAGTCAAAGCACGAGAGTGCTAACGACGAAGCAGATGGCACATGGAGGTGCAAAAATGAACAGTCTTGTTTTACGCTCCACCCCGTACCGGCTTTCTGCACTGCCGTTCTGGAAGCGGTAGCGCACCGAGCTTCGATCCGCTGCTTTATGATCCTATCTCGATCTGAATGGAGGTCGAATGTATATGAACAATAACCAATTTACCCAAAAAACGCTGGAAGCACTGCAAGCTGCACAGCAGCTGGCCATTGAGTACCAGCATAATGCCGTAGAACCGGAGCATATGCTCCATGCCCTGGTCACCCAGCAGCAGGGGCTGATCCCGCAGCTGCTGCAGGCGCTGGGGGCAGACCCCGGCACCTTTTCCGCCGCAGTGGCAGAAAAACTGGCGGCGCTGCCCCGGGTGTCCGGCTCTGGGCGGGACCCGGACAAGGTGTATATCTCCAATGCGTCCGATAAGGTGCTGTCCGCTGCCGGGCGGGAAGCAGCCGCTATGAAGGATGATTTTATCAGCGTGGAGCATCTGATGCTGGGCCTGCTGGATGAGCAGACCCCTGCCATTGGGGAGCTGTTCCGGGCTTTTGGCATCCAGAAGGACCGCTTTTTGCAGCAGCTTACCGCTGTGCGGGGCAACCAGCGGGTGACCACCGATAACCCGGAGGAGACCTACAATGCCCTGAAAAAGTACGGTCAGGACCTGGTGGACCTGGCCCGCAAGCAGAAGCTGGACCCGGTCATCGGCCGGGATGCAGAGATCCGCAATGTGATCCGCATCCTCTCCCGCAAGACCAAAAACAACCCCTGCCTGATCGGTGAGCCGGGCGTGGGCAAGACCGCCATTGCCGAGGGGCTGGCACAGCGCATCGTTCGGGGCGACGTGCCGGAAAACCTCAAGGACCGCACCGTGTTCAGCCTGGATATGGGCGCTCTGGTGGCTGGCGCCAAGTACCGGGGCGAGTTTGAGGAGCGCCTCAAGAGCGTACTGAACGAGGTGAAAAAGAGCGAGGGCCGTATCCTGCTGTTTATCGACGAGCTGCACACCATCGTGGGTGCGGGCAAGACCGACGGCGCTATGGACGCAGGCAACCTGCTCAAGCCCATGCTGGCTCGAGGCGAGCTGCACTGCATCGGCGCCACGACCTTGGACGAGTACCGCCAGTATATCGAGAAGGACCCTGCCCTGGAGCGCCGGTTCCAGCCGGTGCAGGTGGATGAGCCTACGGTGGAGGATACCATCTCCATCCTGCGCGGATTGAAGGAGCGCTATGAGGTGTTCCACGGCGTCAAGATCGCAGACAGCGCTTTGATCGCCGCAGCTACCCTGTCGGACCGCTATATCACCGACCGTTTCCTGCCGGATAAGGCCATTGACCTGGTGGATGAAGCCTGTGCCATGATCAAGACCGAGATGGACAGCATGCCCAGCGAGATGGACGACCTGGCCCACCGGATCACCCAGCTGCAGATCGAGCAGGTCAGCCTGAAAAAGGAGACCGATGCCCTGAGCCAGAGCCGCCTGCGGGAGCTGGAAAAGGAGCTGGCCGAGCTGCAGGACAACTTCCGCAGCATGAAAGCCCGCTGGGAAAATGAGAAAAACTCCATTGGTAAGGTGCAGACGCTGCGGGAGCAGATCGAGCAGACCAATGCAGCCATTGAGAAGGCACAGCGGGAATATGACCTGAACAAGGCCGCCGAGCTGAAATATGGCCGCCTGCCCCAGCTGCAAAAGGAGCTGGCCGAGCAGGAGAAGCTGGCTGCCGAAAAGAAGGAGGATACCCTGCTGCGGGATCGTGTCACCGAGGAGGAGATCGCCCGCATCGTGGCCCGCTGGACCGGCATCCCGGTGGAGAAGCTGGTGGAAGGCGAGCGGGAGAAGCTGCTGCACCTGGACGAAGTGCTGCACCGCCGGGTCATTGGCCAGGACGAGGCTGTGACCAAGGTGAGCGAGGCCATTCTGCGCAGCCGGGCCGGCATTGCCAACCCCAACCGCCCCATCGGCAGTTTCCTGTTCCTGGGCCCCACCGGTGTGGGCAAGACCGAGCTGGCCAAGGCTTTGGCGCAGGCACTGTTTGACGATGAGCGCAACATGGTGCGCATCGACATGACCGAATATATGGAGAAGTTCAGCGTCAGCCGTCTGATCGGCGCGCCTCCGGGATACGTGGGCTATGAGGAGGGCGGCCAGCTCACCGAGGCGGTGCGCCGCAAGCCCTACAGCGTGGTGCTGTTTGACGAGGTGGAAAAAGCCCACCCGGACGTGTTCAACATCCTGCTGCAGGTGCTGGATGATGGCCGCATCACCGACAGCCAGGGCCGTACCGTGGACTTCAAGAATACGATCCTGATCCTGACCTCCAACCTGGGCAGCGATATCATTCTCAACGACCTGGAGCAGCGCCGGGCAGAGGGCTGTAATGAGCTCAGCGAGGAGGCCCGTGACCAGATCGACCGCCTGCTGAAGTCCAAGTTCCGCCCGGAGTTTTTGAACCGGCTGGATGAGATCGTCTATTATAAGAGCCTGACAAAGGACGAAGCCCGCAGCATCGTGGATCTGCAGCTGCAGGATCTGCGCCGCCGCCTGGACGAAGGCAAACACCTGAAACTGTCGGTGACCGATGCCGCAAAGGACTTCATCATTGATGCGGCCTATGACAGCGTTTACGGCGCACGCCCCATCAAGCGCTTTATCCAGAGCCGGGTGGAGACCCTGCTGGCCAAGGCCATCCTGCAGGGCAGCTACGCAGAGGGGGATACCCTGACGGTGGACTGCGGCGAGAACGGCCTGGTGCTGCGCTGACTCGCCCAAAAGGATCGCACCGCCTGAAATAAGCAGAAAACCAGTGTGTCCCTCCGACCGAGAGGCCCAAGGGTTTGACCGATTTTGATGAAAAAGCATCGTGCCCAGAAGGTACGGTGCTTTTTTCAGTTTTGATAGGATATGGGAGCATAAAGGGCCTAATGTATTAAATATACTCCGGAGGGGACATCACAATTTGCAAGAAAGAGGTCACAAAAGTCCAAGAAACGCAAGAAGAGTTTGTGATATATTAGCCCCAAAAGAGCGGGCTAAAT
Organism: uncultured Faecalibacterium sp.; assembly: GCA_900540455.1. GTDB lineage: Bacteria > Bacillota > Clostridia > Oscillospirales > Ruminococcaceae > Faecalibacterium. The sequence goes on from UQGD01000040.1 coordinate 11,159, forward strand.
AGCTATAAATATCAAGTGTATGTTTTCGAAAAATGTGCTAATTGCGGAAGTCTTGGGGGCTGCAATGACTTGTGAATCCATGATCGATAAATTCAAGATCTTGAAATAATAATGTTGATGAGAAAAGGAGGCGGTTTTACATAAGGATGAGATAAGAACAATTACCATAGGAGTTTGTTGTTTTTGAAGGAGAAGAACATGAGAAAAATCGCAAAGATCTCCATTGTGTCCGTACTAGTGTTATCCATGATGCTCAGCGGAGCAGCTGCGGCAAATGCTGCCGGACCTGTGGAAACAAAAAACGGTATTTCAAGTGCTGAATTCAGTGACTGGCTGGAGAATATTAAGATTAGACTATTCAATAGAAGCGTCTACACAAAGTATGATCCGGGTGTGACTGTGGAAAGGGATGAGAGATCTCCTACCGGATATACAGCAACCTTTGTGTATAAGGAGCAGGAGAGCTATCGCTCAAATTCTGGTGTTACGATCAATACCGCAGAGAATGCGTTGACAAAGGTAGAACTATATAGTGATTGCTTTATGCTGTTTGACCCGGCAGAGGGCAAAATGGGCAGCATTGATGCAGCACTGGGGGTATCGCCTTACCAGTACACTGCCGGGCTGGTACCGGCGGGCGGCGATGGAAAGACCACCTGCTATGTGGAAATGGAAAAATTTGCGGATGGGCGCTGGGGCGTGCAGGTTCCGCTGTCCAGCGGTGCATTTGTGTACAACTTCCGAGTGACCGCAGAAAACGGCGATCAGATCGCCCGATTGGACGACCCCAGCAATCCCACGATGGTCAACGGTGCGACCGGAATCCGTAGTCTGTCCAGTATGGTTTATGTGCCCTATGATGCAAATAAACAGGGAACGAGCCAGTGGTCCGACCGTTCGGTAGAGATGCCGCAGGCTGATAGCAGCAAGCGTGGAAAGGTGGAGACGGTCTCGTATACTGGTGCGGATGGCACACAGCATGGACTGGCGGTATATCTTCCGGCAGGGTATAGCGCAGACCGTGCGGAGCCTTATAAAGTCTTGTATTTATCTCATGGAACATCGGGCGATATCTACGGAAATGAGCTGCGTTGGATGAATGAAGGCGATGTGGCCAATATTACCGATAATCTGATCGCAGAAGGAAAGACGGAGCCCTTCGTTGTTGTTACAATGAACAACCAGCAGTATAGTCAGGGGCCAGGCAACTCGGGTCCAAACTGGAACTATACGGAGATCGAGCGGGATCAAATTGACTACATTATGCCTTATGTGGAAAGCCGCTATAACGTCAGCAAGGAAGCGAAGGGCCGCGCCTACGCCGGTTTATCTATGGGAGGATCCACCACAAGCAATATGCTGATGCAGCACCCGGAATTGTTTGATTATTACGGGATCTGGAGCTATGCAAACACCGAAGGCTCCTATGGCGGCGTTGAGGGAATCACAGCGCAAACAGTGCGAGATAGATTGTCTGCCTTGAGCACAAAACCTCACATCATGCTGGCGGCGGGCAGCTGGGACTTTGGTCAGGCTCCGGTCAAGACATTTGGAGAAAATCTGACCCAGCTGGGTTTTGACTATACATACCTTCAGGTTCCTGCGGCACACGATTGGGAATGCTGGCAGTTGATCTATGCCAACGCTGTGGAGAATTTCCTGTGGAAATAATCCCATTGACAAGGTGAACGATGTATAGTGAGAGACACTTCCAGGACGATCCCGCTCGGAAAGTGATATCTTTTAAGAGAGACCCTTTCAGTCGCCTGCGGCGAGAGTTTGTTTCCCTTTTTACCACCTAATAGCAACATCTTCCCCAACTGGGGAAAGTCTTTTGTAGAGAAAGTCCTTGACAGACAGAGGAACGGACAGCACAGCAAAGGCCCCCACCCTTGCATCCCCCTGCTGAATGTGGTATTCTTATACTAACCGGCAGCGCCGGGAACAAACGCCCTTTGCAGACCCGGTGGGCTGCAAGGATACGGGCGATGCAGGAGGTTGAGACGACCATGCAGATCCACCAGTCTGCCGAGGACTATCTTGAAACGATCCTGATGCTGACCCAGCGGATGGGCAAGGTGCGCTCCATCGACGTGGTAAATGAGTTGGGCTTTACAAAAGCCAGTGTCAGCATCGCAATGAAAAAGCTGCGGGAAAACGGCTATATCTCTGTGGATGGAGAGGGCAGCCTGACCTTGCTGCCGCCGGGTCGAGAGATCGCCGAGCGGATCTACAGCCGCCATCGTCTGCTGGAGCAGTTCTTTGTTCAGCTGGGCGTGGATGTGCAGACCGCTGCCGAGGATGCCTGCCGGGCAGAGCATATCCTCAGCGAGCAGACCCTGGAGGCGATCCGGGTTAAAATGTCCGGCAAAGAATAAAAGCGCAAAAAAGCAGGCTCCCTTGCCCAAAAAGCAAGGGAGCCTGTTTTGCGTTTGGAGGGGCTGTCAGCCAAAACTGCCCAGCCCTAAGCTCACATCCAAAGCCTGGTCCACCCGTTTTTGATCTTCCGGGGTGATCTGCCCGGCACGTTCCCGCAGACGGTGCTTATCCAGGGTGCGGATCTGCTCCAGCAGGACGACGCTGTCCTTGGCAAGACCAGTGTCCGCAGCGCGGATGTTGATGTGGGTGGGCAGGCGGTGTTTATCCAGCCGGGATGTAATGGCTGCGGCGATCACCGTGGGGCTGTGCCGGTTGCCGATCTCGTTCTGTACGATCAGCACCGGCCGCACGCCGCCTTGTTCCGACCCCACCACCGGGGATAGATCTGCGTAAAAAACCTCGCCTCTGTGTACCTCCATACAAAAGCTCCCTCCTTGTTTTTGGGGGTGGCGCGTCCGCTATGTTGGGCAGCGGGCGCGGCCCTTGTCTGGTGGTAGTATGGGTCTGCAAGGGGGGCCTTATGCACGGCGGAGCGCAGTCAGATGTTACCCTTTATTGTATGCGGCGGGGCGGGGCAGGTTTCCCCGCAGGGCTCCAGGGTGCAGAAAGCCAGAGCCATCCCGCCGTCATGACTCAGGGACAGCCGGGCCTGCAGCTGGTGCTGGGTCATCCATTGGGCGCTGCCGCCGCAGAACTGGTATTCCGGCTGGCCGCTGGGCAGACGCAGAGCCTGGATCTCCCGCAGGGCAAAAGGACCGGAAAGCCCGGTGCCCGCAGCTTTCAAAAAGGCTTCTTTGGCGGCAAAGTTTGCGGCCGCCCGCCCAGCCAGCCGCTGCCCAGCCCGGCCGGGCGGCAGGGGCAGGGTAAGTTCCAGAGCCGCTTGTTCCTCCGGGCCGAACACCCGCCGGACAAAGGCCGGCCCGTGGGGCCCGGCCAGCAGTTTTTGGACCCGGTCGATCTGACACAGATCACAGCCTATTCCGTACAGCATCCGCTGCCGCCTCCTGTCTGTATCTGCGGGGCGTGGGACAGCCCTGCGCAGGAATGTGCTTTTTTAGGAAATGTGTGTAAATTGCATTTGTCAATCTTGAAGTTTGAGCGCAATTCGTGTACAATAGCATCAGTAAAAAGGGGGTGTGCCGCATGGGTGATGCAACGGCGATCTTTTCGATCCATGATAAAAAGGACAGCGAGATCCACGCTGTGGTGCAGCAGGTCTACGATGCACTGAAAGAGAAGGGGTACAACCCGGTCAACCAGCTGGTGGGCTATATCCTCTCAGAAGACCCCACCTATATCACGACCTATAAGGGGGCGCGCGCCCTGATCCGCAAGGTGGATCGTGATGACCTGCTGCAGGCGATGCTGCGCAGCTATCTGGATATCTGATGTCCCAGCCCGGCGGGTGTTCCGCCGGGTTTTTATTTTTACGGCAGAAGCTCCAGCGTAAAGAATTGATCGACGATCACCTGGTATTCCCATGGCTCACGGGCCTTGCGCAGCTGCTTTTCCAGCCGGTCGGAACCGGCAAAGCGGGGGGCAAGGTAGTGCCAGTGGGCTTTCATCCGGCTTACGGCACAGCCTGCGCTGCCAAACAGCTGGGTATAGCCTTGATACAGCTGTTCCAGATAGCCCCGCAGCTCTGCCTTGGTCATGGCGGGACCGCCGGCTGCGCGGCGCAGCAGGGCGGGGTCGGCCACCAGCGCCCGGCCCACCATGATGCCGGATATGGCGGGGAAGCGGTCCTCTACCCCAGCCAGGTCTGCCGGGTCGGTGATGTCGCCGTTGTAGCAGACCGGGGCGGCGCATTGGGGCAGATACCGGGCAAACGCTTCCCGGTCTGCCTGACCGCGGTAGAGCTGCTGCATCACCCGCGGGTGGATGGTCAGCTCACAGATCGGGTAGCGGGCATAAACCTCCAGGATCTCCTCAAATTCGCTGGCCGATCGGACCCCTAGCCGGGTCTTGACCGAGATCGGCCCCCCGGCCCCCTCAAACACTTCGTACAAAAAGCGGTCCAGTGTATCCGGGCTGCGCAGCATCCCGGCGCCCTTGCCCTTGGCGGTGACAGTGCCGGAGGGGCAGCCCAGGTTCAGGTTTACTTCGGTGTAGCCCATGGCGCGCAGCTGGCCGATCATCCAGGCGGCCAGCGCCCCGTCCTTGGCCAGCAGCTGCGGGATCAGCGGTACAGGCGGATTTTGTGCAGGCTCCAGCTCGGCCATTTTTCGGGGGATCAGCACCCGGTTTTCCGGCGGGGAGAGAAAAGGGGCGTAGTAGCGGTCTGGGGCACCGGCGTCGCCAAACCATTGCCAGTGGGCCTGCCGCCAGACCCGGTCGGTCAGCCCCTCCATGGGGGCAACGGAATGATGCATGGGTGTGTTCTCCTTGCGATTTTCAGATGAAATCATTGTAACATAAAAATACCGCCCTGCACAGAGGGCAAGGCGTGTCTGTATGGATTCCGCTGTGGTGGAGGGGGATACCGGAACGAACCCTCTCAGTCGCCTGCGGCGACAGCTCTCCCGAGGGGGAGAGCCCTTGGCAGAACCAGCAAGTTTCGTCCACACCGGTCAACGGCAGAAGAAGTCAGCTGATAAACCCATAAACTTCTCGCCTTTGCCAAAGCCTCCACCTTCGGGGGAGGTGGCACGGCGAAGCCGTGACGGAGAGG
>UQGD01000041.1 GCA_900540455.1 uncultured Faecalibacterium sp.
CTCGGCCGTGCTGTTCGAGTCCCTTCCACGCACAAAAAAGAAAGACCAGAACACAGTTCCGGCTCCACGACAGACATTCCCAGACGGTGATCCCCGCGCACTAAACAACAGCCCACCGGGCTGTTGTTTGCCTCGCCTGCGGCTCGGCCGTGCTGTTCGAGTCCCTTCCACGCACAAAAAAGAAAGACCAGAACACAATGTGTTCTGGTCTTTCTTGGTGCGATGGAAGGGACTCGAACCCCCGGCCTACTGATTCGTAGTCAGTCACTCTATCCAGCTGAGCTACCAACGCATGTGCTCCGTGCTCGGAACATGATGTATTATAGCACCGGTTCGGAACTTTGTCAACACTTTTTTGCAATTATTTTTCTTCTTTTTTTCCGGAACCATGGAAAGGCGCAGACTTTTTGTGTTTTTGTTATACCGTTTCTGTATCAACTGTGATATAATAACAGTATTAGCACCGCAGAAAGAGGGTTTTTGGCCCTTTTGCCGGACTAATCCTTAAAAAATCACGCCCTTGGGGGCGACACGGAGGGTAATCCTATGAAACTGGTAAGTGTGGAAACTCCCGAAAAGAGTGTCTGCAAAATGACCTTTAGCGCCACGGCTGAGGAGCTGGAAGCCGCATCCAATGCGGTGTACGAGCGCACCCGCGCCTCCTATACGATAAAAGGCTTTGCCAAGGGCGAAGCCGACCGGGCCCAGATCGAAGCTGACCGCGGAGAGCACACCTTCTGGTATGACGCCATCAACGACCTGATGGACCAGGATGTGCCCGCCCTGTACCAGGCTGCCATGGAGGAGCACGGCTTCCACGCTGTGGACGAGCCCGCCTACGACCTGGTAAGCGTCAAAAAGGACGAGGGCTTTGTAGCCACCGCCATCACCGCCCTGCAGCCGGAGCTGACCTTGGGCCAGCGCACCGGCTTCAGCGCCGTATGCCTGACCCCCGCTGTCACCGACAAGGAGATCGACGGCGTTTTGGAGCGCCGCCGCGCTGCCGCTGCACAGCTGGTGCCCCACAAGGGCCCGGCCGTAAAGGGCAACACCGTCCACATCGACTACGAGGGCTTTATCGACGGCAAAGCCTTTGCAGGCGGCACCGCCAAGGACCAGGCTTTGCAGCTGGGCAGCGGCCGGATGATCCCCGGTTTTGAGGACGGCATCCTGGGCCACAAAGCAGGGGAGGAGTTTGACATCCAGGTCACCTTCCCCGCCCAGTACGGTGTCAAGGACCTGGCCGGCAAGGACGCCGTATTCCACATCACCCTGCACGACGTCTGTGTACGGCAGCTGCCCGCCTTGAACAGCGATTTTGCCAAGAAGGTGGCCCAGGTGGATACCATGGAGGAGTTCCGGGCACAGATCCGCAGCCAGATCTTTGATGCACGCCACAACGCTGCCATGAACCGGGCCAAGGACCAGATCCTGACCCAGCTGGCTGCCGCCGCAGAGGGCGAGCTGCCCAGCGTCCTGGTAGAGAGCGCCTACCAGCGTGAGATGGCCCAGTTCCAGCAGCAGCTGCAGATGCAGCGCACCTCGCTGGAGCGGTACCTCAGCCAGACCCACCAGACCCGTGAGAGCTTTACCGCAGCGGTCCGCTCCGCTGCGGAGAAGAACACCCGCGCCCGGATGGCACTGCTGCAGATCGCCCAGGACGAGGGTCTGCTGCCCACCGATGCAGAGATGGACCAGACCCTGACCCAGCGGGCTGAGCAGGCCAAAAAGACTCTGGAAGAGGTCAAGGAAGGTTTGAACCTGGAGGCCATGCGCCGTACCGAGGGCATCCGCCGTGCGGCAGACTGGGTGATCGAGCGTTCCACCATCCAGGACCAGGGCGAGCAGGCGTAAGACACTGCTGCGCCGCAGACAAAGCAGCCACCCCGCATGACCCATCAAAAGCCCGCTGGAGAACTCTCCGGCGGGCTTTTTGTGTTTGCAAGGGGTACGATGCACCGGGCAGCTGCTTCCTGCTGCAGACTGCGAGAGGGAGTTTTGGAAACGACCTTCGCCGTGCCACCTCTCCCGAAAGGGAGAGGCTTTGGCAGAGGCGAAAAGTTTGCAGCTTAACGGCAGACTTCTTCCTGCCGTTGACGAATAAGGACGAGACCTGCCCTCTTTGCCAAGGCCTCCACCTTCGGGGGAGGTGGCATTTCGCAAAGCGAAATGACGGAAGGGGTTCGTCCCGAAAGCATCCCTCTCCCCGCAGGCGACTGAGAGGGTTCGTCCCTGCAAGAAACCCCAGGACCTTTCAAAGGCCCTGGGGTTTCTCGTTTTATTTCTCTTGGAGTTTGTGCTCTTATTCCTCTGCGTCCGGGGCGGCGGGTTCTGCTGCGGCGGCTTCGTCCGCAGCCTCCATCGCAGCCAGCTCCTCCGCAGTCGGCTCTGCGGCGTCTGCATCCTGCTCCACCGTCTCGGCCTGTGCCTCGTCGTCGTGCTCGGTGCGGGCCAGCACCATCACCTTATCGCCCTCGCCCAGGCGCATGACCCGGACACCGGAGCCATAGCGGCTCTGCAAGGTGATATCCGCCGCGTGCAGCCGGATGATCACGCCTTCCTGACTGCCCAGCAGGATGTCGTCGGTCTCGTCCACGATCTTCACCGCAGCTACCTTGTCCTTGGCGGAGTCATAGTTGCGGATGCCCTTGCCGCCGCGGGCGGTGATGCGGTAGGTGTCGGTCTCCGACCGGCGGCCCTTGCCGTTTTCGGTCACGGTCAGCACGGTAGCACCCTCGCGGCAGATGCACACGCCTACCACTTCGTCGCCCTCCTCCAGGCGGATGGCCCGGACACCGTGGCTGGTGCGGCCCATGGGCCGTGCCTCTGCCTCGTGGAAGCGGATCGCCTGGCCGTTGCGGGTGGCCACGATCAGGGTGTCATCGCCGGTGGTCAGGCGGGTCCAGGCCAGGGCGTCGCCCTCGTTCAGCACAATGCCGATCAGACCGGTCTTGCGCATATTGGCGTACTGCTCCAGCGGGGTGCGCTTGATCAGACCCTGCTTGGTCACCATGGTCACAAAGCCCTGCTCTGCATCCCGGGGACGGCAGATCATGTTGGTCACCTTTTCGCCCTCTGCCAGCTGCAGCAGGTTCACGATGTTGGTGCCCTTGCTGGTGCGGCTGGACTCTGCGATGGTGTAGCCCTTGAGCCGGAACACACGGCCCAGGCTGGTAACGAACAGCACATAATCATGGGTGGAGCCCACGAACATCTCCTGCACGATATCCTCTTCCTTGCGGGTCATGCCGGAGATGCCCCGTCCGCCCCGGCGCTGGGCCTGGTAGGTATCCATCAGCTGACGCTTGATGTAGCCGGCCTCGGTCAGGGTATACACGCACTGCTCCTCGGCGATCAGGTCCTCGATATCCACCTCGCCGTCCACCGACTCGATCTGCGTGCGGCGCTCGTCGCCAAAGCGCTGCTTCATCTCCAGCAGCTCAGCCTTGACGATCTCCAGCACACGGGCATCATCGGCCAGGATGTCCTTCCACTCCTGGATCTTGGCCTGCAGGCCGGCCAGCTCTTCCTCGATCTTCAGGATCTCCAGCCCGGCCAGACGGCCCAGCTGCAATTTGACGATGGCGTCTGCCTGGATCTCGTCAAAACCAAACCGCTCGATGATAGCGGCCTTGGCCTCTGCCATACCGCCCTTGCAGGCCCGGATGGTTGCGATCAGCTCATCCACGATATCGGTGGCTTTTTTCAGGCCCTCCAGGATGTGGGCCCGCTCCTCGGCCTTTTTCAGGTCGTACTGTGTACGGCGGCGCACCACTTCATCCTGAAACTCCACATACTTCTGGATCATCTGTTTCAGGGTCAGAATCTTGGGGATCTTGTGGTCCAGCGCCAGCATGATGACACCCACCGTATCCTGCAGCTGGGTGTACTGGTACAGCTGGTTCAGGATCACCTGTGCGTTGGCGTCCTTGCGCAGGTCCACCACGATGCGCATCCCCTTGCGGTTGCTCTCATCGTTCAGGCCGGTGATGCCTTCCACCCGTTTATCCTTCACCAGGTCCGCCATGCTCTCGATCAGGCGGGCCTTGTTGACCATATAGGGGATCTCGGTAATGATGATCTGGGTGCGGCCGTTCTTGGTCTGCTCGATGCTGGCCCGGCCCCGCAGGGTGATCTTGCCCCGGCCGGTGGCGTAGGCTGCGCGGATGCCGCTGCGGCCCATGATGATGCCCGCCGTGGGGAAGTCCGGTCCCTTGATGTGCTCCATCAGGCCCGGCAGGTCGATGTCCGGGTCCTCGATGTAAGCAACACAGCCGTCGATCACCTCGCCCAGGTTGTGGGGCGGGATGTTGGTGGCCATGCCCACCGCAATGCCCTGGCTGCCGTTCACCAGCAGGTTGGGGAAGCGGCTGGGCAGAACGCTGGGCTCTTTTTTGGTCTCGTCAAAGTTGGGGTCCCAGTTGATGGTGTCCTTGTCGATGTCGGTCAGCATCTCCACGGCCATCTTGCTCATGCGGGCCTCGGTGTAACGGTAGGCAGCAGGGGGGTCGCCGTCCACCGAACCAAAGTTGCCCTGGCCGTCCACCAGCGGGTACCGCAGCGAGAAATCCTGGGCCAGACGCACCATGGCATCATAGACCGAGCTGTCGCCGTGGGGGTGGTAGGAGCCCAGCACCGCACCCACCGTATCGGCGGACTTGCGGTATGCATGGCTGGGGTCGTTGCCGCGCTCATGCATGGTGTACAAAATGCGGCGGTGCACCGGCTTCAGGCCGTCCCGCACATCCGGCAGCGCACGGGCCACGATCACCGACATGGAGTAATCCAAAAAGGCGGTCTCGATCTCCTTTTTGACGTCCCGGATGATCTTTTTGGTACCGCTGCCCGGTATCATCACATAATCTTCTTCCATTTGTTCCTCCGTTTATCTGTTGAGGCTAACGCCTGGGTCACGGTTGGTCGTTTGGGGCGGGAAGCAGCGCTCCCCATCACACATCCAGCTTTGCGTACTGGGCGTTCTCCTCAATAAAGCGGCGGCGGGGCTCCACCTGGTCGCCCATCAGGATGGTAAAGGCTTCGTCCGCCTTTTCTGCGTCGTCGATGGTGATCTGCACGATGACCCGGTTGTCCGGGTTCATGGTGGTCTCCCACAGCTGGTCGGGGTTCATCTCGCCCAGGCCCTTATAGCGGCTGATCTTTGCCCCCGGCATCTCCTGGGACAGCACCGCCATCTCCGCCTCGTTATAGGCATATTTCACGGTCTGGCCCTTCTGCAGCTTGAACAGCGGCGGCTGGGCCACATACACATGGCCCTGCTCGATCAGCGGCCGCATATACCGGAAGAAGAAGGTCAGCATCAGGGTGCAGATGTGGGAGCCGTCCACGTCCGCATCCGCCATGATGAACACCTTGTCGTACCGCAGCTTGGAGATATCGAACTCCTCGCCGATGCCGCAGCCCAAAGCCAGCACCACCGGCATCAGCTTGTCGTTGCCGTAGATGCGGTCTGCCCGGGCTTTTTCCACGTTCAGCATCTTGCCCCACAAAGGCAGGATGGCCTGGATAGCCGAGTCCCGGCCCATCTTGGCCGAGCCGCCTGCAGAGTCGCCCTCGACGATGAAGATCTCGGTGCGGGAGGGGTCGTTCTCCCGGCAGTCTGCCAGCTTGCCCGGCATCCGGCTGTTTTCCAGCACGCTCTTGCGGCGCACCAGTTCCCGGGCTTTTTTGGCGGCGGCACGGGCACGGGCGGCCTGGGTGGCCTTTTCAAAGATCGCCTTGGCCACCGCCGGGTTCTCCTCAAAGAACTCGGTCAGCTTCTCGTACACCATGCCGGAGACCAGGGTGCGCACCTCGGTATTGCCCAGCTTTGCCTTGGTCTGGCCCTCAAACTCTGCCTCCTGCAGCTTGACCGAGATGACGCAGATCAGGCCCTCCCGCACGTCCGAGCCGGAGAGGTTCTCGTCCTTTTCCTTCAGCAGGCCGTGGCTGCGGCCGTAATCGTTGAATACACGGGTCAGGCTGGTCTTGAAGCCCTCCTCGTGGGTGCCGCCGTCCGGGGTATTGACGTTGTTGGCAAAGCTCAGCAGCAGCTCGTTGTAGCTGGAGGTATACTGCAGCGCCACCTCTGCTACGCCGCGCTCGGTCTGGCCCTGCAGGTAGATCACATTGGGGTGCAGCACGTCCAGCTTGCGCTTTTCGCCCAGGTAGGAGACAAAGCTGCGGATGCCGCCCTCGTAGCACATGGTCTCGGTGCGGTAATCCGGCTCGGCCTGCTGGCCGTCCTCCAGCATGGGGGCATACAGCTCCCGCTCATCCCGCAGGGTGATGCGCAGGCCCGCATTCAGGAAGCTCTCTTCCCGCAGGCGCTTTTCCAGGGTGTCAAAGTCGAAATGGGTGGTCTCCTTGAACATCTCCGGGTCCGGCTTGAAGGTGACCCGGGTGCCGGTATCGCCTTCCGCCACATCCCGGATGATCTGCAGCGGGCCGTCCGGCTCGCCGCGGCGGAAGGTCTGCTGGTACTCGTGGCCGTCCCGGCGCACCTGGACGGTGAGCCACTCCGAGCAGGCGTTTACCACCGAAGCGCCCACGCCGTGCAGGCCGCCGGCCACCTTGTAGCCGGAGTTCTCACCGCCAAACTTGCCGCCTGCGTGCAGGATGGTGTACACCACCGTCACTGCCGGCAGGCCGGTGTCGGCCTGGATATCCACCGGGATGCCACGGCCGTTGTCGGTCACCTGGATCAGATCGCCTTCCAGGATCTTGACCTCAATATGGTCACAGTAACCGGCCAGCGCCTCGTCGATGGCGTTGTCCACGATCTCGTACACCAGATGGTGCAGGCCCCGCTCGCCGGTGGAGCCGATATACATACCCGGCCGCTTGCGCACCGCCTCCAGGCCTTTCAGCACCTGGATCTCGCTGGCGTTGTACTCGTGGTCGGTAGCGGTATCGGCATTGGTCGCAGTAATGATCTCTTCTGCCATATCCATTCTCCCTTTTGCTTGTTCGGTTTTCGTCTCTGATTATAGCAAAGCGGCATATCGGATACCAGTGCATCCTTTTTCCGCTGTTTTGGCGTTTCTGTGTATATTTTTTTCAGGAGAGGGAGGGTGTGTTCACTCCTCCCATGCTTTTTTCTGCGCCCGCTTGCGCAGCGCCGCAGGGGACAGCTCGGACAGGTACACCGTATCCACCGGGCTGTCCGCCAGCACATAGCTTTGGGGCAGCTCATCCGACAGGCTCACCACCGCACCGTTTTTTTGGGCATAGTCCAAAAACTCCCGTCCCCGGGGGGAGATGGTGGTGGTCTCCAGGTTGAAGATGCCGATCAGGTCCCGCTCATGGAGCACATAGCCCCGGCCCAGATACAGATACACCGTTCTCCCTCCTTGGCGCAGACGCTGCCTTACAGCGCCTCCAGCACACCGCCCCGGACCCGGTACACCCGGCCCTTGGCTTTCTGGAAGCTGGAGCCGTCGCAGCTGGTCACAAAGGTCTGTTTCTCCCGCATCCGGGTCAGCAGATACTGCTGCCGGTGGTCGTCCAGCTCGCTGAGCACATCGTCCAGCAGCATCACCGGCTGTTCCCCCGTGATCTGGGCGGCAGCGGCTGCCTCGGCCAATTTCAGGCTCAAAGCCACGCTGCGCTGCTGGCCCTGGCTGGCGTAGACCCGGGCGCTCTGTCCATCCAAAAGCAGCTCCAGATCCTCCCGGTGGGGGCCGTACAGGCTCTGCCCGGCCCGCAGCTCTTCCTGCTGGCGGGCCTGCAAAAGCGCCCCCAATGCGCCGGGTTCAAACCGGGCGGCATAGCGGATCTCCAGTTTTTCAGCCCCGCGGCTCAGCTCAGCATAGTAGCCGCAGGCCAGCGGCCCCAGCAGTTCCAGGTAGGCCCGCCTGCGCTGCTGCACCAGCTCGCCCTGGGCCGCCAGCTCCCGGTTCAGCACCTCCAAAAGCGCCGCCGTCTCGGCATAGGGCCGGGGGGCCGCAGTGCGGCGCAGCAGCGCATTTTTCTGCTGCAGCGTCCGGACATACCGCCGGTATACCGCCAGATACCCGGGGTACATCTGGCACAGCGCCCCATCCAAAAAGCGTCTGCGCCCTTCCGGTGCGCCTTTTACCAGGCTCAGATGTCCAGGGTCGAACACCACAGCCGGAAAGCTGCCGGCCAGCGCCGCCGCCCGTCTGGGCGCAGATGCCCCCAGCGAGGCATACCGACCCGGGCGCTGGGTGCCCGGCAGACCCACCGTCAGCCGGACCTGTTTGTCCTCCTGGGCATCCTCCGCCCGGGTCCGGGCCGAGAGCACCGCAAAGGGCTGCCCCCGGCGCACCAGCTCTGCGTCCTTGCCGCCCCGGAAGCTCTTGCCCCCGGTCAGCAGCCAGATGGCTTCCAGAAGGTTGGTCTTGCCCTGGCCGTTGTCACCGCACAGGACGGTCAGCTCATCGCCAGGGTCCAGCTGGGCGTGGGCAATGTTGCGGTAGTTTTCTACCTCCAGCCACTCCAGACGCATGGATCAGCGGCCCTGGCCGATCTCGACCGACTGGCCGTCCAGGGTGATCACATCCCCGGGCAGGCATTTTTTGCCACGCATCTGGCAGACCTGGCCGTTTACCAGCACATCCCCGGCCTGCACACGCTCCTTGGCTTCGCCCCCGGTCTCACACAGCCCGGCGTATTTCAGCAGGGCATCCAGCTTGATAAAGGGCGTATGGATCAAAATCTTCTGCATCAAAGTTCCCCCTTAATCGTTCTTGAACCGTACCGGCAGCACCAGGTACAAAAAGTCCTGTCCCTCTGCGGGCAGCACCTTGACCGGGCTCAAAGGGCCGCTCAGCTCCATGCGTACCTGGTCGGTGCGGGCATTGCGCAGCGCATCCAGCAGATACCGGTTATTAAAGCCGATCTCCACTTCCTCGCCCTCGCACTGGGCGCCGAACTCGTCCACCACCCGGCCAAGGTTGGTCTGGCAGCGCACCACCACCCGGCCGCCGGAAAAGCTGATCCGCAGCGGGTTTTTCAGCCGCTCGGTGATGATGAGGGAGGCGCGCTCGATGGTCTCCACAAACTCCTTGACATCCAGGGTCACCCGGGTGCGGCTGCCCTCCGGGATCACGTTGCGGTAGTTCAAAAACTCGCCCTCGATCAAGCGGCTCATGATGGTGTATCCGCCGGTCATGAACACCACATACCGGCGGTTGGCGCAGATGTGCACCAGCTCCTGATCGTCGTTGGGCAGCAGGTGGCTCACCTCGGTCATGGTCTTGCTGGGCACGATGATGCGGATATCCTTCACCGCCTGCACCGGCCGCTCCACGATGGCCAGCCGGTAGCCATCCAGGGCCACGAGGGTCAGTTTGTCCGGCTCGATCTCAAACAGCTCACCGGTGTGAGCGGGCTTTTTCTCGTCCTGGCTCACTGCATACAGGGTGCGGTCGATCATATCCCGGAACACCCCGGTCGGCAAGGTCAGGGTCTCGTCTGCGCCGGTGTTGGGCAGATCCGGGAAATCCGCCGCCGGCAGGGACTGGATCTCGAACTGCGCCACGCCGCTCTCGATCTTGGTCTTGCCGCTGTCGGTGGACACGATGGAGATCTGGCCCGCCGGCATCCGGCTCACCATGCTGCTCAGCAGCTTGGCGTTCAGCACGATCTCGCCCGGTTCCTTTACGTTGGCTTCGATGGTGGTAACGATGCCCATTTCCAGGTCATAGCCGGTCAAGGTCAGCTGGAAGCCCTCGGCCTTCAGCAGGATACCCTCCAGCACCGGAATGGTAGAGCGCAGGGTCACCGCCTTGGACACACCGTCGATGGCGGCAGACAGCAGAGTCTTATCACAAATGATATTCAAAGTGGTCTATCTCCTTTTTATCGAGAGTTTGTTCCTTTTTTCGCGGGGGCTTCCGCCGGACGGCCTGCGGCGCCCCGCACCTGTATTCACAATATTTTGAATATTTATACACACAACAGAAGGGCCTTTTTTCCCGTCCTGCGGGCAGCTTTCGGGGGTGTTTCCGGTGTCTGCTGCCGGGCTGGAAATTGGCAGAAAGCCCCGGCCGAATTTCCATTTTTGCTGGCCGCATTTTCCAGCCGCCGCCGGACAATTTCCAATTTTCATGGATCATCCAGAACGGTTTCTGCGCTCCTGGGCGGCTCGGGATGGGCCACGCAGCGTTCGCTGGCAGCGCTCGGCGGGAGGCTCCGCTGCCGGACCGCAGCGGGGAAGGGCCGCTCCGGGTCCCGCGCGGCCGGGGGAGGGGGCTTCTGTCCGGGCTGCGCCCGCTGTTTCCCCGGCACAACTGGCAAAACCGCACACACGGAGGCGGGTCAACTTTTTGCTCTTTTCTGCCGGATCTTTGGCCGCTTTCGGTCCGCAGTCCGCTGCCGGAAGGCTGCTTAATTCTTTTCCTCAAAGAGTCTGCATCGTTTGCTGCTGGATGCAGGGCTTTTTGCCCTGTGTCTTATTGTACTTGTTGTAGTAACAGTAGTAGGGGCTGGGGAGGGTGTTGAAAACTCGCCTTCGCTTAGCCGCCATGCGGATTTTTTGGGGTCTCTGTTTTGGGGATGGCGCTGTGGAAGAGTTGTGGAAAGGGGGTGTGTGCGCTTTTTTTCCACGCGGCATGTGCAAAACAGAAGTTGAATGTTGAAAACTTGGTGGAAAGAGTGGAAAGCTTCTGCTTTTCACCACAATATCTTGGACAAAAATCGGGGTTTGCGGCCTTTTTCTCCCCATATTTTGGGCCTGGGGTGGAAAATCAGGGCGTGAAAAGGCGCATCAGGCCCGGACATTCTTGATGATGTCGCTGACCGTCTCCCGCAGGTGCTGGTCGTTTTTCATGTCCCGCTCAATGGTCTTGAGGGAGTAAACGATGGTGGAGTGGTCCCGTCCGGAAAATTCCCGTCCGATCTCCTCCATGCTCATGCCGGTGACCTCCCGCAGGATGTAGATGGCCACCCGACGGGCAGCGGCTACGCCGGCGTTGCGCTTGGTGCCCCGGATATCGGCCGGGGAGACGTTGAAGGTGCGGGAGACTTCGCCCACGATCTTCTCGATGGTCACAGGCACCGGCTGGGTCTCGTTCAGGATGTCCTTGATGGCGTTCTGGGCCACGCTGATCACCGGCTGGATGCCCTCCAGCATATAATAGGCGTTCAGCTTTTTGACGGCGCCCTCCAGCTGGCGGATGTTGTTTTTCAGGTGGTTGGCAATGAACTCTGCCACATCCTCCGGCAGGTCCAGATGCAGAAGCTCTGCCTTGCGCTTGACGATGGCCACCCGGGTCTCAAAGTCCGGCGGCTGCACGTCGGCGGTCAGGCCCCACTCAAAACGGGTGCGCAGCCGCTCTTCCAGGCTCTTGATCTCCTTGGCCGGGCGATCGGAGGCGATGACGATCTGCTTGTGTACGTCGTGCAGGGAGTTGAAGGTGTGGAAGAACTCCTCCTGGGTGGACTCCTTGCCGGCGATGAACTGGATATCGTCCACCAGCAGCAGGTCGGCGGCCCGGTATTTCATGCGGAAGTCCTCGGTGCTGCCCGCCCGGATGGCGGCGATCAGCTCGTTGGTGAACTGCTCGCAGGTGACGTACATGATGACAAAGTCCGGATGGGTGCGCTTGATCTCGGTCTGGATCGCGGTCAGCAGGTGGGTCTTGCCCAGGCCGGACCCGCCGTAGATGAACAGGGGGTTATAGGCTCCGGAAGGGTTGGCCGCCACAGCCTGGGCTGCCGCAAAGGCAAACTGGTTGGACGGGCCTTTGATGAAGTTCTCGAAAGTGAACTCGTAATTGCCCTGGGGGGAGGAGGGGTTGGCCTCGTACTGCTGGGACAGCAGCACCTCGTGGGGCGGGGTGCTGGGCACCACCAGGGTAATATCCACGTCAAAGCCCAATACGGCCTTGAACGCCTCCTTCAGCAGGCCCAGGTAGCGGTCGGTAACGATCTTGCAGATAAAGTCGTTGCGCACCGACAGGGTGATGTGGCTCGAATCCTCAAAGCTGATCGGCTCGAGCCCGTCGATGTACAGGTTATACGTCGGCTCGGCCATCTGCGCTTTGCAGTAGCTCTGGGCAGCCTCTAAAACGTCCTTGAAAGAATCCATAAAACATCCACTCCATTAGATCGGTCGAAGTTTTCAACAATCATGCTGATACTCCGTAAGTATACCACAAAAACCGCTGTGCGTCTATATTACTATAAAGTAATTTAATATACATAAATTTAGCCGCTGCATCGCTCTTGTGTTCTGGGCAAAGTATGGGCACAAGATGTGGGGTTAAAACAGTTTTCCACCGGGAATGGGTGAAAAAGTGGAAAACCTTTTCACATAAAAGTTTGGGCAAAAGTTGACCAAAAGGCAAAAAAGAGCTTGACAGAATGGGATTTGATGCGATATACTGTTGAATTGCAAGCCTGTCCCCATCTGGGACTCAAAGAAGCAGACCCCATACAGGGGACGAGTTTTTACGGAGGATACCACTATGAAGAGAACCTTTCAGCCCAAGAAGCGTCAGCGCAAGCAGGTCCACGGCTTCCTGACCCGCATGAGCACCAAGAACGGCCGCAAGGTCATCGCTGCCCGCCGTGCAAAGGGCCGCAAGAGCCTGACTGTCTGATCCTGCACCAGCTTTGGGCGCAGGGCGCAGCGCAGGAAATGATGCGCAAAAAGACCGCCGACATTGAGCTTGGCGGTCTTATTTTATTGCACGGCGCAGGGCGGCTGCGGGGCGGGCAGGGGAGATGCTGCCGCTTTTTGCAGAGGTCTGCCGCAAAAGTGGGAAAGATGTATTCTGTGCGCGGCTGTCATTTGAGCAGATTGACCGAAATTTCTTTAAAAGAATTGGCGAAAAAAACGCCGGAACGCACTTTCAAAGTACGCTGATTTTTGATATACTGGAAAGAGCATTGGTGAAAAGGGGACAGTTCTGCCCTTTTGGGGCAAAGCCCCGCCAAAGGCTATGGGAAAGGAGGCGCCGAAGGGATGCGATACCGTCCGCTCCGACGCAACAGTGAGTTTGGCCGGGTGTATGCCCGCGGCCGATCCTATGTACACCCTGCGCTGGTCCTGTACGTGTTCAAGACCAAGGGCCGCCGCACCCGGGTGGGGCTGACCGCCACCAAAAAGGTGGGGCATGCCGTACAGCGCAACCGCGCCCGCCGCGTGATGAAAGCGGCCATTGATGAACATCTGGATTACAACATCGGCGGGTACGATCTGGTATTTGTAGCCCGCAGCTCCACCCCGCGGATGAAGAGCTGGCAGCTCAGCGGGGCAGTGGCCCGGCTGTTTGCCCAGGCGGGCCTGCCGGACAAGGCCCTTGCCCCGGGCGCAAAGCCCCCGGCTACGGTCCCCCCGGCCAAGCACCGGAAATGAAGCGCACCCGCCTGCGGCAGGCCGCACAGCAGGGGCTGTGCCAGCTGATCCGACTGTATCAGCGGTATATCAGCCCGGCGCTGGGCAGCCGCAAATGCCGCTTCTCGCCCACCTGCAGCAGCTACGGCATCCAGGCCATCCAGACCCATGGCTGCATCAAGGGCCTTTTGCTGACCATCTGGCGGGTCGGCCGGTGCAACCCCCTGGGGCGCTGGGGCTACGACCCCGTGCCCCCGCCTGGCGCCTGGCGCAGCCCGGAGAGAAGCCTCTCTCCGTCCCGGCTGTTTTCCACAAGGCACAGGGCAAAAGGTGGAAAATAACGCCCCGGCAGGCCGGGGACCAATACAGCCTCTCATGACGCGCGGCACTGTGGGCCGCGCGTCCTACGATAAAAAATACAAAAGCCCTGCGCCACAGGCGGGGCAGAATGGACGAAGCTATGAACCCTTTATACATCCTCGGTTGGCCTTTGGGCTACGTCATGGAGTGGATCTACAACCTGATCCCGAACTACGGCTGGGACATCATTCTGTTCACGCTGCTGATCAACCTCATCAAGATCCCCCTGCAGCTGAACCAGCAGAAGAGCATGGCCAAGATGTCCGCTTTCCAGCCCATGATCATGGACATCCAGAAAAAGTACAAGGATAAGCCGGAAAAACAGCAGGAAGAGCTGCTCAAGCTCCAGCGGGATTACGGCTACAGCCCCGCTTCCGGCTGTATGCCCATGCTGGTCAACATCCTGGTGATGTTCGGCGTTATCGAGGTGGTGTACCACCCGCTGCAGCGCATCTTCCAGATCAGCGCCGAGGCGCTGGAGACTGCCGGCGCCGCTCTGACGAACCTGGGCATCAGCTTTACCATGGTCACCCGGGACACCAACATCATTGCCCAGGTGCTGGCAGGCGAGTCCACGGTTTCTGCTGCATTCTCCGCAGAGCAGCTGGCCAAGATCGCTGAGTTCGGCCAGCACATGGACTTCTTTGGCATCGACCTGACCCAGGTGCCCCAGTGGAGCTTCCAGGCAGAGAACCTGCCCCTGCTGATCTTCCCCATCCTGGCGATCGTTACCATGTTCATCTCCACCCACATCAGCATGAAGGCCTCCGGCCAGGAGATGCAGGGCAGCATGAAGATCATGATGTACATCATGCCCCTGACCTACCTGTTCTTCTGCTTTACCGTGCCCTGCGCATTCTCCCTGTACTACGTGATCTCCAACATCATCATGACCGTGCAGAGCCTGGTGATGCGCAAGATCTATGACCCTGATAAGATGAAGGCCCAGGTGGCTGCCGAGATCGCTGCCCGCCGCAAGGAAGAGCGCCGCGGCGTCAAGAGCACCACGATCCAGGTCAAGGACGAAAAGACCGGCAAAGTTGAGGAAAAACAGATCTCTGCCAGCGAGATGAACAAGCGCCGTCTGGAGTATGCCCGCCAGCTGGATGCTGAGCGGTACAAGGACGAGCGCACCGTTCCGCTGTCCGAGCTGGAACAGAAAAAGGAGGACTAAGCCCTATGATCCGTACCCTGGAAGCCACCGGCAAAACGGTGGAGGAAGCTCGTGCAAAAGCCTGCGCCCAGCTGGGTGTGGAGGCCGATGCGCTGAATGTGAGCTTTGAAGTGCTGGAAATGCCACAGAAAACTGGTTTTCTGGGCTTGAAGCTGATCCCCGCAAAGGTTCGGGTGTCGGTGGAAGAGCCGGACCTGGCACCCGTGCCGGAGGTGGAGGTGCAGCCTGCTGCCGCCCCCGTCCAGCCGGAGGCAGAGCAGCTGCCCCAGGAGCCGGTCGCCGCTGTGGAGCCGCAGCCGGAGCAGTCCGAGCCGGAAGTCCAGGCACAGCCGGAAGAGCCGGAGCAGCTGGCCGCAGTCCAGCCGGAAGCGGAGCTGGAGGAACAGCCCATCGAGATCGACTCAAACCCCAAGGTGGCCGCTGCAGTGGCCTATCTGAAAGAGGTCATTGAGAAGATGGGCGTGCAGGACGTGCAGTTCAGCGCCGTGCAGAAGGGGGAGGCCACCATCATTTGTCTGGATGGTGAGAAGCTGGGCGCCCTGATCGGCCGCCGCGGCGAGACCATGGAGAGCCTGTCCTACCTGGCCAGCCTGGTGGCAAACCGCCTGGAGGGCGATTATATCAAGCTGGGCCTGGATGTGGCTGGCTACCGCGGCAAGCGGGAAAGCGACCTGACCGCCCTGGCACAGCGCATCGGCGCCAAGGTGCGCCGCACCGGCCGCAGCTTTGCAATGGAGCCCATGAACCCCTACGAGCGCCGGATCATCCATTCTGCCATCAGCAGCATGGAGGGTGTGCGCAGTGAGAGCAAGGGCGAGGGCCGGGATCGCCGTGTGGTGATCTACTCCACCGACCCCGCTGCCCAGAACGACAGCGCAGAGCGCCGTCCCCGCCGTTCTGGCGGCGGCCAGCGCCGTGGCAATGGAAACTCCCGCCGGTACGAGAACGACGGCCAGCGCCGCTCCGGCGGCGGTTACCGCGGCTCCCGCCCCAGCCGTGGTCCTCGTCCCTCCAGCGTGCCGGAGCGTACCTACGCCCCCCGGGACGCCGCCAGCGCCGAGCCGGTAGCACCCAAGCGCACCGAGCGTGTGGACGACTTTGAGGGTCTGGGCTTTGGCAAGATCGAGCTGTAAGCTCTGCCCCTGAATAAAAATACGAAAGCCAGCTTGCCTGCCCCGTAAAAGGGGAGGGCACAAGCTGGCTTTTTTGCTGTTGGGAGGCACCCTCTCCGGCACGGCTTCGCCCCGGAAGCGACCCTCTCCGTCACGGCTTCGCCGTGCCACCTCTCCCGAAAGGGAGAGGCTTTG
>UQGD01000042.1 GCA_900540455.1 uncultured Faecalibacterium sp.
CCTCTCCCTTTCGGGAGAGGTGGCACGGCGAAGCCGTGACGGAGAGGGTTGAGCCGCCCCCTCAGCCATCCTTTAGCCCAGCGGAGCGTCCTGCTTATAGCAGAAGTACAAGCATCCCCATAGTTTTTTCTCTCTCTTCTTATTTTATAATAGAAATGATGTTTGCGCAAGTCAACTGAACGTGCTAGAATAGGAATCCATTATTAAGAAAGGAGCAGGACGACCCACTCCCTCTGGGCCGCCAAAAACAATGAAAGGCAAATCCCTAAAAGGGCGTCTGCGGCCTCATCTTTGGTACCAGGCATACTGGTTTGTCTACTTGATCTGGTTTTTCACCCTGGATGCTTTGGTGCAGGACCCCAAATACATCATCCATAGCCCACTGGACGACTATATCCCTTTTAATGAATGGTTCGTTTTCCCCTATTGCAGCTGGTTTGTTCTTCTGGCGTTGGTGCTGGCACTGCTTTGGTGGAACGATACTCCCAGCTATGACCGGCTCTGTTTAAGTATGTTCTCTGGTATGAGCCTCTGCCTTATCCTTTATATGCTGTTCCCCAACGGCCTGCAGCTCCGCCCGGACCCCGCCACGCTGGGGCGGGACAACCCGGCGCTTTGGCTGATGCGGCTGCTCTGGGCGGCGGACTCCTCCAACAATGTCTGCCCCTCCATCCACTGTCAAAGCACAGGCTGCATGGCACTGGCCATGTGGTACAGCTCACTGGCATACCGTCACCGCTGGATCCGTCCGGTTGCAGCGGTATGGGCCGCTGCGATCTGTGCTTCCACCCTGTTTACCAAGCAGCATGCGGTGGTGGATGTGGTCATGGGGCTGGCTGTGGCAGCGGTCTGGCTGCCGGTATTCCGCCGGAGATGGAAAAAACTTGAGCAAAACCACAAAAACCTTGTCTAAAAATTAGCAATCTCTCCTATTGACGACAGCACCGACTGACCGTTAAAATGATAGTTGGCTTGATATATTGATAAAATGATTTTATGTATATCGGCCCATAAAAAACGATCAAGGAGGGATCAGGATGGCAGAACTGAGCGCACGGGAAGCCGCTTATCAGATGCTACGGCAGCGGATCATCACTATGGACCTTAAGCCCGGCGACCCGCTCAATGATCGCGAGCTTGCCCTGCAGATGGGCATCAGCCGCACCCCCATGCGGGAGGCTTTGATCATGCTGAACATCGCCCATATGGTGGTCATCAAACCCCAAAGCGGCACCCATGTAGCACCCATCGACCTGAACCTTATGGAACAGGAGCAGTTCGCCCGTTTTACCCTGGAAAAAGAGATGCTGGAACGCCTGCGCGGAAGGCTGAACCATGCACAGGAGGCGGACTACCGGCGCAATATCGAGGAGTATCGCCTGCTGGAGCAGCAGCCCGAAAGCCCCGAGCGCAACACCCGTATGCTGGCATTGGACAACCGGTTCCACCGCAAGAGCTTTGAGCTGTGCGGCATGGAGGCGCATTTTGACCATATGCTGTCCACCTTCCAGCACATTGAACGGCTGCGCATCTTCAGTCTCCATACGGACGAAAACAAATCGGTCTGCGGCGCCCACACCCGTATCCTGGAGGCTGTGCTGCATGGCACTTCTTCCCAGCTCAGCGATGCCCTCAGCGAGCATCTCGGCCGCTACAAGCAATCGGTGGCGGAAGCCCAGCGCATCCATCCGGACTATTTTATCGACGGCTGACCTTATCAGGGTATCCCCCCTGTCGGCGCAGCCGCAATGATCTGCCCTTGCAAACGGCCCTCTGGTGTAAAGACACCGGGGGCCGTTTTTCTTGTCCGGGGGATTTATTTCCGGGTCTTTGTCTGATTTGTGTATTGTATACAAGAAGAAGCGGCAAAAAACAGCAAAACGCCCATTGCCAAATTTGAACTGATATACTAGAATAGAGATGATGGAGCGTTCCGCTTTGGGGCGGACGCAAAGCAAAGCAAACCGAATTTAAGGAGGTCCCTATTATGCCTATGAAGATGGGTTGGCGCTGGTATGGCGAGGGCAATGACCCCATCAGCCTCAGCGACATCAAGCAGATCCCCGGTGTTACCAGCATTGTCTGGGCATTGCACAACAAGATGCCCGGTGAGGTGTGGGAGGTGGACGAGATCCAGACCGTCGCCGACCAGATCCACGCCCACGGCTTTGACATGGACGTGGTGGAGTC
Organism: uncultured Faecalibacterium sp.; assembly: GCA_900540455.1. Taxonomy (GTDB): domain Bacteria; phylum Bacillota; class Clostridia; order Oscillospirales; family Ruminococcaceae; genus Faecalibacterium. The sequence goes on from UQGD01000042.1 coordinate 2,191, forward strand.
GGTCAACGTCCACGATGACATCAAGATCGGCCTGCCCACCCGGGATAAATATATCGAGAACTACAAGCAGTGCATCCGCAACCTGTCCAAGTTTGGCGTCAAGGTCATCTGCTACAACTTCATGCCCATTTTTGACTGGACCCGTACCGATCTGTTCCACCCGGTGGGCGACGGCTCTACGGCTCTGTTCTATCAGAAGGACATGATCCAGGACGATTACAAGGCCATGGCCGAGTATATCATGAGCTTTACCGAGAAGTACAACATGACCTTCCCCGGCTGGGAGCCGGAGCGTATGGCCAAGCTGGACGAGCTGTTCAAGGCCTATGCCCCTGTTACTAAGGAGAAGCTGTGGGAGAACCTGAAGTACTTCCTGGAGGCTCTGATGCCCACCTGCCGTGAGTGCGATATCAAGATGGCCATCCACATGGATGACCCCCCCTGGGATATCTTTGGCCTGCCCCGCCTGCTGGTGGATGCCGAGAGCATCGACCGCTTCCTGAACATGGTGGACGACGAGTACAACTGCCTGACCCTGTGCTCCGGCAGCCTGAACGCCAACCCCAACAACAATGTGGCGGAGATCGTCCGCAAGCACTGCGACCGCATTGCTTTTGCTCACATCCGCAACATCCACCACTTCCCCAACGGCGACTTCTCTGAGGCTGCACACCGCGACTGCTGCGGCGAGACCGGCATCATCGAGATCCTGCGCGCCTACCATGACTGCGGCTACGAGGGCTACATCCGCCCCGACCACGGCCGTCAGCTGTGGGAGGAAGGCCCCGGCGTCTGCCGTCCCGGTTACGGCAAGTACGACCGTGCCCTGGGTGTGCAGTATATGCTGGGCGTCTGGGATACCCTGGACCGTCTGGAAGGCAAGAACTGATCGGTTAAAACAAAGAAAGGTGAGCTGTTATGAAGCTTTCTGATATCAAAAACGGCGCTCTGTCCGCTGATTGGGCAGAGAAGGGCTACGAGCTGCCTCAGTTTGACATTGAGGCTGTCAAGGCCAAGACCCACGCTGAGCCTACCTGGATCCACTTCGGCGCAGGCAACATCTTCCGCGCTTTCCCCGCTGCTATCCTGAATGAGGCCCTGAACAGCGGCAAGTACGACCGCGGCGTTATCGTGGCCGAGAGCTTTGACTACGAGATCATCGACAAGGCCTACCGCCCCTACGATAACCTGAGCCTGCTGGTCTGCCTGCAGTCCACCGGCACCATTGAGAAGAAGGTCATCGCTTCTGTTACCGAGAGCCTGAAGGCAGACTACTCCTTCGGCGAGGACTGGGCACGTCTGGTGGAGATCTTCCAGAACCCCAGCCTGCAGATGGCTTCCTTCACCATCACCGAGAAGGGCTACGGCGTTGCTCCTGCTGACCTGGAGCGCGGCCTGACCCCCGTGCTGGCAATGGGCAAGGTCACTGCACTGCTGTACGAGCGCTTCAAGGCCGGTGCCCTGCCCCTGACCGTGCAGAGCATGGACAACTGCTCTCACAACGGCGATAAGGTCAAGGATGCTGTCTTTGCTTACGCTTCCAAGTGGGTGGAGCAGGGTCTGGTCCCGGCTGAGTTCCTGGCTTATGTGCAGGATCCCGCCAAGGTCAGCTATCCCTGGAGCATGATCGACAAGATCACCCCGCGCCCCGATGCCAAGGTCCAGCAGATGCTGGCCGACGACGGCTTTGAGGATAACTACACCATCGTGACCGAGAAGCACACCTTTACTGCTCCCTTTGTCAACGCAGAGGAGACCCAGTACCTGTGCATCGAGGACAACTATACCAACGGCCGTCCCCCGCTGGAGCTGGGCGGCGTGCTGTACTGCAGCCGTGAGACTGTGGACAAGATCGAGAAGATGAAGGTCTGCACCTGCCTGAACCCGCTGCATACCGCTATGTCCATTTACGGCTGCATGCTGGGCTATGACCTGATCAGCGCCGAGATGGCAGACCAGGACATCCGCGGCTTCATCCAGAAGATCGGCTATATCGAGGCTATGCCCGTCGTGGTCGATCCCGGCGTGCTGAACCCCTATGAGTTCATCGGCGCTGTCATCAACCGCCGCCTGCCCAACCCCTTTATGCCGGATGCTCCCCAGCGTATTGCCACCGATACCTCCCAGAAGCTGGCCATCCGCTTCGGCGAGACCATCAAGGCTTACGAGGAGCGTGGTCTGGACAAGTCCAACCTGGTGCTGATCCCCCTGGTGCTGGCTGGTTACGCCCGCTACCTGAAGGGCATCAACGACAACGGCGAAGCCTTTGAGCCCTCGGCCGATCCGCTGCTGGCGGAGCTGCAGCCCATCGTGGCTGGCCTGGAGGTCAAGGAAGGCGAGCAGGATTTCAGCTGCCTGAAGAAGCTGTACAGCCGCACCGACGTATTCGGCGTGGACCTGTACGCTGTGGGCCTGGGCGAGAAGATCGAGTCCATGGTCAAGGAGCTGTACGCCGGCCCCGGCGCTGTGCGCAAGACTCTGCACAAGTACGTCGTTGCCCGCTAAACTGGGCAGCCATGCGCTGAATCAAACTTAGCTATCTCCGTTCCCGCGCTGCGTTTTGCTTTGCCGCAGCGTGGGATTTTTTTTGCAGTCGAACACAAAAGACCGGCCCGCCGCCCTCACAGGGCAGCAGGCCGGTCTTTTTATGTACCGCTTAGATCAGGTTTGCGAATATGGGGCAGAGTACCGCCGTCAGCACACCGGCTACTGCGATGGACAGGCCGCTCATGGCGCCTTCCACCTCCCCCATCTGCAGGGCTTTACTGGTCCCCACCGCATGGGCTGCAGTGCCAATGCCCACACCCTTGGCAATGGGGTCTGTAATGCCAAACCAGCGGTAGACGCTTTCGGCCAGCAGGTTCCCTACAATGCCGGTCAAAATCACCACCGCACCGGTCAGGGCAACAATGCCCCCCAGCTCAGCGGATACGTCCATGCTGATGGCGGTGGTCACAGACTTGGGCAACAGGGTCACATACTGTTCCCGGGTCATATCCAGCGCCACGGCCAGCAGCCAGGCGCTGGCCAGGCTGACCAGACTGCCCACACCGATCCCCGCCAGGATGGCCACTGCATTGCGGCGCAGCAGGTCCAGTTTTTCATACAGCGGGATGGCCAGACTGATGGTAGCAGGCAGCAGCAGATAGCTTACCGGCGCTGCGCTGGCCTTATAATCCTGGTAAGGGATGCCCAGCACGCTGAGCAGAACGACCACAAAAATACTGCCCAGCAAAAGCGGGTTCATCCAGGCTTTGCCGGTGCGTCGATGCAGCCAGCTGCCCAGGGCAAAAGCCCCCATTGTCAGCATCACGCCCCAGACAGCTGAAGTAGACAGGAATTCACTCATGGCGGTCCTCCTTTTTCCGGGCGGTCAGAGCCTGGGTGGTGCGCCCGGCGCATATCAGGATCAGTACCGTCACCGGTCCTACCGCCAGCACCACCGGCAGCGCCATAGCCCCCAGCTCGGTCCACAGCTCCATGACCCCTGCCGCCGCCGGAACGAACAGCAGCGGGAAGATCCCGGTAAGGAACATCCCGGTCTCCTGCACCTGATCCAGCCGGACGATGCCCAGACACAGGGCAGCCAGCAGCAGCACCAGACCATAGATGCTGGCCGGGATAGGCAAAGGCAGCACAGCATGCAGCAGCTCCCCTAAAAAGCAGAATGCCAGGATACGGACAAATTGAAACAAATACTTCGTACTCGATTCCTCCCACAAAAAGCGGCGCCGCAGAGAACTTTCTTCTGCGGTGCCGCTGCGCTCAGTTCAGAGCCAAAGGCAGATTACAGGGCAAAGTAGCGCTTTGCGTTGTCGAAGCAGATGCCCTTGACGATCTTCTCCAGTGCCTTTTCGTCCAGCGGATACTCGCCGTCCTCCACCCACTGGCCGATCACGTTGCACAGAATGCGGCGGAAGTAGTCGTGGCGGGTGTAGCTCAGGAAGCTGCGGCTGTCGGTCAGCATGCCAACAAAGTTGCCCAGCAGGCCCAGGTTTGCCAGGCTCTTGATCTGGTTCTCCATGCCGATCTTCTGGTCATTGAACCACCAAGCAGAACCGTGCTGGATCTTGCCGGGGACCTCATCGGTCTGGAAGCAGCCCAGGATGGTGCCGATCTGCTCATTATCTGCAGGGTTCAGGCTGTAGATGATGGTCTTGGGGCACTCATCGGTATCGTTCAGTGCGCTGAGCAGGCTGGCGATCTGGCCGCCGCCGGAAGTGGTGTTGATCATGTCAAAACCAGTATCCGGGCCCAGCAGGCTGTTCATCTTGCGGTTGACGCCGCGCAGGCAGTTGTAGTGGATCTGCATCACCACGTTCAGGCGGTGATACTGACGGCCCAGGTGGGTCAGGATATAGGTCTGGTACTTCTCGGCCTCTTCCACAGTCACAGCCTCACCGGTCATAGCCTTCTGGTAGATCGCATTGACCTCCTCGGTAGTGGCGGCACGGTAGGGCACATAGTCCAGGCCATGGTCCGAAGCGCGGCAGCCCAGGGAGACAAAGAACTCCAGGCGCTGGGTCAGGGCATCGGTCACGCAATGGATGCACTCCAGCTTCTCCTTGCCCACAGACTGTGCCAGCTGTGCCATGTACTCCGCAAAGCCGGGCTTCTGGATGTTGACAGCCTTATCCGGCCGGTAGGAGGGAGCCACGGTAAACTTGATGGTGGGGTCTTCCTTGATCTTCTTGTGCCACTCCAGGCTGTCAATGGGATCATCGGTGGTGCCGATGAACGCAACATTGGACTGCTCGATCAGGCCGCGAACGGTCAGCTTGGGGTCGTTCTGCAGCTTCTCGTTGCACAGGTTCCACACTTCCTCAGCGGTGTCGCCGTTCAGCACGCCGTCGTAGCCAAAGAAGGTGTGCAGCTCCAGGTTGGTCCAGTGATACATGGGGTTGCCGATGGCCATGGGCAGTGCCTCGGCAAACTTCTGGAAACGCTCACGATCCGGCTTGTCACCGGTGATGTAAGCTTCGGGCACACCGTTGGAGCGCATCACGCGCCACTTGTAGTGGTCGCCAAAGTAGCTGCCGTCAGGGTTGCGGCCGCCCAGCCACACCTGGGCGATGTTCTCAAAACGGCGGTTCTCGTAGATCTCACGGGGAGGGATGTGGCAATGGTAATCGCAGATGGGCATCTGCTCTGCGTAATCATGGTACAGGTGCTGGGCAGTGGGAGACTGGAGCACGAATTCCTTATCCATAAATGCTTTCATGGTGCGATAACTCCTTTTTCTCTAAACCTTCTAACTAAAATTGCGGTGCAGATCGTGTCTGCCCTACGGGCAGACCTTGCTCTTATTAGTATACCGAAAAACGTCCATGTATACAACTGAAAAAGTACCAAATTTTATGTCTTATGATTGTATATTCCGACAGAATTGCTCTCCGTGGGCTTTTTATGACAAAAATCCTGTGAAACCCTCTTGACTTATTTGTATACAACAGCATAAAATAGAGCCAGATAGCAGTTGGACGACCCGCGCCCTCTGCACAAAAGCAAAGCAGAACAACCCAGAAAAAGGAGATTCATCATGGAAACTTTGAATTACAAGGTCCTGGAGCAGTCCGGCTACAACGGCTACATCCTGAAGGATGCACCGGTCAAGGTCATGCAGTTCGGCGAGGGCAACTTCCTGCGGGCCTTCGTTGATTATTTCTTTGATATTGCCAACGAGAAGGCCGACTGGAACGGCAAGGTCAGCCTGGTGCAGCCCATTGGCAACTTCCCCCAGATGGCAGACTGGATCAATGCGCAGGAGGGTCTGTACACCCTGTACCTGCGCGGCAGCGAGAAGGGCCAGAAAGTGGACGCCAAGCGGGTGATCTCCTGCGTCAGCGACTGTGTGTGCCCCTACCTGGAGGGCAAGTGGGCCGATGTTCTGGCTCTGGCTGTCAGCCCCGAGCTGGAGATCATCGTCTCCAACACCACCGAGGCCGGCATTGCCTACACCCAGGGCGACAGCCAGTTTGACCAGGTGCCCCCCAACAGCTTCCCCGCAAAGCTGACCCGCGTGCTGTTTGAGCGCTACAAGGCGTTCAACGGTGCTGCGGACAAGGGCCTGGTGATCCTGTCCTGCGAGCTGATCGACAACAACGGCAAGGAGCTGCAGAAGTGCTGCAACAGCTACGCTGCTGATTGGGGCCTGGAGCAGGGCTTTATCGACTGGATGAACAACGCCAACACCTTCTGCTCCACCCTGGTGGACCGCATCGTTCCGGGCCGCATCCGCGATGCACAGGAGCTGGCCGCTCTGGAAGAGGCCAATGGCTACCACGACCAGGTGCTGGACGTGGGCGAAGTGTTCGGCGTGTGGGTCATCGAAGGCCCGGCCTGGCTGGAGGACAAGCTCCCGTTCAAGAAGGCCGGCGTCAACGTGATGGTCGTGCCGGACGTCACCCCCTACAAGAAGCGTAAGGTCCGCATCCTGAACGGCGCACACACCGGCTTTGTGCTGGGCGCTTACCTGGCAGGCTTCGACATCGTGCGGGACTGCATGCACAACGACACCATCCGCGGCTTTATGAACAAGATGCTGCACGAGGAGGTCATCCCCACCCTGCCCCTGGACAAGAAGGATCTGGAGGATTTCGCCAGCGCTGTGCAGGACCGCTTCAACAATCCCTTTATCAACCATGAGCTGATGAGCATCTCCCTGAACTCCACCTCCAAGTGGAAGGCCCGGAATATGCCCTCCTTCCTGAGCTACATTGAGGAGCAGAAGCAGCTGCCCGCCTGCCTGACCATGTCTCTGGCAGCTTACATTGCCTTCTACTCCAACGACATCCAGGAGCGTACTGCCGACGGCCTGATCTGCAAGCGCCCTGCCGGCAACACCTACAAGATCCAGGACGACGCTTGGGCACTGGATTTCTACTACGCTCACAAGGACGACACCGCCGCCCAGCTGGTGCACGCTGTGCTGACCAACACCCAGATGTGGGATCAGGATCTGACCGCCATCCCCGGTCTGGAAGCTGCTGTGCTGGCCGACCTGGAGCTGATCCGCACCCAGGGCGCTGAGGCTGCCTACAAGAGCTGCCTGTAAGCCGCCGTCCACTTACTGCGAACAAATAGGAGACGAATTATGCCGCAGGCTATTCATATCAGCCCCATCGACAATGTGGTGGTCGCACTGCACCCCATTGCCAAGGGCACCCTGGTGGAGGTAGACGGCCTGGCCGTCACCGCCCTGGAGGATATCCCCCAGGGGCACAAAATGGCAGTACGCCCCATCCATGCCGGGGAAAACGTCATCAAGTACGGCTTTGCCATCGGCCATGCCACTGCCGATGCCGCAGCAGGCAGCTGGATGCACACCCACAACGTAAAGACCAACCTGTCCGGTGAGGTGGAGTACAGCTACAACCCCGCCCCGGACCTGGCTCCCCTGCCCGCAGTGCAGCCGGAGACCTTTATGGGTTTCCGCCGCAAGGACGGCCGGGCCGCCATCCGCAACGAGATCTGGATCATCCCCACTGTGGGCTGCGTCAATGATATCGCCAAAAAGATGGTGCAGGACAACCAGGATCTGGTCTCCGGCAGCATCGAAGGTCTGTACACCTTCACCCATCCCTTTGGCTGCAGCCAGACCGGCCACGACCACGCCCAGACCCGCAAGCTGCTGGCTGCCCTGGTGCGCCACCCCAACGCCGCCGCGGTGCTGGTGCTTCATCTGGGCTGCGAGAACCTCCAGCATGACCAGTTCGTGGCCGAGCTGGGGGACTACGACTCCGACCGGGTCAAGTTCCTCACCTGCCAGGATGTGGAGGACGAGTTTGCCGCTGGCCGTCAGCTGCTGGAGCAGCTGGCTGCCTACGCCGGGCAGTTCCATCGGGAGGCCATCCCCGTATCGGAGCTGGTCGTGGGCATGAAGTGCGGCGGCTCGGACGGTCTGTCCGGCATCACCGCCAACCCCACCATCGGCCGCTTCTCGGATATGCTGGGCCAGCGGGGCGGTTCCACCGTGCTGACCGAGGTGCCGGAGATGTTCGGCGCAGAGGGCTTTTTGATGGACCGCTGCATCAGCCGGGAGGTCTTTGGCAAGGCCGAGCGGATGATCAACGGCTTCAAAGAGTATTTCATCAGCCACAACGAGGTCGTTTACGACAACCCCTCTCCGGGCAACAAACAGGGCGGCATCACCACCCTGGAGGACAAGAGCTGCGGCTGCGTGCAGAAGGGCGGCACCGCCCCCATCATGGACGTGATCGGCTACGGCGACCCGGTGGTCACCAAGGGCCTGAATATGCTCTACGGCCCCGGCAATGACCTGGTCTCTGCCACGGCTATGACCGCTGCCGGCGCACATATGATCCTGTTCTCCACCGGACGGGGCACCCCCTTCTCGGCGCCTGCCCCCACCCTGAAGATCTCCACCAACACCCCGCTGGCTGCCAAAAAGGCCAGCTGGATCGACTTCAACACCGGTGTGGTGGCCGATGGAGAAAAGAGCATCGACGAGGCCGCCAAAGACCTGCTGGATCTGGTGATCCGTGTGGCCAGCGGCCAGCAGACCAAGGCGGAGGAACATGGCTTCCGGGAGATCTCCATCTTCAAGGATGGCGTTGTGCTCTGAGCAAGTTGTGCTATAATAGAATCAAGCAAGCTGGCTGATCCAAGGGCTGCTGCGCGTCGTTCCGGCTGTGCGGCGGCCCTTTTCCAGCTTTTTCGCGGGAGGTTCCCGCTTTTTTGAAAAAGCGGGGCAAAAAGCTTTTTACACGACCTGTGGTTTCCCCCAGACCGGGAAGCGCAAAGGAGGCATTTCTCATGAGTATAAATTTCGCCATGATCATGGTCCCGCTGCTTTACATTGCTATCCTAGCCGCTGTTGTCATCCTGTTCGTACGGCTCATCAAGTACCTGATCCGCTACGGCATCGACTACTATTTCCAGAAGCTGGAGCAGTACCGCACCCAGCATCCTCAGCTTTGATCCCTGCCCCAACGGGGCTGCAGATACAAGGAGGTAACACACATGAATCAGATCACTACCCAGTACATCACCGAGAACGGCGCCTGCTACGAGCAGTACGTCCTCACCGACCCTGCTGCCAAGACCTCGCTGACCATCACCCCGGAGCGGGGCGGCATGATCACCGGTTTTACCCTGGACGGCGAGGAGTACATCTGGACCCGCCGCCCCAACTTCTCTGAGTGCAACCGTCCCCGCTTCGGCGTGCCGGTGCTGTTCCCCAGCTGCGGCAACCCGGACGGCGGCGTGCATCTGTTTGGCGGCAAGGCCTACCCCATGGAGACTCACGGCTTTGCAGACCTGTGTGCCTGGGAGGTGGAGAGCGTTGGTCCCGATGGCGTGACCCTGGCGCTGGAATCCACCCCGCTGACCAAATTCCTCTACCCGTTTGACTTCACCCTGCTGGTGAACTATAACCTGGAGGGCAACAAGGCCACCATCAGCATGACCGTCATCAATGAGGGCAGCGAGCCCATGCCCTTCAGCTTTGGCTATCACCCCTACTTCACCGCCTCCAAGCTGGAGAATGTGGAGTTTGACATCCACTGCGCTACCTGCTCCGAGAACGCAAAGGGTGACCAGCCCGCCGCCCCGGAAAAGATCACCCTGACCCGCACCGAGGGCGCTGACAACTCCCTCCGCCTGCTCACTGGTGTGGAGTTCCCCATGGTGCTCACCGACAAGGGCAATGGCCACAAGGTGACGGTGGATGCCGACGAGTGCTTTGAAAACGGTGTGCTCTGGCAGCAGGATGCCGAGAGCTTCGTCTGCATGGAGCCTTGGAACGGCTGGGCCAACAGCGTCAATGAGGAAGGCCGCCACGAGATCCTGGAGCCGGACGAGGCCATGACCAGCGAGTGGAGCATCACCATCGAGAAGGTCTGACCAGCAATTTCCCCTCCCCTTTGATTTCCGGCGTAGATGCTGGTATTTTCAACGCCCCCTGTATGGGCCCCGTAAGGGATCTGTACAGGGGGCGTTGTTTCGGATCCAGCATTTTCAACACGGTTCCGCGCATGCAGCGCCGCTGCTCCGCAAAAAGAGCCCCTGCTTTTTCACAGCAGAGGCTCTTTTTGTGGAAAACCGTTTGGGTCAGACGAGGAGCCAGACCAGCAGTGCCAGCCCCGCTCCCCACAGCAGCAAAATGGGCAGGGCAAAGTACCGTTTCTTTCCCAGGCCCTTATCCAAGCACTGCGCAGCACGCTGGCGGCTGCGCACAAGCACATCGTCCAGATACCCCAGCACTGGGATAAAATCCGGCACAAGATCAATGGGAGAAAGCGCATAGGCTGCCGTGATGCCCGCCATTCGTTTTGCAGACCAAGGCGTGTCCCGGTCTTGCAGTGCCATAAACACCGCCGGGATCTCCGCAGTCACCTGCTTCGCTCCCTGCTTCAGATCCATCGCCCTTATTTCCCTTTCCGCCTTAGTTCTCCGCCAGGTTGCCAGTATAGAGCTGGTAGTACCGGCCCTTCTTGGCGATCAGCTCATCATGGCTGCCCCGCTCAATGATACGGCCCTGTTCCAGCACCACGATGCAATCCGCATTGCGGACGGTGGACAGGCGGTGAGCGATAACAAAGGAGGTGCGGCCATACATCAGGCCATCCATGCCCCGCTGCACCAGTGCCTCGGTGCGGGTATCAATGGAGGAGGTAGCCTCGTCCAGGATCAGCACCGGGGGATCTGCCACAGCTGCCCGTGCAATAGCCAGCAGCTGGCGCTGTCCCTGCGAGAGGCTGGCGCCATCTCCGGTAAGCATGGTATTATAGCCATCCGGCAAACGGCGGATAAAGCCGTCTGCATTGGCCAGACGGGCAGCGGCAATGCACTCCTCATCCGTAGCATCCAGCCGGCCGTAGCGGATGTTCTCCAGCACGGTCCCGGTGAACAGATGGGTGTCCTGCAGCACGATGCCCAGGCTGCGGCGCAGATCGTCCTTTTTGATCTTGTTGATGTTGATGCCGTCATAACGGATCTTGCCGTCCGCGATATCATAAAAACGGTTGATCAGGTTGGTAATGGTGGTCTTTCCGGCTCCTGTAGAGCCTACAAATGCCAGCTTTTGACCGGGCTTTGCAAACAGGCTGATATCATGGAGGATCACCTTTTCATCATCATAACCAAAGGTCACATTCTCAAACCGAACGTCGCCTGTAAGCTCTGTATAGGTCACACTGCCGTCGCCGTGGGGATGCTTCCAGGCCCACATGCCGGTACGCTCCTTACATTCAGAAATCACCCCGTCCGCATCCTTTCTGGCATTGACCAGAGTTACATAGCCTTCATCCTTTTCCGGCTTCTCATCAATCAGGGCAAAAATACGTTCCGCGCCTGCCAGAGCCATGATAATGGCGTTAAACTGCTGGGCCACCTGCATAAAGGGCTGGGTAAAGCTCTTTGTAAACTGCAGGTAGGAAGCCATCACACCCAGGGTAATGCCGCCGACTCCCAGCACAGACAGGAAACCTCCCAGCACTGCCGTAAGCACAAACTGCATATTTCCAATGTTTCCGATCACAGGCCCCATAATGTTGGCAAAGGTATTGGCCTGAGAAGCACATTCAAAAAGCGCTTCATTTAGTTTGTCAAACTCCTCCTCGGATTTGCGCTCATGGTTAAATACCTTAACCACTCTCTGGCCGTTCATCCGCTCTTCCACAAAGCCTGTTATGTCCGCTACAGCCACCTGCTGGCGCACAAAATATTTTCCGCTGTTTCCTCCGATCTTTCTGGATACGAAAAGCATGACAACAATAACCAGTACAGCCAGCACCGTAAGAGCAGGGCTTAACACCAGCATGGAGATAAAAGTTACTACGATCGTAAAAAAGGAAGACAGCGCCTGGGGGATGGACTGGCTGATCATCTGGCGCAGCGTGTCTGTATCGTTGGTGTAAAGACTCATGATAGAGCCAGTTGTATTCTGATCAAAATACCGGATCGGAAGGGTCTGCATGTGCTCAAACATATCGTCACGGATCCGTTTTAACACACCCTGTCCGATATA
>UQGD01000043.1 GCA_900540455.1 uncultured Faecalibacterium sp.
TCCGACAACAGCTTGTCGTACAGGGTATCGTAGCCCTGGTTCAGGGTATGCAGGATGCCTGCGATATCCCGGCGGATCGCCTCTGCATTGCCGCCCTTCTGCCCCTGAACATCGTTGTAGGTGTACAGCAGCTTGAGGGTGGTGGGGATATAGTATTCCGCAAAGCGGCGGGCCTTGGGCAGGCTCTCCGGATGCGACTCCAGCCAATCGCAGATGGAGCGGGTGGTGCGGTGCATATGCTCCAGCTCCTCCACTGCCCGTTCATCCCGCATCAGCTTTTTTTGTTTTTCCAGCACCTGGGCAAAGCTGCGGACAGCTTCCAGGTTCATCGGTGTTTTTTCCGCTTCCGGCGGGGTCTGCTCCTGGGCAGACGGGGCCGCAGCGGCCGGTTCTGCCTTTGCTTCTGCCGGGCGATAGTTCTTCTGGGCGGCGCGGTAGCTCTCCGCCGTCAAAAAGAGCCGGCCCTTTTTCTCATCCAGCCAGGCACTCAGCCAGCCTTTTTTGATCAGGCGGCGCAGGTTCTTCAGGGTACGCTTCTTTTTCTCATGGGCCAGGCCCGCCAGCATCTCCAGCGGAAGCCCCTTGGATGCATCCAGTCCTTCGGCTGCATCGGCATAGCAGTTCAGCTGCTTTGCCGCTTCCAGCCGGTCCGCTCCGGTGCCCACCATACCCAAAAAGCACAGTCCCACCAGGGTCAGCACCGTACCTGTCCCGTACAAAATGTCCACAGCAGTGGCGGCCAGCATAAAGCTCCCCTCAAAGGAGCTGGCCAGCACCAGGCAGGTCACACCGCCCAGACCAAATAAAGCCGTAAACAGGATGCCCGCTATCAGAAAGCCCAGTCCGGCATTGTGGCGCTTCTTGGCGCTGGTACGGATCTCATCCACCGGTGTAGGCTCCGGCCCCATGCCGAAGATCTGCTTTGCCCAGGCAGGCATCTCGCTGCTGGCATCCTGGGTGTTCTGTTTTTGGTATTTTGCATTGTTCCATTCGCTGCGCAGGGCCTTGCCAACCTTGGAGATCCCCAGGTTGGCGGCATCCACCACAGCACGGCCCACATCATAAGCCCGGTCCCCGATCTCCTGACCGCGGCCCTCGAACCCATGGCGGAAGGCATCGTTTACCGTGCTGCCAAAGCTGCGGAGCTGGTTTTCCAGCTCCTGCTGCACCTGGCGTTCGGTCTCATGCTCCGATCCGTCCTGACGGGGATTTGTCTGTTCCTTGCTCATTGATCCTTATCCTTCCGCCGGTCTGTACCGGCCGATGATCTGGCGGGCCACCCGCAGACCATCCACAGCGGCACTCATAATGCCGCCCGCATAGCCCGCACCCTCGCCGCAGGGGTACAGCCCTGCCATCTGGGTGCAGACCAGATCTTCTCCCCGCACCAAGCGCACCGGGCTGCTGGTACGGGTCTCCAAGCCGGTAAGCACCGCATCCGGTGCGGTATACCCGGCAATTTTTCGTTCATAGGCACGCAGACCGGCACGCAGGGTCTGCGCCAGCTCCTGGGGCAGCAGTGCGCCCAGATCTGCCGGTACAACGCCCCGGTCGTAGGTAGGCTGCACCCGGCCCAGTTCCAGCTTTCCTCTGCCCTCCAAAAAGCTCTGCATGGTCTCCGCCGGGGCAGCATAGGCACCCCCGGCTTTGCCCGCCTGATAAGCCCGTGCTTCCAGCTCCCGCTGGAATGCAATGGCCTTGCGGGGGTCTGCGTCAAAATCCGCAGCTCCTACGCTTACAACGACCGCTGCATTGGCATTTTTGCCGTCCCGGGCATGGTAGCTCATACCGTTGGTCACCACCCGGCCCTCTTCACTGGCAGCCGCCACGACCTGGCCGCCGGGGCACATACAGAAAGTATAAACACAGCGTCCATCTACCTGCTGCGATAACTGGTATTCCCCTCTGGGCAGGGCAGGATGGCCCGCTGCCTGGTGGTACAGGCTTTTTTCGATCTCCGATTGCAGATGCTCTGCCCGGAAACCCACACTGAACGGTTTACATTCCAGCCCCAGGCCGCTGTCCATCAGCATAGCAAATGTATCCCGTGCCGAGTGCCCTACGGCCAGCACCAGTGCTTGACAGGCCAAGAAGCCGGAAGTAGTCTCCACCCCTTCCAGGCGGCCATCCCGCTGCACCAGACCGGTAAGCGCGGTGTTGAAATGGACCTCGCCGCCCAGCGCCTCGATCTCCGAGCGGATGGAGGCAATGACCCCCCGCAGCACGTCTGTGCCTACATGGGGCTTTTGCTGCCAGGCGATCTCCTTGGGCGCACCGTGCTGCAAAAACACCTGTGTAACAAAACCGCACAGCTCATCTCCGATGCGGGTGGTGAGCTTGCCGTCCGAAAAGGTGCCCGCTCCGCCTTCGCCAAACTGGATATTGGCATTGGGGTCCAGCTGGCCGGTAGCAGAAAAATGCTCCACCGCCTGCACCCGCTGTTCCAGCGCAGGGCCGCGCTCCAGCACGATGGGACGGTACCCCTGGCGGGCCAGCAGCAGCGCTGCAAACAGTCCGGCCGGACCCAATCCGCAGACCACCGGACGGCAGCGCAGGGGGCTGCCCCCCGGCTGCAGGGTCAGCTCCACCGGACGGTGCAGCACCGCACCCGGCGTTTTTGCCGCATATGCCGGCTCTGCTGCCGGGTCCCGCAGGGTCACCGCCACGGTATAGACCAGTTTCGGCTGGCCGCGGCGGGCATCCACGGAAAGTTTTGCCACCCCCAGATCCCCTACCTGGGCCCGGGGCACACCCAAAGCGCGCAGCGCCCGGGCAAATGCCTGTCCCTCCGGCGCATCGAGGGGCAGACGGATATCACGAACCAGGATCATTTTTCTGTCCCTCCGATTCGGTCGCTCAATTACTGACGATCTCGCACTGGATCACATAGCTGCCCAGCGCAAAGATCTGGTTGTTGGACGGTACATACAGCCGGCAGGCAATGTTCTGGCGGCCCATCGACACCGAGAAATCCCGGGCATCGACCTCTACCACCACCTGCTCCGGCGTCAGGCTTTCCACCGCTCCCTTGGGTCCGCAGAGTTCCACGTTCATCAAACGCTCGGTCTCCACGGTCAGCTGATAGGAGGCAGGCAGGTTGATCACCTGGACGCACTCAGCCGGCAGGTTCATCTTTTTGGTCTCCATCTGCGAACAGTCGAAGCTGACCGTAATGGAGTCTAGATTATCCAGCAGGTGGATATTCTCCGGCAGCTCGATGGGCATCTCATAGACCTTATCCAGCGCAAAGGTGGACAGGTCGATGGTACCCACCGACACCCCGGACAGGGAGCTGACTACCGATTCCGGACCGGCAATATTCAGCTTTTCCTTACTGAGAGTATAGCGCAGCACCGAGCTGTCAAAGTTGCGGGGCGCGTTGATAAAGCTGATCTCCACCGGCAGGGTGGCCATTTTATACACCTGTAAGGTCACATCCACGCTGTCCTCGTCCAGTGTCGTATACTCAAACTCCACCTCACTGCCCCCCTGGGTGTAGAACCGCAGGCGGGTATTCAGGGTGACAGTCTCGGTCAGCTGCCCCTCGTAGGCAGCCTCTGCGGTGCAGCTCTTGATCTTGCTGAGCTCCCGGCTGGGGCCAGAAAGGGTGACCGTCTCTTTGGAGACCGCTGTATCATACAGGATATAGCCGTCTGCCACCCGCAGATAGTTTGTTTTGATCTGGACGGGGAGGGTCTTTTTCTCCACCACATCAAACTCCACCGCAACGGTATTATCCGTTCCTTCGATGGAAACATTCACATTGTTTACCCCGCCGCTGATGGCACGCACCCGCAGGCGAAGGGTCTTTTCTCCGCTGTCCCGCACACTGGACCAGTCCGGATAGACCACAAAATCCGCAGCGGTCATCCCGCCAATGGTATAGCCATCTCCCGACAGCTTGAGCGTGACCGTCTTTTCCGGGGCATTGATGATACTAAGCCCTCTGGAAGTATAGGCAGCGGACTCATAGGTATAATCCACCGGCACATTGGCAATGGTGCGGGTGGTATCGGGCTTGACCACAATGGTCACAGCCATCCAGGCCAGCACTGCCAGAAAGACTGCCAGGACCATACGGATGCGGCGGTCGTTCAGCGGGGTAAAGCGGCCCGGCTTGTTCGGTTCAGTTTTCATTCCTGCTCCCCCTCGTCTTTTTGCATCACCCGTGCCAGCAGCGCACGTCCCCGGCCTTTCCAGCCTTCTACTGCGGTTTTTTCAGCGGCAGTTTCTTTGGGGATCATCTCATCCACCAGCCGTGTGTACAAGGTCTGACGGTCAAAGTGACGGATCAGCACGCCATTTTTCGCCATGGAGATGATGCCCGTCTCCTCACTGACCACAATGGCGATCGCATCCGAGTTCTCCGCAATGCCCAAGCAAGCCCGGTGGCGGGTGCCCATGTCCTTGCCCAGGTCCAGGTTATTGGACAAAGGCAGCACACAGCCCGCTGCTTTGATCCGGCCATTCTCGATGATGGCTGCGCCGTCATGGAGGGGGGTGCCCTCATAAAAGATCGTGCCCAGCACCTCCAGATTGACCTCGCTGTTCACCGGCGTACCGGTGCGGACGATCTCAGACAGGTTGGTATGGCGCTCCAATACGATCAATGCGCCGGTCTTTGTCTCCGAAAAACGCTCTGCCGCATCGCAAATGGCAATAATGGCACTGCGCCAGGCCCCTTTAAGGCTGGGGTCGTTGTACCGCCCTTTCATGCTGAACAGTTTGGCTGCCCATTGGTCGGTCTGACCCATGCTTTCCAGCGCACGGCGGATCTCCGGCTGGAACAACACCACCAAGGTCAGCAGGCCCACCTGCAGCAGCGAGTTCAGCAGCCAGGTGACGGTGCGCATATTCATCATGTTGGCGATCAGGTATACAGCCAGGACCACCAGTGCGCCTTTGGCCAGCTGGCCTGCCCGGGTACGGTTGATGATGCCCAGCAGCTGATAGATCAAAAATGCGATGATGATGATATCCAACAAATCTGCCAGATGGAAGGTCTGGAAGTTGGCGATGATCGACTCAAAACTCATTCCTAGCGTCCCCTGTCCTCTCTATACAAGCAGCAGCTTTGTTACCGCCGCTCCAGCAGGGCCACGGCATGGGCTGCAATGCCCAGCCCCTGGCCGGTAAAGCCCAGATGTTCCTCTGTGGTGGCCTTCACGCTCACAGCCTCCACCTCCAGCCCCAGTGCCTGGGCCAGATTTTCCCGCATGGCGGGGATATACGGGGCCAGCTTGGGGCGCTGGCACAGCAGCGTTGCGTCCAGGTTTGCCACCTTCCAGCCTGCCTGTGCCAGGATGCGGGCTACATGGCGGGCCAGCTCCAGGCTGTCGGCCCCAGCATACGCGGGGTCTGTATCCGGGAAGTGCCGCCCGATGTCTCCCAAAGCTGCGCCGCCCAGTACGGCGTCCATCACAGCATGGGTCAGCACATCTGCATCCGAGTGGCCGTCCAGACCTTTTTCAAAGGGGACCTCCACGCCGCCCAGGATGAGCTTGCGCCCCTCTACCAGGCGGTGAACATCGTATCCATGACCGATCCGCATTTTGCACTCTCCCTTTGCTTCCGGGCGGGGCAGATCCTCCCGGGTCGTGATCTTGATATTGGCGTAATCTCCCTGGGTCAGCTGCACCGGGCGGCCGGTCAACTCAAACAGACTGCAATCATCCGTGACGAGCCGTGCCTTTTCCGGGTCCAGCGAGGCCAGCGCCTCCAGGTACGCCGCACGCTCAAAGCACTGCGGCGTCTGCACTGCATACAAGGTGCTGCGATCCGGCGTAGCCTGTACCATGCAGTCCGGGGGCACGATGCGTCCATCCCCGGCCAATGCCTGCTTGACCGTATCCTTGACCGGCACTGCCGGAGCCGCTGCCCCCTGCTGTGCAGCGGCCAGCAGCACCGCCTGGATCACAGTCTGGCTGACAAATGGGCGGGCTGCGTCATGGATAGCCACCAGCTCGCCGTTTGCTGCCAGCACCCCGTTTTTGGCGCTTTCTGCCCGGGTGGCTCCGCCGTCCACCACCTGTACCGGCTTGCTGCACAGGCGGGCCTCCTGCTCCAGCTGTGCGCGGTTTTTGCCCGCCACCAGGATCAGCTCGCTCACCAGCGGACAGCTGTCAAAGGCGCGGATGCTGCGGCGCAGCACCGTCTCGCCCCCCAGGTCCGCACGAAGTTTGTCAAATCCCATCCGGGTGGAGGAACCTGCCGCCACCAGAACCGCCGATACGCTTTTTTCCATTTTGTCACCCTGCTTCGCACAAAGCCCCGCCCTGTCAAGGCCGGACCCAAATATTACATACACTTTATTATAACGTATCAGCCAGCAAACTGCAACTGCTTATGACACAGGGAAACCGGCGCAAAAAAGCCCCGCACCCCTGCCGGAACCGGCAGAAGTGCGGGGCAAAGGCATCTATTGTATCTTACTCCAGGATGGGGGCAATGGCAGCAGCCAATGCATCTTTCTGGGCCTGTGCCTCAGCCAGGTCCTTGCCCAGAGTGGTGAAGTAGGTCTTGATCTTCGGCTCGGTGCCGGAAGGACGCACCACCACGGTAGCGCCGCCCTCCAGGGTGTAGATCAGCACGTTGGCGGCGGGCAGTCCGGTCTGCTCCGGCTTGAGGTAATCCGTCACCTTGACCACCTTCAGGCCAGCCAGCTCCTGGGGCGGGTCATTCCGCAGGCCCTGCATGATGCTGGCCATCTTGTCCATGCCGGTCAGTCCCGGGAACTCAAAGCTATCCACCTTGTTCAAGTAGCGGCCATACTGCTGATACAGCTCTTCCAAACGCTGCTTGATGGAGGAACCAATGCTGCGGTAGTAAGCAGCCATCTCGCAGATCAGCATAGAGCCGATGACAGCGTCCTTATCCCGGACATAGGGGCCAGCCAGATAGCCGTAGCTCTCCTCAAAGCCGAAGATGAAGCGATCCACCTCGCCTGCGGCCTCCAGGTTTGCGATCTGGTCACCGATCCACTTAAAGCCGGTGAGCACATTGCGCATCTCCACGCCGTAATGGGCAGCCACTGCGTCCGCCAGCGGGGTGGACACGATGGACTTGACAGCCACCGGGTTTTTGGGCATGGTGCCCTTCTCGATGCGGCCTGCGCAGATATAATCCAGCAGCAGGACACCCATCTCGTTGCCGGACACCAGCTCGTAGCTGCCGTCCGGGCACTTCATGGCAATGCCCACCCGGTCTGCATCCGGGTCGGTGGCCAGCATCAGGTCGGCGCCGGTCTCGGTAGCCAGCTCCAGGCCCAGTTTCAGTGCCTCAAAGATCTCCGGGTTCGGGTAAGAGCAGGTGGTAAAGTAGCCGTTGGGGTACTCCTGCTCCGGTACGATGGTGATATCGGTAATGCCCATATCGTTCAGCACATGGGTGACCGGCACCAGGCCAGAGCCGTTCAGCGGGCTGTACACCAGTTTCAGGCCAGCAGTGCGGCACAGGCCGGGGCGGACCTGGCGGGCTTCGATCGCCTCGTACAGAGCAGCCTTGCAGTCCTCCCCCACAAAACGGATCAGACCGTTTTCCACGCCTTCGGCAAAGGAGATATACTTTGCGCCGGTGAGCACATCGGTCTTTTGGATCTCAGCGTACACAATGGCCGCTGCGTCATCGGTCATCTGGCAGCCATCCGGGCCGTAGGCTTTGTAGCCGTTGTACTTGGCCGGGTTGTGGGAGGCCGTGACCATGATGCCCGCATTGCACTGGTAATAACGGGTGGCAAAGCTCAGTGCAGGCACCGGCATCAGTGCATCATAGATGCGCACCTTGATGCCGTTGGCTGCCAGAACGCCCGCTGCGGTCTTGGCAAACACGTCGCTCTTCAGGCGGCTGTCATAGCTGATCGCCACCGTCTGGCTGCCGCCCTGGGTCTTGACCCAGTTGGCCAGGCCCTGGGTGGCCTGACGGACCACATAGATATTCATCCGGTTGGTGCCAGCCCCCAGGACGCCCCGCAGGCCGGCTGTGCCAAACTTCAGCGCCACAGCAAAGCGGTCCTTGATCTCCTCGTCGTTCCCCTCGATCTTTGCAAGCTCCGGCTTCAGGTCGGCATCCTCCAGCTCGGCTGCCAGCCAGCGCTTATACTCTTCTTGATACATTGTTGCACACCTTACCTTTGCAGATTATTCTGGAAAACCGATTGGTTAAAACCATCCATCTATAATATAAGCTTTCCCGCCTGCTGTGTCAATTCTCCATAGTGCCACAAGTTTAGGCGCTTAAAACCGGCAAATGCCACAAATCCACCGGGTTTTTCCGGTCTGCACAGCCAAAGCTTTTTTCAAATCCAGCGTTTGTACCGCAGCATCTACCATCTGCCATCTTTGATGTCTTTTACGCAGAAAAGCCTTTTCTTGCAGGCAGATTTATCCGCTTTTCTGCTGCTGCGCTCCCGTTCCGGACGCTGCCGGGCAAAATTCAAAGCCGGGCTGCGTTGACATCCCTCTGCACCGCTACTATAATAAAATTCAAGAGAGATCCACCCCCTGGGCACCGCTGTCCCAGGGCACAAAACAAGGGGGTGCGCCCATGTATTCTGTGCTGAAAAGCTTTGGTCTTCAAGGTCTGAACGGGTTCTTGGTTGCTGTGGAAGCGGACGTAGCCGGCGGGATGCCGGCCCTGTCCATCGTAGGTCTGCCGGACTCTGCCGTGCGGGAGAGCGGCGACCGGGTACGGGCCGCCGCAAGGAACCTTGGCTTCCGCTGGCCGGACCGCCGGATCACCATCAACTTAGCCCCGGCAGATGTGCGCAAGACCGGCCCGGTCTATGATCTGCCGCTGCTGCTGGCAGTCCTGTGCGCCGCCGGGCAGTTGGAGCAGCCTCCTGCCGACACGGCATTTTTGGGCGAACTGGCATTGGACGGCACCCTGCGGCCGGTCTCCGGGGTACTGCCCATGGCACTGACCGCCGCCGAAAACGGCATACGGAACTTGTATGTTCCCGCAGACAATGCTGCCGAGGCTGTGGAAGCAGCCGGCAGTCAAATGACAGTCTATCCCGTCCGCACCGCCCGGGAGGTCGTGGATGCCCTGCAGGGACGGACCGTCCTGGCCCCGGCACGTCCCATTCCTTTTGACCCCACCCAAAGCTGGTACAGTGTGCCGGACTTTGCCGATGTGTGCGGCCAGCCTTTGGCCCGGCGGGCCATGGTGATCGCCGCAGCGGGCGGTCACAATGCACTGCTGATCGGTGCGCCGGGCACCGGAAAATCCATGCTGGCAAAGCGTCTGCCTGGCATCCTGCCTCCTCTGACCCGGGAGGAAGCGGTGGAGACCACAAAAGTCTACTCTATTGCCGGGCAGCTGCCCCAGGGGCACGGGCTGATCACCGCCCGCCCCTTCCGCAGCCCGCATCACTCTGCCAGCGCAGCGTCCTTGGCGGGCGGCGGGGTCAGTTTCCGGCCCGGTGAATGCAGCCTGGCCAACTGCGGCGTATTGTTCCTGGATGAATTGCCGGAGTTCTCCCGGGAGAGTCTGGAGGTGCTGCGCCAGCCTCTGGAAGATGGCCAGATCACCGTAAGCCGTGCTGCGGGCAGTGCCACCTATCCCAGCCGGTTCCAGCTGATCGCCGCCATGAACCCCTGCAAATGCGGTTATTTCGGGCATCCTACCCGCCCCTGCACCTGTTCCCCCAGCGCGGTACGGCAGTACCGCAGCCGGGTATCCGGCCCGCTTTTGGATCGGATCGATCTGTGTGTGGAGATGGACCCTGTGGCTTTTGACCAGCTGCACAGTGCTGCCCCTGCAGAGAACAGCGCCGCGCTGCGCCAGCAGGTACAGGCTGCACGGGAAATCCAGGCCAAGCGCTATGCGGCCCCGGGCTTTGAGAACATCCACTGCAATGCGCAGCTGACCGCCGGACAGGTACGCCGGGTCTGCCGGATGACCCCTGCCGCAGAAGCGCTGCTGCGCAGCTCCTACGATGCACTGGGGCTTTCTGCCCGTGCCCACGACCGTCTGCTGCGGGTGGCCCGCACCATTGCGGATCTGGCTGGCCGCTCCCTGCTGGACGAGGAGGCGCTGCTGGAGGCGCTGCAATACCGCGCGCAGGAGAAAGTGGAGATATAAGCCCCCTCTCTTTTTAAAAAACGGGACCATTTTGCCGTGATCTATGGTATACTATTCTCTGATCGACCCATATGAAACGAGGATATTTTCTATGAAAGCACATATTGCACGCAACCAAAACGCCGGTGTCCCCATGGCTCTGGGCTGGAATCTTTCCGCTGCGGACCGGGGCATCCTGGAAGGCATGGCGCCCGCTTTTCGGATGAAGCTGCGGAACGTCTCCCCCACCGAGGCCGGGCAGACGGTGGCGCAGCTGCTGGGCGAAGTAGAGGTAAAAGCACCCCATACTTTGTCCCTGTCCGCAGACGCCTACCCCAGCGCCCTGGTATTGGCCAATTTCCGTGAAAAAGATCTGGACAAGCTGCTGGCTCTGCTGCGTCAGGCCCAAGTGCGCATCCCCCTCAAGGCGGTGGTAACGCCCTCCAGCCGGAATTGGATGTTCGGAGACCTGCTGGCCCACCTGCAGGAGGAACACACCGCCTTTGCAGCGGCCCAGAAGGGTGGCAGCGTATGAAAGGCAAGCGTTTTATCTGCCTGCTGCTGGCCGGGGCGCTCTGCCTGCTGACCGGCTGCAGCACGGCCCCCATTCCCAAAGCGGAACCCCAGCGGTACACCACCATCTTTTACGATGTGTTTGATACCATGACCCAGGTGATCGCCTACTGCGACAGCGAGGAAGAGTTCCAAAAGCAGACCGAAGCCCTGCACCAGGACCTGCAGCAGTACCATCGCCTGTACGACATCTACAACAGTTACGAGGGCATCGCCAACATCCGCACCATCAACCAGCATGCCGGGGACAAGCCGGTACAGGTGGACAGCCGCATCCTGGATATGCTGGAGCTGGCTATGGAGATGTACGAAACCACCGGCGGCAAGCTCAATGTAGCCATGGGCAGTGTGCTGAATGTCTGGCACGACCATCGGGAGGCTGCTGAAGCCACCGAGGATACGGCGGACAACACCCTGCCCGACCAACAGGAGCTAGAAGCCGCCGCCCAGCACTGCGATATCCAGGACCTGGTCCTGGACCGAGAGGCCGGCACCGTTTATCTGGCCGACCCTGAAATGTCCTTGGATGTAGGCAGTGTGGGCAAAGGCTACGCCGTAGAGATGGCCTGCCAAGCTGCCGAAGCCCGCGGCCTGACCAGTGCGCTGGTCAGCGTAGGCGGAAACCTGCGTGCCATCGGCTGCAAACCGGACGGCAGCAGCTGGACCGGCGGCGTAACCAACCCCTGGGATGCACCGGAGCTGTACACCGCCGGAAGTTCCACTGTTGCAGCTGTCCGGATGAACGATATGGCTCTGGTGACCAGCGGCGACTATCAGCGCTTTTTTGTGGTGGATGGCAAAGCGTACCACCACCTGATCGACCCGGACACCCTGTGGCCCGCCCTTTATTTTGACAGCGTCAGTGTGCTGTGCTCGGATTCCGGCATGGCAGACTGCTTGAGCACAGGGCTGTTTTGCTCCACCTTGGAGCAGGGTCTGGCCCTGGTAGAAAGTCTGGATGGAGTAGAAGCCCTTTGGTGTACGCCGGATGGCGATATGATCGCCTCCAGCGGCTGGGCTGATTACGCAGTCCATTGATCTAAGCGCAAAAGAACGCCCTCTGTTTTGATACAGAGGGCGTTTTTGTTATTTCAGATCCAGCTCCGGGGGCACATCCAGCTGATCCGAAACATATTTTCCATTCTTTTTACGCTGACGCACACACTCGGTAAGCAGATACTCGATCTGCCCATTCACCGAACGGAAGTCGTCCTCCGCCCAGGCGGCAATGGCGTCGTACAGCTTCGCATTCAGCCGCAGGGGGACTTGCTTTTTCGGTTCAGCCATCAGTACAAGCTTCCGCTGTTCACGATGGGCTGAGCATCCCGGTTGCCGCACAGCACGACCAGCAGATTGGATACCATTGCCGCCTTGCGCTCATCGTCCAGCTCCACCACTTTATTTTCGTTCAGGCGGTCCAGCGCCATTTCCACCATGCCCACAGCCCCATCCACGATCATCTTGCGGGCATCAATGATCGCACTTGCCTGCTGACGCTGCAGCATCACAGCGGCGATCTCCGGCGCATAGGCCAGGTAGGTGATCCGGGCCTCAATGATCTCAATGCCGGCATCGGCCACCTTTTTCTGGATCTCGTCCTGGATGCGCTTGGCCACTACCTCGGAGGAGCCGCGCAGACTGCCATCGTCTGCCTTCCCATCACCGGTGGTATCCACATTGGGGGCCACGTCATAGGGGTAGATGCGCACCACGTCCCGCAGTGCGCTGTCACACTGCAGAGAAAGGTATTCCTTATAGTTGTCCACGTTAAATACAGCCTTTGCCGTATCCGTCACACGCCAGATCACCGCAATACCGATCTCTACCGGGTTGCCCAAGCAATCATTGATCTTCTGCCGGGCGTTGTTCAGGGTCATCCGTTTCAGGGAGATCTTTTTGCTGGCTGCCTCGGCAGCGGCCTGGGCGTTCTGTGCCTTGAGGGCCGCTGCTGCACTTGCCTCGCCGCCCACATCTCCGCTCTGGCTCAGCCGGGTGCCCGCAGCGGGGTTGACCGGGGTGCAGAAGGGGTTGATCCAATAAAAGCCCTCGCCTTTCAGGGTGCCGATGTAATCACCAAACAGGGTCAGTACCAATGCCTCCTGGGGCTTGAGCACTTTCAGGCCGCACAGCAGCAGGATGCCTACGATCAGGTAAAGGATCGCCAAGATCAGCATCGGGACGCCTGCCAGCATCCAGTCCCGCTCGAGCCAGCGGATCGCGAACACAAAAGCTATCACATCCAGCACAAACCCCAGCAGGGTCAGCATCAGCACCAGCATACCATTCTTTTTAGTTTGCAGAATCTTCTCTTCCATAAATGATCCCTCCTTATTGGGTCGAAAGAGTATCTATCCGATATCAAAATAATATCACATTGTATAAACCTTGTCAATAGGATCCTGCAAAAATCTCTGCACCAAAATACAAAAAAGGCGTCCCCGCCATACAGCAGGAACGCCTTGATTTCCAAGATCTCAGATCTGGGAAAAGCCTTGCAAGAAAAGGTTAAATTACTTAACCTCGATCTTAGCGCCAGCCTCTTCCAGCTTCTTCTTGATGTCGTCAGCCTCAGCCTTGGAGACCTTCTCCTTAACAGCCTTGGGAGCGCCATCAACGATAGCCTTGGCTTCCTTCAGGCCCAGACCGGTCAGCTCCTTAACAACCTTGATGACCTGCATCTTGGTAGCGCCGGCATCAGCCAGGATGACGTCGAACTCGGTCTTCTCCTCCTCAGCGGGAGCAGCAGCGCCAGCAGCAGCGGGAGCAGCAGCAGCAACAGCAGAAACGCCGAACTCCTCGCAGTAAGCGTCGATCAGCTCCTTCAGCTCCAGAACGGTCAGGCCCTTAACGGACTCGATGATGGCAGTAATCTTCTCAGAAGCCATGGTAATAACCCTCCAATATAAATGGTTTTGTTTGTGGTTTTTGGTGTGGAAGCAGTCAGCACGCAGCCATTAGGCAGCGGGCTCCTCCTGCTTGTCGGCGTAAGCCTGCATAGCGACAGCCAGACCAGACAGGGTGCTGGTGAGGGCGCCTGCAAACATGGACAGCATGCCTTCGCGGCCGGGCAGCTTTGCGATCGCATTGGTCTCGGCGGCGGACATGACCTTGCCCTCCATGAAGCCAGCCTTCACGACAAACTTCTTGGAGCGGTCGCCGTCCTGGTACTTGCACAGGATGCGGGCAGCAGCCATGGGATCCTCTGCGGTTGCAAAAGCAACAGCGGTGTCACCCTTGAAGTTCTCGGTCAGACCCTCGAAGGAGGTATCCTTAACGGCCAGACGCAGCATGGTGTTCTTGACGACCATATACTCAACGCCTGCCTCGCGCAGCTCCTTACGGAGCTTGGTGTCGTTCTCGACATTGATGCCGCCGTAAGCGACGACGCAGCCGGAAACCGCACTCTCAAACTTTGCCT
>UQGD01000044.1 GCA_900540455.1 uncultured Faecalibacterium sp.
TTGCAGTTTAACGGCAGGCTTCTTCCTGCCGTTGACCGGTGAGGACGAAACCTGCCGGTTCTGCCAAGGGCTCCCCCTCTCGGGGGAGCTGTCGCCGCAGGCGACTGAGAGGGTTCGTCCCGGAATCGCATCTTTCATTCCCCCAGCTTAGGCCGGGCGAACTGCTGCGCCTCATAAAGGCCATGGCTGCCGGAGAGCCAGAAGCAGAGCACACATCCAATGGCGCAAAGGGCTGTGCCCTGGCCGCCAAACAGCTCCACCGCCAGCAGGATAGAGGCGGCCGGGGTATTGGTAGCGCCGCAGAACACCGACACCAGGCCCACGGCGGCTGCTGCCCCGGCGGGCAGACCCAGCAGCGGCCCGGCGATACAGCCAAAGCAAGCGCCCACAAAAAAGCTGGGCACCACTTCGCCCCCTTTGAACCCGGCCCCCAGGGTCAGCGCAGTGAGCAGCGCTTTGCAGACAAAGTCCCAGGGCAGAGCCTGTCCCTGCTCCACAGCCTGGGCGATCACGTTCATGCCCGCACCGCAGTACCGCCCGCCCAGCAGCCAGGAGAGTGCAGCCACGGCCAGTCCGCCTGCGGCGGCCCGGAAATAGAGGTTAGGCAGCCAGTGGGCCAGCAGATGCTTTGTTTCGTGCAGCACCCAGCAAAAACCCCGGGTCACGACGGCGCAGGCCGCCCCCAGCAGCCCGGCCTGCAGAGCCGTCTGCCAGGTCAGGGCCGGCATGACCACCCGGAACGCAGTGGGGGCGATGCCGGCGGCAGAGGATACGCCGCTGGCAATCAGTGCAGCCACCAGGCTGGGCGCCAGCGCCGGGGCAAAG
The DNA here is from genome assembly GCA_900540455.1 of uncultured Faecalibacterium sp. GTDB lineage: Bacteria > Bacillota > Clostridia > Oscillospirales > Ruminococcaceae > Faecalibacterium. The sequence goes on from UQGD01000044.1 coordinate 826, forward strand.
CTGCCCCCCACCTGCGCCACGGTCACTGCAAAGAGTGCCGAGGCCATCGGTGTGCCGAACAGCGCCGAGAACAGCGCCGCCATGCCGCACACGGCGGCGCACCGCCGCCCGGCGGGCGACTGCTTTTCCCAGCTGCCAATGGTCCAGCCGATGCTGCCGCCCATTTGCAGGGCAGCGCCCTCCCGTCCGGCAGAGCCGCCGCACAGGTGGGTCAGCACAGCGCCCAGAAAGATGGCGGGTGTCAAGGCCAGCGGCAGGGGCTTGCCCTGCTGCACCGTGCGCAATACGTCGTCGGTGCCAAGGCCCTGGCACCGCAGCACCTGATACAGCGCTGTGATCCCAAGCCCGGCAATGGGCAGCAGCCATAAAAGCCACCCCTGTGCCGCCCGCAACGCGGTCACTTGCTCAACTGCTATGTGGAAGGCTGTGCCCACCACGCCTCCGGCCAGGCCAATCGGCAGCGCCAAGGCCAGGCTTTGCCATACTGCCCGCACCCCATTTTGGATGCGGCCGCTCATCGTTCCTTCTGCTTTTTCCATCCTTTTGTTTCCCTCTTTTTATGGGGGTGCACCCCCGGCGGGTGCGCCCCAGGGTGCAGCAGCGCATACACCCTATCACAGACAATCGCAAAGGATAGCACGATGATTTTTGTCTGTCAAGCAACGCTGATTAAGAACCGGCAAAGAAACCAGAACTTTTGACAAAAAGGATGGATATACGTCGGTTTTTTCTGCGGTGTCGTTGGCGAGGGAACTGCTTTTTTGCACAAAAGATACAAAAAAGCGCCCCGCTCTTTGTGTAAAAGGGCGGGGCGTTGGATGAACGATACAAGGGGCAGAGAGCCGCGGCGGCGGTCTTACTCTACGTCCATGTCCTCTTCTTCTGCGATCAGAAGATCACGCACAGCGCGCATCCGTGCCTTGCGGCTGGCGCGGGCCTTGAAGTGCTGGCCGTCGTTGCGCTCTGCGGCGTGCATTTCTGCATGGAGCAAAAGGCTCATCATCGCACGCAGCGCAAAGGTGGCAGCCAGGGGGATCACCGAGCTGAGGCTGGGCAGCAGAAAGGTCTTGGCGATCTCTGCCGACATCAAAAACTCCAGCGCAGTGGTCAGGCCGCTGCTCATCTCATGGTGGAAGTCGTGGCTGTCATGGAACAGCATCACACGCAGATAGTGGTAGCTGGCCTTTGCCAGGCTCAGCACAATGATCGTAAGGCCGATCACCTCCGCAATGGCGGCGATCAGGGGCACGGCCGAGGCCAAAAATTCTTCCAGAGCCTCGGCCAGGCTATGGTTCAATGTAAACAGCCACTGCATCCGCTATTACCCCAGCAGACCGCGGATATAGGCGGCCAGCTCCTCATCCTTGCAGGAAGCAAAGAACAGCTCGTTGAACTTCTCGCCGGCCACAGCGCCGCGCAGCAGCTCCTGGTCGATGCTCTTCAGGCACTCGATCAGGGGCTTGAAGGTGGCAGCACGCACGCCGTCCAGGATCTTCTTGTTGCGCTGCTCAGGCACAACACGCTCCTTGGGGTAGCCCTGGCCGTGGCCAAAGCCGAACAGCTTCTCAAAGCAGTACTCCAGGTTCAGCTCGCCGCCCCAGCCAAAGCCCTTGGCAAAAGGCATGGCCACAGCGTTGCCGTCGTTGACGTGGGCAAAGGTGTAAGCGTCCACGGGGTCCTCCACGTGGCCGCAGATCACGCCGGGGAAGCTGTTCAGGGCCAGCATGGCGCCCTCGCCGGTGCCGCAGCCGGTCACAACATAATCCGCAGCGCCGCTGTTCAGCAGGATGGCTGCCAGGATGCCGCACTGCACATAGGTCAGCTGTGCAGCGTCCTCAGCGGTGTACATACCGTAGTTGACCACCTCGTGGCCCATGGGCTCCACGACCTTCTTCAGGGCGGCTTCGATCAGGCCATTCTTGGCGGCCTGGCTGTTCTCGTTGATGAGTGCGATCTTCATGATAGGGTTTCCTCCTTAGTGCATGATGTAATAAAAAGCACCGCGTCCGCAGACGCGGTGCTCCGATCCGAGATCAAAACGGGGGATAAGGGGTCAGACTCAGCCCGGCTGCTTGCCGATGTAAGCCAGGATGCCGCCGTCCACGTACAGGATCAGGCCGTTGACAAAGTCAGAAGCCTCGGAAGCCAGGAACACAGCGGGTCCGCCCAGGTCCTCTGCCTCGCCCCAGCGGCCTGCGGGGGTCTTGGCGACGATGAACTGGTCAAAGGGATGACGGCTGCCGTCCGGCTGGACCTCACGCAGGGGTGCGGTCTGGGGGGTAGCGATGTAGCCGGGGCCAATGCCGTTGCACTGGATGTTGTAAGCGCCGTACTCAGAAGCGATGTTCTTGGTCAGCATCTTCAGGCCGCCCTTAGCAGCAGCGTAAGCGGAGACGGTCTCACGGCCCAGCTCGCTCATCATGGAGCAGATGTTGATGATCTTGCCGCCGCCCATCTCGATCATGCCGGGGATGACAGCCTTTGCCACGATGAAGGGAGCGTTCAGGTCCACGTCGATGACCTGGCGGAAGTCGGCAGCGCTCATCTCGCACATGGGGATGCGCTTGATGATGCCGGCGTTGTTGACCAGGATGTTGATGGGGCCGACCTCAGCCTTGATCTGGGCCACCATTGCGTTGACGGCGTCCTCGTCGCAGACGTTGCAGACATAGCCGTGGGCGTCGATACCGGCCTCCTTGTAAGCGGCGATGCCCTTGTCCACCAGCTCCTGCTTCAGGTCGTTGAAAACGATGGTTGCGCCGTTTGCAGCCAGAGCCTTGGCAATGGCCATGCCGATGCCGTAGGAAGCGCCGGTGACCAGAGCGACCTTGCCGGTCAGGTCAAAGGATTTCGGGGTGCACTGTGCCATTTGATAAGTCCTCCCATCAGAAAATAATAAAAGTTTCTCCCCGGAAACAGTGCTTTGCGGCTGTCCCCGGGTGCTTTGCCGGAGCATATTCTCCTTGTATACTAGGTTAACATTCTTGGGGCGCTCTGTCAAGCATATGGGCATTGGAATTTGTCCCAAATCTTTAAGAAATATTTGTACAGATGGCTGGCCCGGAAAACTTGTATACCAGTTTGCTCGAGGCAGGCCCTGCCCGGCGGCGGCCTGCCTGTCCTCTGTGGGAAGAAAAACGCCGTTTGCCTGTAAAAATTGGCCCGGGAAAGCGTCTTTGCCGGGCCGTGAAAGCTGGAATACAACGTGGCTGCGTTTCAGGCGGTCAGCTGCGGGGCAGCTTCTTTTTCTGCTGCCGTGCAATGATGGGCATCAGCACCGGCATGGGGACCCATTTCTGGGCGGTACACAACAGCTGCACGCCGGCGGACGGCACAATGATCAGCCGCCCCTGGCGCATCCCTCGCAGGGCCTCGGCCACGCAGTGCCCGGCAGAGATGCCCGGCAGCGCAAACACCACATTGGCCCGGCGGTTGAACCCGGTGTCCACCGGGCCGGGGCACAGAGCAAAGACCTTTACCGGGCTGTGCTGCTCCCGCAGCTCCTGGGCCACGGCGCGGGTCAGGCTGACCACATAGGCTTTGGTGGCGTAGTACACCGCCATGTAGGGCCCGCCGGGCATCAGCCCTGCGCAGGAAGCCACGTTCAGGATAAAGCCGGAGCCTTGGGCCTGCATTTTGCCCAGCACAAATTTCATCAGCCGCTGCAGTGCACCCACATTGACCTGCAGCATCTCCTGCTCCACAGCGGGGTCCGTCTCGGTAAAAGCACCGCACAGGCCAAAGCCTGCATTGTTGATAAAGCCGTCGATCCGCTCGGTCTCCAGCGCAGCGCACAGGGTGTCCCACTGGGCCGGGTCGGACAGGTCGGCAGGCAGGATGCGGCAGGGGCAGCCCAGCAGCGCAGCCAGCTTTTCCAGCTGGTCGCCCCGGCGGGCGGTCAGGATCAGGCGGCAGCCCTGGGATGCGTAGTGCCGGGCAAACACCCGTCCGATGCCGGAGCTGGCACCGGTGATCCAGATGGTGGGTTGAGACATAGTAGATACAGCCTCCTTTTGCGGATGTGTTTTTTGCTCATTGTAGCACGGCAGCGGCAGGGGGACAAGGGGGCGGGGGGACACTTGCCCGCAGGACAAAAAGTTTACAAATTAAAGCAACTCTTTCGGATTGCATCCCGCAGCGCTTCCTGCTAGAATGGAAAGGAGAGAAAAAAATCAAAACTGGCATAAACCGGGGGCGGGCGTCCCGGCGCTGGTCTGTGCCGGGGGAATGGGGTGTATCCAACTGTGGAATTCAGCCGCAAAATGATGAAACAACTGGTGGGGCTGCTGTGTCTGGCCGCCGCACTGGTATGGGGCGTGCAGCACAGCGTCCAGCTGATGGGCTGGCTGCGGGTGTTTTTGGGCATCGTGCAGCCCTTTTTGCTGGGCTGCGCCATTGCGTTCGTGCTCAACCTGCCGCTGCGGGCCATTGAGCGCAAGCTGCTGCGCCGCTGGAACAGCGCCGCCCGCCGTCCGGTGTCCCTGCTGATGAGCCTGGGGTTTGTTATCCTGGTGGTGGCGCTGGTGGTCGTGATGATCGTGCCGGAGCTGGTGGAGGCCATTGCCGATATCGTGCAGCAGGTGCCTGTTGCGCTGGAAAGACTGGTGCTCTGGCTCAATGAGATGGCCGTGCGCTACCCGCAGCTGGATCAATCCGCAGCGGTGCTGGCGCAGCTGGAGGAGAACTGGCAGGAGATCGTAGAGAACGCCCTGTCCATGCTCAAGCACGGTCTGGGCAGCGTGGTGTCCACCACCATCGGTGTGGCGGGCAGCGTCATCAGCGGCGTTACCACCACCTTCATCGCCTTTGTATTCAGCTTCTACCTGCTGATGCAGAAAGAGAAAATCGCTGGGCAGGTCAAGCGGGTGCTCACCGCCTATCTGCCCCCCCGTGCAGCAGAGCGCACGGTGCAGGTGTGCTGCCTGCTGGATAAGAACTTCAGCAGCTTTATCGCCGGGCAGTGCCTGGAAGCGGTGATCCTGGGCAGTATGTTCGTGGTCAGTATGACCCTGCTGCGGATGCCCTATGCGGTGATGGTGGGCGTGCTGATCGCCTTTACCGCCCTGATCCCCATCGTGGGCGCCTTTATCGGCTGCTTTGTGGGCGCTTTCCTGATCCTGCTGGAGAACCCCATGCAGGCGGTGGCTTTTGTGGTGCTGTTCCTGGTGCTGCAGCAGCTGGAAGGCAACTTTATCTACCCCCGTGTGGTGGGCAGCTCGGTGGGTCTGCCCTCCATCTGGGTGCTGGCCGCTGTTACGGTGGGCGGCAGCCTGTTTGGCATCGTGGGTATGCTGGTGTTCATCCCGCTGATCTCCACGGCTTATTCCCTGCTGCGGGACAGCGTCAATGCCCGCAATGCGGCCCGTGCCGCCCAGAACGTCCCGTCTCCGCCTCAGGCAGAGTGAGTGATAAACGCAAGAAGGAGCGGACGCCCGGCCTTTTTGGGTGTCCTGGAAGATGAAAGGAGAATCTCCCCATGGAAAAACCGGTATTGGTGGTCATGGCTGCTGGTATGGGCAGCCGTTACGGCGGCATGAAGCAGATCGACCCGGTGGGTCCCAGCGGCCAGGTCATCATTGATTATTCCCTGTACGATGCCCGCCGGGCAGGCTTTGAGACCGTGATCTTTGTGATCAAGCACGAGATCGAGGATGCCTTCAAGGCAGCCATTGGCGACCGTGTGTCCAAGGTGATGAAGGTGGAGTACGCCTTCCAGCAGCTGGAGGAGCTGCCTGCCGGGTTTGCTGTGCCGGAAGGCCGTGCAAAGCCCTGGGGCACCTGCCATGCCGTGCTGGCTGCAAAGCACCTGATCCACGGACCCTTTGCGGTCATCAACGCCGACGATTACTATGGCCCGGAGGCGTTCCAGGTGATCTATGATTACCTCTCCACCCATCAGGACGGCGAGGTCTACGATTACTGCATGGTCAGCTACCTGCTGAAGAACACCGTCTCGGAGAACGGCAGCGTGGCCCGCGGCGTCTGTGAGGCAAACCCCGACGGCACCCTGGCAGCGGTCACCGAGCGCACCTGCATCGAGACCTACCCCGGCGGCATCCACTTTACCGAGAACGGCGGCGATACCTGGCAGGACCTGGCCCCGGATACCCCGGTGAGCATGAACCTGTGGGGCTTTGGCCAGAGCTTTTTGGAGGAGGCGGAGGCCCGCTTTGCCGGCTGGCTGTCCGAGAATCTGCCCAAGAACCCCCTGAAGTGCGAGTACTTCCTGCCCTTGGTGGTCAGCGAGCTGCTGGCTGAGGGCAAGGCGACCGTAAAGCTGCTCCACAGCACCGACAAGTGGTACGGCGTCACCTACCGGGAGGATAAGCCCGTGGTGGTGAACGCCATCGCCCAGAAGATCGCAGATGGGCTGTACCCCGCCGACCTGTGGGCATAAAAAGCGACACACCCCCTTTGCATAAAAAGACCCCGGCCCCCTGGCCGCAGCATACGCTGCACTGCCAGGGGGCCGGGGCCTTTTATTTGTGGGTGTTGTCGTTTTTGTGGTCAAGACCCAGAGCATCCCGCAGGGAGAGCAGGGTCCGCTTTTTATCGCCGTGCTGCATCTCCGGGAAAGCGCGTATCAGGCGGCGCTTCTGGCGGGACAGCAGCCGGGCCTGGGGCTGGAAGCGGGCCTGCAGGGCCAGGCTGCGGGTGCGCAGCTCCTCAGCCAGCTGTTCCAGCTGCAAGGCTTCGGCTGCACGCTCGGCTCCGCCCTGGGCGGCCAGCTTGGCAGCGTTGGCGACCTCCGCCGCATTCAGCTGCAGGATCTCGGCGGCGCGGCGGGCGTTCTGCCGGACGGTGTCCGCATGGTCCCGCAGCAGGGCGGCCAGCTGCTCCCGGGTGGGGAAGCCGTCCGCCGCCTGCCGGGCTTCGGCTGCGGCCAGCTTGAGCTGAAGGCGGCTCTCGTCCATCCGCTGGTCGGCCTCCAGTGCGGTGGAGCCCAGCGCCTGAGTCATGTGGTCGCTTACGGCGTGCAGGCTGTCTGCTACGGTTTCCAGGGCGTCCAGGTCCTTGGTCAGGCCGGCAGCAGCTACAGCAGTGGCCACGGTGTCGGCGGCGTAGAGCAGATAGCATACCACCATCACCGCCAGGCCGGCTGGCTGCCGGGTCAGGGCGATCAGATGGGCAATGGGCGGGTGGATCAGTTTGACCACCACCAGCACCCCCACGCCCCACATCAGGGAGTATTGCAGGCAGATATAGCCCCCAATGTTAAAGGGGTTCTGGGTGTAGTCCCACCAGCGGGTGTGGTACAGCTTGAACAGTGCCCAGCCGCCCACCAGCTCCACGGCGCTGGCCACAGCGCCGCCAGCCAAAAACAGCAGCAGGAGGTTGTCCTCCAGCGGGTGCAGCAGCCACAGCACCGCCACTACGCCAAAGCCATAAATGGGGCAGACAGGGCCGTTCAAAAAGCCGCGGTTCACCAGCTTGCCGCTGGCAGCGGCCACATACACCACCTCGCTGCACCAGCCCAAAAAGGAGTACAGCAAAAAATAGGCCATTGCATCGTACAGGGACATGCTGCCCAGGACTGCGGTGTTGAAAAAATCCATCCCAGGGCCTCCTCTCTTTGAAAAAGGCGGTTCAGTTTTGCTTTTTGACGATGGAATACTCGTTGCCCGGCTCAAAAAAGGGGCATTGCGCCACATCCCGGCTTAAAAAGCGGGCCATCTCGTCCTCATCAAAGTCCGGTGCGGCGGCGCAGTATTCCTGTCCATATTCATCGGTGCACAGGTTCACGCACAAAGGGCAGGGATCAGCCATTTTCGCTCACCTCGGCGTCCTGCTGGGCGGCAGCCTCCGCTGCCATCCGCTTGAGCACCTTGGGCTCCACCCAGGTCACCGTGTCGGCGCCGGGCTTTTTGCGGGCGATCAGTGCCTTGATGGGGATGCCCATCTCGGTAAACATCCCCTCGTGCTCGGTGCGGATGTTCCAGGCGGGCTCGTCCTTGTGCAGGTCGTAGGTGGTCCAGAGGATCTCGTACCCGGATGCGGGGAAGTACTCCAGGCTGTCCCGGAACAGATCGTCGTCGTCGGTCTTGAAGTAGATCTCGCCGCCGTCGGCCAAAAAGTCCCGGTACTGGATCAGCTGCCGGGGGTAGGTGAGCCGGTGCTTGTTGGAGGAGGCGTTTTTGCTCCAGGGGTTGCAGAAGTTGATGTAGATCCGCTGCACCGTATCCTCCGGCGCGATCACGCCCCGGATGCGCTCGATGTCGGTGCTCATGATCTTTACATTGTCCACCGGACGGCCGGCGGCGGCGTAGGCAGCCTCGATCTTGCGCTTGGCCAGGATCAGCACCTTGTCGGTGATGTCGATGCCCAGGTAGTTGTTCTCCGGGTGGGCGCAGGCCAGCTGGGAGATAAAGCCGCCCTTGCCGCAGCCCAGCTCCAGGATAAAGGGCTGCTGGGGCCGGGCGTACAGCTGGTGCCAGCCCCCGGCATGGGTCAGCGGCTCGTGGACGTGGAAATCACTGGCCATCAGCTCGGCGCGGGCATAGGGTTTGAAACGCATTCTCATGGGATCGGTACTCCTTGTTGGTTTTGGTGTGATGAAAAAACGGTGGTTCAGTCCGCCAGATGCTGGCGGATAAAGGCGGACACCTGTTCCGGGCTGGCGGCGCAGCTGCCCTGACAGATGCCGGGCTTGCCGCCGCCCCGGCCGTTCAGCGCCACATTCAGCGCCCGTGTCAGGGGGCGCACATCTCCGCTGGCCAGGGCCAGACAGTAGCCGGTGCCTTTTTCGGTGGGGGTCAGGGCGGCGCACAGACCATCGGTGGCCTGGGTCAGCCGGACCGCCAGCCGGTGCAGGCCGTCCGGGTCCAGCCCCGGCAGGGTGTGGATGGCGGCCTGCCCGGGGACGGCGGCTGCGGCCAGCGCATCAAAAAGCTGGCCGCACAGCCCATGGTGGGCGTATTGCAGGGCGGCATGAGCCTCGGCCAGCCGGTGGACGGCCAGGGCCGTCTCGGTGGGTTTGGCACTGAGCAGAGCGCCGATGTCTGCCTGGGCCGCGCGCATCTGCACGGCGGCATCCAGCGCGCGGCGGCCGCAGACCACGCTCAGCCGCTCGCCGCCCTTGTAGTGCTCCGAGGCCAGGATCTTGATCTGCCCCACCTGGCCGGAGCGGGCCACATGGGTGCCGCAGCAGGCGCACACATCCGCACCGGGGATCTCCACGATGCGCACGGCGCCCTCAATGGGCTTTTTGCTGCGGTAGCACAGAGCCTCCAGCTGGGCTTTGTCCGGGTACCAGGCACGCACCGGCACATCCTGCCAGATGATCTGGTTGGCGGCCAGCTCCGCCTGGCGCAGCCCCTCCGGAGAGATGGGGACACTGGTGTCCATCCGCACAGCGCCGGCCCCGATGTGGAAACCCACGTTCTCCGCCCCGAACATCTGGTGCAGCAGGCCCGAAAGGATATGCTCTCCGGTGTGCTGCTGCATCTTGTCCAGCCGCCAGTCCCAGTCGATCTGCTGGGTCAGGGGGGTGCCGGGGGCAATGTCCGGCAGGGGGGTGTCCGGGACGGGGGCCAGGGTGTGCCAGATCAGCCCGCCCTGCTCGTGGACATCCACCACCGCCAGATCCCGGCCGTCCGGCAGGGTCAGCACCCCCAGGTCGGCGGGCTGGCCGCCCCCTTCCGGGTAAAATACGGTGCCGTCCAGCGCCAGCCGGACCCGGCCCTCCCGGTCGGTGCCGGAAGCCAGCACCCGGCCCTCGGCCCGGGTCAGGAAGGGGTCGTTCTCGTAGTATTTTTCCGTGCGCTGCATGATACATTCCTCCTGGATGGTGCGGGGGACGCTGTGCGGCATAAAATGCCGGGCCACGGCCCCCGCTTACCCCAGTATACCACGTTTTTTGCTGGTGGAAAATACCCGGCCTTTGTGTTATGATAAGTTATTATAACTGCATCGTGCGAGGAAAGGGATCATTATGCGAGAAAGTGGAATCTTGATGCCGGTGTCCAGTCTGCCCGGCCCCTATGGCATCGGCTGCTTTGGCAAGGCGGCCTATCAGTTCGTGGATTTTCTGGCGGCTGCGGGCCAGCACATCTGGCAGATCTTGCCCCTCAGCCCCACTGGCTACGGGGACAGCCCGTACCAGAGCTGTTCTGCCTTTGCGGGCAACCCCTATTTTATCGACCTGGAGGACCTGGCCGCACAGGGGCTGCTGACCAAAGCGCAGCTGGCGGCAGAGGACTGGGGCAAGGACCCCTGTACGGTGGATTACGGCGCCCTGTACACCGCCCGGTACCGGGTGCTGCGTGCAGCCTACGCCGCCTGGCGGGACAAATGCGCCGGGCTGTATGGCTGCGAGCATTATTACCCGGATGAATTTTATGCCTTTACCCTTTCCAACGAGGACTGGCTGGAGGATTATGCCCTGTATATGGCCCTCAAGACGGCCCATCGGATGACCAGCTGGACCCAGTGGCCCCAGCCGCTGCGGCTGCGCCAGCCGGATGCTCTGGCAGCTTTCCGGGCGGAAAACCAGGAGGAAGTGGATTTCTGGAAGTTTTTGCAGTTCCAGTTCAGCACCCAGTGGCAGAAACTGAAAGCCTATGCCAACGGCAAGGGGGTGCAGATCCTGGGCGACATCCCCATCTATGTCTCGGCAGACTCGGTGGACGCCTGGACGGGCGGGCCGCTGTTTGAGCTGGATGCCGAGGGCGGCTTTGCACGGGTGGCGGGCTGCCCGCCGGATTATTTCTCCGCCGAGGGGCAGCTGTGGGGCAACCCGCTGTATAACTGGGCCTTCCATCAGGAGACCGGCTACGCCTGGTGGGTGCGCCGGGTGCGCCACGCCCTGGGCATCTACGACCTGCTGCGCATCGACCACTTCCGCGGCTTTGACACCTATTGGGCCATCCCGGCGGACAGCACCACCGCCCGCACCGGCCGGTGGGAGCAAGGCCCCGGCATGGAGCTGTTCCGGGCACTGGAGGGGGCGCTGGGCAAACTGCCCATCATTGCAGAGGACCTGGGCGAGCTGTTCCCCAGTGTGCGCACCCTGCTGGCAGACAGCGGCTTCCCCGGCATGAAGGTCCTGCAGTTTGCCTTTGGCGGCGGCGATAACGAGTATCTGCCCCACAACCACACAGCCAACTGCGTGGTCTACCCCGGCACCCACGATAACACCACCCTGGCGGATTGGTGGGAGAATGGCGCCACCCCGCAGGAAAAGGCTTGTGCAGCTGCATACCTGCACCTGACCCCGCTGCAGCCCACGGCCCGGCAGCTGGCCGCTGTGCCGGTGGATGCAGCGCGCCTGGGGCTGATCCGTCTGGCGCTGGGCTCGGTGGCGCAGCGGGCCATCGTGCCGCTGTACGACTGGCTGGGCCTGGGGGGAGAGGCGCACCTGAATACGCCGGGCCGCCTGGGCGGGAACTGGGCCTGGCGGGCCGCCGCCAACGCCTGCACCCCGGCGCTGGCTGCCCAGATCCGGGAAGAGTGCCAGGTGTACAGCCGGTGATACAGGACAGCGGTTGGGCGGGAAGGATTTCAGCAATCTGCTGAAAATGAAAAAATTTTTCGCAGAATCTGTGCGTTTTGCTGGAAAATCCGTGCCTGCGGTGGTATACTATGCCTGGCAAATATCCTTTTCCGGAATTTTGGGGAAATACGATACCGCGACAAAAAAGGACGCAGCCCTGGCGGGCCGGTTCACCGGGCTTTGCCAGCGGAGGCAGATGGGAACTTGAGATGAAAAACAATTGGACCGAGCAGGACCTGCGCCTTTTGGCCCGGCAGGCGGAGGATGTATTTGAGGATGTGGGGCTGACGAAGCTCCCGGCCCAGCAGCCCGCCTCTCATGAGGAGGATGGCATGCATCTGGATTACCAGCTGCGGGGCGGCCAGGTGCAGTGTGTGCTGCGCCGCTTTTTCCAGACCCAGGAGGGGACCTGGGAGCTGCGGATGACGGCGCCCCTGGCAGGCAGTGTCCTGCCGGAGGACCGGATGGGCGCCCGGGAACGGGAGCTGTGCCGGGAGGCGCTGAACCACGATTTTGTTACCGGCGTGTACAACCGCCGCTATTGCGAGACGGTGTTCTGCACCCAGCTGGACACCTGGGCCGATGAGCACCGGGGCGCAGCGCTGGCTTTGGTGGAGCTGGACGGTTATGCCGGGCAGCCCGTGCCGGAGCAGCTGGCCTGTTTTGTGGCCAATCAGTGGAAAAAGCTCTACGATACCCCCGGCGTGCAGGTGGTCTGCCGGGTGGAGGAGCATCGGTTCCTGATCGGCTGTGCAGACAAGACCTGCGCCCAGCTGCAGCAGGAGCTGTGCGCCGCCTATGCGGCCATGCCCCACGAGTGCGTGCTGTGCGGCGGGATGCTGCGCCGCCTGCCCTTTACCCTGACGGCGGCTTGTGCCGGCACGGAGGAGATCCGGGGCAAGAACTGGGCTGCGCTCTACGGCCTGTGCGTCCGCCGGCTGGAAGCTGCGCTGGCTGCGGGCGGAGACCAGGTTTACCAGGGGGAATGACCCCGCTTTTTGAAGCTCGTCTTTACACAGTCCGTGCAGATGCACGGGCTGTTTTTTGTAGGAGGAATAACCGCCTTTCTGCCGGGGAAAACTAGGGGCAGAAGGGGGTAAGAACATGGATACACCGTCCAACGATAACCAGAACCTGCTGGAAGCTGTGGTGCAGAACACCGAGATGGGCAAAAACACCCTGGAGCAGATCCTGCCCATGGCCCAGGAGGGGCTGTTCCGGGCAGAGCTGCTGCGCCAGCGGAACATCTACCGGGAGCTGAACCAGGACGCCCACACCGCATTGGCTGCGGGGGGCGTGCAGGCCCAGGGCCAGAGCACCATGGCCAAGCTCAACACCAAAATGGGCATCAGCATGAAGACTATGACCGATAAGTCCACCCGCAACCTGGCCGAGATGCTCTCCGAGGGCACCAGCCAGGGTGTGATGGACTGCATCAAGTCGCAAAAAGATTATCCCAACGCAGCCCCGGGCAGCAAGCGCCTGGCACAGCGGCTGCAAGCCTTCCAGGAGGATAACCGCATCAAGCTGGAACAGTTCCTCTGAGCAAAAAAAACGGCGGCTGCCGGGCAGGAGCTTTGAC
>UQGD01000045.1 GCA_900540455.1 uncultured Faecalibacterium sp.
ATGGTGGTGAACTCCGGGTTGTGCTTGGGGTCCATGCCCTCGTTGCGGAAGATGCGGCCCACCTCGTACACGCGATCCATGCCGCCCACGATCAGGCGCTTGAGGTACAGCTCGGTCTCGATGCGCAGCACCATGTCCATGTTCAGGGTGTTGTGGTGAGTGTAGAAGGGGCGTGCAGAAGCGCCGATCTCGAACGGGGTCAGGATGGGGGTGTCTACCTCCAAAAATCCCTTCTCGTCCAGGTAAGCGCGGATCTCCTTCAGGATGCGGCTGCGCTTGACGAAGGTATCCTTGACCTCGGGGTTTGCGATCAGGTCCACATAGCGCTGACGGTAGCGGGTCTCGGTATCGGTCAGGCCGTGGAACTTCTCCGGCAGCGGACGCAGGCTCTTGGCCAGCAGGGTGATCTCCTCCGCACGAACACTCAGCTCGCCGGTCTTGGTGCGGAACACCTCACCCTTTACGCCAATGATATCGCCCAGGTCCAGCTTTTTGAAGGAAGCGTATGCTTCCTCGCCCAGGTCGTCCCGGCGGACGTAGAGCTGGATATCCCCCTTATCATCCCGCAGGTGGGCAAAGCTGGCCTTGCCCATCACGCGCTTGGACATCATACGGCCAGCCAGGCAGACGATGCGGCCGGCATCGGTCTCGTTGGGCAGGTCGGCATACTCAGACTTCAGGTCAGCGGAGTAAGCGTCCTGGGGATACTTGGTCAAGGTAAACGGGTCGGCCCCGGCAGCGCACAGATCCGCCAGCTTCTGGCGGCGCACCTGCACCTGCTGGCTCTCGGTCAGGCCCGCGGCAGGGTTCTTCTTTTGTTCTTCCATTTCTTCCTCCCCTTTATATGCAGCGCTTAGTTGGAAGCGTGGGTGATGCTCAGCACCTTGTAAATGACGGTGTGTCCAGAGGGCAGCAGCACCTCGGCGGTGGCGCCCACAGCCTTGCCCATCAGAGCGTGGCCCACAGGGCTCTCATCGCTGATCTTGCCCTTCAGGGGGTCGGCCTCGGTGCGGCCCACGATATCGTAGTCCTCTGCCTCGTCCTCGCCCTCCATCTGGATGGTGACATGGGTGCCGATGGAGACACTATCCACGCTCAGCTCGCTCTCGTCGATGACGACCGCATTCTTGATCATCTGCTCCAGCTCGGTGATGCGGTTCTCCACCAGGCCCTGGGTGTTTTTTGCCTCGTCGTACTCGCTGTTCTCGGACAGGTCGCCGTGGCTGCGGGCTTCCTTGATCTCCTCCGCCAGCTCCTTGCGGCGGACCGTCTTGAGGTATTCCAGTTCTTCCTGCATAGCCTTGAGGCCGGCGGCGGACATCTTGATTTCTTGTGCCATAGAGTGGGTCTCTCCTTGTTTATTTGTTGGGTGCAGCCGCAAGGCGGCGCACGAATGCCATTTTGACTTTCTTATTATAATAGCAAGCCAGGGCAATGTCAACAAAAACAACCGTATAGCGGCGCAAAAGAGAGGGGGACGCCCTTGGCAGCGGGAGCAGGACGGAAACTGCCCCCTGTGTGTATAGGCTGCCCGGGGAGAGGATGCAAAAATACCCGGCGGGCACGCATCCTTTTTCTCCGATGGAGTTGGAGGAAAAACCAAGCGGAGCCGTCATTTTGCCCCTTGACCTTGCCAGCGGGGAGCGGTATAATGGGAACACAAAGACGTATATTTATGCAAATAATGTGGATATATAGGGGGAATATGCAAATGGAACTGAAAAACCGCAGCTTTTTGAAGCTTTTGGACTATACCCCGGCGGAGATCGGGGCGCTGCTGGAACTGGCGGCAGACCTCAAGGCCAAGAAAAAAGCCGGCATCGCACATGACGGGCTGCGCGGCAAAAACATTGCCCTGATTTTTGAAAAGACCTCTACCCGCACCCGGTGCAGCTTTGAGGTGGCGGCGCATGACCTGGGGATGCAGGTCACCTATCTGGACCCTTCCGGCAGTCAGATCGGCAAAAAGGAGTCCATTGCGGATACTGCCCGGGTGCTGGGCCGGATGTTTGACGGCATCGAGTACCGGGGCTATGGGCAGGAGATCGTAGAGCAGCTGGCACAGTACGCCGGGGTCCCGGTGTGGAACGGCCTGACCAACGAGTTTCACCCCACCCAGATCCTGGCGGACTTTTTGACCATTCAGGAGCATTTTGGCCGCTTGCAGGGCATCCGGCTGGTGTATTTTGGGGATGCCCGCTACAATATGGGCAACAGCCTGATGGTGGGCTGTGCCAAGATGGGACTGCACTTTACCGCCTGTGCTCCCAAAGAGTACCAGCCGGACCCGGCTCTGGTGGCCCAGTGCCAGGCCATCGCTGCCCAGACCGGGGCCACCCTGACCTTTGAGACCGACCCCCAAAAAGCGGCCCAGGGTGCCGATGTGCTGTACACCGATGTGTGGGTCTCTATGGGCGAGCCGGTGGAGGTGTGGGCCCAGCGCATCCAGGACCTGGCGCCGTACCAGATCGATCAGACCCTGATGGAGCTTGCCGGGCCGCAGGCGGTGTTCATGCACTGCCTGCCCGCTTACCACGACCATAAGACCCAGGTGGGCCGGGAGATGGGGGAGCGCTTTGGCCGGGAAGCCATGGAGGTGACCGACCAGGTGTTTGAGGGGCCTCAGAGCATCGTGTTCGACGAAGCAGAAAACCGGATGCATACCATCAAAGCTGTAATGGCGGCGACGTTGGGCTATACCGGCTGAATAAAAACACTCCGGACAGTAGGATGTCCGGAGTGTTTTGTTTTTTATTTATGGGCCTGCCCTTTCCGGCAGGGGTTTTTAGGGGCTGCGGGCGCTCAGTCCGCCAGCAAACCGGCATCGGCCAGGCGGCGGCGCAGCACCGGACCCAGCACACAGGAGACACCCATCTTGGCCAGGTCAAACAGGATAAAGGGGTAGACGCATACCGCCAGTGCGTGGCCCAAGGTGCAGCCCATTTGGGCAATGAACCACAGAGTGCCAAAGCCGTAGCACACCGCCGTGCCCAGCACCAGGCCCAGCCAGCCCCGGAAGGGGTGGTAGCCGGTGCGCTCCAGCACCAATCCGGCGATCAGGGCCATGGGCACAAACCCGGCCAGATAGCCGCCCGTAGGCCCGGCCAGCTTAGCCAGTCCGCCGGCATAACCGGAGAATACCGGCAGCCCCACAGCGCCCAGCGCCAGGTAAACGGCCACGCTGACCGCACTCCACTTGGGCCCCAGCAGCCAGACGGCCAGAGCCACTGCAAAGTTGGTCAGAGAGATGGGCACCGCCCCAATGGGCAGCGACAAAGGCCCCAGCACGCACATTACAGCGGCCATCAATGCCGCCAGGGTCATGCGGTGGGTGTTCTGCTTAGAAAGATCCTTCATAATACATTCCTCCTGCGGGGTCGGCGTCCCAGCCTGTCCAGGGCGTGCCCCGGCCTATTATAATCCCGGCGCAGGGGATCCGTCAACAAAAGAGGGGCAAATAGAAGCCGCTCCTGCCGGAAAAGGTTACAGTGCGGTTTCTGCGGTGCGCACCAGGTATTCCATGGCCTGGATCGGCCACTGCCCGGCGGCGGTCTCGCCGGTCAGCATCAGGCTGGCTGCGCCGTCCAGGACCGCATTGTATACGTCCGATACCTCTGCCCGGGTGGGAACAGCACTGTGCTGCATGCTGTCCAGCAGCTGGGTCACCACCATAAAAGGCACCCCTGCGCTGCGGCAGATCTGGGTCAGCTGCTTTTGACAGGCGGGCAGCTCCCACAAAGGCATTGCATTGCCCAGGTCGCCCCGTGCAATAACGATCTCATCCGCCAGGTCCAGAAACTGGGGCAGCGCCTGGACGCCCTCCAGGTTTTCGATCTTGGCAAAGACCCGGATCTCCGGCGCGCCTGCTTCAGCCAGAGCCTGGCGCAGGGTGCGCAGATCCTCGGCGCCCCGCACAAAGGGCAGCATGACCCCGGTCACCCCGCATTGCCGGGCAGCCCGAAGGTTTACCAGGTCTTCTGCGGTAAGGGTAGGGCAGTGGATGTCGGCCCCTGGTGCGGCGATGCTTTTGCGGCTTTGCAGGATGCCGCCCCGCAGCACCGTACAATCCAGCCCGGCGGGGTCCACTGCTTCTACCCGGAGCAGCAGCCGCCCATCGTCCAGCAGCAGCTCCTGTCCAGGCGCAAGCGCGGAGAACAAAGCATCGGGGCAGGGCACGCCCCCTGCCCCCAGACGAAGGGCAGCGCCTTCTTCCAGCTGCATCGGCTGTGCCAGCTGCCCAATGCGCAGCTCCGGCCCTTGCAGGTCGATCAGGATCTGGTGGATGCCGGCGGCATGGGCTAAGTCCAGCCAGGTTTTGTGCTCTGCCAAAGACCCGTGGGACAGGTTGAACCGCAGACCGGTCATCCCCGCTTCAACCATTTGACGCAGGGTCAGTTCATCCGCACAGGCGGGGCCGATGGTGCCATAAAACTCCAAAATGATCACCTTTCCGTTTCTGCCAGGCCCAGTCCTGGGGGATGGGCGGCGTTTTCTCCAGTGTATCATACCGGCAGCGATTTTTCCAGGCGGCGGGACAACAAGAAAAAACCGCTTGTCTTTAGACAAGCGGTTTTGGTGGTTGCGGGGGCCGGATTTGAACCAACGACCTTCGGGTTATGAGCCCGACGAGCTACCAGACTGCTCCACCCCGCGATATTTGGTTTTGTGCGTTCAGCGCTGTTTGCTGACTGCTCAAGTATAATACCATACAACCGGGGATGTGTCAAGCCTTTTTTGAAAAAAGTTTTAGAAAATAAAAACTGGGCCCATTTGCTGCGGGAAAGGGCGCAAAAAAGCGGCTGGCAGATCAGCCAGCCGCAGGAGATGCGGGGTCCAGGTCCGTGCCCGGGCAGGGTGCTCAGCGCTTTCTGCGCAGACGGCGCAAGAACAGCACGACAGCCAGCACCACGGCGGCCAGCAGCACCACAGGCCAGGCCATGACCAGCCAGACCACCAGCTGCTGCGCACCGGCTACAAAGCCCTGCCAGCCTCCCGAGAAGGCGGCGCCCAGGCGCTGGATAAAGTTTTCAGCCGTGGGGGAGTAGGTCTGCACTTCGTTCAAAGACAGGTACACGGTGCAGCACTGGATCTGATCCTCATACCAGTTCATCTGACTCTGCCAGCTTTCCAGCTGGTACTGCACCTCGTTCAGGCTGGATTCGATCTCCAGCAGGTCGGCCAGCGTATCGGCCTGGGCTTGCAGCTGCAGCAGGCGCTCCCGCTGGGCCTGCAGGTTGGCCAGGCGGGCTTCCAGATCCATGTACTGTGTGGTGATGTCCTCAGCCTGCTGGCTTTGGTTCACCAGGTTGCCGGTCTGTGCCGCAGCCTGCAAAAAGCTCTCGTAGTTTTCCTGCGGCACCCGCAGGGTCAAGGACAGGCAGCGCTGCTCCTCCGGCCCGGAGCCTGCATATTCCTCGCTGGATTCCAGATAGCCGCCGGCGGTTGCCAGGGCCTGGTCCAGCTGTGCCCGGGCGTCGTCGTAATCCTTGCTTTCCAGGGTGAGGCGGGCGGTGTAGATGATCTTGGCCCCAGCCTGGGCGGCTTCCTGTCCGCCAGTGCGGGCCTGCGGTTCCAGCGCACGGTCCGCCGCAATTTCGGGCAGGGCGTTTTCCATATCCATCTGGTAGCTGGCCATCTGGGGGACAGCATTCCGGGCGGACATCACAGCGGCGGTGCTGTTAGCCGAGCCGGCCCGCATCCCGATGCCCAGGGTAGAAAACCCGATCGCGCCGCAGCAGAGAAAACCCACCCCAAAGCAGGCCGCAATGCCCAGCACCCGTTTGAGCGGAAAATACACCGCCTTTTTGCGGGCAGGTGCCGCCGGGGCGGGGGCCTGTGCGGTCTGCATCGCCAGCAGACGGGCCTTCAGCTCCTCGGAGGCGTGGAGATCATCCACCTCTGCCTTGTATTCATACCATTTCATCCTCGATCTCCTCCTTCAGCATCGTATGTAGCTGTGTCCGTGCCCGGCGCATCCAGCTCAGCACTGTATTGGTGGGCGCACCCAGCATCCGGCCGATCTCCGCCGCTGTATATCCTTCATAATAATGGAGGTAAATAGCGTTGCGGTAATTTTCCGGCAGAGCCCGCACCGCATCCAGCACGCTGCCGTCCGCCGCTTCCGGCGCAGGCAGGTTCTCGTCCAGCTCGGTGTCCTTTTGGCGGGCGGCACGGGTGATGTCCCGGCAGCGGTTGATGGCGACCCGCAGCAGCCAGGCTTTCAGGTGCTCCTCGCTTTCAAAGTGCCCGGTGTAGTTCAGCAGCTTTTCAAATACATCTTGGGTCACGTCCTCGGCATCGGCCGCGCAGCTGCAGTTGTGCATGGCTGCGCGGTACACCGCATCGCTGTAACGCTGTACGGCCAGCGTAAAAACCTCATCTCGCTTGAGTTGCCCCATAGCTGTCACACTCCCTTGGTCGTCTATTGCAGCAGATCCGGTCGGACACCCCGGCAGGGGATGCTCCGCGGCATTGCCTGGGACGGGCTGGGATGATCTGGGACAAGGGGCTGGCCCTGCGCGCCGCCGGGTGGCTGCGCACCGGTCCAGCGGGCTCCTTTCATCTTGTATACGTCCGGCCCGCCGTGATGATTGCATCAGGATCGAAGATTTTTTTGTACCAGAGGCAGCTTTCCCCGCCGCCGGTGCGGTTAGTATAACATGGACACGCAGAAAATAAAAGAGGGATTTGTTCCGAATTTGGTCGGATGCCCAGACAGGCAAAACTTTACAGGAGTAGGAGCTTTTTGGATGGTTTCGGCCCGGCCCCGCCGTTTATCTGGCAGAAAAGTGCCTGCCCCGGCAGCCGCAGCGGCCGCAGCAAAAATGCGGGAGGGCGCACTTTTGCACAGCGGGGGTACAAATTGCACAAAAGCCCGGCGGGAAGTTTGGCGGGTGCGAGGGTGTTTTTTTCATGAAAAACATTTGAAAAATCCATGAGGTGTGGTATTATCTTTGTAAAATATGCCACAAAGGCAGAGAGAAAGCTCTGCTGGGCGGAAATGAGGGAAAAACCGATATGAAATACGCAAGCAACAATATCCGTAATATCTTGATTGCAGGCCATGCCGGCAGCGGCAAAACGACGCTGACGGAAGCATTGGTCTATTTTTCGGGCGCTGCAGAGCGTATGGGCCGGGTCGAAGACGGCAGCACGGTGTCGGACTTTGACCCCGAGGAGGCCAAGCGCAAGGCCAGCCTGTCGGCATCCGTTGTGCCGGTGGAGTACGATGGCATCAAGTACAACCTCATTGATGCGCCGGGCCTGTTTGACTTTGAGGCCGGTGAGTACGAGGGCATCCGTGCGGCAGAAAGCGTGCTGGTCTGCGTTTCCGGGCGCAGCGGCGTGACCGTAGGCGCGGAGAAGGCGTTCCAGCTGGCACGGAAAAACGGCAAGGCTGCCATGGTGTTTGTGACCAAGTGCGATCTGGAGAATGCCAACTACTTCAAGATCCTGGAGGATATGAAGATCAAGTTTGGCTCCACCGTCTGCCCCTGTGTCGTGCCCGCTAAGCTGGACGATGGCACCCCGGTGTATATCAACCTCTTCAGCCAGAAAGCCTTTAAGTATGAGGGCGGCAAGCAGGTGCAGATCGACCTGCCGGATATCGGCCACCGTTTCCAGGGCCTGATCGAGGCCATGAGCGAGGCCATCGCAGAGACCGACGATGAGCTGATGGAGAAGTTCTTCGGCGGCGAGCCGTTTACCACGGAAGAGATCGTGGAAGGCATGCGCAAGGGCGTCAAGGACGGCCTGATCACCCCCGTATTCTGCGGCAGCGCCGTCAACCAGCAGGCGCTGGATATGCTGCTGTACAATATGCGCAAGCTGCTGCCCAGCCCGGAGCATGATGCCAGCGTCCTGGCACAGGATGCCGCCGGCGAGCCGGTGGAGCTGCACTGCAATGAGACAGAGCCTACCGCAGCCTACGTCTTTAAGACGGTGGCGGATCCCTTTGTGGGCAAGCTGAGCTATCTGCGTGTCATCAGCGGCAAGGTGGGCGCAGGCTGCGCACTGGTCAACGCCCGCACCGGCGACACCGAAAAGATCGCAAAGCCCCTGACCGTCTGCGGCAAAAAGCAGGCAGAGACCGAGAGCATCGGCGCAGGCGATATCGGCGCTGTGGCAAAGCTGGTCTCGGCCCGCACCGGCGATACCCTGTGCGACGCTGCCCGTGTGGTCAAGCTGCCTGCACCGGCCTTCCCGCTGCCCAGCCTGTGGATGGCGGTCACCGTTTCCAAGAAGGGCGACGAGGGCAAGATCTCCAGCGCACTGGCCCGCCTGATGGAGGAGGATCCCACCCTCAGCTATCAGAACAACGCCGAGACCCATCAGCAGCTGATCGGCGGCCTGGGCGAGCAGCATCTGGACGTGGTCAAGGCCAAGCTGAAGAACAAGTTTGGCGTGGAGATCGGCCTGGAGGCACCCCGCATCGCCTACCGTGAGTCCATCCGCAAGCCCTGTCAGAAGCAGGGCCGTCATAAAAAGCAGACCGGCGGTCATGGTCAGTTTGGTGACGTCATCATCAACTTTGAGCCCTGCGACAGCGAGCAGGTGGTCTTTGAGGAAAAGGTGTTCGGCGGCAGCGTGCCCAAGAACTTCTTCCCCGCTGTGGAAAAGGGCGTGCGTCTGGCCGCTGAAAAGGGTGTGCTGGCCGGATACCCGGTGGTGGGCCTGAAAGCCACCCTGCTGGACGGCAGCTACCACCCGGTGGACAGCTCGGAAATGGCCTTTATCATGGCTGCAAAGCTGGCCTATAAGGCGGCTATGCCGGAGGCTGGCCCCGTTCTGCTGGAGCCTGTCCACACCGTCAAGGTCCATGTGCCCAACGACAACACCGGCGACATCATGGGCGATATGACCAAGCGCCGCGGCCGTGTGCTGGGCATGGAGCCGGATGAGGACGGTATGCAGACCATCCTGGCCGAGGCACCTCTGGCCGAGCTGTCCAACTTTACCACCTTCCTGCGGCAGACCACCCAGGGCCGGGGCTGGTTCAGCACCGAGTTTGCCCGTTATGAGATCCTGCCGGAGTCTCTGGTGGCTGCTGTGGTGGAGCAGGCCAAGAAGCTGGGCAACCTGGACGAGAGCAGCGACGACTGATCTTTTTAGCCGCAGCTGATGCGCCTGCCGGCGCATGATATCCCAGACATCTCCGCAAAGCCCTGTCGGCAATTCCCTCTGCCGGCGGGGCTTTTTTGGGGCGCAGCGCCCCGCTGAAACAGCCGTGTTCGTTTGCAGCAAAACAGCCCTCTGTCAAAGACCCTTTGCAGGTCCGGACAGGGGGCTGTTTTTTGGTTTTAGGGTTTTGCGGGGGTCACAGCTCCAGCTCGGTTTTCCGTCCGCTGGGGCGGTAAGGGGTCAGGCGCACGCCGGCTTTTTGGAACATGAAGCGTGCCGCGATGCTGGAGTCGGAATCGTGGTATTTGTCGCTGTAATACACCACCTCACGGATGCCGGATTGGATAATGGCTTTGGTACATTCGTTGCAGGGGAACAGGGTGACGTAGACTCTGGCCCCTTTCAGGTTGTTGTGGGCGCTGTTGAGGATGGCGTTCAGCTCTGCATGGCAGACGTACATATATTTTGTGTTCAGCGGTTCGCCCTCCCGGTCCCAGGGCATGGCGTCGTCATCGCAGCCAATGGGCATGCCGTTGTAGCCAAGAGAGAGGATCTTGTTTTCCGGGCTGACGATGCAGGCCCCGACCTGGCTGCTGGGGTCCTTGGAGCGCATCGCAGTCAGCAGTGCGATGCCCATAAAATATTCGTCCCAGTTGATATAGTCGCTGCGCTTCATCGGCAAAGACCTCCTGCGTTTTTTTCCTATTCTATCACTCGGCAGCAGGCAAAACAACCGGCGCTGCGCCGTACGGCACAAAAAAGCGCCCGCACCCTGTACAGGGCGGGCGCAGGAGGATCACAGCTTCTGCTGCCAGGACATCTCCCAGAATGTCAGCTCGTACCGAGAGCAGGCGGTGAAGATATCGGTCAGGTGGGCCAGCTGCGGCTCGGTGTAATGGGCGGTCAGCCGGTCCAGGGTGTCCAGCAGCACCTGGTTGCTGGCGGCATACCCCTCGGACAGATAGCCCTGCACCCATTCGCCATAGAAGGGGTCCTGCACGGACTCCGGCCGGGCAGCGACCATGCGCTGGGCGATCTGCTGGTAGCTGCAAGCGCAGGCCAGGATCGCAGTCAGAGCCTCGGCTTCGCCCTCTTCATAGGCGATGCGCAGCATATAAGATGTATAGGAGAGGCTGTCCAGAGCCCGGGGGGTCTGGTCCAGTTCCTGCTGGGTCACGTTCAGTTTGGCCAGATAGCCGCTGTGGATATCCAGCTCACCATCCATCACCGGGATGTACTGTGCAAACAGACGGGCGATCTCCAGGCTTTTTGCCTTGGCCACGCCGATGGCAAACGCTTTGGAATAATCCTGCAGATAGAGGTAGTCCTGCAGGATATAAAAGCGGAACTTCTCCTGGGGCAGGGTCCCGTTCTGGATACCCAGCACAAAGGGGTGGGTGTTGTAGGCGTCCCAGATGGGGGCCACGGCCTGCATCAGTCGCTGTGTCGTAGTCATGCTTGTGCCTCCTGTGCAAATTCTCCGTTCAGGTCAAAGTTATGTGCCATAGGGCCTGCACCCTGGCCCAGATCCAGCATGGCGGCCAGTGCGCCGCTGATATAGGCTTTGGCGCGGCGCACCGAGTTCTCCAGATCAAAGCCCTTGGCCAGGTTGGCGGCAATGGCAGAGGAGAGGGTGCAGCCGGTGCCGTGGGTGTTGGGGTTTTGGATGCGCTTTCCCTGGAACCACTGGGACTGGCCGTCGGCGTACAGCAGATCGTTGGCGTCGTTGACCCGGTGCCCGCCCTTGACCAATACGGCGCAGCCGTAGCGGCGGCCGATCAGGGCGGCGGCAGCTTCCATATCCGCCGGGGTCTGGATGGTCATGCCGGAGAGGATCTCCGCCTCCGGGATGTTGGGGGTCAGCACGGCGGCCAGGGGCAGCAGCTCCTGCTTCAGGGTCTCAATGGCTTCCGGCTCGATGAGCCGTGCACCGGAGGTGGCCACCATCACCGGGTCCACCACGATCTTCTGTGCCTGGTACTGGCGCAGACGCTGGGCAATGGCCCGGATCAGCGGAGCGCTGGATACCATGCCGATCTTAACAGCGTCCGGGCGGATGTCGGTAAAGATCATGTCCAGCTGCTGGCACAAAAACTCCGGGCTTACTTCCAGGATGCCGCTTACACCGGTGGTGTTCTGGGCGGTCAGTGCGGTGATGGCGGTCATGGCATAGACGCCGTTCATGGTCATGGTCTTCAGGTCTGCCTGGATGCCTGCGCCGCCGCTGCAATCGCTGCCGGCGATAGAGAGTGCTGTTTTCATGGAAAAACTCCTTTCGGTTTAGCCGCCAGAGCGGCAGGGTCGGCAGGGCGGCGGCGCCGCTGCACAGGATAAGGGTGCCAAAGCACCGGGTGCAGAATTTAGCCCTGGATCATCTGTTGGGACAGGGCGCGGAGATGCCGGCACTGGGCCTGGATGTCTTGGGCGCTGAAGATGGCGCTGACCAGTGCTACGCCGTCTGCGCTGCAGCCGGTCAGCTGCAGCAGATTGTCGGCCTGGATGCCGCCAATGGCGACCACCGGCAGATCCACAGCCTGGCAGATCTCCCGCAGGGTCTGGTGGGGCAGGGGACGGGCATCCGCCTTGGTGGAGGTGGCAAACATGGCCCCTACGCCCAGGTAGTCCGCACCGTCTGCAGCGGCCTGCAAAGCCTCCTGCACCGAGTGGGCCGAAACGCCCACCAGCAGCTTGTCCCCGGCGATGCGCCGCACCTGCCGGGCGCTGAGGTCCTGCTGCCCCACATGGACTCCGTCTGCACCGCAGGCCAGGGCAAGCTCGACATCATCGTTGATGATAAAGGGCACCCCGTACTGTCGGCAGAGCTGGGCCATCTGCCGGGCTTCCTCCAACAGCAGGCGGGGGTCGGCGTGCTTTTCCCGCAGCTGGACACAGGTGACCCCGCCTTTCAGGGCCTGTTCCACCTGCCACAGCAGCGTATGCTCCCCCGTCCAGGCCCGGCTGGTCACGGCGTAGAGCAGCATATGGTTCTTATTGCATTTCATACTTTGCACCTGCTTCCAATTCTTCGGGTGTTAGGTGATAGATTGTATCGATGATGGCGGTGCGGTAGCTGGCGTTGCCCTGGCCGGGCAGAAGGCGCTGTGCCGCCAGTTCCCCCGCCAGCCCCATGGTGCACAGTGCCGCCACTGTGGCCCAAGACGCCTGTTGGGGGGACGCTGCCAGAAAGGCCCCGGTCAGGGCCGAGAGCTGACAGCCTGTGCCGGTGACCCGGGCCATCATGGGGTGGCCGTTGCGCACGACCCAGCTGTTTTGTCCGTCGGTCACAAGGTCGGCGGCTCCGGTCAGCGCCACGACCGCCCCGGTGCGTCGGGCCAGGCTTTGGGCCAGGGCCTCGGTCTGGGGCAGTGTGCAGGCGGTGAGCTGGTCCTGCGGGGCGGCATCCACTCCGTGGGCAAGGCCGCTGCCCTGGGCCAGGACCTTGATCTCGGAGCTGTTGCCCCGGATGGCGGTGAACCGCACCTGTTCCAGCAGCTGTGCGGCGGCACGGGCCCGAAAAGCCGAGGCACCCACCCCCACAGGGTCCAGCAGCACCGGCAGCCCCAGGGCGTTGGCCTGCCGCCCGGACGCCAGCATGGCGGGCAGGGTCTGGCTGTGCAGTGTGCCTAGGTTCAGCACCAGCGCATCCGCATGGGCGGTGATCTCCGCCGCTTCCTCCGGGTCGTCTGCCATGATGGGGGAGGCCCCGCAGGCCAGCAGAAGGTTGGCGCAATCGTTTGCGGTGATGTAGTTGGTGATGCAGTGGACCAGCGGCTGGCGCTGCCGCACCTGCGTCAAGAAGTTTGTCAGCATGGTGTCAGTTCCCTTTTTGTCAGCGGCGGTCCATCATCTGCTGCAGAACATGCGACCGCTTCAAACCATACAGGACCACCGCCGAGATGATGGCGCCCCCCGCCGTGGAGACCAGGAAGGGGAAGATATAGGCGTAAAAGGCAACACTGGCAGCGCTTTGCCCCATCAGGAAGATGGCCACAGGGTAAGCACACAGCCCGCCCAGCACCGAAGTGCCGAACACTTCGCCCAGCAGGGCGGCCGGCAGGCTGTGGGTGCGGCGGTAGGCCAGCCCACACAGCAGCGCACCGCACATCCCGCCGGGGAAAGCCAGCAGGCTGCCCAGACCCAGCAGGTTGCGCAGCAGTGCAGCCGTAAAGGCCACCCCTACGCTGTACCCAGGCCCCAGCAGCACGCCGCACAGCACATTGACCATGTGCTGCACCGGGGCGCATTTGCTGCCAAATACCGGGAAGGAGAACAGGCTCCCCACCACGGCCAGGGCACAGAATACCCCGGCCAGAGCCAGCTTCTGGGTGCGATCGTTTTTCATAAGAGGTTCCTCCTTTTGGAACGGCCGCGAGACACTGCTGCGCAGCGCTCCCGGCACAAAGGCAGGCCCTTGGCCAGGGGGCCAAAGGCTGCGGAAGTTCGGTCGGAGCTTGCTGGCTCCCTCTCACGCCGGAACACGGCTTCCCATCGCTGCATACTCGCGGCCCAGGGCGCTCCCCCTCAGCCGGGCCACAAAAAAACAGGAGGTTCCCTGCGGACCCTCCTGTAAAAAATCTGGATACTGACTTCCTACGGCGGCATTATCCGCATCAGGT
>UQGD01000046.1 GCA_900540455.1 uncultured Faecalibacterium sp.
CAACGAGCGTTCCGCCGCTCTTTGGATTCTTCCCGGCAGGGCACTGGAAAATGGGAGCCCTGCTCAGTGCGGCAAGTTCGTCACCTCGCACAAAGAACGGACCGCAGGTTTTGCTTGACAATTCGCAAAATAAAGACTATCATAACCATGAGATGAATATAATGTTTATGACGATATACTCAATTTGAGAGTGAGGTATTTCATGGCGATCAATGATAGTGCTGTCGTCCCACTTTACCAGCAGGTAAAGGATGACATTCGTGCCGCGATCGAGAGCGGAAAATACAAAACCAATGAGAAGATCCCCCCGGAGCCGGAACTGAGTGCGGAGTACTCTGTCAGCCGCATCACGGTGCGCCGTGCCGTGGAAGAACTGTGCGCCGAAGGGTATCTGGTCAAAATGCAGGGGCGCGGCACCTTTGTTAGTAAGCCCCGCATTCATCGCAAGTTTACCAGCGGCAGAAATACTGCCAGCTTTACGGAGACCTGCAAAGAAAATGGCATGGTGTCGGGTGCACGGCTGTTGAACCGTCAGATCGTGCCGGTGCGTAAGGATGAAGAAACTTTCTTCCAGGTGGGTTCGGATGCGCTGCTCATCTATATCCAGCGTCTGCGCACCGCCGATGGTCAGCCGGTATTTCTGGAGAACCTGTTCCTGCCTTATGAGCCTTATAAAAATCTGATGAGCGAGAACCTCAATGATATTTCCATGTTTGACACGATTGAGCGCATCTCCGGGCTGCGTCCTGCGACGACCGCCCGTCAGCGCATTGAGGCGGTGCGCGCCACAGCAGAACAGGCACAGCTGCTCAACCTTTCGCTGGGCGAGCCGTTGCTGTATCTGAACGTCTACTTCCATGACCAATATGACCACCCGCTGTGCATCGGGCGGCAGTATTACATTGGAAGCCGGTATATGTTTGAGTTTTAAGGGCAGAATTTTGTCCCCCAAGAGCGTCTTTTCCACCCGGAAAAGACGCTCTTTTTGTCGTTCCAAGGAGAATTGTTCGTGAAACTGCTAAAACATAGGGGAAATGCTTTGTGCACTTTACCAAAGTAAAGATTTTTTAGAAAAACCTCTTGACGTCTGTGTGAAATGTGGTACTATGTACATGACGATTATGACGTCTATGACGAATGAGACGACACGAACACCGAAGAGACGAAGGAAAAACAAGAAAGGTCGTGGATGCGTATGAACCGAATCATTCTTGCTTCGCACGGAGGGCTGTCCGCCGGCATGAAGGACACCGTGCAGATGATCCTTGGCGAGTTGCCGAACCTTTATGTCCTTGCCACCCTGCGGGATGAGACCGAGCCTATCACGGTGGCGGCACGCCGGCTGCTGGAGGACTTTGCGGCAGAGGATGTTGTGTACATCGTGACCGATGTGATGGGCGGCAGCGTGAACAACGAGATGCTGACCCTGCTGCCGGAGTATCCGGCGGTGCACCTGATCTGCGGCATGAACGCTTCTTTGGTGCTGACCCTCGCTTCCAACGACGAAGCCCTGACACAGGACGAACTGGCCGAGTGCATTGCGGATGCCAAGGCGCAGATCATTGATTGTAACCTGCTGCTGAAAAACGCAGCCCAAGATGAGGAGGATGACCTATGATCAAATTAGTCCGTCTGGACTACCGCCTGCTGCACGGTCAGGTGGTGTTCTCGTGGACCGGCCATGTGGGCGCACAGCGCATCATCGTGGTGGACGATGACGCCGCCAACGACGAGATGAAAAAGTCCGCTCTGCTGCTGAGCAAGCCTGCCGGTGTCCGGGTGAACATCTTCACGGTGGACAAAGCCATCGCCAAGATGCCCAAAGTGGAGCAGCTGGACGAGAATATCATGATGATCTTCGGCAACACCGCTGCACTGCTCAAGTTCTGCCAGGCATACCCCAAGATCAAGGAGATCAACTACGGCGCTGTGGCAAACAAGCCCGGCTCCGTGGCCTTTGACCAGTCGGTGTTCCTGACCCCGGAGGAGCAGGCCGACACCCAGAAGCTGCTGGATAGTGGCATTAAGATCTATAGTCAGCAGACCCCCACCTTTAAGGTAGTACCCATCGATCACACCTGATCGTAAGGAGATAAGAAGGAGGAATTGACCCATGTTTGTTACCGCACTGCTTCTGGGTCTGGTTGGCGTGTTCTGTATTCTGGACTCGCGCATTCTGGGCCGCATGAACTTCGAGCGTCCGCTCATCACCTGCACCATTGTCGGTGTGCTGCTGGGTGATCTGCAGACCGGCCTGACCCTTGGCGCATCCATCGAACTGATGAGCCTTGGCATCGTGAACATCGGCGCAGCTGCACCCCCGGATATGAACATGGCGGCCATCATCTGCGCAGCCTTTGCAATCCTGACCGATGCGTCTGCCGAGACCGCACTGGCACTGGCCATTCCCATCGCTGTTCTGGGCCAGATGCTGGGCGTGCTGATGCGCACTATCCTGTCCAACCTGACCCACGTTGCCGACCACGCCATTGCAGAAGGTAAGTTCCGCAAGGCATGGAGCATGCACATTGTCTGGGGCACGCTGCTGTACAGCCTGATGTACTTCATCCCCATTTTCCTGTCCGTCTACTTCGGCACGGATCTGGTGCAGAAGATCGTGGCTTTCATCCCCGCATGGCTGACCGATGGCCTGAACCTTGGCAGTAAGTTCCTTACCGCTTACGGTATTGCCCTGCTGCTGTCCACCATGCTCAACCGTGATCTGACCGTTTACTTCCTGCTGGGCTTCTTCTTTGTGGGATATCTGGGTCTGGATGTTACCGCTGTGGCGATCTTTGCCGCAATTCTGGCTGTGATCCTGACCGGCCTGAAGTATGGCAAAGGCGCACCCGCCGCAGCCGCTGCCGGTGCAGCTGTTGCCAATGCGGACTACGACCCGCTGGAAGATGACGATGACCTTTGATAGGAGGAAGCTGAAATGAGCAACGCAACCAAGACTGCAAAGCGCAGCGACTTCAAGAAATACTTCCAGTTTATGTGGCGTTCCCTGAACATTCAGGCCTCCTGGAACTACGAACGTCAGATGAACATGGGCTTTTTGTACGGCATCGCTCCCACGCTGGACGAGCTGTACCCGGATGAGAACGACCCCGAGCAGCTGGCGCACAAAAAGGAAGCCTACGAGCGCGAGATGGCGTTCTACAACTGCACCCCGCAGACCAGTGCCTTTACGCTGGGTCTGGCTGCCTCCATGGAGGAGCAGTACGCTGCCGACCGTGAGAACTTCAACCCGGAGACCATCAACGCCGTCAAGACCTCGCTGATGGGCCCCTTGTCCGGCGTGGGCGACTCCTTCTTCCAGGGCACTGTCCGCCTGATCGCTTTTGGTCTGGGCATCTCTCTGGCACAGCAGGGCAGCATCCTGGGGCCGATCCTGGCCATGGTCATCTCCATCGTCCCCACGGTGCTGGTCACATGGTTTGCCGGTAAGCTGGGCTACACCATGGGCAGCAAGTACCTGACCAAGCTCAACAGCGGCATGATGGATAGGCTGATGTACGTCTGCGGCATCGTGGGTCTGATGGTCATTGGTGCCATGGTGGCAAGCATGGTGGGCCTGACTACCCCCATTACCTTCGCAAGCACCGGTCTGGTGCTGCAGGATGTGCTGAACACCATTCTGCCGAACATTCTGAATCTTGGCATCGTAATGCTGATGTACACCCTGATCCGCAAAAAGGTCAAGACCGGCTGGCTGCTGGGCATCTGTATCGTGGGCGGTGTTGCCATCAACGCCCTTGGTCTGTTGGTGTAACCGGGACTCCGACTTACATAGGTATCCGCACGCTTGTAATTTGTGATTCACCGAAAAAAGAAAAACGATTTGGAGGATTGTATTATGTATAACATTGATCTGGCAAACGTCAAGTCCATTGTGGCAGACATCGTGGCAAAGCATAACGTGGAGAACGTCGCCTTTGTTGGCTGCGGCGCTTCCAAGGCCGAGCTGTACCCCGCAAAGTACTTCCTTGCAAACTGCAGCAAGAAGCTGCGTGTGGCACACTATACCGCCAACGAGTTCAACTACGACATCCCCGATTGGCTGGGCGACACCACCGTGGTCATCACTGCTTCTCTGGGCGGCAGCACCCCTGAGACCGTCAAGGCAAACAGCGTGGCAAAGGCTGCCGGTGCAACCGTCATCAGCGTCACTCACGCTGCCGGTTCTGCTCTGACCAAGGAGGCTGACTACACCATCGTTCACGGCTTTGAGGCAAACTACGCCGCTAAGCTGGAGAAGATGGGCTACGTTCTGGCGCTGGCTGTGGAGCTCCTGCAGCAGGTGGAGGGCTTCGACAAGTACGACAAGATGATCGAGGGCCTGACCAACGTGTTCGAGGCTGCCGAGAACGCTGCCAACTCTGCCCGCAAGTCTGCCAAGGAGTTCGCTGAGAAGTACAAGGACGCTCCCGTCGTCTACGTTATGTCCAGCGGCGCTTCCATGGAGGTCGCTTACTCTACCTCTATCTGCCTGATGATGGAGATGCAGTGGGTCAACTCTGGCTCCTTCCACAGCGGCGAGTTCTTCCACGGCCCCTTCGAGATCGTGGACAAGGACGTGCCCTTCATCCTGCTGATGAACGACGGCAAGACCCGTCCCGTGGATGCCCGCGCACTGACCTTCCTGCACCGCTTCGATGCTCTGACCACCGTTGTGGATGCAAAGGATTACGGTCTGGGCAATGCTGTGGACAGCAGCGTCATCACCTACTTCAACCCGCTGATGCACACCGCTGTGTTCCGCGTCTATGCTGAGGAGCTGTCCTACGTCCGTCAGCATCCGCTGACCCTTCGCCGCTATATGTGGAAGCTGGAGTACTAAGCAGAAAGATCCCGTTGGGAGATTGACCCACACTTGCTTGGGGGGAGGGGCCTTGCCCCTCCCCCTCTTTTTATTGAAAAAGAGGGAAATGAAGTATGATCGAAGCAGTGATCTTTGATATGGATGGGGTGCTGGCCGACACGGAATATTACTATGAGAACCGCCGTAAAAACTTTCTGCTGGAAAACGACATCCCCATCCCGGAGGGTAACTTCATCGGCTCCAACGAAAAAGCCATCTGGGAAGCCCTTGTTCCCAACGACCCTGTGCGCCGTCAGGAGATGCTGATGGCTTACCGTGAGTACCGCAAAGCCCGCCCCACCCCTTACGGAAAGCTTACCGACCCGCAGGCAGAGACGCTGATGAATGTGCTGCGCAGCCGTGGACTGAAGGTGGCGGTGGCGTCCTCCAGTGCAGCACCGGATATCATGAAGATGCTCACGGAGGGCGGGCTGAAAGCGATGGTGGATTTTGCCTTCAGCGGCGAGGACTGCGCCGCCCATAAGCCTGCACCGGATATCTATCTCAAGGCACTGAAGGCACTGGGGCTGACGGCAGATAAGGCCATTGCGGTGGAGGATTCTCCCGCAGGTATTGCCTCCGCAAAGGCGGCAGGGCTGAAGGTACTGGCACTGAAGCCCCGCCACGGCGAGCCGCTGGATCAGTCCGCCGCAGACTGTATCATCACCCAGCTGATGGATGTGACGGAGCATCTGGACTGAGATGGAAATGCTCGAAAACAGCCGCCGAAAAAACCTGACCCCGGCACAGTTGTGGAGCGGCGCACGTTTTTTCTGCTGCTGAATCTGAGCCTGATCATTTGCGCAGCGGCACGGAGCTTTTACTGTGCGCCCAACCACTTTGTATTTGGCGGTAACAGGATAAAGAGGCTGAATACGGTGCTGCACCTTTATAAGGATGCCAGCAATTACACGGGAATGGTTTGTCCCGCAGGTGGAACAACTGCAGCAGCGGGCAGTGAAATTGTTTTTTGGGGTGGATCTGGAATGATATTATTTGAAAGCCAGGAGAGCTGTCCCATTCTGCGCAGAAGTTTTTATGACGGCGCATTTTTCTGCATTTTGCACAAGTTTCTTTCATTTCGGCTAAAAAAGAGCCATAAACAACATTTTCTGCCACATTGTCGCTGGAAAGTTTCTGCGTTTTGCGGTAAAATGTGGTTAGTGCTGGAAAGACAGGCGAAACTGCCTGTTTTTTGGCACGCAGGAAAGGTTGGTCTGGTATGAAAGAGCAGGTTTCTGCCAGCGTTGCCGGGATGACCCCGGCAGCTGACATCGAAACGCCGGACGACGCCCTGATGCCGGAGGCACAGCCTCAGCCGCCCAACCCCCAGGCTCCACAGCCACCGATCCGGGAAGGCCGGGACTGCATCTGAGAGCAAGGGCAGCAGCCCAAGCCCTATCTTTTTGCGCCGCACAAACGGCCAGGGAGATGGGGCTCTTTTTTGTATGGACGGCGGCTGTCAAAAGGAAATTTCCCCGGCGGAAAAAACCATCTTGCAAACTATAAAATAGGCTATATAATAGAGCTTGGTCTGCGGTGTGCGCAGGCCGGGTTGCTTGCGTGGAAAGGAATACAAAAAAAGACTATGAGCTCCAAGAAAATGACCCTTACCGAGGGGCCGCTGGCGCGGCAGATCCTGTTGGTCAGCCTGCCGCTGGCCCTGTCCAACCTGTTGCAGGTGCTGTTCAATATGTCCGACATTGCGGTGGTCGGGCGGTTTGCAGGCTCCACAGCCCTGGGCGCGGTGGGGTCCACCAGCATCTTCGTTACCCTGTTCACGGGTTTTCTGATCGGCCTGAGCAACGGCATCAACGTGCTGGTGGCCCGGTTCTATGGTGCCCGCAGCGAGAAGGGCGTGCATAATACGGTCCATTCGGCGCTGATCGTCAGCCTGGCAGCGGGTTTTATCCTGCTGGTCATCGGGCTGGCAGGCTCCCCTGCCCTGCTGCGGCTTTTGAACACCAAGGAGGATCTGCTCCCTGGGGCGATCTTGTATCTGCGGGTGTATTTTCTGGGCATGCCTGCCCTGGCTTTGTATAACTACGGCAGCGCCGTGTTCAGCGCCATTGGCGAGACGAAAAAGCCGCTGATCTACCTCTCCTTTGCAGGCGTGCTGAATGTGGCGCTCAACCTGTTCTTTGTCATCTTCTGCCGTCTGGACGTGGTGGGCGTGGCCCTGGCCAGTGCGCTGTCGCAGTGTGTTTCGGCCTGGCTGATCCTGCGGGCGCTGACCCGTGTGCAGGACACCTACGCCCTGGACTGGCGCAGTGCCCGGCTGGACCCGGCCATGACCCGGAGCATCCTGGCCCTGGGTCTGCCGGCTGGTTTTCAGAATGCGGTCTTTGCCATTGCAAACCTGTTTATCCAGGCAGGCGTCAACTCCTTTGATTCTCTGATGGTCAAGGGCAACTCTGCCGCCGCCAACGCCGATGCCCTGCTTTATGATGTGATGGCGGCCTTCTATATGGCTTGCGCCAGCTTCATGAGCCAGAACTATGGTGCAGGCAAGATCGACCGCGTAAAGAAGAGCTTCGTCATCTCTCTGGGCTACTCGTTTGGGGTGGGCCTGGTGCTGGGCGGCGGGCTGCTGGTGTTTGGGCGGCAGTTCCTGGCGCTGTTCACCACCGAGGAGGCGGTCATTGACGCAGGCATGAAGCGGATCACGGTCATGGCACTGGCCTACTGCATCTCCGCCTTTATGGACTGCACCATTGCGGCTGCCCGTGGTCTGGGCCATACCGTGGTGCCCACGATCATTGTGATCCTGGGTTCCTGCGTGTTCCGGGTGATCTGGGTATACACGATCTTTGCGCACTTCCACACCATTCCGGCGCTGTACCTGCTGTACCCCTGCTCCTGGATCATTACTGCCATTGCGGAGATGGTCTATTTCGTCCGTTGTTACCGCCAGGCTGTGCGGATCTATGCACCGCAGACCTGACTGTTTTGCAAGCGCACCCTGCGGGGTGCGCTTTTTTTGTGCGGGCGGGGCGTTTTTTGCGGGGCGGCTCTCCTGCTGGATGAAGGCGGACAATACCCACAAGAAAAGAATTTGAAATTTGGCGAGATTTCCTAAAAAAATCCACACAAATTTTGATGGATTGTGTTATAATGATAAATACAGAACGTGGCAGTTTTTGTAAACTGCACGATACAACGAGGGAGTCGGCAAGGGCCGGGCTCCCGGCAAGGAGGCGATACCCCATGGCACAGATCCGCTCCCAGCCTTTTGGTGTGACCAAGGCCGGTGACAAGGTCACCGAATACATCCTGTCCAACCCCGGCGGGTTGACCGTAAGTGTGCTGAACTATGGCTGCGTGGTGCGCAGCATTGTGGTACCGGCTAAGTGCGGGCCGGTGGACGTAGTGCTGGGTCATGACACCATGGCAGATTATGAGGAGGACTTCTGCTCCTCTGGCAGCACCTGCTGCGGCGCATTTGTGGGCCGCTATGCAAACCGTATCGAGAATGCCTGCTTCAGCGTAGGGGGACGCACCTATCACCTGGAGCCGAACAATGGCAAGAACCACCTGCACGGCACTTTCCCCACCAAGCTGTACCAGAGCAAAGCCTTTGGCGACACCCTGCTGATGGAGGCGGAAAGCCCCGACGGAGAGGATGGTTTCCCGGGAAATCTGAAGATCGCGGTGCGCTATACCCTCACCGACGACAACCTGTTCCGCATGGATTACCGGGTCTCCTCAGACGCAGACACCATCATCAACCTTACCAATCACAGCTACTTCAACCTGGACGGCGGCGGCAATGTGCTGGGGCAGAAGCTGCGTCTGTACGCTTCCCGCTATCTGGAGGGCAATGAGGAGACCTGCCCCACCGGGCGCATCCTGCCGGTGGCTGCCACGCCGATGGATTTCCGGGCGGGCAAAGTGCTGGGCCGGGAGATCGACACCGGCTACCCCCAGACCACCATGGTGGGCGGCGGCTATGACCACTGCTATGTGCTGGACCGGGAGCGCGGCTCCAGCCAGAGCCTGGCAGCCTGGGCCAGCAGCGATAAGACCGGCATCAGCATGAAACTGTATACCAGCCAGCCGGGCATCCAGCTGTACACCGGCAACTTTTTGCAGGACTGCCCCACTCTGGGCAAAAACGGCCAGAAAATGGACAAATACAGCGGCTTTGCGCTGGAGCCGCAGCACTTCCCCTGCAGTCCTTCCCACCCGGACTTCCCCTCTACGGTGCTGCGGGCGGGCAAGGTGTTCCGTTCCACCACCTCGCTGCGGTTCTTTACCGGCAAACAGTGCGGGCGGCTGTAACGCACTTCCCCTTTTTTTGATACGATCCTAAAATCACCCGTCACCCGCTGCAAAGCGCTGTGGCGGGTGGTTTTTTGTGGGACGGATATGGTATAATGAAGCCGGTTTTGAACACTGTACAGCAAAGAAAAGGAGCAGACGTATGATCCGAGGCGTGATTTTTGATATGGACGGCACGATGTTTGACACCGAGCGGATGTGGGCCACCTTCTGGGTGCCTGCTCTGGCCCGGCTGGGGCTGGAATACCGGGAGGGCCTGGCCGAAGCGGAGCGGGGCACGGCGGGAGAAACGTCCCTGGCCATCGTCCGGCAGTTCTATGGGCCGGACTGCGACGCAAAGGCCATCATCGATAGCCTGCATCAGGAAGCGGATGCGGCGTTTTCGGCTGCGCCGGTGCCCAAAAAGCCCGGCCTGGACCCGCTGCTGGACTGGCTGGAGGGCCAGGGCATCCCTATGGCGGTGGCTTCCTCCAGCCGCCTGGCGGGGATCCGCCGCAATCTGGATGCCTGGGGCATGACAGATCGGTTCCAGGCGCTGCTCTCCGGGGAGCAGGTGCAACATTCCAAGCCGGACCCGGAGATCTTTCTCCGGGCAGCCCAGGCGCTGGGGGTAGACCCGGCGGAGTGCCTGGTGCTGGAGGATAGCTATAATGGGGTGCGTGCCGGTGCAGCCGGCGGCTTTGTCACGGTCATGGTGCCGGATCTGGTGCCCGCAGATGAGGAGATGCGCCGCCTTTATACAATGGAGTGCCGCAGCCTTTCTGAGGTGCTGGATAAACTCCGCTCCGGGGAACTGTAAAGAGCGGGAAAGCCGTGACGGAGAGGGGACGAACCCTCTCAGTCTCGCTGCGCTCGACAGCTCTCCCGAGGGTGGAGCCCTTGGCAGAACCGGAGAGTTTCGTCCTTATAGGTCAACGGCAGAAGAAGCCAACCAGTAAAC
This sequence comes from uncultured Faecalibacterium sp., assembly GCA_900540455.1. GTDB lineage: Bacteria > Bacillota > Clostridia > Oscillospirales > Ruminococcaceae > Faecalibacterium. The sequence goes on from UQGD01000046.1 coordinate 10,086, forward strand.
CCATAAACTTTTCGCCCTTGCCAAAGCCTCTCCCTTTCGGGAGAGGTGGCACGGCGAAGCCGTGACGGAGAGGGTTGGTTTTAGGACGAACCCTCTCAGTCGCCTACGGCGACAGCTAGTTCCCCTTTTTGTCGCCTGGCGGCGACATCTTCCCCCGGCCGGGGGAAGTCTTTCGAAGGGAGAGCCCTTGGCAAAGAGGGCAGGTTTCGTCCTCACCGGTCAACGGCAGAAGAAGCCAACCAGTAAACCCATAAACTTTACGCCCCTGCCAAAGCCTCTCCCTTTCGGAAGAGGTGGCACGGCGAAGCCGTGACGGAGAGGGTCGTTTCCGGGAAGAACCCTCCCCGCCTCTTTGTACTCGACCACTTGTTCCCTTTCCCTGTTTGACATCCCCGCTTAAACCCGTTACAATAAAAATATTTCCCACAGGGAATAAAAGAGAGGGAAAGGTTGGGAAAGGACATATGATCGAGTTTATCACCACCGTCAATCAGGCGGTCAACAATTTCATCTGGGGCGTTCCGGCCATGGTGTGCATCATCGGGGTGGGCCTGTGGCTCAGCGTCCGCACGGGTTTTATCCAGCTGCGCAAATTCCCCTATGCCATCAAGACGACGCTGGGCCGGATGTTCCACAAAAAAGATGCTTCGGATGGGACCATCACTCCTTTTCAGGCGGTGTGTACGGCGCTGGCGGGCACGGTGGGCACCGGCAATATTGCAGGCGTGGCCGGTGCGATCGCCATTGGCGGGCCGGGGGCAGCCTTCTGGATGTGGTGTTCTGCGCTGCTGGGCATGTGTACCAAGTATGCCGAGGTGACCCTGGCGGTCCATTTCCGGGAGAAAAGCGCGGGCGGCGAATGGCTGGGCGGGCCGATGTATTACATTAAAAACGGCCTGGGCCGCCGTTGGCAGGGTCTGGCTGTGCTGTATGCTGTGTTTGGCGTGCTGACTGTGTTTGGTACCGGCAACGCCACCCAGGTCAATACCATTACAGCCGCCATTGATACGGCGCTGCTGGAATTTGGTGTGGTGGGGGCGGGGTCCCTGCCTGCCCTGAACCTGGGGATCGGGATCCTGGTGGCCATGATAGTGGCTATGGTGCTGCTGGGGGGCATCCAGCGCATCGGCAAGGTCAGCGAAAAATTGGTGCCGCTGATGGCGCTGCTGTACATCCTGCTGTCGGTGGGGGTGGTGGCTCTCAATCTGCCCCGGCTGCCGGAGGTGCTGGCTTCTATTATAAAAGGAGCGTTTGATCCCCGTGCAGTGACCGGCGGTGTTGTGGGCAGCGTGTTCCTGAGTATGCAGAAGGGCGTTTCCCGGGGCATCTTCTCCAACGAGGCAGGTCTGGGCACGGGTTCCATCGCCCATGCCTGCGCAGATACCAAAAAGCCGGCGGCACAGGGGATGTTCGGCATCTTTGAGGTGTTTGCGGATACCATCGTGATCTGCACCCTCACCGCTTTGGTGATCCTGTGCAGCGGTACGCCGGTGCAGTATGGCGCGGCGGCGGGCGCAGAGCTGACTATTTCGGGCTTTACGGCTACTTACGGCGGCTGGGCTTCCCTGTTTACGGCGGTGGCGCTGTGCTGCTTTGCTTTCTCCACCATTTTGGGCTGGGGGCTGTATGGGTCTCGGTTCGTTGCCTTCCTGTTCCGCTCGGATAAGGTGGTGCGGCCGTTTTTGGTGGTGTACTCGTTTGTGGCGATTTTGGGCGCAACGGTGGACCTGGGGCTGCTGTGGAGCATTGCGGAGACGTTCAATGGCTTGATGAGCATCCCGAACCTGATCGCTCTGCTGCTGCTCTCCGGCACGGTGGTGCGGCTTACCAAAGAATATTTTGCAAAAAAAGCGGAATAATGCAAAAGCCAGGGCGGATGCCCTGGCTTTTTGTGTTTGCAGCGTCTTCCCTCTTGTTAGACATTCCGGGCGGTTGACCACCGCGGGCTAACCAAAGCCCCACAGGGGCTTTGGTTGCTCTGACTCCGATGTCGTCAGAGCCGCCCTGTTCGAATCCTCCCGGCGCACCTAAAAAGAAAAGCAGATACACGAATGTGTATCTGCTTTTCTTGGTGCGACCGGGAGGATTCGAACCTCTGGCCTTCCGGGTCGGAGCCGAACGCTCTATCCAGCTGAGCTACGATCGCATTTATCAGGATACCGAATCATCGGTACCTGATTAGTATAGCACAACCGTACAGAAAAATCAAATGGAATCTTCCCTGCCCGGCAAAAGCGTTTTACCCGCCTTTGCGGTTGCGGCGCCAGATGCGGTACAGTCCGTCCGAGATCAAAGTCTCCCGGTACAGGATGGGGGTGCGGCAGGCATCCCGGATGGTCTGTGGCAGGCTGCCGGTAGCATAAAAGCGGGTCTCTGCCCCCAATTCTGCCTTGAAACGCTCGGCCAGCCCATCCAAAAGGCAGGCAGTGCCCAGCACGGCTCCCCCATGCAGGCAGGCCGCTGTATTTTTGCCCAGCACCGACTCCGGCGCAGGGGCAGACAGGTCGATCTGCGGCAGCTGGGCAGTGTTTTGCACCAAACTCCCCAGGGAAAGCTGTGGCCCCGGCAGGATCACACCCCCTACCAGCTCTTGTTTTGCATTGACGGCCATCATGGAGATCGCAGTATCCGCTAAAATGGCGACCAGCGGCCCCGACCCTTCTGCCAGTGCGCCTACCGCTCCGCACAGCAGCTCCGCTCCCAGCTGGGCGGGGTTGTCCAGACGCAGTTTCAGGCCGCTTTTTAGCCCTGGCCCCACAGTCAGGACCCTTGCAGAACAAAGCAGGCTCAATGCATCCAGCATCCGTCCGGTAAGGGCGGGGGCGACACTGCCCAGGATACCGCCCTCGATCTGGGCCGGGCCGGTGCTGTGCAGGCTCAGCAGGCTTTGCAGGCGCACTGCATATTCGTCGGCAGTGGCCGCAGGGTCGGTGTGCAGCTTGCCGCAGAACATCAGCTTGTCCTGCTGGTAGCCGCCTACGGTGATATGTGTGTTGCCGATGTTAACGGTAAGGATCATCAGGGGGCCTCCTTTCGGCCGTTGCTCTTATAATGTATATATCATACGTCATCCGGTGTGAAACTGCAAGCGGCACCGCATATAAGACCCGGGCAAAAATGCCAGGCGCTCCCCTGTTTCCTGCTCGTCTCCAAAAAACTTGAAGAAATTTGCAAAAAAGTGTTGACACCGGCCCCGGCGTGTGGTATTATACTTGA
>UQGD01000047.1 GCA_900540455.1 uncultured Faecalibacterium sp.
AGCCCTTTACAGGGTGCTATGGGGCAAATCTCTCAGCCAGAACCAATGTTTTCTTGTCCGGAGGCAGCCTTTGGCTGAGGGGCTTTTGTTCTGTCTGCGGTTACGGCAGCAGGATCAGCTCACAGGTACACTCTGCAAAGCTGGACTGCAGCGCCTGGTTTGCCTGGTGGAGCGCCGCTTTCAGGTCCGGGACTGCCAGCGCGTCGCCCTCCACACGGAAATACACCGCCACCCAGAGGTGACGTCCGGTCTTGGTCACGTCGTAGAACACCGGCTCAAACTGATACTGCCGCAGGATGGGGGCGCACTGCTCCTTGATCTGCGCCATGCAGCACTGCTCCGGCGAGAAAAGGAACAGCTCCCGGATCGCACTCCACAGCACTTTGATGCTCTCCGGCAGCATAAACACCATCACCAGCACAGCCACGATCTGGTCAAAATACGGCACGATGAGGGCAAGCGGTGTCCGCTCCAGATAGCGGGACGTAAAAAAGGCTGCCGCCATGCCCAGACTGTACAGGATATCCAGCCGCCAGCCCAGCAGCTCCGCATCAATGGTGGGAGAAGTCAGGTTCCGGCTGAGGCGCTTCATCACCAAAAAGATCACAAGACTGGCGATGCCCAACACGCACTGGAACTCCGCCACCAGGTCATGATCCACCCGGTTGCCGCCGGACAGTACCGACTCGATAACACCAGCTGATACGCCCATCGTCACCGACAGCATCATAACACCTTTGATGATGACGAACACCGACTCTACCTGAAAATACCCATACGGATGCTTTTCCGATACTGGTTTGTGGAACAGCGGCGTCAGGAAGATCAGCAGTGCAATAAACACCAGCTCCGACAGGTCGTATACCGCATCGGTCAGCGCCGACTGCGAGCGGCTGTAGATCGCAAAAATGAACTCCGCAACGGCGAATGCAAGGCCGGAGAGAAAGGAGATCATCAGGATCTGTTTTTCACGTTTTTCGGTCATGGGTCAAAAACCCCCTCCTTATATGTGGCTGTTCAAGTCCATGATAGCACAAACCCCCTCACAGAAAAAGGACGGATTTTAACGCCGCTCCCGGCGGGCGTTCAGCCCTGCTGCTGTTCCGGCGGCAGCAGCCGCAGGCCCTGCAGCTCCAGCCGATAGACGTCGGTACACACCTGCGCCAGGTACCGCCGGTCGTGGGAGACGGACAGGATCGCCCCCGGAAAAGCTGCCAGCATCTCCCGCACCACCGGCCCGGTCAGCGGCGAGAGGCTGCGGGTCGGCTCGTCCAGCAGCAGCACATTGGCCCCGCTGTACGTCAGCCAGAGCAGCAGCAGCTTGCTGCGCTGCCCGCCAGACAAGCGCAGCACCGGATGCTCCATCTCCTCCGGGGTGAATTTCAGGCAGCCCAGCAGGGTGCGGGCGGCCTCTGTTTCCTCTTTGCGTCCGCTGGGCGCCAAAAACTCCACCGGGGTCTTTTCCGCTGGCAGCAGCTCGCTGCTGTCCTGGGGCAGGTATGCCGCCCGGATGCCGGGGCGCTGCTCCAGCGCCTGCCGGATGCAGGCCAGCAGCGTGGACTTGCCCGCTCCATTTCGGCCGGTCAGACCGATCTTCCGGGGCCCCTGCACCCGCAGCCGGATATCCTGCGCCAACAGGCGGCTGCCGTCCGGGGTCATGAGCCTGGGCAGCTCCAGTTCCAGCACCAGCTTGCCCGCCGGCAGGGGCGGCACATCCCGAAAAAACAGCTGGATGGCCTCCTCCCTCTCCGGCATGGAGGTGCGCCGAGCCTGCTCCCGTTCATACCGGTGCTCCAGCGCTTTTACCGCCCGCATCTTCTTTTTCAACAAATAGCCGCCGTGGGGGTCCTGCCGGGAGATGCTGCCAAGCTGATGCTCCACCTTTTGCTGGATACGGCGCAGTTTTTCCTCCTGCTGGGCAGCGGCCCGCTGTTCACTGCGGGCAATCCGTCCCTGACGCTCCTGCTGCGCTTCCCGCCAGGCACAGTAATCCCCATATCCCATAGCAAGGGTGGTGGCCTGGCAGCTGGTCTTGCGGCGCAGCTGCTCCAGATGGATGATCTTGTTTGCCACCCGTTCCAGCAATGTCTCGTCATGGGAGACGAACAGCAAGGTCCCCTCCCACCGGCACAGAAATTCTTCTAACCAGCGCAGGGTCTCGCCGTCCAGGTCGTTGGACGGCTCATCCAGCAGGAGCAGGGTGGGCTGCGCCAGCAGCAGGCGCAGCAGCTGAGCCTTGATCTTTTCCCCGCCGGAGAGACTGCCCAGCAGCCGGGTCTCGTAATAAATGGCGGGGTCCAGCCCCAGCTGGGCGGCCTGCCGAGCCAGCTCCTTGGGGGAATAGTCCCAGAACATCGGCTCCTGGCAGAAAAATTCATAGATCGTCTGCTGTGCCTGATCCTGCGGCAGGCTTTGGGGCAGATACCCCACCCGCTCCCCGGTCAGCACCCGCTGTCCTTCGGCTTCGGCATAAGGGGCGATGCACTCCGGCGCAGCCAGCCATTGCAGCAGGGTGGACTTTCCGTTGCCCTCCTCTCCGATCAGGGCGGCCTTGTCGCCGGGGTTCAGTGTCAGAGCAAAATCCTTCAGCAGCACCCGCAGATCTTTTTTATGCCGGATGGTAAGATGTTGGATTTGCAGCATAATGGGTCCCTCCTTTGCAGCGCAGCAAACCTGCGCCGCTCGTCAGGGGACAAAAAAGGCCTGCCTCCGTTACCGGGGCAGGCACTGGACCGCAGGCAAAAAAGCTTCTATGCCCAAAAGGGCAGAGAAGTCCTCCATGTGCTGTCCCGCTCTGATCCGCAGCAACGGCAAGCCAGCCCGCAGACGGCATCCCGTCAGCAGGGTCTTGTCCCGTTTCAAGTTCGGTCAGAGTTTCAGATGCGCATGGAAGTTCCTTTCTGCAACAAAGCTGCGTTATTTTGTATTATTGCAGCGGATTATAACACAGAGTTTCCGGCTTGTCAAGCCAAAGCCGGTTCACTCCACCTCGGTAATGGTGATCTCCTCTTCCTCCTGTGCAGGGTCAGCCGCCATCTCCCAGGCAGGCTCCACGGGGGTGCCGTCCTCGGCATACGTCTTTACCTCTCCGTTGTAGCTGCCGTTTTTCAGCTCTGCTTCCAGCTGCAGCTGTCCATTTGGGTAATAGAGCTTATACGGCCCTTCCGGGACGCCATCGACATAATTCATCTCGATCTGCAGCTGGCGGACCCCCACTGGGTAATACTGCCGGGCCGGGCCGTTCAAAAGCCCCTCCCGGAAGGTCTGCTCTGCCATCACCTGGCCCGTCTCCGGGTAATAGTGCAGCCACTCGCCCTCCTGCAGGCCATTCTGGCACAGGCCCTCCATCACCATGCGGCCGGTCTCCGGGTCAAACTGCCGGGTCAGACCATGGCGCAGTCCGTTTTCAAACCAGGCATGATCCACCAGCACCCCGGCTTCGGTATACAAGGTAAACAAGCCATTCTGCTGGCCGTCCTTCCAGCGGCCGGTCTCCTTGACCGCACCATTTGTATAGACCACATCCGGGCCGTCCAGCACGCCGTCCCGGTAGGTGTAAATATACAGAGAGTTTTCTGTGCGGGTACGCATCCGGCCTGTAAAGGGCTTATCGTCCCGCTGGCGAAGCAGCAGGCCGTCCTGGGTGTAGCAGCTGTCCTCCTCCGCTGCAGGCAGGTAACGGTATAGTACGGGGAGATTCTGCCAATAAAAGAGCCCGGCCGCCAGCGCCAGCAGCAGCACCTTGCTTGCCGCCGACAAGACCCGCCCTGCCGTGCCCAGCCCGGCAAACAGCCCACGGCTCAGCCAGCATGTCACCAGAAAGAGCCCCAGCCCGATGCCCAGCAGCACCGCGCCCCGCAGCAGCTGCGAAGCGGAGTTTGCATCCTCGATGCAGGCCGGTGCATCCGGCAGGTAGCGCACCTGCACCGCATCCCCCTCTTGGTAGAGATCAGGCTCCCAGGCCCTTGGCCCAGGCCAGGGTTCCGGCAGCCGGGCTTCTATATACTGCCCGGACTCGGTCCTAAACGCCGCCACCGCAAAACTGGTGTAGCCCGCCCGGGGCTGTACCCGATGGGGGTTGGCCTGGTGCAGCTGGCTGACGATGCGCACCACCTGACCCGATGCCTGCTGCCCCTGCACCCGCAGCCGCACAGAGCCCCACAGCGCAAACGCCCCCTGCAGTGTCAGCCAGAGCGCCAAGCCGGTAAACTGCAGCGCGAACCAAAACAGCAAAATGGTCATAAGCTTGCTCCCCTTGGGGCGGTCCTCCGCCTGTTCTTCCCCTCCGGCATCTGCCGATGCAGCCGCAGCGGTGCTTTGGGGGCGGGCGCCCCGCACCGCATCTTCCAGCACAGACAGCCGCTGCTGCCAGTCCGCCCAGCTGCCCTCCTGCTGCCACTGCCTGACCAGCATCCGGGGCCTGCCTTGGATCACCCCCTGCCGCAATGCCGCCAGTGCCGCGGCTACCTCCTGCTGAGAAGCTGCGTCCAGCGTAAAACTGCGCACCCTCCGCAGCGCTTCCGGCGGACCGCTGAGGCCGCCTGTCTGCTGGAACTGCTCAAACAATTCCGCCAGCACCAGATAGACCCCGTCGAAATAATCCGCATTCTGCGGTTCATCCTCCAGGCAGCTTGTCTTTCGGCAGAGAGCCAGCAGCCCCTGCATCGTCCAGTTAGGGTTTGTTTCTGCCTGGGCCGCCAGCACCTCCATCAAGGTGTCCAGCAGCAGATCGTCGGCATGGTCCTGCGTATTGATATAGTAGGTCATAGGCGTGTCTCCGTAAGCGATAGATGGGCACGGAATGGCACAAAAGCCATAAAACAACGGCGGCCAGCCCTTGTTTTTTGTTTATAATAGCACAATTTCCCGGCATTGAAAAGAGTTTTTTCCATAATTCCGTCCCCGTCAGACACCCCGCCCTTCCTTATAGGAAAAGGTATTCGCACCATGTTTACACTATGTTACATTCCTCGTTATATTTTTGGCAAAATGTCAAAAATAAGGGTTTTCTTTCGGATAGGATGCCGATTGATTTCTGTTCCCGGTTGCTCTATAATCAAAATATAGAAACTTTCGTCCTGCATTCCTTTTGGGGCGGTGTGCACCTTTTGGCAGTGTTTTCCGGGGCATTCCCGTCCCGGAAGCGTTCCGTTTTTCACCACGCTGCGGCCTATGCCGAGCCGGGGCGGACGTATCTCCCGGGGGATGCAGCGGTAATTATAGGAGGTATACGCCAATGGCTCGTTTTACTCTTCCCCGCGATCTGTACCACGGCAAGGGCTCTCTGGAGGCCCTGAAGTCCTTCACCGGCAAAAAGGCTATGATCTGTGTGGGCGGCGGCTCCATGAAGCGCTTCGGCTTCTTGGATCGTGCTGTTTCCTACCTGAAGGAAGCCGGCATGGAGGTCGAACTGTTTGAAGGCATCGAGCCGGATCCCTCTGTGGAGACCGTCATGCGCGGTGCTGACGCCATGCTGAAGTTCGAGCCGGACTGGATCATCGCCATGGGCGGTGGCTCCCCCATCGACGCTGCAAAGGCTATGTGGATCAAGTACGAGTACCCCGACATCACCTTTGAGGATATGTGCAAGGTATTCGGCATCCCGCCGCTGCGCCGCAAGGCTCACTTCTGCGCGATCTCTTCCACCTCCGGCACTGCTACCGAGGTGACCGCTTTCTCCATCATCACCGACTACCAGAAGGGCATCAAGTACCCCATCGCCGACTTTGAGATCACCCCCGATGTGGCCATCGTGGACCCTGACCTGGCAGAGACCATGCCCCAGAAGCTGGTCGCTCACACCGGTATGGACGCCATGACCCACGCCATCGAGGCTTATGTTTCCACCGCTCACTGTGACTACACCGATCCTCTGGCCGTCTTTGCGATCCGCATGATCCAGAGCGACCTGGTGGACAGCTACAACGGCGACATGAGCAAGCGTGACGCAATGCACAACGCACAGTGCCTGGCCGGTATGGCATTCTCCAACGCACTGCTGGGCATCGTGCACTCCATGGCCCACAAGACCGGCGCTGCCTTTGCTGACTACGGCGCACACATCGTCCACGGCGCTGCCAACGCTATGTACCTGCCCAAGGTCATCGCTTTCAACGCCAAGGACCCCGAGGCTAAGAAGCGCTACGGCGTGATCGCCGACGAGATGAAGCTGGGCGGCACCAACGATGACGAGAAGGTCCGTCTGCTGATCGACTACCTGCGCGGCATGAACGACGCACTGAACATCCCCCACTGCATCGGCCACTACGGCCCGGATTCTTACCCGGCTGAGCAGGGCTTTGTGCCGGAGGAAGTGTTCCTGGAGCGTCTGCCTGAGATCGCCAAGAACGCCATCGCAGACGCCTGCACCGGCTCCAACCCCCGTCAGCCCAGCCAGGAGGAGATGGAGAAGCTGCTCAAGTGCTGCTACTACGACACCGAGGTGGATTTCTAAGCTGCCTTTGTCCGTAACTCAATAACATCAAAGGGATGCGGGCTGCCCCATACGCCGACCTGGCGCGGGGCAGCCCGCTTTTTGTTTTTTGAACAGGAGCCATTATGGAACTACAGACCCTTACCCCGCACATCCGCTATCTGCCCCACGACCCCCAGCGGGACCGGCCCATGCTGGCCTGCATCCAAGGTCAGCGGCATACCCTGGCCATCGATGCCGGATACTCGGCCGCCCATGTGCAGGACTTTTACACCGCACTGACCCGCCAGGGGCATCCTCTGCCGGATCTCACTGTGCTGACCCATTGGCACTACGACCACACCTTTGGCCTGCACGCAGCGCAGGGGTTGTCCATCGCCCACCAGCGCACCAATGAATTTTTGCACCAGCAGCAGCGCCTTGCCCAAAGCGGCCCTTATATGGAGCAGCTGAAAGCCGAGGACCCCCACTTCCGGCTGGAATACGCCGGACAGGACACCCTGCACATCCAGCTGGCCGAGCTGACCTTTACCAATATGCTGACCTTAGACCTGGGGCAGCTTACGGCCCGGATCTTTCATACCGTGTCCCCTCATTCGGAGGACAGCACCTGTATCTATATCCCGGAAGAAAAGATTCTGTTTTTAGGGGATGCCACCAGCGAGGACTTTTTCAACAATGGTTATATGGACCGTGCAAAACTCGCCCGGCTGATCGACACCATCCGGGCCACTGACTGTGTCCTGTGCGTATTGAGCCACTGCGAACCGCTACCCAAAGCCGACCTGCTGGCCTATCTGGAGAGCCTGTGAGGAAAGGCGGTCCTGTACACGCGAAAAAGCCCCCGGCCATAGGCCGGGGGCTTTTTGAATGGAACAAAGTCCATTCCGATGTGGAGCTGCTATCCAGATTCGAACTGGAGACCTCATCCTTACCAAGGATGCGCTCTACCAACTGAGCTATAGCAGCAAATGGCGACCCGGATCGGGCTCGAACCGACGACCCCCAGCGTGACAGGCTGGTGCTCTAACCAACTGAGCTACCGGGCCATGATCGCTCTGTGCTGTCGAACAGGCTCTATTATACGCATCTGACCCTGGCTTGTCAAGAGGAAATTTGAAAAAACCAGAAAGTTTTTTGCGCCGCCGCTGACAGATGGAAAGACAAAAACAAAGCGCACAGCAGATCTGCTGTGCGCTATGGCAGGGGTAGTAAGTTTCGAACTCACGGCACGCGGTTTTGGAGACCGCTGCTCTACCAGCTGAGCTATACCCCTATATGGTGCTGCACTCCGCTGAGTGCTTGCTTATTATACAAGACGCTGGCAGAAATGTCAAGCACTTTTTGCGTGGTTTTTAGTTTTTGGCGGTGCAGCCGCAGCAGCTGTCCTTGGCGGGCACATCCAGGGGCGGCAGGTCCTGGGCCAGCTGGTCCAGGGTCACGCTGTCGATATACTGGTTGATCACCTCGTCCAGCCCCGCCCAAAAGGGCAGGGTGAAACACTGCTCCGACAGCGGACACTCGTTGGTCTGGCTGCCCAGGCAGGGGATGGGGGCTACGCTGCCCTCGATGGTGCGCAGGATCTCCCCGGCGGTATACTGGTCGGCAGGCTTGGTGAGCCGGTAGCCGCCCTGGCTGCCCCGCTCGCTTTTGACCAGACCTTCCCGGGCCAGAGGGGTGACGATCTGCTCCAGATATTTCAAGCTGAGCTGCTGGCGCTCGCTGATCTCTTTCAAAGAGACGGTGGTCCCCGGGGCATACCGGGCCAGCTCCGCCATCAGCCGCAGAGCATAACGGCTTTTTGTGGAAAATTTCATCCTTGCATCCTCCCTTGCATGGCCCGGGGCCGATTTTTGGGTCAAATGTAGTATAGCACGCAGCGGCCCGTTTGCAAAGGGAAAACTCTTGTGCAACCCAAAAAGGTCTGCTATCATAAGATGGAAAGAGAATTGAACAGAGGGAGAGTGGACGATATGAGTGAACGAATCGACCCGGCCCAGGCCATCCGCCTGCTGGATGCAGGCAAGGCCCAGGCTGTGGATGTGCGGGAGCCGGACGAGTACGAGATGGGGCATATCCCTGGGGCTGTATTGCTGCCCCTGGGCCAGGTGACGGCCAAGGCAGCGCAGCTTCTGCCGGACCCGCAGGCCGTGTGGCTGGTCTACTGCCGCACGGGCCGGCGCAGTGCCGAGGCGGTGCGCCTGCTGGAGCAAATGGGCTATGAGCATCTGTACGATCTGGGGGGCATCCTGCGCTGGCCCTATGAGATCGAGGGGGATTTCAACGGCGTGTTTTGAGCAGCGGCCTTTGCGCCATACTCTATAAACAGGAAAGGAAGAAAAACGTATGCCCTATCAGCCAAAGGAGTTTGCGGGCCGTCATTGCGGCTGCCGCTACCAGCAGGACTACCGCCCTACCCTGGGACGGGACGGCAAAAAGGAGTCCGGCACCCTGGAGGTGGTCAAGTTTTATTATGATGGCCGCATCCGCTTTGAGCAGCACTGCTATGGCGAGGCGGCGACCTTTGTGTTTGGTGTCTGGGCCGAAGGGATGGACCCGGACGGTACGCTGCACTGGGCGCTGCCGGACCGCCGCAAAAGCTATTACGATGAGGAATATCTGCCAAAAAAATTGACCCGTGTGGATGAAGCGGGCAGCCTGTATTTTGACGACGGGATCTTCCCCTGGAAGCTGGCGGACGATTTTTCGGAGGATGCGCGCTGGGGCTACCCCCGCTGGAAGGTGGTCCTGGGCCGGATGCTGGGCCGCGGCAAACGGTGACACGGTCACATTTCGGCGGGGAATTCCCAATTCCTATTGACACAGTGGGGATTATGGGGTATAACTATCTGGGGACAGCCCCCGGCTGGTGTTTCACCATCTGCCGGGAGCGTCCCCAAGCCTGAAAAGATCGATCCGGAGCATGGCGCTGGAAGCTTTGCGCAGTGTGGTGCGTCAAAAGAGACCCTGCCGCTGAGGGACCTTCCCAGCAGCAGGACCAGCACCCCCTTTTCTTGACTTCTCTAAAGAAAAGGCGGGCGATGCCGCCGCCCCGGTTTGTATTGGATGAAAGGATCGAGTCCTATGGAAGATAAGGTCATTTATTTGGATAACGCCGCTACGACGGCTTGCGCCCCCGAGGCGCTGGAAGTGATGGTGCAGGCCCTGAGCGGTGCCTGCGGCAACCCCAGCAGCCATTACAGTGTGGGCTATGAAGCCAAGGAGCTGCTGGATACTGCCCGTGCGCAGGTGGCAAAGGCCATCAACGCTTCTCCGGCGGAGATCTTCTTCACCGGCTGCGGCACCGAGGCCGATAACTGGGCTGTGAAGGGCACTGCTTTTACCAAGGCCCGCCAGAATAAGCGCCACCTGATCACCAGTGCCTTTGAGCACCATGCGATCATGCACAGCATGCGCAGCCTGGAGCGGATGGGCTTTGAGGTCACCTATCTGCCGGTCACGCCGGAGGGCTTTGTCCGCCCCGAGGATGTGGAGGCTGCTATCCGGCCGGACACTGCGCTGATCAGCGTGATGATGGCCAACAACGAGATCGGCACCATCCAGCCCATCAAGGAGATCGCGGCTGTGGCCCATAAGCACGGCATCTGGATGCATACCGACGCTGTGCAGGCAGTGGGTGCCATCCCGGTGGACGTACAGGAGCTGGGCGTGGATATGCTGTCCATGAGCGCCCATAAGTTCAACGGCCCCAAGGGTGTGGGTGCGCTGTACTGCCGCAAGGGCGTATGGCCCCAGAATCTGCTGGACGGCGGCAGCCAGGAGGCCCGCCATCGTGCCGGCACAGAGAACGTGGCTGGCATTGCCGGCATGGGCAAGGCGCTGGAGCTGGCTGTGGCCGATCTGGACGCCCGTATGGCCCACGAGGCCCAGCTGCGGGATTATGTCATTGACCGGGTGCTGAAGAACATCCCGGAAGCCCGCCTGAACGGTGCCCGCAGCCCCCGTCTGCCCGGCAATGTGAACATCAGCTTCCCCGGCCTGGAAGGGGAGACCATTCTGCTGGATCTGGATATGCATAATATCTGCGCATCCACCGGCAGCGCCTGCAATTCCGACAGCCTGGACCCCAGCCATGTTCTGCTGAGCATCGGCGTGCCGGAAGAGGTGGGCCATGGCTCGATGCGTTTTACCTTCGGGCCGCAGAATACCATGGAAGAAGCAAGTTACCTGTGCGACGTGCTGGAGCAGGTGATCCCCCGCCGCCGCGCAATGAGCTGCATGTGGCTGCAGGGCCAGAATATGGCTCGTAAGTTCAGCCTGAAGGGAGAGCAGTAATATGGCATCGATGTATAGTGCAAAGGTCATGGAGCATTTCGCAAACCCCCACAATGTGGGCGAGCTGCCCGACGCCAACGGCGTGGGCGAAGTGGGCAACCCCAAGTGCGGCGATATCATGCGCATGTACCTGAAGATTGAAAATAACGTCATTCAGGACGTCCGGTTTCTGACGTTTGGCTGCGGCGCAGCCATTGCCACCAGCAGTATGGCCACCGACCTTATCAAGGGCAAGACCATTGATGAGGCTCTGAAGCTGACTAACAAGGCTGTGGTGGAGGCTCTGGACGGTCTGCCCCCGGTGAAGGTCCATTGCTCTGTGCTGGCAGAGCAGGCGGTCAAGGCCGCACTGTCGGATTATTACCGCCGCCAGGGCATTGATCCGGAACCCATCGTGGGCAAGCTGGAAGAGGACTGCGATCATTGCGACGGCAGCTCCTGCGCCCGCTGAGCCGCGCGGAATAGAATACGCAAAAAACACCGCTGGAAGCTCCAGCGGTGTTTTTTTATTCTTGATCGGCAAGCCGCAGAGCGTCCAATACCTGGTTTACCAGATCCAGCTCCAGTTGACCTGGGGCGCTGGACTTCCCGGCGGAAGCAAACGTCATGGCAGAACCCATGGCCTCTCCCCACAGGCGGCTCACAGCCCCCAAAGCGCCCATGCTCATGGTGACCAGAGGCAGCTCTGGGTGAACCTGACGCATCTGGGTGGTGGCGGTCAGCAGTTCCAGTACATCTTCCGGGCGGTGGGGCATCACAGCCAGCTTGGCGATATCGGCGCCGGAGTTCCGCATCTGCTCCATTCGGGCGGTCAGCTCCTCCTGCGGAGGTGTGCCGGTGAAATCATGGCTGGAACAGATCACCTTGACCCCGGCGGCGTGCGCATGCTGGATCAAGGCGGGAAGTGCGTCTCCGGTGGGGCGCAGTTCCAAGTCCAGCAGATCGGCGCAGCCGCTGGCGCATACCTGACGGCACAAAGCGCTGTATTCCTCTAAGGAACAGGACCGCTCTCCCCCCTCTGCTTGGGAGCGGAAGGTCACCAGCAGTAGTTTGCTGCCGATCACCTGCCGCAGCCCCTGAAGACAGCGCAGCAGTGCTGTACTATGGATAGGCTCGGCCCAATGGTCCAGCCGCCATTCCACACAATCCGCCCGCAATGTGGAAAACTCCGCCCCGCGGGATAGGATCTGCGCTTCCGTGGGCTCTATAATGGGAAGGATCACCTTGGGACGTCCTTCCCCGATCCGATATCCGCGTACCGCAACATAGGCCATGAGAAACCTCCCTATATATAATAAGAATATAAAAGACTGATTTCAGTGCTATAATACGGGCTGCCGGTGTGGATTGTCAAGTATAGAAGAAGGGCTGCGGAGCGGATCAAAATAAAATGTAAAGAAATTTGCAAAAAAGTGTTGACACCGGGCCCGGCGTGTGGTATTATACTTGAGCGCCAAGGGCCGCCGGAAAGAATGACTTCC
>UQGD01000048.1 GCA_900540455.1 uncultured Faecalibacterium sp.
CTTTCTTCACATTGGGCGATTGCTGTCTGCGCCCGGAGTTCCTTCACCAGCTCATAGTCCTCTTTGCTGAGCCGCTGGGACAGCTGCTCCATCAGTTTCTCACAGGCTTTGACCGCCTTGCGGTATACTTCCGATGTAGGGACAACCGTTTCACATGGATAAAACCTCCCGCTGTACATTTTTTCCAAAATCATGACACCACCTCCCTTCAGCAGTAGATTAACTCTGCCTTGATGATTTCCTCAGCCCGGCTGCGGATGGAGTTCATGGACTGCACCCACAACATCTGATTTTCAGCTTTCATAGCTTCGGTCACGCCCTCGGATTCTGCCATCTGACGGATAATCAGGTTTAGCCTGTCAGCTACCTGTTCGTTCAGATCGGCAAGGACCGTGTGGAGCTTGCCGGACAAAAGCAGGTCACTGTAAACCATCGGGCGAAACTGTTTCAGATAGGACTGGTGCAGCCGTCCCCAGTGACCAATGGGGCGGTGTTCCTCCGGCAGCTTCAAATCCGGCACATAGTAATCGCCCACCAGCACATAGTTCATGCCGTTTTCGTGGATTCTCGGTTTTAACTCTTTCATGCTGAAATTTCCTCCTTACTTTGGTTCTTTTTATGATAATCCTCCCTGCGTTTGGCAAGGTAGACTTCATAACGCCTGATGCCATCAGGATCACCGGCTTCTGCCGCCGCCTTCATTTTTTGACGGGATTTTGTGGTTGCTTCGCTTTGGTATTTCCGCTTTTCAGCCAGCTGCCGGGCAGCTTCCGGGTCAGTCCTGGCAAGCTCAACCAGTGCATCGTGTTCAGCCTTGCGTTTGGCTGTCCGTGTGCGGGTATATTCAGCCTTACGCTCTGCCATCATAGCCGCATACTCCGGGTCTGACGCTATCCGGGCTTCTTCACGCTCCTTTTTGCGCTGTCTGGCTTCGGCTTCTTTGGCTTTCATTGCCGCCCATTGCTCGGCGGCTTCCGGGTCAGTTTTGGCTTTTTCTTTCAGTTCTGCTCGTGACAGTTTCTTTTTCCGGGTAGCTCGTTCTATACGCTTACGCTCGGCTTCCAGCAGCTTTTCCTGACGGATACGCTCTTTTTCACCCAACTGCCGGAGATATTCCGGGTCAGCTTCTCTGGCTTCCCGAACCTTCTGGCGGTACTTCTGGTTTCGCTCCCGCAGTTTGCTCAAATGCTGCTCATATTGGGCAATAGCTTCCGGATCACCGGCTTCTGCTGCCAGCCGCAGGGCTTCTATTTTCTGTTTCCTGCGTTCATTGGCTCGTCTGCCTTTTTCCTGCTTTTTCCGTTTTTGCTCCGCATCTATGGCGGCAATCCGTTCTTCCTCGGACACAGTTTCAACAGGTGGGTAGTAGCTGCCGATGAAATTAAAGTGGATGTCGATGTTCTGTTGGCGGTAGATGGTGCGCCCGCCAGTTGCTTCGTGAACTTCCACCCGGTCGATGAAGGAGTAGAGCATGGCATCAGTCAGTTCTGTGCAGTCACGGTATTTTCTGACCAGTGCCAGAAAACGCTCAGTGTCCGCTTTCTTTACGGTTTCCTGCTGAATCTGGCTTTCCAGCTCCTGTACCCGCCGTTCCAGAAGGATTTGTTCTTCATCGTATTGCTGGATCATGCGCTGCGCCTGTCGTTCCGGCAGTACACCTTTCACGGAGCTTTCGTACAGGTTTTGAATCATGGTGTCCAGCTCTGCCATGCGCTTTCTGGCTTCTTCCAGTTCCCGCTGCCCACTGTCTGTGTTTTTGTTCTGGTTTTCGTTCCAGATGCTTTTGAGCTGGGCAACAAACTCGGCTTCATTTTCAAGGGCATATTTGCTGACCGCTTGGATTGCCTGTAAAATTACCGCTTCCAGAACCGATGTTTTGACAAAATGGGATACACATTGACCGGCAGTATTCCGATAATTGCCACATTGAAAAGCAGAATCGGAATCATAATGTTTTCCGCTTTGCCTTGCTTCGGGGCTGATGAATCCCATTCGTGAACCACAATCCGCACAATAGATCATGCCGGACAAACGGTGGGAATAAGTTCCGTTTGCGGCTCTCGGTTTTGCACGAACACGGAGCTTCTGGGCAATGTCCCATGTGTCTTGGTCAATGATGGCTTCGTGGGTATCGGGGAATATCATCAGTTCTTCCGGCGTTGCGGCTCTGCGTTGCTTTGTCTTGAAGTTCTCACAGATGGATTTGCCCAACACGGTATGACCGAGATATTCCTGCCTGTCCAGAATATGACCAATCGTATTTGCGTTCCAACGGTAAGGGTCGCTGAAGCTCCTGTTTCTGCAATTTTCGGGGAAATACTTTGCCGTATATGCAGATGGTATCAGCACCTTTTCTTCGGTCAGTTGTTCCGCAATCGCCGTCACGCCCATACCTTGACAGGCAAGACGGAACACCTTTCTGACGATTTCAGCAGCCGGTTCATCCACAACAAGGGTCTGCTTATCTCCGTTGATACGCTTGTAGCCATAGGGGATAGCACCGCTGCACCTTAGTCCCTCTTTCATTCTGGACTTAAAGACAGCCTTGATTTTGTTGCTGGTGTCTTTGGCGTACCACTCGTTCATGATATTCAAAAACGGTGTGAAGTCATTTTCGGTTGGATTGGCACTATCCACATTGTTGTTGATAGCGATAAAGCGAACACCCTTTTTCGGGAATACAATCTCTGTGTAATAGCCGACTTGCAGGTAATTTCTGCCAAACCTTGAAAGGTCTTTTACTACCAGAGTGTCCACCCGTCCGGCTTCGATTTCTTCCAGCAGGGCGGTAAAGCCGGGGCGGTTGAAATTCGTGCCTGAGTAGCCATCGTCATAGAAATGGCGGATATTTCTCAGTCCCTTTTGTCGGGCATATTCTTCGAGATACTTTTTCTGATTTAGGATGGAGTTCGATTCGCCAGCCTGTTCATCGTCTCTGGATAATCGCTCGTATAGAGCTGTGATTTTGATTTCTTCTTTCTTTGCCACGGTTTTGCCTCCCTTCTGTATGTAATTAGCGTTGATAAAACGCTACCTTTTTCTATCTTGGTATATTGTAACCTTTCGGGTCTGTCAAAACATAGGAGCTGTGCATTTGCAGCAGGTTGGGTTTGATCCAGAAGCGAGTCTTGCCGCTGCCAGAGCCGCCTACGATGAGTACATTTTTGTTGCGGGCGTTTTTGGGGTCTGCGGGCCGGCTGTTCATCATCAGCCGTTCTGTTTTGGTCAGGAGGATGTTATCCTCAAATTTTGGTGCTTGAAATGGCTCGATATCCTTTGCACTGCCCCAACGGGCACTGCCGTACTCGCGGCCGTGGCGGTACTTTTTTGCGTTTTTGCCACGCAAATAGACCGCAAGCCGTAACCCTGCGCCGCAGCACAGGCCCACCAGCAAGTCCAGCGGATGCAGGCTGGGCAGAGGATTCACAAATGCCACCGGGAAAGTTCCCATCATCGCCATGATCTTATCGCCCAGCTCTTTGCCCTCGGCAAGCCGCCAGGCTTCGCCGAAATTGGTTGCCGCCAGCCCCACTAGAAGATAGGGGAGATAGAGAGCCAGCAGGTTTGTCAGCTTTTTTGTGGTCACAGCCCCCGCTCCTGTTCCTTGTGCCGGACTTTGCCGGGGAGTTCGGCGGCGGCCTGCACCAGCTCCTGCAATCTTGCAAGCACCGAGGGGCGCTGAGGCTTCTCCTTTAAGAAACCTGCGTACTCTTTCAGGGCGGCGTTCATGGCTTCGGCATCCGGTGCCTTGAAAAAGACCAGATACCGGGGCGGAGTTTCGGTGCTGTCCTTGCGGATGGCGTAGTCGATGCCGTACCTCCGGGCGTACCGCTCAAAGCCCCGGATGCCGGTGCTTCCGATCTCCAGGCTGGACACGCCCCGGTTCTGCCGCAGCAGGCTTTTGACGCTTTGCTTCCCATGCGGGCCAGTGCCCTGTTGATGCCGCAGATAGGCTCGCCCGACATTCAGCAGGGTGCGGGCGGTGAGCTGGGTCGTGCTGATGCATAGGTTGATGGTTTTTTGCTCAATCTCTTCCTGCATCGTTTACCACCTCCTCCAAGCAGGGCAGCTTGTCTCACTCCATGCACAGACAGCACAGCTTTTCTCTGCCGTACATCAGGGTGACGCTGTGGGTCTCCAGAAACTGTTGGATCGTGTAAAGGTCCTCGGCGGTCAGGGTGACGATCTCTCCCATCGGCCCGGCCCGGAAAAAGAGGACCGGCCCCACCAGATAGTACCTGCCGCCGAGGGTCAGCTTCTGGGCCGGGTGATGGCTGAACAGCAGAGGCGTGCCCCGGATGCTGTGGCAGATATCGGACTCATCAAAGCAGGGCAGGAATTCTGTGGCCCGGCAAAGAGGGAGGACGGTCAGCTCCAAATCCGGGGCGACGGCAGCAAGATAGACCTCGGTCGGGCCGCCCGGCTGATGAGAGTCGGGAAGCGTCCACGGAACACCAGGGGACAGGGATGTGCGGGCGGTGTTGTTTTTCATCTTTTTTCCTCCGTATCGACAAAAAGAAAAGACCCAATTATAGGTCTCTCGGCGTGTGCTGGGTCAGCGCTCTGTACTGCGCTGGCGCTTTTTCTGCCACTGTTCCAGCAGACGGAGGATGGTATCCTCCATCTGCTTGGGGGTGTAGCTGCGCGGGAAGTATTTGCGCAGCACCTCATTTTTAAGGGTGACACGGTCCATCTCTGCCTTCTTTTCCTCCCCCATGATGTCAAAGATGGCTTCATAGCTGCACTGGCTCTCCTGGCTCAGCTTCTTGATCCGCTGTGCCTGAGAGAGGGAAGGGGAATTCTGGGTGTCCTGCATGGCTTCTAAAAAATCCCGCTGTTCCGGCTCTGTCAAATAGGACAGCTCCACAGCGGGATTGAAGGATATTTTCTTCTGGTCTACCAGCTCCAAAAGCTCTGGGATGAGGTGGGTGAGACGGATAAAGCGCTGGACTTGGTTGCGGCTCTCACCAGAATCGTGGGCCACTTTTTCATCGGACCGCAACTTCGTCCCAACTTGGGACGAAGTTAAATCTGATCTGGCACCTTGATTTTTCAGCGCTTCCAGCTTCATTTTATAGGCAAAAGCCCGCTCGCTGGGCAGGATGTGCTCCCGCTGTAAATTGGAATCCACCATCAGCACGACAGCGGCGTTGTCGTCCATGTTGCGGACGATCACCGGCAAGGTCTCCAGCCCGGCAAGTTTGGCAGCGTACTGGCGGCGGTGCCCGGAGAGGATCTCGTAGCCACCTTCTGGGCGAGGGCGGACGATCAACGGGGCCAGTACCCCGTACTGTGCGATGCTCTCCACCGTGCGCTGCATGGCTTCATCCTCCAGTACCTTGAAAGGATGGTTCGGGAACGGATGCAGCTCGGTAAGGGGGAGCTGCTGGATCTGCTCTGGATTCTGTTTAAACGGGGGTGGTGCAGTGGGTTCTTTCTGTAAAGTGGCTGAGACACCTTTTGACATTCGGAAATCACCTCCGTTTCTGAAAGTGGGATATATGATGCAGATGTTTTGCCATGTCTAGAAAATACACAAAAATAAATCAGTATGAGCAAGAAATCCTTCAATGGAAAAGCGAGGGTATGACCAAGCGTGAAATCGCCCAGAGACCAGGCCTGGAATACTCACAGATCCATAATTGGATATCACGATATAATGAACGGCAGCGCAAGCTCAAAGCAGGAATTCCACCGCGGAAAAAGGCAGACCAGGCAAAGATGCAGAGCCAAGAGACCTTGTGGCAGAGCAAGCGTATACCATCCAGCGGCAGAGAATGGAGAATGAGCTTCTGCGGGATTTTATGCAATTCATGGGAAGGAGGTGAAACCAAGCTTTAAATATACTGTTATCCAGCGCCATCGTATTCAACTGAAAACAGGACTGGTTCCGCTTACGCTTCGCCAGTCCTGCTGAGATTCCCCTACACGAGGGTCTTTTTATTCATGTCTACTAATTCTGGGGCGGTTCAGTACACGGGCGGGTGCTGTTTTTTCATGGTTTATTCAAGCTGTCAGAAGGGGGTGAAACAGATTTTTTGCGGTGTTCCGTCCAGCAGATACTGGATATAGAGGCGGCCGTTTTCCACTTCTGCCTGCACCTGCGTGGCACGCTCAAAGAGGGTGCGCAGGCGGCGGTACTCGTCCCGCTGCGCCTGTGTGTAGCGGGACGGCATATCCGAGGTGAGGAACACATTGCCCAGCAGGGCATTGACCGTGGCAAGGGTGCGTTTTTGCTCTGCCGTCAACTTGCAGTTTTCCTCCCGGAGGAAGAACACATCCGGGTCGCTGCCGTAGGCACGGCCATTGAGCTGCCGCCGGAATAGCGTATTATTGATGGCTTGCTTTGTGGACACCCGCTCCCGGTGGAACAGGCGCATATACCACACATCGTCCCAGTCCAAGCTCACATCACAACTGACACGGCAGTAGTCCACCAGCCCGAAGGCAGGCATCACCGGCACGCCGCAGCCAAGGATGGCTTTTTGTCCGCACCAACTGCGCAGCAGCTCCATGGCACGGCGCATCCGGGCGGCACGGCTCTCGTGGGTGCTGCCAAAGGGGGCAGCGCCATACAGAAAATCCAGCTTAACAAGGTCGAAGCCCCAGTCGTTCAGCACCCGGTCAAACACCCGGCGCAGATAGTCCAGCACCGCCGGGTTGTCGATGTCCAGCGCATAAAAGCCGCTCCAGTTTCCGCCGCAGCACCATGGCGCACCATCCGCCTTCAGCAGCCAGTCCGGGTGCTGCCGGAAAAGGGCAGAGTCCTTTTCGCACACAAAGGGTGCAAGCCAGAGCCCGGCCTGAAAGCCAGAGGCGTGGATCTCGTCTACCATGCTCCGCAGCCCATGGGGGAATTTCTGCGCATCCGTTTCCAGCCAGTCGCCCACCTTCGGCTCCCAGCCGTCGTCGATCTGGAACAGGTCTCCCGGGCAAAGCAGGCTGCGGCATCCGGTCAGATCCTCCCGGATGGTATCCTCGGTGATGTCCTGATAGCGGTTGTACCAACTGGAATAGCCCGCCAGCTTCTTTTCGGTTCGAGGACGGATGCCCATAGCCCGAAACCAACCGTCAAACACCTCGGTCTCGCCGCCTGCGGCAAAAAACAGGTCGAACAGAGCAAAGCTGCCGCCGGGATGTTCCACCCCGGCGCAGTCCCGCTCCAGCGTCAGCAGGGCTTTGCGGCTGTCGTACCGGAGGATGGTGTAGCCTGGGGTCTCGTCCAGCGATGCCACCAGCTGGAACTGCCCGCCCTTGCGGAAATAGCAGTAGGAAAAGCCGTGGCTCTGCCCCTTTTGATGCCCGTAAGGTACAAAGTGATAATCGCCGTAGCGGTCAAAGGCATATTTTTTGCGCAGAAAGCCGGGGATATGGTCGGTGCCGCGCAGCTTGCCATTCCGGTTTAGCTCCGGGCTGTAGGTCCATGTCTGGTAGCCGTTCATGAACAGGCGCTCGTCGGCGGCCATCTTCCACGGCAGCTCGGCACGCACGGCTTTCAGCGTCCCGGCGGGCAAGTCGGCGGAAAGATGCACCACACCGCAGCCCGAGTGCACAGGGGCATCGCCCTGCCGCACACCGCCGGTGGTCTCCGCGTACCAGTGCAGCATTTCAGTCATGGTTCGCTTCCTCCCCGTGGAGCTGTGCGCTGATCTCGGCAGCACGCTCATCCGTCAAAACAAACTTGCGGCGGAACAGCACCAGCGCACCTGCCAGCACCAGCATGGGCAGGACCGTCATCATCAGGCGCAGACCCAGCAGCGTTTCGGCGCTCTGTACTGCCACCGGGCCGGTCTCCTCCGTGTTGCCCACAAGACCGATGAGATCCAGCCCGATGCCGGTCAGGAACACCGCCACGCCGGAGGCAGCCTTGACTACAAAGGTCTGCATGGAAAAGATGACGCTCTCCTCCCGGCGTCCGGTCTTGAGCTGGCCGTAATCCACACTGTTGGAAAGGAACAGGGTGGTCAGCACGGTCAGCATCCCGTTGCAGGCAAACACCACCACGCCCGGGATGCACAGCAGGGCAAGGCTATGGGAAAGCCCGGTCAGGCAGAACACCAGCAGTGTACCGTAGCCGCACAGCGCCAGTACAAGGCTCAGGTGAAATACCTGCGTGCTGCTGAACTTTTTGCGCAGCAAAGGGTAAAGCACCATCATGCCAAGGATCTGCGCCGCACCGCCCACAGTGGAAAACAGGGTGTAGGTGGCTTTCCAGCCTGCACCGCCAAGGTCGTATTTGAAGAAATAGATGATGAAGTTGGAGGTAAGGTACAGCGCCGAGTTGATCAGCACGATGCTGCCTACCACTACCATAGCCTGATCGTTGCGGAACAGGGCGGAGAACATCTCCTTTACGGTGGCGGTCTTCATCTCACTGGAGGTGGTTTCTTTCATGGAAATGCAGCACACCAGCTCTGTCACTGCAAAAATTGCCGCTACGATCAATGCCACCCAGCGGAAGCCAGCGCGCTCGCTGTCGCCGCCAAGGGCTCCCACCAGCAGCATGGTGAACATGGCGATAAGAGCCGAACCAACGCCCGCACAGGTACGGCCCACCATGGAAAGATTCTCCCGGTCTTTGGGCGTGCGGGTCACGGCGGGGATCATGGACCAGTACGGGATATCCATCATGGTATAGGTGACGCCCCACAGGATGTACACCACGCTGAAATAGACCATCATCGCTGCTTCGTCCAGCACAGGGGCGGCAAACAGGGCGTAGAGCACCAGCGCATTGAGCAGCGTACCGGAAAAGATCCACGGACGGAAACGCCCCCAGCGGGTGCGGGTCTTTGCCACCAGAACCCCCATAAAGGGGTCGTTGAAGGCATCGAAGAACCGGGCAGCCATGAGCAGCAGCCCCACAAAGCTGGCCGGAAGCCCCAGCACATCCTGATAATAATACATGACATAAGAAGCCGACAGGGCGTATACCATATCCTTGCCCACGGCACCAATGCCGAACGCAGTTTTCTGTTTCAGGGTCAGTTCCATACAGCATCCTCCTTTTCAATGGTGAACCGCAGCACAACGGGCTGGGTCTGCGGTGCAGAAACGGTCAGCAGGGCTTCTCCGGCAGTGCCCACGGTGCGCAGATAGGTGCCGGTCATGCCGCCTTCTGCCACGGCGGTCTGCGGCCCCACAAGGGCGGCGCTGCCCTCCACCGTAAACTGCACCGGGAACTGTGCGTAGGGGGCTGGGGTGCCATTTTCGTCCAGAATACGCACTCGCACAGCCGCCATATCGTAAGTGTCTTTTTCCTGAAGAGTCGTCCGGCTGACCTTGACTTCCAAGTGCAGCTTTGCACTGGGGCAGAGGGTCACGCTGCGCACCACGTTGCCGTCCTGTACGGCATCGAACCGCCAGCGAGTGGCTTCGCCGCCCCAGTTGCCCACATATTTGCCGTAAAGCGCCACGCCATCTGCAAAGCTCATTTTATAGCGCAGCATACACCAGCCGAATTTGATCTTGTAGGCCAGCGGCAGCCCTGCCAAGCCATATTTCCCGGCAGCCAGCAGGCAATCCCGCACAGCGGCTGCCTTGGAGGGAGAAAAGTGTTCCTGCGTTTCCAGCAGCTCGCCGATGGTATCGTCCATCACAAAGGGCGGGTGGGGCAGCGCCGTCCACTCACTTTGGCGCAGGGCGGTGACGAACACATCGTTTTTGTACAGCCTGACCTGCTGGGCATTGCTGAAAACGTAGGCCGTGCCCAGCTGCCCGGCGGGGTTATCACCGATGTCCATGGAGGAACTGACCGCCAGCACTGGGTCGGTGTCACCCTGACTGGCATAGACCGCCGCCGCCAATTTGGGATTGCGGAAGCTGTCCAGCACGCCGTGGTAGCAGATGCGGTCCCCGGAGCCAAAGTCCTTATGGGTCTGGTAGTCGAACATACACCAGCCAAAGCACCCGGCGTGCTCACCGCTGGCGTAGGCGGCGTTCTGTACCCGGACGTGCCGCAGGGCGTGTTCCTGCCGGTGCGGGCCATCGTCAAAGGCTTTGGTGGGGTACATGTGACCGTTGCACTCCGAGATGAGCAGCGCCTTGCCCATATCCGGGGTCACATCCTTTTTGGGCTTTGCGCCGGGCGTTACGCCGTTGTGGGAAAAATCGTTGTAGGCGTAGACATCCTCCAGCAGATGGCTTTTTTCCAGATACCGCACGCCGGAGGTGGCGCGGCTGGGGTCCAGCTGATGGGCGATTTTGTTGGTGCGGGTGTAGAAGGCATCGTCGTCCACGCTCTCGTTGATGCGCACGCCCCACAGGATGATGCTGGGGTGGCTGCGGTTTTGCAGGAGCATCTCCCGCAGCATCTCGCAGGCGGCGTCTTTCCAGTTGTCGTCCCCGATGTGCTGCCAGCCCGGCAATTCCGTGAACACCAGCAGACCTCGTCGGTCGCACTCGTCCAGAAAATATGGGCTTTGGGGATAGTGACTGGTGCGCACGGCGGTGCAGTGCAGCTCCTCCTGCAAAATGCGTACATCCTCCCGCTGCAGGCTTTCCGGTGCGGCATAACCGATGTAAGGGTAGCTCTGGTGTCGGTTCAGACCCCGCAGGAAGGTCTTTTTTCCGTTGAGGTAAAAGCCATCCGCCCGGAACTCTGCCGTGCGGAAGCCAAACGTCACCTGTTTGCGGTCGATGGGTTGTCCTGCCGCATTCAAAAGCTCTGCCACGGCATGATGCAGCACCGGGTGTTCGGTATCCCACGGCTGTGCATCCGGCACAGAAAGCTGCATCTTCCCGGTTTCTGCCGCCTGTGCGGTCTGCTCTGCCAGCAGGGCGCCGTCTGCGGTCTCCAACCGGATGCGGACCGCCACGGCTGCGGGTGTGAGCTCTGCCGTCCACTGCACCACGGCATCATGTAAGGTGGGCGTGTAAACGAACAGGTCGGTCAGGCGGCTCTCTGCCGTAGCTTCCAGCCAGACTTCCCGGTACAGCCCGCCGTAGGTCAGGTAATCAATGACAAAGCCAAAGGGCGGAATGGCCGGGTCTTCCCGGGTGTCCAACTGTACGGTCAGCAGGTTTTCACCCTCCCGATCCACAAGGTCGGTGATCTCCACTGCAAAGCCGGTATAACCGCCCCGGTGCTGCCCGGCAACCTTGCCGTTGACCCACACCACCGCCTGATGGGCGGCTCCGTCAAAGCGGAGGAACAGCCGGGGCGCAGCCTGCACCGGCGGCACCCGGAACCGTTTGCGGTAGCCGCAGACCATCTCGTAATCGGCCGGAGAGGCATAGTGCAGCGGCACCTCCCGGCAGGTATGGGGCAAGCGGACGGCTTGCTGTTTTGGCACCGGCAACCCCTTGCCAAAGGCCTCTGTCCAGTGTCGTGTAAACTCCCAGTCCTCGCAAAAACTGTGTTTCATCGGGGCAGCACTCCTTCCAGTAAAATTGAGATCATTTCCTCCAGTACAGCAACATACTGCACTCCGCTTTCTGCCAGACTGCGGTCTGCCAGAAAACTCTCGATGGATGCGGTAATCATCTGCCGCAGCACCGGCAGGGACACCGGACGCATGACCCCCTCAGCCACGGCCTGCTCCAGCAGCGCCATGGTGGGCTCCCACCCGTTTTCCAACTGGCTGCGCACCCGCGCCGCCACCACCGGGTATTTTTCGTCCAGTTCCTTCATCTGCCGCAGATCCAGCGCGGCATATTCTGCTGGTATGGCAATGATGACCGCCCGCAGCTTTTCCTGCAAAGTACCGCTGCCTGCCAGAATTTCCTGCTTGCAGCGGTGGATGTCCGCAAAGGCGTGGTCTACCATGTCCAGCAGAAGGGTCTCCTTGGAGGGGTAAACGGTGTAGATGGTTTTTTTGCTGATATGCAGCGGCTCTGCCACCTGCTGCATGGTGAAATGCAGCCCCTGTTGACGGAATAACTGCATGGCCTGCGTGCGCACCAGCGCATCGAGCTTTTCCTGCATGAGCGTCCTCCTTGCGGAAACTG
>UQGD01000049.1 GCA_900540455.1 uncultured Faecalibacterium sp.
TTGATGCCGCCGTAAGCGACGACGCAGCCGGAAACCGCACTCTCAAACTTTGCCTTCAGATCAGCGACGTAAGCCTGCTTCTCAGAAAGAATCTTTGCACTGGGCATTCGGTTTCACCTCGTTTCAAAACTCGTATCTCGGACAATCCTGGAACCGATGAAAAAAGCCTCTGTCCCACCAAAAGGCCGAGACAGAGGCATAAAGCAACTTTACGCACGTTTCTCGGCAGGCGGATACTCTTTACACTGGACTCCAGCGCCTGCTGTCTTAAAAACAGCACATTTATTGTACCGCAAACGTGCGGTGTTGTCAAGTGTTTTTTTGCTTTTTCAGCAAAAAACTTAGACGCCGTACTTCAGGGTGTTCAGACGGATGCCAGGGCCCATGGTGGTGGCGATGGTAGCGCTCTTGAAGTAGGTGCCCTTCGCAGCGGCGGGCTTAGCCTTTGCGATGGCGCTCATGACGGTGTCCAGGTTGGTGAACAGCTTCTCTGCACCGAAGGAAGCCTTGCCCACCGGCACATGGATGATGTTCTGCTTGTCCAGGCGGTACTCGATCTTACCAGCCTTAGCCTCGCTGACAGCCTTGCCCAGGTCAGGAGCAACAGTGCCAGCCTTGGGGTTGGGCATCAGGCCACGGGGGCCCAGGACCTTACCCAGACGGCCAACGCGGCCCATCATGTCCGGGGTGGTGACGACGACGTCAAAGTCCATGAAGCCGCCGGCAATGCGTGCGATCAGCTCGTCATCGCCCACGATGTCAGCGCCAGCTGCCTCAGCAGCAGCGGCAGCAGCGCCCTTGGCAATGGCGCAGACACGGACGGTCTTGCCGGTGCCGTTGGGCAGCACGACAGCGCCGCGGACCTGCTGGTCAGCGTGACGGCCGTCAACGCCCAGGCGGACGTGCAGCTCCACAGTCTCATCGAACTTAGCGGAAGCGGTCTTGCAGGCCAGCTCCAGCGCCTCGGTCACATCGTACAGCTTGGAAGAATCGATCTGCTTTGCAGCATCGACATAGTGCTTGCCATGTTTCATTGTATATCCTCCTATGTGGTCTTGCGGGCAGTGTTATGCCCTCCCACTGTTTGTGTCTCAGCCCTCGACGGTGACGCCCATGCTGCGGCAGGTGCCACGGACCATGCTGCATGCAGCCTCCAGAGAAGCGGCATTCAGGTCGGGCATCTTGGTCTTAGCGATCTCCTCCACCTGAGCGGCGGTCAGAGAAGCAACCTTGTCCTTGTTGGGCTTGCCGGAAGCGGTGTTGATGCCAGCGGCCTTCTTGATCAGAACAGCTGCCGGAGGAGTCTTGGTGATGAAGCTGAAGGAGCGGTCAGCGTACACGGTGATGACGACGGGGATCACGTAGCCCATCTGGTTCTTGGTACGCTCGTTGAACTCCTTGGTGAAGGCCATGATGTTGACGCCCTTCTGGCCCAGAGCAGGACCAACAGGAGGAGCCGGAGTCGCCTTGCCGGCCTCGATTTGCAGCTTGATGTAGCCAGTAACTTTCTGTGCCATGATAAATGCACCTCCAAAAATCTGTGGTGAGTTGCGGCGCTGTCTGCCAGCGCCTCCCACGAGCAGGCGCACACTGCGTCCGCTCTATAAGAACCGCACTGCGGTCTTACCTTGGTAAACGGGTTTGTGCCGGTTGGTTACGGCAGCTCGACCTGGGCGATATCCACCTCTGCGGGGGTCTCCCGGCCGAACATGTTGACCTTGAGCTTGACTTTGAAGCTCTCGGTATCGATGGCCTCCACAAGGCCCATAAAGCCTTCCAGAGGGCCGGCAGTGATCTGCACATTGTCGCCGACCTTGAAGTCCACGGCCAGCGGCGCTGCCTTCTCCACGCCCATCTTCTCCACTTCCTCGGGGGAAAGGGGCACGGGCTTGGATGCAGGACCAACGAAACCGGTGCAGCCGCGCGTATTGCGCACCACATACCAAGTGTCGTCGTTCATGATCATCTTGACCAGGACGTAGCCGGGGAAGAGCTTGCGCTCTACCATGTGCTCCTTGCCGTCCTTGATCTCAGGCACCATCTCCGTCGGCACCTTGATGTCGCAGATCAGATCCTGCAGACGGCGGTTATCCACCATGGTCTGAAGGTCCGTCGCTACCTTGTTCTCATAGCCGGAATAAGTGTGTACGACGTACCAGAGCGCCTCGTTGGACTGTTCTTCCATTTTGGTGTACCTCCGTTCAAGAAATCATCATGCGCCGATGATCAGGCTCAGAACGCCGCCAAAGGCGGTGTCCAGCAGGATCATCACGACGGCAGCGATCGCCACGCCGACGAGCACGACGCCGGTGCTGGATTTGACGTCTGCCTTAGAGGGCCAGACGACCTTTTTCAGCTCGCTTTTCGCGTCGCGGAAGAACTTTGCCACACGAAAGACAAAGTTCTTCACGGCAGCCTTCATTCTGGCCACAAAGCCCGGCTTTTTCTCGGTTTTGTCTGCCATTGTGCTGTCCGCCTTTCTTACTTGGTTTCGCGATGAACCGTGTGCTTCTTGCAGAAACGGCAGTACTTCTTCATCTCGAGACGGTCGGGGTTGTTCTTCTTGTTCTTCGTGGTGTTGTAGTTGCGCTGCTTGCACTCGGTGCAGGCCAGAGTGATTTTAACGGTCATTTGTTGACACCTCCATTATAACGGTTGTTTGGAACCTCCCTCTGCGCGGGTCAGGGCCGCAAAACAGGCGCACTGAATAGCCCCCGCCGCAGAGGTGAATCTATTCTATCACGATTTTTCGCCGCCGTCAAGCCATTTTTTACGGTTTTTTTGCCGTGTTTTCTGCTTACAGCCCCTGCCGCCCCGCATTGCGCTTGCATCCCGGGCATAGATATTGTATAATGTACCTGCTT
Source organism: uncultured Faecalibacterium sp. (assembly GCA_900540455.1). GTDB lineage: Bacteria > Bacillota > Clostridia > Oscillospirales > Ruminococcaceae > Faecalibacterium. The sequence continues at coordinate 2,865 of UQGD01000049.1, forward strand.
TTGTATCAATGCATACCCCTGCGGGGGCTCGGGGCGGGTCTGGACGCGGGCCTTTGCGCCTTCACCGTACTATTTTTAGGAGAACGCCCTGGAAGAATTAAGGGAGAGATCATGATGCGCAACGCTCAAAACGATAAACCCATGTGTGTCGTCGTGCTGTTTGGCGGTATGTCCAGCGAGCACGAGGTCAGCCGTGTATCCGCCGGCACTTTTGTCCGCAACCTGGACCGCACCAAGTACGAAGTGCTCACGGTCGGCATCACCAAGGAAGGCCGCTGGCTGTATACCGAGGCCAATGCCGCCCAGATGGCGGACGGCAGCTGGGAAGAACTGCCCGGCAATATGCCCTGTGTCATCAGCCCGGACCGGGCAGACCACGGCATGATCCTGTTTGCCCCCACCGGCCAGGTGGAAAAGCTGAATGTGGACGTGGTGATCCCCGTTCTCCATGGGCTTTGGGGCGAGGATGGCACCGTACAGGGCCTGCTGGAGCTGGCAGGCATCCCGTACGTGGGCTGCGGCGTGCTGGCCAGTGCCGCCTGCATGGATAAAGCGGTGGCCAATGCGTTGTTTGAGCACAGCGGCATCCCCCATACGCTCTGGCTGTCCTGCACCCGGTGGGAAGTGGAGCAGGACCTGGACGGCGTCTGCGCCGCAGTGGAAGCGAAGCTGGGCTGGCCGGTCTTTGTAAAACCCGCCAACGCCGGCTCCAGTGTAGGCATCTCCAAGGTATCCAGCCAGGAGCAGCTGCGAGAAGCCATCCGCCTTGCGCTGGAAAACGACAGTAAACTGGTTTTTGAGGCAGCCGTGGACGGCCAGGAAGTCGAGTGCGCCGTGATCGGCTCCGACCCTGCTGTGTCCACTCGTCCGGGCGAGATCCTGGCCGGAGCGGAGTTCTACACCTACGACGACAAGTACAAAAACGGTGTCAGCGAGACCGTGATCCCCGCCCGTCTGCCGGAAGAAAAGCTGGACGAGGTCAAGACCTACGCTGCCATGGCTTACACGGCCCTGGGCTGTGAGGGGCTGGCCCGGTGCGATTTCTTTGTTGAAAAGGGCACCGGCCGGGTGCTGATCAACGAGATCAATACCCTGCCCGGCTTTACCGCCATCAGTATGTATCCCAAGCTGATGGAGCACGAGGGCCTGCCGGTGCCGGCTCTGCTGGACCGGCTGATCGACCTGGCTCTGGAGAGATCGGAGCGCCGGCATGGATAACCGCCCCATCGGTGTCTTTGACAGCGGGTTGGGCGGTCTGACCGGGGTACGGGAGCTGCGCCGCCGCCTGCCCAAGGAGGACATCATCTATTTTGGTGATACCGGCCGGGTGCCCTACGGCAGCCGCAGCCCGGAGACTATCCTGCAGTATGCCCGGCAGGACATCGCCTTTTTGCTGTCCAAAAACGTAAAGTGCATCATGGCAGCCTGCGGCACTGTGTCCAGCATCTACCCCACTGCAGAGGCAGCGGCTCTGCCGGTGCCCTACCTGGGTGTGGTGGACGCTGCCGCCCGGGAAGCCGCCTTTGCCACCCGCATCCGCCGTATCGGCGTGATCGGCACTGCAGCCACCATCCGCTCTCGCAGTTACGAGACCCTGCTGCGCCAGCTGGTGCCGGGGGTGGAGATCACCCCACAAGCCTGCCCGCTGTTCGTGCCCCTGGTGGAGAACGGATATGTGGACGGCAGTGCGCCGGAAAAGCAGCAGGTCTCCCGGCTGGTGATCGCTCAGTATCTGAAACCCGTGCGCCGGGCCGGGGTGGACACCCTGATTTTAGGTTGCACCCATTATCCCCTTTTGCAGGAGATGATCGGGGACTACATGGGCCGGGAAGTCGCTCTGGTGGACCCCGCCAAGGCCGCTGCCCATCACCTGGAGCGGCTGCTGGCTGAGCGGGGCCTGCGGGCCGGACGGGAGACCGGGCAGGCACATTTTTATGTCAGCGATGTGCCGGATGGTTTTGTCCAGACCGCAGACCTGTTTTTGGGCGAGTACCGGGGCGGCCCTGTGGAGCAGATCGCCATCGGCAAATATTGAGCTGTGCGGGGGCAGCGCCTGTTTTCCGCACAGTGTTGTGAAAATTGCGACAAAAAGGATTGTAGAACCGTGACAAAACCATTGAAGGAAGATTTCATCATCCGCATCAAAAGCCGGATCGATCAGCCTGCCGAGCCGGAGGTCAAGCCGGAGTATGTGGAACTGATGACCCGCGGCAGCCTGACCCGGCGGGGGGATAGCTACTATATCACCTACCGGGAGACCGAGACCACCGGCTATGAGGGCTGTGTGACCACCTTAAAGCTGGCGGAAAACGGCAGCCGGGTCGCTCTGCTGCGTTTTGGCCAGGCCAACACCCAGCTGCTGATCGAAAAAGGCCGACGCAATCTGTGCCACTACGAGACCGGCTACGGTTCTGTGACACTGGGCGTAACAGCCGATGAGCTCCATTGCGATCTGACCGAAGAGGGCGGTTGTGCACGGTTCAGCTATCTGCTGGATGCAGACAGCGCCGAGCTGGTCAGCCGCAACCAGCTGGAAGTCACCGTGACCGCAGTGAACAAGACCCCGAACGACGAATGAACTATAAAAACCACCGAGTTTTTCTGACCCGAAAGGATGCTAAAGACCATGACTGAACTTGCAACGATCTACCGCAACTACAACCCCCGGCAGGCCGCACTGGATGAGGCCCGCCGTCTGCTGGCTGCCGCTGCGCAGGCTGCCATGGATGCAGGCGAGCTGCCCCAGGCTGAGCTGCCCGCCTTTATCGTGGAGGTGCCCGCAGACACCAAGAACGGCGACATCGCCTCCAATCTGGCCATGGCAGGCGCCCGCACCTGGCGCAAAGCGCCCCGGATGATCGCCGAGGCCCTGACCGCTCATCTGCAGCTGGAGAATACCGTCTTTGAGCGTGCCGAGGTAGCAGGCCCTGGCTTTATCAACCTGTTCCTGGCTCCCAGCTTCTGGGCAGGTGTCGTGCTGGCTGCCTGCTCCAACCCGGAGTATGGCCGCACCGATCACGGCAAGGGCCAGCGTTATAATGTGGAGTTCGTCTCCGCCAACCCCACCGGCCCCATGCACATGGGCAATGCCCGGGGCGGCGCTCTGGGCGACTGCCTGTCCGCTGTGCTGGACTGGGCGGGCTACGAGGTGACCCGTGAGTTTTATATCAACGATGCCGGCAACCAGATCCAGAAGTTTGGCAAGAGCCTGGCAGTACGCTATCTGCAGCACTTTGCCGGGGAGCAGACTTATCCCCTGCCCGCTGAGTGCTACCAGGGCGGCGACATCAAGCTGCTGGCAGGTGAGTTTGCCGCACAGCAGGGCGATGCCTACGTTGCCCCCTGCCAGGGTCTGGAGGGCGACGCCCTGTACGAGAGCGAGGGCTTTGCCGCTCTGAAGGACGCTCTGGTAGCCTATGCCCTGCCCAAGAACATCGCCAACCTGAAGCGGGACCTGGGCAAGTACCGCATCGATTACGATGTGTGGTTCCACGAGAGCACCCTCCACGACTCCGGCGCAGTAATGGCTGTGGTGGATAAGCTGCTGGAGCTGGGCGCCTGCTATAAGGCAGAGGATGGCGCTGTGATGTACCGCAGCGCGCAGTACGCTGCCAAGTACGGCACCGTAAACAAGAAAAAGACCGAGGATGGCACCGAGGAGCAGGCCAAGGACGAGGTCCTGGTGCGCGCCAACGGCATCCCCACCTATTTTGCTGCGGATATCGCCTACCACTACAATAAGCTGGCCACCCGCGGCTTTGACAAAGCCATTGATGTGTGGGGCGCAGACCACCACGGCCATGTGGCCCGCATGAAGGGCGCAATGGATGCCATTGGCCTGGACGGCAGCAAGCTGGATGTCGTGCTGATGCAGATGGTCAACCTGATGCGGGATGGCCAGCCGGTGCGTATGTCCAAGCGTACGGGCAACGCCATTACCCTGACCGACCTGCTGGAGGAAGTGCCCATCGACAGCGCACGTTTCCTCTTTAATATGCACGATGCAGGCAGCGGCATCGACTTTGACCTGGATCAGGCCGTCAAGACCGACAACGACAACCCTGTATACTATGTGCAGTATGCTCATGCCCGTATCTGCTCCATCCTGAAAAAGCTGGCCAGCGAGGGCGTGCCCTTTGCCGGTGCAGACCAGGTCGATCCCTCTCTGCTGACCGACCCCACCGAGATGGATCTGGTGCGTATGCTGGCAGCGTTCCCCCAGGAGATCGTCCTGGCTGCGGAAAAGTATGATCCCAGCCGCCTCAACCGCTTTGTGATCGATCTGGCCAGTGCGTTCCACCGCTTCTACGGCAACTGCCGCATCCAGGGTGCAGACCCTGCTGTGCAGCAGGCCCGCCTGGCTCTGTGCACCGGCGTAAAGCAGACGATCTGCAACGTGCTGACCATGTTCAAGATCAACGTGCCGGAAAAGATGTAACCCCTGTTTCACAGCTTTTCTCTAAGGCCAGCGCTTCGGCGCTGGCCTTTTTATGTGCAGAGTGCTAAATTGAGAGGTTTCTTTGGCGTATTTCATAGTATTTTGTTTATCACTTGAAAAATATAGTTATATTTATTGTGCAAAAAGCGAATAGACAGCCGCCCCTTCTGCGTGTATAATAAAGCCAGAAACCAGATAAGTACAGCAGAAGCTCAAATGAGAGCTCACCCCGCTGACTTTAAGCAGAAAGGAGCGAAGACCGATGGTTGATATGGAACCCGCACAGTACGGACAGGCTGTCGGGGTTCGCTGAGAGCAAAACAGACGCTCACCACAGACGGGATGTTTCCCCCGTATAAAAAGACAAAAAAGAACGAGCGATTCTTGAGCATCAATAAGGCGAATAAAAGATAGCCTGTCATATATGATCTTTTGCGATTCAAATAGATCCGCCGGAAGGTGATTCTGATGAAGAAGACAATGCTACGGAGAATCTTATTTGAATAAAAGTAAAGGAGTTCTACCAATGTACTAGGCAGTTTGTCCCCTGGCAAATCTATCTGAGGGGATGTGGTAATATGAAATTCATCCACATGATTCGTGTACCGCAATCCAACAGTTAAGATGAGGGTCAGTCCAATGTACTAAGTAGTTTGTTCCCAACCGCTCGGATCGTGAGCGGAAGCAATATTCCCCCAGTTCCCATTACCAAGGAGCGATATCCCATGAAACGGATGGTATCTACCGAAAAATGAGGAATGTGAGGATAAGAGGCAATGACTCCGAAGAAGTAAGTATCCTGCCGGATGAGGGCTTGCAACCGCCTCATCCGGCAGGTTTTTTGTTGCCGTAGATCCTGGACTTTCCCCTTTTTCTCAGCCGGAACATCCCCCTGCTCTTGCCAGGGGTCCAACAGCGGCGTATACTGGGGATGGATGCCCGCCGGGCATTCTGCTATCTTAAAAACACAGGAGGTCCCCATGGTCAAGCATATCATCCTTTGGCAGCTCAAGGACGAGCTGTCTGATACCGAAAAAGCCGCTGTCAAGGCGGAGATCAAAGCCGGACTGGAGGGGCTTGCCGGGCAGATCCCGGGGCTTATCTCCATCGCAGTGCAGACAGAGGGGCTGCCCAGCTCTACTGCCGACCTGATGCTGGACTCTGCTTTTGAATCTGTGGCCGCATTGCAGGGCTATGCCTGCCATCCGGCTCATGTAGCTGTGGCTGACGGCAGGGTCCGCCCCTATACAAAAAGCCGGGCCTGCCTGGATTTTGAGGTCTGAGCCAGCCCTACGCTCTGCCCCGGCAGAACTTTGCTGCAGCGCAGCGCTCCCTCCCCTATTGGGCGGTTTTGCTCCTTACCCCCTGCAAAAGCGGGAAAAAGCATCTTTTTCCCGCCCAGAAGCGCCGATTTTATCCTGTGTACAGTTGACAAAGCGGCGCTTTTTGCGTATTATAAAGTGGCATCAGTAAACAGGCTGCGATGGGGAGAGTACGCTTTGGCCTGCGCCTTGCAGAGAGCCCGACAGGTGGAACCGGGCAGGCGCACACAGCGGAAGATGGCCCTTGAGCTGCGCGGGCAAACGGGCATATACTGTCCCTCAGCCTGCGACGGGTACGCCCGTTACCGCGTTTTGCTGGGTGGGATGCATCTGCTCTCCCCCGGCGCAAAGGCCGCTGCCCGCAAGGGCACGGTGAAGCAAGGTGGTACCACGGAAGCACAGCTCCCGTCCTTGTCAGGCATTCCAGCCTGTCAGGGCGGGGGCTTTTTTCTGTCCCCCGCCCGCCGATTTTTTCCCTTTGCAAGAAAGGATGAGCGACCCTATGAGCGAGCACAAGACATTTTACATCACCACCCCCATTTATTACCCCAGCGACAAGCTGCACATCGGCCACAGCTACACCACCGTGGCCTGTGACGCACTGGCCCGCTTCAAGCGGATGCAGGGCTACGACGTCATGTTCCTGACCGGTACCGACGAGCACGGCCAGAAGATCCAGGATAAGGCAGCTGACCACGGCGTTACCCCCAAAGAGTATGTGGACGAGATCGTGGCCACCGTCAAGGACCTGTGGAAGCTGCTGGACGTAAGCTACGACCGCTTTGTCCGCACCACCGATGACTACCATATCGAGACCTGCCAGAAGATCTTCACCAAGCTCTACGAGCAGGGGGATATCTACAAGGGCGAATATACCGGCCACTACTGCAAGCCCTGCGAGAGCTTCTGGACCGACAGCCAGCTGGTGGACGGCAAGTGCCCGGACTGCGGCCGTGAGGTGTACGACGCCCATGAGGAAGCCTACTTCTTCAAGACCGGCAAGTACGCCGACCGTCTGCTGAAGCTGTACGAGGAGAACCCCCAGTTCATCCAGCCGGAAAGCCGCAAAAACGAGATGATCGCCTTTATCAAGCAGGGCCTGCAGGATACCTGCGTATCCCGCACCTCGGTCAAGTGGGGCATCCCGGTGCCTTTTGATCCCAAGCACACCATGTATGTCTGGGTGGATGCTCTGAGCAACTATATCTCTGCTCTGGGCTACGGCAACGAGACCTACGACGACTACAAGAAGTTCTGGCCTGCTGACCTGCACATGGTGGGCAAGGAGATCCTGCGTTTCCACACCATTCTGTGGCCTGCCATGCTGATGGCTCTGGATCTGCCCCTGCCCAAGCGGGTGTTTGGCCATGGCTGGCTGCTGATGAACGGCGGCAAGATGTCCAAGTCGGTGGGCAACGTAGTTGACCCGGTGATCCTGTGCGACCGCTACGGCGTGGATGCCATCCGTTACTTCCTGCTGCGGGAGATCCCCTTCGGCAACGACGGCATGTTCACCAACGAGGCACTGATCAACCGCATCAACTCTGACCTGGCCAACGATCTGGGCAACCTGCTCAGCCGTACCGTGGCCATGTGCGAAAAGTACTTTGGCGGCACCGTGCATAAGCTGCCCGGCAGCGAGGCCATCGACACTGAGCTGGAAGGCATGATCGATGCCCTGGCTGGCAAGGTGACTGCTGACATGGACAACCTGACCATCCCTCAGGCTCTGATGGAGATCTTTGCCGTGATCCAGCGTGCCAACAAGTACATCGACGAGACGGCTCCCTGGGCGCTGGCTAAGGACGAGGCCAATGCCCAGCGTCTGGAGTGCGTGCTGTACCACCTGTGCGAGGCACTGCGTGTCTGCGCCATCCTGCTGAATGCCTGCCTGCCCTCCACGGCTCCCAAGATCATGGATCAGCTGGGCCTGGGCACCGACGCACTGGTGCTGGAGGCTGCTGCCTACGGCGCACAGGAGAGCTACACCGTCCACAAGGGCGATGCCCTGTTCCCCCGCATCGACGTAGCCAAGGAGATCGCCCGCCTGAAAGAGGAGGACGAGAAGCGCCGTGCCGCCGCCCTGGCCGCCAACAAGGCCAAGGAGGAAGCCGAAGCTGCCAAGGCTGCACCGGCTGCCCCCGCTGAGCCGCAGGAGCACGAGCCCGAGATCAGCTTTGACGACTTCTGCAAGGTAGAGCTGCGGGTAGCAGAGATCCGTGCCTGCGAGACCATGAAGGAGAGCAAGAAGCTGCTGCACCTGACCGTGTTTGACGGCGAGCGGGAGCGCTGCATCCTGTCCGGCATCGCCAA
>UQGD01000050.1 GCA_900540455.1 uncultured Faecalibacterium sp.
CATCTTCCCCCGGCCGGGGGAAGTCTTTCGAAGGGAGAGCCCTTGGCAAAGAGGGTGAGTTTCGTCCTCACTCGTCAACGGCAGAAGAAGCCTGCTTATAAGCGCAAAACTTTACGTCCCTGCCAAAGCCTCGCCCTCTCGGGAGAGGTGGCACGGCGGAGCCGGGCCGGAGAGGGTCTGCTTACAGAACCCACAAACGCAAAAACTCCCCCCGGAGGCTCCGGAGGGAGTTTTTTACAGCAAACGCCGCTTATTTCAGATATTTATGCACGGCACGGGCCACGATGCCGCCCAGGATGCCGGAGACCAGGAACTCGGCCACGCCCTGGACGCCCACCAGCAGCACCACAAACATAAAGGGGTTGGATGCGCCCTTGTTGGCCACCAGGCTCTGCACATAATCACAGTTGTAAAAAGCCAGCACGATATAGCCCATGAACAGCAGAGTGTTCAGGCCGGGGGCTGCCATGGAGCTGACAAAATAGCTCCATGTACCTTTGTGGTCTGCTTTTTTCAGCCCCTGGAAGATCAGACCCACCAGCAGACCCATCAGCATCCGCATCCCCACGCAGAGGATAAAGGTATGCAGCGGACTGACCTGGAACAGCGCCCCCGTCATAGCCGAAGCGCCGGTGACGGCATCATAAAAGCTCACTGCGCCAAATACGCCGCCCAGCACAGCACCTGCCATAGGCCCCATCGTGATGGCGCCCACCGCAATAGGCAGGGTCAAAAAGCTCATGTACAGCGGCCCCATCGGCACACTGCCCAGGCCCACAGCCTTCATCACCAGCTCAATGGCCACCAGCAAAGCCAGCCGCGTCAGGGTGCGCAGATCTTGATTCGTTTTCATTTCTCATTTCCTCCTGCTGCCGTTCCGCCCTCATTTTGTCGGATACGGCGCAAACCGGCCCGGGGCAAACCTACTGTCCCGGGTTTTGTGTGGATGTTCGGTCTTGTATCGTCTCCCGGCCTTTACACCAGGTAGGCGTCTTATGGATGGCTCAGCCGTCGCAGGCAAAGCGCAGCGCCGCCGAGTGGCGGGCGGCGGTAAGCACCCGGCTCACTGCCACCGAGGTATCCAGCATCCGGCTGCAAAACTCCTGATCCCCGTTCTCAATGGCGCGGGCAAAGGCCTCGAACTCCGCCGCCTGGCGGGGCCGGCCTCCGTTCAGGTTGAAATGTTCTTCCTTGCCGGTATGGGGATGGAAGGTGACGCCCCCGCAGAAATTGGGGGTGGACTTCTGCATCAGGTAGCCCTTTGTGCCCTGGATCAGGCAGCGTGCGGGAGCCTCACAGTCCTTTGCTGCCACGCACACCGCCTTGAAACTGCGGTAGTCCATGGTAAGGATGCCGCTGGTATCAATGCCGCGCTCCATATTGGCGGCATAGTGGACCTGCTGCGGCTCCCCAAACAGGCCCACCACATAGCTGATGTTGTAGACATTCAAGTCCATCAATGCACCGCCCGCCTGCCCCGGGTCAAAGACCGGCGGGGTCTGCCCGGCGCAGAAGGCATCGTACCGGCTGGAATATTGGCTGAAATTGCACTGCACCAGCTTTACCGGCCCCAGCCGGGGCAGATACTCCCGCAGTTTCTGGTAGTTTTCCAGGTACTGGGTGGTCATGGCTTCAAACAAAAACACCTTTTTGCGCCGGGCCAGCGCTGCCAGCTCCTCGGCATCGGCAGCGGTGGGGGCCAGGGGTTTTTCCAGGATCACATTCCGCCCTGCTTCCAGCGCCACCCGGGCATAGCGGGTATGCTGGATATTGGGCACTGCGATATATACGGTATCCACCCGCTGGAGCATCTCCAGGTAGTTGGTGGTATGGCAGGGTATGCCGTACTGGGCACACAGGCTCTGCCCTGCCGCCTCGCTGCGGGGGGTGGTGCAGAGGGTGTCCAGCGCAAAGGCCGGGGTCTGGGCCAGCCAGGGCAGAAACTCCCGGACGATCCTTCCCGAGCCCAGGATGCCGAGCTTGTTCATTCGGTCTTCCTCCTCTTGCCGCTGCTGCCCCGCCGGGGCCGCTGGGACGGCTGGTTCATCTGGTAAAGCATGGCCAGCCCTTTCATCAGCAGTTCCGGGTCATAGACCAAGGGATGGCGGCACAAAGGGGTGACATACCGGGCCAGTCCCCCGGTCACCACCAAAGTGGCGGAAGTGCCCAGTTCTTCCTCAATGCGCTGGGTCACCCCATCCAGCAGCACAGCTGCCCCCAGCACTGCGCCGGAGAGCATCGCGCTTTGGGTATCCGGGCCAATGGCTTGGCCGGGCACACCCAGCCGCACCTGGGGCAGCTGGGCACACCGCTCCCCCAAGGCCCGCAGCCCGGTGGAAAGCCCCGGGCAGATCACGCCGCCCCGGAACACTTTTTGTTTGTCCACCACACTGAAGGTGGTGGCGGTGCCCAGGTCCACCGTGATGACCGGCAGCGGGAAATGCGCCGCCGCATAGGCAGCGTCTACCAGGCGGTCCTTGCCCACGGCATTGGGCTCTGTAACGCCCATGGTCAGCCCGGTGCGGATCTCCGGCGAAACGATCACCGGTTTGCGTCCGGTATAATGGCGGGCACATTCCGCCAGAGCGGGGGTGATCTGGGGCACCACACTGGTCAGCACCGCCCCCTCGAACCGGATGGGTTTATCCGGCCGGCGCCGGCGGGAGAATACCCGCTCCATCTCGGCCCGGTACTCTGCCGCTGTGCGGGTGCGCACTGTATCCATATGGGCCACAAAGCATACACGTCCGTCCTTGATGCCCCCCAGGGCGACGGTGGTGTTGCCTGCATCAATGGCTAAAATCATATTGGAAAAACCTCTCGGGCCCTCCTTGTCCGATACGCTGCGGAGCACCCAGCCCCGCATAAGCTATCATATTTTACCGCATTTCCCCGCTGGTTACAAGCCCTCGGGCAAGATTTTGGCCCGCCTGCTGCGGTGTTCCGGCCCCAAAACAGCCGCCTTTTGCCCCGCTGCCGCACCGCCAGCTGTGCCCAAAGCTGCAAAAATGCGGTTGTGCAACCACCCATTTTGGATTATACTAGCCTTACAAGCCAACTCAAGGAGGTTTTTTCGCATGGATCTGGCAGGCAAATGCGTCCTTTTGGGCGTCTGCGGCGGTATCGCCGCCTATAAAATGGCCAATGTGGCCAGCGCACTGCGCAAACTGGGGGCGGATGTGGAGGTCATCATGACCAAAAACGCCACGCAGTTCATTACCCCGCTTACCTTTGAGACCCTTACCGGCCACAAATGCATGGTGGACACCTTTGACCGGGATTTCAAGTTTGAAGTGACCCATATCTCCCTGGCTAAAAAGGCCGATGTGATCTTAGTGGCACCGGCCACCGCCAATGTCATCGCCAAGATGGCCCACGGCATTGCGGACGATATGCTGACCACCGTGCTGCTGGCCGCCCACTGCCCCAAGCTGGTGGCCCCTGCCATGAACACCGGCATGCTGGAAAACCCCATCACCCAGGACAACCTGGCCACCTTGCAGCGCTATGGGATCACGGTGATCCCCTCGGAGAGCGGTATGCTTGCCTGCAAGGATGTGGGCAGCGGCCGGCTGCCCAAAGAGGAGGTGCTGCTGGACTATATCCTGCAGCAGATCGCAAAGCCCAAGGATATGCAGGGCCTGCGGGTGGCGGTGACCGCCGGCCCCACCCAGGAAGCGCTGGACCCGGTGCGCTACCTGACCAACCATTCCACCGGCAAGATGGGTTATGCGCTGGCCAAAGCCGCCGTACAGCGGGGCGCACAGGTCACCCTGATCCACGGCCCCACGGCCCTGCCCCCGGTGCGCTTTGCCCAGGATCTGCCGGTGACCACGGCGCAGCAGATGTTTGAAGCCGTGGACGGCGCCTTTGACAGCCTGGATGTGCTGGTGATGGCCGCCGCCGTGGCGGACTACCGCCCGGTTTCCGTGGCGGAACACAAGATCAAAAAATCGGACGGCGACATGAGCATCCCCCTGGCCCGCACCCCGGATATCCTGGGTACCCTGGCCCCCCGCAAAGCAGGACAGTTCGTCTGCGGATTTTCTATGGAGACCCAGGACCTGGAGGCCAATTCTGCCGCCAAGCTCCACAAAAAGAACCTGGACCTGATCGTAGCCAACAATCTCAAGGTCTCCGGCGCTGGGTTCGGGGTGGACACCAACGTCGTCACCCTGATCGGCCCGGAGGGTGCCCGGCACCTGCCCCTGATGAGCAAAGAGGATGTGGCCCATGCCATCTGGGACGAGATCCTGGCCCGCCGCAGCCAGTGATCCCCGCCTGAAAAAGCAAAAGCAGCGCCCGCTCAAAAAGAGCGGGCGCTGCTTTTTTGTTTTGAACGGTCAGCCTGCGGTCACTCCACCATCATCTTGCTGGCTTTGTACACATCGCCGCAGCCCAGGGTAATGACCAAGTCCCCTTCCCGGGCATTCTGGCGCACCCAGTCCGCTGCATCGGCCAGGCTGTCCACCAGCACAGAGCCGGGGATCTTCTCCGCCAGCATCTTGCTGGTAATGGAGGGGTCGTTGGGCTCCCGGCTGCCCAGGATGGGGGTCAGCACGGTGACGTCCGGAATCTGCAAAACGTCCACAAAGTCGTTGAACAGCAGCTTGGTCCGGCTGTATGTAAACGGCTGATGGACTGCGATCAGGCGCTTGTAGCCCAGCTTTTTGGCGGTATTCAGGGTAGCCCGCAGCTCGGTGGGGTGGTGGGCGTAGTCGTCCATGACCACTGCGCCGTTGCACTCGCCATATACCTCAAAGCGGCGGCCTGCACCGCGGAACGCCTCGGCTGCAGCGGCGCACTGCTCCACGCTCAGACCCACGCAGCGGCACACTGCGCACATCGCCAGGGCATTGTAGACGTTGTGGTAACCGGGCACGCCCAGACGGATATGACCGGTCTCTTTCTGGTCCCACTCTTTCAGGTCGAACTCATAGAAGCCGGGCTTGTACTCCTGCACATGGATGGCCTGGTAATCGCCGCCGTTCTGGATGCCAAAGGTGCGCACACGGCGATCCAAGGTGTACATCACGTCCATGGTGTTCTTGTCATCGCAGTTGGCAAAGATCATGAACCGGGTCATCAGGGCAAAGCGCTTGAAGGCAAACTTTAGCTCGCCCATGCTGCCGTAGTAGTCCAGATGGTCGTTATCAATGTTCAGCACCACCGACAGATAGGGGGTCAGCTTCAGGAAGGTCTCGGCATACTCACACGCCTCGATGACGATGTCATCCCCCTCGCCTGCCTTGCCATAGCCGCCGATCAGGGGCAGCTTGCCGCCGATCACGGCGCTGGGGTCACGCCCGGCCAGCTCCAGGGCCGTGGCGATCATTGCCGTAGTGGTGGTTTTGCCGTGGGTGCCGGATACGCAGATGCTGTCCTTGTACAGGCGGCCCACATAGCCCAGCAGCACGCTGCGCTCGATGGTGGGGATGCCGTAGGACTCCGCTGCGCACAGCTCCACATTGTCCTTTGCAATGGCTGCCGAATAGACCACCATGTCGCTGCCGATCACGTTGTCGGCCTTGTGGCCCAGGGTCACCTGGACCCCCATCTCCCGCTCGGCCCGGATGATGGTGCCATCCAGCACGTCGCTGCCGGTGATCTGGTAGCCCTTGGCCGCCAGGATCTGGATCAGCGGATACATCCCGCTGCCGCCGCAGCCGATAAAGTGGAGCTTGTGTACATGATCCAGCAAATGCTGGTCATAATCGGTAAACATGAACATAACAGGCATAACCTCCATCAAAAGACAGCCGGAAGGGCGGGCGGCCCCCAGCATAATAACCAAGATGCTTCTATTATATATTGTTTGACGCATAAAATAAACACCTCAGCCACATTTTTTGCAAAGAACCGGCCTTGACGCCCCCTTTTTGTGAGAAAACCACAGAAAAATGCGTCCGCTTTGTTCAGCCTGTCCTGGACTGCGGGGCAGCTGTCCGCCGCAACCGCAGCCGGTACGGCCCGCACGGAAAGGCTCTGGCCGTGCTTCAGAGCGCCGCAGGCCGCTGTGCCCCCTGGCCGAACAAGCATAAAGCGCCATTTCTGCGTTAAGCGGCGCTTTTTTACAAAAAATTTACAGTTCCGCAAGACAGAGGAACTGATTGTATGGCCGGGAGCATGCTATTCTTTAACCAAGATTTTTAGCAAAGCGAATTTTTTGATAAAAGGTACGAAGAAAGAAGGATATTCAACGTGAAGATCAAGATCACCGCCGACAGCACCTGCGACCTGAGCGCTCAACTGGTACAGCAGTGGGACATCGCCCTGATGCCCATGCACATCCTGATGGGAGAACAGATCCTGCTGGACGGTGTCACCGTCCACCCTGCCGATGTATTTGCTCATGTACAGGCAGGCGGCAAAATGTCCACCTCTGCAGCGGCAAACCTGGTGGAATATGCAGAGTTCTTTGCTCCCTTTTCCTCTGAGTATGACGCGGTGATCCATATCTCGGTCAGCTCCAAATTATCCTCCTGCTACCAGAACGCTTGTCTGGCGGCGGGTCAGTACGAAAACGTGACCGTCATCGACAGCCAGAACATCTGCACCGGACAGGGTTATCTGGTGCTGCGGGCCGCCCAGTGGGCCGCCGAAGGGCTGGAACCGGCACAGATCGCCGCACAGCTGGAGGATCTTGTCCCCCGCATCGAGCTGAGCTTTGTGCTGGATCAGCTGGAGTACATGGCAAAAAGCGGACGCTGCTCCGGCGTGCTGGCTTTTGGCGCCAACCTTTTGCACATCCGTCCCAGCCTGGCTGTCCAGCAGGGTGAGCTGAAGGTGGTCAAAAAATACCGGGGCAGCCTGCCCGCCTGCGTCACCCGCTACATGGCAGACCAGCTGTCTGACCGGCAGGACATCGACAACAGCCTGGTGTTCATCTCCTCCTGCCTGCCCCAGGAAGGCTGCCTGGAGGCCGTGCGGGACGGCCTGGCCCAGTATGGTCAATTTGCGCAGACGCTGGAGACCGACATCGGCACCACCATTGGCGGGTACTCCGGCCCCGGCACCATCGGCATCGTGTTCGCACGCAAAAAATAAGGCGCCGTCCCCCCTGGGACAGCGCTCCCTACAGAAAAAGGCAGGCCCCTGATGGGGTCTGCCTTTTTCTGCAAGAAGGAATTTATGAAAGGAGGAGACCACCTTATCAAAGAAGCCGAATACGGGGCGCTGCTTGGGGTCGTTGGTCAGCACGCTCTGACCGCTGCGGGCAACAGCATTTCTATGCTTCTTTTGGCGTATCCTCTGCGGTCAGCCATAGCTCGGCGCAGGCCCCGGACAGGGTATTCCGCAATACCAGCCGTCCGCCGTGCGCCTGCGCCACCTGGCGTGCAAAATACAGTCCCAAACCCTGGTGGGACGGATCTGTGCGGGAGGCTTCGGTGTACAAGAACTCCCCCGCCCGCACCAGCGCCTCCGGGGTAAAGCCGGGACCGCCGTCCTCCACCCAGAACACCAGGTGTTTTTCTTCCCGGCGCAGGCCCAAAGTCAGCTGTCCCCCCCTTGGGGTATGACGCACCCCATTATCCAGCAGGTTTTCCACCGCCCGGCACAGCTCTGCCTCGGACGCACACAACCTGCCCTGCCAATCCTCCTGCAAGCAGAACTTTACCCCGGCCGGTGTACACAGCCCCCGGCCGGTTTGCGCCAAGGTACACAGCAAGGCATGGCTGTCCACCTTTTTCCGGGCGGACGATGGGGCGCTGGCCGCCCGCAGAGCCTCCAGATACAGCCCCGCCCGCTGCGCCCCCCGCAGGATCGCCTGGGTCTGCTCTTGCTGGGGCGGGGTAAGCGCATCCTCTGCCAACAGCTCCGCATTGCCCTGGATGATGCTGAGCGGCGTCTTGAGGTCATGGGCCAGCGCCGCCACCTGCCCGGCCCGCTGCTGCTCCATCCGCCACTGCGCCTGCAGGCTGTCGGTCAGCTGACTGCCCATCTGCTGCAAAGCCCCCAGCGCCTGGGCATACTCCCGCACTCTGGCGCCGGTAAAGGCCGCAGCGTCCAGCTGCTGGGCCGCCACCTGGCGAGAGGCTTCGGTCAAACGGGCCGTTTCTGCGGACAAGAACCGCCCGGCCCGGCGGGTACACAGAGCGATGACCCCTGCCAGCAGCAGCAGACCCAACGCACAATGCATCGTTTGCAGATCCGGCAGCCGCTCCCGCAGCGCAGGGTCCGCATAGGGCATTGCATAGTCAAATTGAAACAGGCATACGCCGCCCTCTGCCAGGTCCGCCCGCAAATAGTACTGGGCATACCCCCACCGGGGAGAGGTCTGGCCATGCCAGTATTCCATAGCCCTCTGCAAATGTTTTTCATCCATATTTGAATACTGCGGCTGGGCACTGTCCTCCCCAGCAAAGACAACATACCGGCACAGCGGGTCCAGTTCTGCCTGGGTCACCTGCTCAGCGGTCAGGGCCGACACCTGCTGCACCGCCCGGGTGCAGGCCGCGGCCGCCGCATTGGCCGGCAGGGCGATCCCCGTCCAGATCAGCGCCAGCAGGCAGGTCACCCACATCACCGCCGTCAGCAGGCAAAAGACCGCACACTGGACAAGATATCCCAGCAGCACGCCCCGCAGCGAGATCAGTCGTCGGTTTTCCATCGGTAGCCCACCCCCCACACGGTTTTCAGGATCTCGTCCGGGTCCGGCGCACCCGCCTGGCGCAGCTTGGCCCGGATATTTTTGACGTGCTGGGTAACGGCCGTCTCATCGGCTGTGCCATCGTACCCAAACACGGCCTCGTAGATCTGTTCCTTGCTGAAAGTCTGCCCTGCGTGCAGTGCCAGATGCTCGCATATCCCATATTCCGACCGGGTCAGATGCAGCAGCACCCCGGCCCAGGCGGCGGTCTTGCCCATCAGGTCAAACCCCACCCCGCCCCGCAGGATGCGCTGGGTAGGGACACGGTTTTGGCGGCGCAGATGCGCCCCCACCCGCGCCCGAAGTTCTGCCAGCCGGAAGGGTTTGTACAGGTAGTCGTCCGCTCCAAGGCCCAGCCCTTCCAGCAGCGCAGCTTCTTCCGTGCGTGCCGTTAAAAACAAGATTGGGGCATCGGTCAGATCCCGGATGCGGCGGCATACTGCAAACCCGTCCTCCTCCGGCATCATGACATCCAACAAGATGCAGTCGGCCCAGCGGCACAAAGCCTCATCCACCTCTCTGCCGGAGCACCGGACCGCCACCTGATGGCCATCCCTCTCCAATGCTGTCTGCACCAAACGGCAAAGATCCGGATCATCGTCCACTGCAAGAATATGAGGCATAGGGGTCCCCCCTCCTTAGAACCAAGCGTTATACACAAGGCAGGACAAACCATACAGCAGATATACATGGGCCGGGTAGAACCAGTAGAAAAACGCTTTATGCCCGCTGCCCCGCTGGCCGTTGTACAGCAGCATCAGCACCACAGCTCCGATCTCCATCCACTCGTAGTAGGTCGTCAGCATCTGGACCGGCGCAAACCCCGGCTGGCTGCGCAGCATCATCCACAGCCACACAAAATCCCACAAAAAGCTGTTTACGGCCCAGACTATCACCTGCAATACCCGGCGCTCCCGCAGCAGATACAGCAGTACGCCGCCCAGCAGAAAGCCCCATCCGCCATCCGTAATGCCGGACCACATCGGCAGTGGGCTGGTAATAAGAAATGCCACGATCGAAGAACCCGCCGGCTGTTGAGAGATCTGCGGCACCGCCACCAGAAGCGCCGATACCACAAACGGCCACAGAAAAACGCCCAGGATCGCAGCTGCGCCCCGGACATATCGTTTTGCCCGCAGCCAGTCGATCCCCTGCCAAACGATGCAGAGCAGCGTCAGCGCCTGGAAGATCGCATTTTGCGGATAAAATCCGTCGCCCCGGCGCAGCAGCCCCCCGTACATCATAAAGAACTCAATGGCTGCCATGCCGGCTCCAATGGCCCAAATGCGCAGAAAATAGCGCTTTCGGTCATGGGTATGGGCAAAGCCCTCCACTGTACAAAACAAAAACAGCGGCGCACTGAGACGCCCCAGCATACTGAACAGCTCTGGCACCACACCGGTAAATGCAAAAAAGTAATGGATGTGGTCCAGCAGCATCAAGACCAGTGCGATGCTTTTCAACGTCGTGCAGGAAAATCTGGTTTTGGGTAAAGACATCATGTTCTCCTTTCTTCTTCCCGGATGTTCAACCGCTGTCAGTATACGCGCAAATTATGTAGAAAGGATAAGTATTCGCATTTTTTTCTTTATTATAATCCCCGGTTCCATGCCTGCACAAGAGCGCTGCTGCATATTTTATTTTTGCATACAGCAAAAGCCCCCGAGGAAAATCCTCAGGGGCTTTGATTCAAGTCGGCGTCTACCTATTTTCACAAGCCGTCTCCAGCTAACTATCTTCGG
>UQGD01000051.1 GCA_900540455.1 uncultured Faecalibacterium sp.
TGCACAAAATCGTCAGTCGGCGGGCAATGGTTTCTTATTCGGAGGCAGCCAACAGCGCCCCCCTTGTGGTCACAAACCTCTGTTATAAGCTCAGATCTCGTACCATTTGATCTCGTTGGCCTCCAGATGCAGGGCAAAGCTGCTGCCGTCGCCACGGTAGATCGTGGTATCCTGGGGCTGGTAGGTGTTGTTCACCACGCAGTATTTGCCGTTTTTGACATAAGCGTGGACTTCCACATTGCAGTTCTCGCTGAACCAGGTGTGCAGCTGCTCCTCGCTGTGGCTGGCCCACAGGATCGCGCGGTGCAGCACACGGTTGTTGACAAAGCTGTAAGGCAGGCCGCTGATGTACACGCCGCGGCCCTGGCCGTAGCTGTGCACGGCCATCTGCACTTCCTTGTCCTGCTGTACCAGCACCTGGGCATCCTCCAGGGCGTAGATGCTCTTTTTGCCCTCGCCAAAGTCCACCGTGTGCTCGGGGCAGTCTGCCAGGATGAAGTGATCCCGGTGCTCCTCCCAGTTGTACTTGTCGTAGTTCAGGGTAAAGCCGGTCTCTTTCTCCACACCCAGCACGCTGGCCAGCTGCAGGAAACGGCCCTGGTACTGATGGCCGCCCGGCTCGCCCACGCCGATGATGCCGCCGCCGTTCCAGACGAACTGCTTGATGGCAGCTGCCACGGTGGGCTCCTCCCACCAGCGGCCGCCGGTGTGGGCGGTGTCGGCATCGCCCACGTTGATCAGCACATCGATATCCTTCAGGATAGAGGGGTCAGCCTGGATGTCCGCAAAGCTGATGAACTTTACATCAAACGGTGCGCCGGACAATGCCTCGATGACGCCGGCATAGCTGTAATTCTGCTTCTGGTACAGTGCGTGGTGGACCATATGGCAGCCCCAGGCACGCATCTTGCCCCAGCAGTTCAGCACGGCCACCCGCTTGACGCAGTAGGGGGTGGTGCCCTTGATGTTCTCGTACAGCTCACGGAACTCATCGCAAACGCTCTGGACGTAGTCCACAAACTCCGGGAAATCCAAAGCCAGCTTCAGGTAGCCGCCGTAGCCGATGCGGTCGATGGGTTTGCGCAGGATGGCGCGCCGGGCCGTGACCCAGTTTTCCTTTGCCTCCCGCACCGGGTCGCCCCCTTCGTGGAAGGTATCCGGGAAGAAGTAGGGCAAAAAGCGGCCCTCGGTGTACTTGACGCCCTCGATATCCGAGATCAGACGCAGGGTGGAGCCATTGCCCACACTGCCCACCACGGCATCCAGCCCGATGGTCTGGAACTCCGGCATAAAGGGCTCGGTGCCGATCCAGTGGTCGCCCAGGAACATCATGGCTTCGCACCCGCACTCGTGGGTGATGTCTACCATCTCCTTGGCAAGCTTCGCCACCTCCCGGCGCTGGAAGGCCTGGAAGTCGCTGAACTCCTTGCTGGGCACACGATACTGGTTGTTGTAGTAGCCCTGGTCAATGATGTACTCCGGGCGGAACTTATAGCCCACCTCCCGCTCGAACTGCTCCAGGATGTAGGGGCTGACCGAAGCCGAATAGCCGTACCAGTCCACATACTTCTCCCGCTTCAGCTCATCAAACACCAGGGTGAACTGGTGGAAGAAGGTGGTATAGCGGATCACGTTGACATACGGATGATCGGCGATGAACTTCCGCAGACGCTCCATGGAGTATTTGTGGGTCTTGGGCTGGCGCACGTCAAAGGTGATCTGATGCTCAAAGTTGGTCCAGCCATTGGTGGTGGCGTTGTACATATGCACCGGGTCCCAGATCAGGTAGGCCAAAAAGCTCACCGTATACTCATGGAACGGCTCGGCCTGCACGGTCACGCAGCCATCGGCATAGCTCCAGCGGTCAGGGGAGACCACCTGGCCGGTGGTGCGGTCCACTACCTCCCACCAGCGGGTGATATCATCGTTGGTGTTCACCATCATCAGCTCCGGGCTGATGCCCTTCATCAGCGGGATGGTCACTGTGTCCCCATCAGCCGTGTAAAAGCCGGTCATGATATAGCACTGCTGCACCTCGTCCGGGTTGGCTTTGGCCCAGGCGTTGTCCTTGCGGGTGGTGTAGTAGGTAGAGTAGATCTTTGCATCTGCATCCCGCAGCTGCTGGGGAAAATCCGTTCCGTCGCAGTCACGGATGGCATCTGCGCCCCACTGCTGCAGGATGTCCAGCGTTTGGGGCACAACGTCCAGGTCCGTGGGGATAGTCACGCGGCCGGTCTTTTTGATATCAGCCATATAGTTTGCTCCTTCAAATCCAATTCAGGTCCCGACCGGGGGTCAGTCCTGGTACTTATTATTATAAATGTACAGCACAGCCAGCAGCAGCGCCACACCCACGATCATGATGCCCAGGCCGGCCAGCTGGCCGGTCATCTTCCAGCCGGCCACCACCAGCGCCAGCGCCAGCACAAACAGCACCAGCATCAGGATCACGCGCACCATGGGGTTAGACTCGTTATGTTTCATTCCGGCTCACCTTACCCTTTCAGGCCGCCCACGGTCATGCCCTGGGTCAGCTGCTTTTGCACACAGATGTACAGGATCAGCGTCGGCAGCATCACCAACACAAGGCCAGCGTACATGGTGCCGTACTGCGCGGCGCTCTGCTGGGCCTGCATCAGGTTCAGCAGACCTACCGGCAGGGTGCGGGGGGCTTTGGTGGAGCTCATCAGGGTCATGGAGATGATGTATTCGTTCCAGAACGAGAGGAAGTTGAACAGGATGATAGTGATGATGGAGGGCTTTGCCATGGGGAAGATGATCTTGACCATGGCAGAGAAGTAGCCTGCGCCGTCGATGTAGGCGGCCTCCTCAAAATCATGGGGCAGGGTGGCAAAATAGCCGGACAGCAGGTAGATGGTAAAGGGCAGCGCCGTGGCAGCGTAAACCACCGCCAGCACAAACAGGTTGTTCAGCAAAAAGCCGCTGCCAAAGATGGATTTCAGCGCCGCGTCGCCGTCCCGCAGCATCAGGAAGATGGGCACGACGATGTAGTTGACGTTGATGAACAGGCCCGCCATGAACAGGGTGTTCAGCACCTTGCGGCCACGGAACTTGAACCGGGACAGGCAGTAGGCTGCGGGCAGCGCAATGACCAGCAGCAGGATCAGGGCCAGAGAGGTGACGATGACCGAGTTGAGCATATACTGGCCCATCTGCGCACCGTTCCAGGCGTTGACAAAGTTCTGCCAGTAGAAGCCCGCAGGCAGCGCCCAGGGGTTGCCGTAGAACTCCGAGTTCTGCTTGATGGATGCCATAAAGACCCAGGCCACCGGCACAAGGATGGTCACTGCCAGCAGGATCAGGACCAGATAGATGAAGAATTTGTACAGACCCTCAGCAGAGCGGGGGGCCTTTTGAGCAGTTGTTTCCTGCATAGTTCAATACCCTCCTCTCAGAATTCCAGGGGCTCACGGCTGGTGGCCCGGTTGACACAGGCGGACAAGGCAAAGGAGAACAGGAAGATCACCACGCCGATGGCCATGCTGTATCCGTACAGGCCAGCGTCCTTCTGGCTGTACATATAGTTCAGCGCCACGTCCGATGCACCGTTGGGGCCGCCGCTGGTCATTGCCTTGACGAACAGGAAGGCCATGTTGATGGTGGAGATAATGAAGAAGGTCAGGGTGGTGCGGATGTTGGTCCAGATCAGGGGAATGGTGATCTGGAAGAACTGGGTCAGACGTCCGGCGCCGTCCAGGTTGGCGCTTTCGTACAGGCTGGCGGGCACCGAGGACATGGAGGCCATGTACATGACCATGTAGTAGCCTACAGCCTGCCAGACCATGGCGATGATCAGAGAGGGGATGACCAGTTTTTCGCCCTTCCAAAGGATGGGGTCGGTCATATCCCGGAACAGGCCGATGATGCTGTTCAGCATGCCATTCTCCGGCTTATAGATGGCGGAAAAGATGCCCGAGATGACGACGACCGACAGGATGTTGGGGATGTAGAATACGATGCGGAAGAAGTTCTGTCCCCGCAGTTTCTCCCGGGTGAGGATGGCCGCAAACACCAGCGCAAATGCAAAGGTGACGATGGTGACCACCACCACCAGCAGGATCATGTTCTGCATCGAGCGGATGAACTGCGTGTCGTGCAGCAGCTGCCGGAAGTTTTTCAGCCCTACGAAGGTCTCGTTGGGGGAGTAAGCGCCACGCTCATACAGCGACATACGGAACACGTTGAGGGTGGGCAGGATCATGAAAATAAAGAACAGGATGGTGGCAGGTGCAACGCACAGCACCAGAAACCGCTTGCGGTTTTTATCTTTGTTCATCTGGTATGACCGCTCCTTTCAAAAAATAGGGACGCGCCTTATCCGGCGCAGCGGATAAAAAAAGCGGGGGCGGACGAACCGCCCCCGCCGGATAGGGCAGGGTTTCGGCAAAGCCGTGCGATCTTATTCCTGGCGGTTCAGGTGACGCAGCCAATGCTGCGGTTTGCAGGATCGCGGGTTGTCGCCGGTTTACTCAATGATGTTGGCACGCATCTGATCGCTGGCGGACTTGATGCCGTCCACCCACTGCTGCTCGGTCATGCTGCCGGAGACCAGGGAGTTGACGGGGTCAAAGAACACGGTGCGGACTTCCAGGCCGGGGATAGCGGTAAAGGAAGCGAAGTTGCCCATAGCAGCCTTAGCGCCGTTGTCGTAGATGGAGTAGAACATCTTGTTGTCCCCCTCCAGGGTGTCGGCCACGCCCAGCACCGGCTGGATCGCACCAGCCTCAGCAAACAGCTTGCAGGCAGTGTCGCTGTACAAGAAAGCCAGGAACTGCTTGGCAGCGTCGATGTGCTCGGCGCCAGCGGGGATCCAGGCCTGCTCGAACCAGGTGTAGCTGTAGCTGTCGCCGCCAGCCTTGACAGCGGGCAGAGCGGTCATGCCCCACTTGAAGCCGTCAGCACGGGGAGCCTCTGCCATCTCGCCCACGATCCAGGTGCCGTTGGGCATGAAGATGGCCTTGTTGTCCAGCACCAGCTGCTGGTTCTGGGTGAAGTCCTGATCGTTGGCCTGTGCCGGGGTGATGGGGTTGGTGTAGGAAGCCAGCTTGTTGACGATGTCAAAGCAGGTCTGTGCCTCCGGGGTATCCCAGATGCCTTCCTCGTAACGGGTGGCCTTGTTGAAGAAGTCCGGGCCGCCTGCAGAGTACATCAGAGCATAGAAGAAAGCGTCAAAGTAGCCGGTGGTGGGGTAGGTGAACAGGTAGCTGCCGTCTGCCTTGGCCTTATCGCCCAGCTCCCACATCTCGTCCCAGGTGGTGGGCACGGTCCAGCCCTTTTCCTCCAGGTAGCCTGCGTTGTAGAACAGGCCGCAGGGGCTGTAGAACATGGGGGCCAGGTAGGTTTTGCCATCGCCGTACGGATTGGTCAGAGAAGTGTCGGTAAAGCCGCCGGCGATCTTCTCGCTGACCTTAGCGCTCTCGCCGGGGATGGTCATGCTCAGCATGTCGGTGATGTCGGCGATCAGGTTGCCCTTGATGAACTGCTCGGTCAGAGCAGCCTCACGGCCGGTAGCCAGGTGGACCACATCGGGGTAGTCGCCGCCCTGCATGGAGGGGCCGATGACATCCTCCAGGTTCTTGTCGGTGGTCAGCTCCACCTGGATGCCGGTCTCAGCGGTAAAGGCCTCGGCGACCTTCTTCCACATATCAGAGCCATACGCAGTCTCAATGGCGGCCACCTTGATGGTCTCAGCCGGTGCAGCAGAGGATGCTGCGCTGGAAGCTGCGGCAGAGCTGGAAACAGCGGTGGAGCTGCTGGAAGAGCCGCCGCAGGCTGCCAGGCCCAGGGCTGCTGCACTCACGCCAACGGCTTTCAGGAAATTGCGACGAGAAATGCGTTTCATAAGTCATATCCTCCATTATTTTATAGGACGCTGCGCGCCAGGACAGGTCTGGCCATGCGCTCGATCTTGCAGCGCCCGTCAATCCTGACTTAATAATAGTGGCTTTTTTTCAGTTCCACAAGGCTTTTCTTGTTGCAGTTTTTAGAAATATTGCTTTTAGAAAAAATGGATTCGTTAAAGTGACGGTTCCGAAGATGGTTTTTTGTGAGAAGTGCTGTTTTTCCAACGAATGTCCCGTGTTTTACACAAATCAAAGCCCGAAAACCGGCGCGTTCTCTGTGTATGCTGTCCAAAAAGACTCTTGCAAAATGCGGCATCATTCCCTATAATAGAGGCAGCCGCCAGGGCGGAGCAGCAGGGAGACCGGCTGCTGCCTGGCTGCATCTTGCGATGCACTTTAGATAAATTGCTGAAAGTGGGAAGGGAGGGGCTGTCCGCTGAGTACCGACCGCTTTAATATCCGTCATGCGCCCGCCCCGCGGGAGGCGTTCCGCCTGTTATACATCAGCAAGAGCCGCTTTGGCGGCGACTGGAACAGTGCGGCTCACACCCACTCCTGCACGGAGCTGTTTTACTGCCTCAGCGGCGAGGGACAGTTTTTTATCGACGGAAAATATTATCCGGTGCATCCGGATGATATGGTCATTGTAAACCCGCAGGTGGAGCATACCGAGCTGAGCCTGAATTCCTCCCCGCTGGAATACGTGGTGCTGGGCATTTCCGGCATCGAGATCGTTTTTGGCAAGGCGGATGTTCCGTATGCGCTGTTCAACTGTAAGGAACAGCGGGACCGGCTGCATACCCTGCTGAATATGCTGCTGGCCGAGGCGGACCGCAGCCTGGATGGCTATGAGACGGTCTGCCAGGACTTTTTGGAAGTGCTGCTGATCTGGCTGGTGCGCTCCACCACGCTTTCTTTGCAGCTGGAGCAAAGCCCGGCCCGGCCCGACAACCGGGAGTGTGCGGAGATCAAACGCTATATCGACACCAATTATCGGGAGGACCTGTCTCTGGACAAGCTGGCGGCCCTGGCCCACCTGAACAAGTATTATCTGGCCCATGCGTTCCAAAAGGAATACGGGGTCTCGCCAATGAGCTACCTCAGCCGCCGCCGCATTGAGGAGAGCAAGTATCTGCTGGGCAACACCGGCCACAGCCTGGCCCAGATCAGTGAGCTGATGGGGTTTTCGTCCCCCAGCTATTTTTCTCAATGCTTCCGCAAGGCGGAAGGCATCAGCCCCAATGAGTACCGCCGTCAGGTCCGGCAGGGTCAGCGCCCTGCTCCGCCCCAGCGGCGCTGACCCTGTAAACCACCAAGAACACACGAACAACAAGGAGGATTTTTGCCATGAGACCCATCACCGAAGCCCTGCTCCAGCAGGCTGCCGCTGCTTTTGATTTTGGCTGCGAGACCAGCCGCATCGAGCGTTACGGCGCAGGCCATATCAACGACACCTTTGCCGTTTGGGCTGCGGACGAGAGCCGCCGCTTTATTTTGCAGCGGATCAACACCGATACCTTTACCGACCCGGTCGGCCTGATGGAGAACGTCTGCGGCGTGACCAGCTACCTGCGCAAGCAGATCCTGGCACGGGGCGGCGATGCAGAGCGGGAGACCCTGAATGTGATCCTGACAAAGGACGGAAAACCCTGCTTTATGGATGATGAGGGCGGCGCATGGCGCGCTTACTTGTTTGTGGAGGGGACCATCTGCCTGCAAAAGGTGGAGAACGAAAAGGACTTCTATACCACGGCGCAGACCTTTGGCAGCTTCCAGAACCAGCTGGCCGGGTATCCTGCCGCCACACTGCACGAGACCATTGCCCGCTTCCACGATACCCCCAACCGCTATGCCAACTTTGAAAAGGCACTGGCTGCCGATGCCCTGGGCCGCGCTAAGGAGATCGCCCCGGAGATCGAGTTCATCCGCGCCCATGAGGCAGATTGCCATGTGCTGGTGGATCAGCTGGCAGCCGGTGTACTGCCCCTGCGGGTGACTCATAACGACACCAAGCTGAACAACGTGCTGATCGATGAAGCCACTGGTAAGGGCATCTGCGTCATTGACCTGGATACGGTGATGCCGGGTCTGTCTGCGTATGACTTTGGCGACTCCATCCGCTTTGGCGCCAATGACTGTGCGGAGGATGAGCCGGATCAGAGCAAGGTGCATTTCAGCCTGCATCTCTATGAGGTATTTGCCAAGGGCTATCTGGAAGCAGCCGGCAAGTCTATGGACGAGGCCGAGCGCCGCAGCCTGGCATGGGGCGCCAAGCTTATGACGCTGGAGTGCGGCATCCGCTTCTTGACCGATTATCTGGAAGGGGACCATTATTTCAAGACCAGCCGTCCGGGTCAGAATCTGGATCGTGCCCGCACCCAGTTTACGCTGGTCAAGGGCATGGAGGCAGAGTTTGACCAGATGCTGAAGATCGTCTGCGAGGCATAAGACATCGCAAAGAGCGCTTGTTTTCTTCTGCTGTAAAAAGGGATCGTATCCGGCTCGTGTACAGGCATGAGCCGGATTTTTTTGAAGTGTAAAGCGGAGAAAATGGGCAGCTCTGTGACGGAGGCAACCAAAAGCACTTTTTTCTCCTGAACTTCACTAAAATGAATTTACAAACCGACAGTCTTGTACTATAATGATGGCGCGGTATTTGCAATTTGTTCATATTACAGGGAGGAAGCATTGTGTTGTCTCAACTGATCCAATCGGTCTATGGCCTGCTGTGGGGGGATTTTATCGTCCTGCCGCTGGGTCCGGTCACGCTGCCGCTGTCGCCCATGGCGATCCTGCTGTTTACAGCGGGTGTGTATTTTACCATCCGTACCCGGCTTTTGCCGGTTCGCCTGTTCCGGGATATGGTGTCTGCCGTTGGCAGCAAAAAACCTGCCGGACGCAGCTTGTCCTCGTTTCAGACCCTGGTAGTCTCCACGGCTACCCGCGTGGGCATGGGCAACCTGGTGGGCGTTGTGGCGGCTGTTTCTGCTGGCGGCGCAGGCGCAGTGTTCTGGATGTGGCTCACGGCGCTGCTGGGCGCTTCCACTGCATTTGTGGAGTCCACCCTGGCGCAGAAGTATAAACAGCCCGACCCCCTGTATGGCGGGTACCGGGGCGGGCCGGCTTATTATATCCATAAACTGGCCGAGCGTAAGCGGGGCAAGGCTCTGCGCCGGTCGGTGGTGGCAGCGCTGTTTGCGGTGTCCGGCCTGATCTGTTGGTGCGGCATCAGCCAGGTGATCAGCAACTCGGTAAGCGAGGCGTTTTATAATGCGTTTTCTCTGCCGAAGCTGGGCACGACGGTGGTGCTGGTGGTGCTGGCAGCCGTCATCGTGCTGCGCAAGGATGCAACCATCAAAAGCCTGGATGTTATGGTGCCGGTGATGGCCGGATGCTACTTTGTCATTACCCTGTACATCCTGCTCACCAATCTCCCGCAGCTGCCGGCGGTGTTCTCCCGCATCTTCTCCGAAGCATTTGGCCTGCGCCAGGTGGTGGCGGGCGGCTTTGGCGCTGTGGTCATGAACGGCGTGCAGCGGGGCTTGTTCTCTAACGAAGCAGGCTCGGGTTCTGCCCCCTGTGCAGCAGCGGCAGCCGAATGTTCGGACCCGGTGCAGATGGGTCTGGTGCAGTCTCTGGGCGTGCTGATCGACACCATTGTTATCTGCAGCTGCACGGCTTTTGTGATGCTGCTGGCACCGGAGTCGGTCACCGCTGGCCGGCAGGGAATGGATCTGCTGCAGGCGGCTATGGAGTATCACCTGGGCGGCTTTGGCGGCATCTTCATCGCAGCTACGCTGGCACTGTTCAGCTTTTCTACCTTCCTGGGCATTTTGTTCTACGCCCGGTCAAACGTGTCCTATCTGTGCGGAGACCGCTGGTGGTGCCAGACGGCATATAAAGTGCTGGCCTTGGTGATGCTGATGGTGGGCGGCCTGAAGTCTTACAGCATCGTATGGACTCTGGGAGATGTGGGCATTGGTCTGATGACGGTGTTCAATATGCTGGCACTCTATCCGATGGCCTCGGAAGCGCTGGATGCACTGCGGGAATATGAGCGCCGCCGTCAGTGATAAAATTATTTGCAGAATATCCGGAAAACCTGTTGACAAAACCCGATTTGCATGATAAACTAATCAAGTCGTCCGGGGCACACCGCTCCACGACTTGAATATGGGCGTGTTCCCGAGTGGCCAATGGGGACAGACTGTAAATCTGCTGCTTTCAG
>UQGD01000052.1 GCA_900540455.1 uncultured Faecalibacterium sp.
CCTCTCCGTCACGGCTATGCCGTGCCACCTCTCCCGAAAGGGAGAGGCTTTGGCAGGGGCGGAAAGTTTACAGCTTAACGGCAGACTTCTTTTTATCGTTAAATAGTGAGGACGAGACCTGCCGGTTTTGCCAAAGGCTCGCCCTTCGGGAGAGCTGTCGCCGCAGGCGACTGAGAGGGTTCGTCTCGAAATCCTCCTCCCGGACTGTCTTTACAAAAAAACAGCGAGCCTATCCTATGCAAAAATTGACTGGCGAGGATTCGCCAGTCGTGTGAAAAGCTTTTTGCCCCGCTTTTTCTCGAAAAAGCGGGAAGACCTCCGTAAAAATATCAATTCATCGCCCCGGCTTTGTCAAACATCTGCTGCACCTGAGTGCGGAGCAGGGTGTGGTCCGGGGCGGTCAGCTGCGGGTCCTGTGCCAGGATGTCTGCAGCTTCGGCTTGGGCAGCGTGCAGGGTCCGGGTATCGTTCATCAGGTCTGCGATCTGCAGGGAGGGCAGGCCGTGCTGTCGGCTGCCAAAAAAATCACCGGGACCGCGGTTTTCCAGGTCATACTGGGCCACGGCAAATCCATCGGTGGTGGTACAGAGGAAGTGCAGCCGCTGGCGCACAGCTTCCCCCTCATGGTCGCTGACCAGGAAACACCAGCTCTCGGCAGCGCCGCGGCCCACCCGTCCCCGCAGCTGATGCAGGGCGCTGAGGCCGTAGCGCTCGGCGTTTTCAATGACCATGACACTGGCGTTGGGCACGTCCACGCCCACCTCGATGACGGTGGTGGAGACCAGGGCATCCAGTTTTCCTTCTTTGAAATCCTGCATCACGGCGGCTTTTTCCTTGGGTTTGAGCTTGCCGTGCATCAGTCCGACCCGGCGGTTTGGCAGCAGAGGTTTGGCGACCTGCTCATAATAGCCCTTTACAGCCTTGAGCGCAGCATCCGGGCTGTCCTCAATGGCGGGGCACACCAGATAGACCTGACGCCCGCGGCCGATCTCTGTGTCCAGAAAATGATACAGATCCGCCCGTTTTTTGCCGGTAATGGCCCGGGTCTTGACCGGGGTGCGGCCGGGGGGCAATTCGTCCAGCAGGGAGATGTCCAGGTCCCCGTAGATCAAAAGCCCCAGAGTCCGGGGGATGGGGGTGGCGCTCATCACCAACAGGTGGGGGTTGACCGCCTTTTCGGCCAGCATACCCCGCTGCCGCACGCCAAAGCGGTGCTGTTCGTCAATGACAGCCAGGCCCAGGCGGGCAAATTCCACTCCGCCCCCCAGGATGGCATGGGTGCCGACCACACAGTCCGCTTGGTCGTCCCGGATGGCAGCCAAGGTGGTGCGCCGGGCGGCGGCCTTCATGCCGCCGGTCAAAAGCGCCACCCGCATCCCAAAGGGAGCCAGCATCCGGTTCAGGCTTTCGGCGTGCTGTGTGGCCAGGATCTCGGTGGGGGCCAGCAGAGCGGCCTGGTATCCGCTGCGGATGCAGGCCCAGATGGCGGCAGCAGCCACCAGGGTCTTGCCGCTGCCCACATCCCCTTGCAGCAGGCGGTTCATGGCATGCTGCCCGCTCATATCCGCTAAGATCTCGGTCACGGCGCGGCGCTGTGCTCCGGTGGGGGCAAAGGGCAGACTCTCCCAAAAGGGGGCGGGGTCGATAAGACGCATGGGCGCGCCGGTATCTGCTGCGCCCCGGCTCTTCATACAGCCGATGCCCAGCTGCAGCACCAGCAGTTCCTCGTAGATCAGGCGGCGGCGGGCGGCGGCAGCCTGTTCCGGGCTGGCGGGACAATGGATGGCCCGCACGGCATCGGCTTTGTCCGGCAGACGGTATTTGCGGCGCATCTCGGCGGGCAGAGGGTCTGCCAACAGCTCCGCATGGGGGAGCAGCTGCTGGATGCAGCGGGCGATCACGGTGCTGGAAAGCCCCTCGGTCTGCGGGTAGACGGCTTCCAGGGGGGCGGCTGTGATCTGAGCGGCGGTGCGCACCTGGGGGTTGACCATCTGGCGGCGCAGCATACCGCCGGTAAGCAGGCCCTGAAAGAAATATTCCTGCCCGATCTCCAGTTTCTTGATCGCATAGGGGTTATTGAACCAGGTGACCTCCAGGGTGGATACGCCGTCGCCCGCTGTCAGCCGTTCCATCTGCCGGCCGCCGGGCAGCATACGCCCCCCCAGTTTTGCATACACCTCTGCCTTGACGACACATTCGGTCTCAGCGGGGGCTTGTGCAATGGAGTAGGGCTGTGTAAAATCAACATACCGACGTGGGTAGTGGCACAGGAGATCGGCCAAAGTCAGGATGCCCAGCTTTTCAAAGCGCTGAGCGGTCTTGGGGCCGACCCCTTTCAGATAGCGCACCGGAGTATCCGGTGCAAGGGTAGAGCAGTTCTCCTCCGGCATGGGCGGGGCCTCCTTTCAGGGGGTGATGGAGCCATTGTAGCACGTTGGAGGTGTGGTTGCAACAAAACTTACAGCATAAGTGGAATCATAACCATTCCTGTGATAAATTGGCTGTAATATATGTGGCAGCCTGTGCAAAGCAGGACCGGCTGCTGACCGGTATTTCAGTGGGGCTGACCCCGGCAGTAATAGGGGAGAGCTTGGACGATGCGCTGAAACGGGCGGACAAGGCATTGGATCGCTCGAAGGAAAAGGGCAAGAACTGTTATACCGTGGAATAAACAAGACCGGGGATGTGGATAACATCCCCGGTCTTGTTTTGTGCTTGCAGAGATAAAAACAAAAAGCCCCAGACCGAAGTCCAGGGCTGTTTTGGAGGTGGCGACCAGATTTGAACTGGTGAATAAAGGTTTTGCAGACCTTTGCCTTACCACTTGGCCACGCCACCAAGACGGGAGTGATATTTCGCTCCCTATGGAGCGGCCGACGAGGCTCGAACTCGCTACCTCCACCTTGGCAAGGTGGCGCTCTACCAGATGAGCTACGGCCGCATATCCATTGTGGCGTGCCGGGCATCACCCGGCGACGTCGATTATTATACCGCAAGCTTTGCCTGTTGTCAACTACAAATTTAAAATTTTTGTCGGGTTGTCTGCAATGTCGGTTTTTTTCCACACCACAGGTTTGAAAATATTGCAATCCAACTGGAAAGCCGATATAATAATAAGTGATAAACTGTCGCGCACTCGCAAGCGGCGTGTGTCTGCACACTGTGTTTTGTGCAGGGAGAGTTTGGGAATACACAAGTAAAAGGAGCAACCGCAATGTATCAAATCATCGAAAAGGTCGCGCTGAACCCCACCGTGGTCAAGATGTCGATCCAGGCGCCGTTGATTGCCAAAAAGGCACTGCCGGGCCAGTTCATCATCGTGCGCCCGTTTGAAGACAGCGAGCGCATCCCCCTGACTGTGGCCGGTTACGACCGGGAAAAGGGCACTGTAGATATCATTTTCCAGATCGTGGGCGGCACCACCATGGAGCTGAACCGGCTGAATGTCGGCGACTGCGTCCATGACTTTGTTGGTCCTCTGGGCCGCGCCACCGAGACCGAAGGCCTGAAAAAGGTCTGCGTAGTAGGCGGCGGCGTAGGCTGCGCCATTGCGCTGCCGGTGGCCCGTGCTCTGCATGAACAGGGCTGTGTAGTCCACAGCGTGATCGGCTTCCGCAACAAGGATCTTCTGATCCTGGAGGACGAGTTCCGTGCCTGCAGCGAGGAACTGCGGGTGATGACCGACGACGGCAGCTACGGCACCAAGGGTGTTGTGACCGCCGCCCTGGAGGATCTGGTGGCCGCCGGCAACCAGTACGATGAAGTGATCACCATCGGACCGCTGATCATGATGAAATTTGTGGTAAAGACCTGCCAGAAGCACGGTCTGAAGAGCGTCGTCTCCATGAACCCCATCATGATCGATGGCACCGGCATGTGCGGCGGCTGCCGCCTGACCGTGGGCGGGCAGACCAAGTTTGCCTGCGTGGACGGCCCCGACTTTGACGGCGACCTGGTGGATTTTGACGAGGCAATGGCCCGCAGCGGCATGTACCGCCCCTTTGAGGCCCACGCCCGGGAGGAATCCTGCAATCTGTTCAACCAGGAGGTAAAGTAAGATGGCTTTCAATATGGACCCCAAAAAGTGCCCGATGCCCACCCAGGACCCCAATGTCCGTAACAAAAACTTTGACGAGGTGGCTCTGGGCTACACCGCAGAGATGGCCATCAACGAGGCTAAGCGCTGCATCCACTGCAAAAACAAGCCCTGCCAGGACGGCTGCCCGGTAGGCATCAACATCCCTGATTTTATCGCACAGGTGGCTGAGGGCGACTTTGAAGCCGCTTACCAGGTCATCGCACGGGACTCCGCACTGCCCGCCGTCTGCGGCCGTGTCTGCCCCCAGGAGACCCAGTGTGAGGGCAAGTGCACCCGCGGCATCAAGAACGAGCCGGTGGCCATTGGCCGTCTGGAGCGTTTTGTGGCAGACTGGCACCGGGAGAATGTCCACACTGCCCCCATCGTCCCCGCCCCCAATGGTCATAAAGTGGCCATCATCGGCGCTGGCCCTGCCGGCCTGACCGCCGCCGGCGACCTGGCCAAGCTGGGCTACAAGGTCACCGTGTACGAGGCACTGCATGTGGCTGGCGGCGTGCTGATGTACGGCATCCCGGAGTTCCGTCTGCCCAAGGCCATCGTCCAGCAGGAGATCGACGGCCTGAAGAAGATGGGCGTGGACTTTGAGTGCAATATGGTCATCGGCAAGGTGCTGACCATTGACGAGCTGATGGGCGAGTACGGCTACGAGGCCGTGTTCGTAGGCTCCGGCGCTGGCCTGCCCCGCTTTATGGGCATCCCCGGCGAGAGCCTGAACGGCGTGTACTCTGCCAACGAGTTCCTGACCCGTTCCAACCTGATGAAGGCTTATCTGCCCACCAGCCACACCCCCATCCGCACCGGCAGCAAGGTCGCTGTTGTGGGCGGCGGCAACGTGGCCATGGACGCTGCCCGCAGCGCCCTGCGTCTGGGTGCAGAGACCGTTTACATCGTTTACCGCCGTGGCATGGCCGAGCTGCCTGCCCGTCTGGAAGAAGTTGAGCACGCCGAGGAAGAGGGCATCGTCTTTAAGACCCTGTGCAACCCGGTCTCCATCCAGGGCGGCGATGACGGGTTTGTAAAGTCCATCACCTGCATCGAGATGGAGCTGGGCGAGCCGGATGAGTCTGGCCGCCGCCGTCCCATCGAGAAGAAGGGCAGCGAGTTCACGCTGGATGTAGACACCGTGATCATGAGCCTGGGCACCAGCCCCAACCCGCTGATCCGCTCCACCACCCCGGGTCTGGAGACCAACCGCCACGGCTGCATCGTCACCGCTGGCGACGACGGCAAGACCAGCCGCGAGGGTGTGTATGCCGGCGGCGACGCTGTGACCGGCGCCGCTACCGTCATCAAAGCCATGGGCGCAGGCAAGGCTGCTGCCAAGGCCATTGACGAGTACATCCGCAGCAAATAAGATTTCAATGGGCGCTGCCGCAGGGCAGCGCCCGTTTCTTGTTTCCCGGTCAGGGTTGTGTTACAATGGTGTTATCTCGATACAGAGGAGGAGTTCCCACCTTATGCCCAACATTATCCAGATCACCGACCTGGCCGCGCCAGAGCTGGACATCTACGCCCGCCTGACCCAGGCGCAGCTGCGCAACCGGCTGGAGCCGGAAAAGGGGGTCTTTATTGCGGAAAGCCCCAAGGTCATCTCCCGTGCGCTGGACGCCGGACTGCGTCCCCTGTCTCTTTTGATGGAGGAGCGGCAGATCACCGGTCCGGCCCGGCAGATCCTGGAACGGTGTGGTCAGGCCCCGGTATACACTGCCCCTCGGGAGGTCCTGGAATCTTTGACCGGCTACACCCTGACCCGTGGTGTGCTGTGCGCTTTCCCCCGCCCGGTGCTGCCGGACCCCGCCCAGCTGTGCAAAAACGCCACACGCATCGCTGTATTAGAGGGCGTGGTGGACTCCACCAACATTGGAGCCATCTTCCGCAGTGCTGCAGCATTGGGCATAGACGCCGTGCTGACCACCCCCACTTGCTGCGACCCCTTGTGCCGCCGGGCGGTGCGGGTCAGCATGGGGACTGTGTTCCAAGTACCGTGGACGCAGATCGGCCACACCGCCGCTGACTGGCCCGGCCCGGGCATGGAACAGCTGCGGGAGCTGGGTTTCCGTACAGCTGCTCTGGCGCTGAGCGACCGCTCGGTATCCATTGACGACCCTGCCTTGACCGCAGAGCCCAAACTTGCTATCCTGCTGGGAACGGAGGGCGACGGCCTTGCAGCAGACACCATTGCCAGCTGCGACTATACCGTAAAGATCCCCATGTCCCATGGAGTGGATTCGCTGAATGTAGCCGCCGCCAGTGCCGTCGCCTTCTGGCAGCTGGGCCGGCACTGAGTCTTCCCTTTATTGCACAAAAACAGCCCCTTCCGTTGTACGGGAGGGGCTGTTCCTCTATTCTTTTCTGCAGTCCCAATGCAGCAGCGTCCTTTATGCACACTGCGCTTTATGCCGGCCTCTCGCTGGTCGTGAAACGTGTACCGGGCACATCGGTTTTTATAAAACTGTTCCCAGCAAAAAGCCGGACCACTCTGCTGCAAAACGCAGTCCGAGTCCGTCCGGCCCAAAAGCATAAAAGAACAAGAGCCGGATGAAGCCTACCCTTCATCCGACTCTTGTTTTGGTGGAGAATACCGGGATCGAACCGGTGACCTCTTGCATGCCATGCAAGCGCTCTCCCAGCTGAGCTAATCCCCCATAAGCTGGTGTTTTGTGTGTCGCTCCCTGGCGACGTTGATTATTATACCAGCCTGCAGCAGGATTGTCAACACTTTTTGCAAACTTTTTTTGCAAAAAACCGCCGGGCGGCTCAAAAAGCAGCGCCCGGCGGCAAGGAGAAAGAAAAACAGCGTTGTTATATCAGACCTTTTTGTCTGCATGGAACAGCTGCGGCGCGGTCTTGGCCAGCAGGACCACCACGACCGTCGTCAGGATCGCTTCCGGGATCATGTAGGTGGCATTGTACACCGCACTGTACAGCCAGCACAGACCGTTCACGCTCATGTCCGCAATGCCGGGGAAGTTGATCTCGCTCATCCAGCTGAAGGCATAGTCATAGTCTTTCCAGACGATGTAGCCGGACAGGAAGCTGCACAGGTACCGCAGCAGGCAGACCACGAATGCGCTGACGCCCACACCCATCTGGTAGCCGGAAAAACGCTGACGGATCCCCTCCGCCAGGCCCAGCACGGTAAAGGCCAGCAGGTAGTCCAGCAGCACACAGCCGATCTGTGCGGTCAGGGTCTGGCAGTAGGCCAGGTTGTTGAGGCCCTGCACAAACTGCACCAGGCTATTGACAAAGGCCGTCATCAGGCCCCACTTGACCCCGTTGCGGTAGCTCATCAGCAGGATGGGCACCATGCTGAACAGGGTGATGGAGCCGCCATGGGGCATCAGCGGGATCTCGATCTTGCTGAGCACAGCGGACAGAGCCACCATCAATGCGCCTTCTACCAGCACACGGGTCTTGGAATTGGATTTGGTCATGTTTGGATTCTCTCCTCATTTCTTGTAGTACACAAAAACAAAAATGCGCCTGCAAAACTGCAGGCGCACGGGGTGTTTGTTGATAAAGAAGGACCTTACCGCAAACTACCTACGCCGGCATTACCCGGATCAGGTTCGAGGGTACTCCGCAAATGCGGATCTCAGCCTTTCGGCGCCCCTGTTTTTATGTCCGGGCTTAGTATACCCCGGCACTACCCCAAAAGTCAAGGCATAAGCCCCCTCTCCAGCACATATTTTTTAATGGTATCTGATTTTTGTGTGTTCAGGAGGGAACCGCATGAAAGGTGATCCGGAACGGCGGGCTGTCCTGCTGGGGGAATACATCGTACAGCACAGCGCTACCGTGCGCAGCACCGCCGCCGTCTTTGGGCTGAGCAAATCCACTGTGCATAAAGACGTTTCCGCCCGGCTGCGCACGGTCAGCCCTGGGCTGTTCATCCAGGTACGAGCTGTGCTTGCCCGCAACAAGGCCGAGCGGCATCTGCGGGGCGGCGCAGCCACCCGGCGCAAATACCACCCATAAAAACGCCGCCCTTTCCTCGATCATAGGCAGGGCGGCATTTTTATGGGGTCTTACTGCTCCGCATCCGGGCGGAACTGGCGCAGGGCGCCTTTTTCCAGGCGGCTGACCTGTGCCTGGCTGATGCCGATCTCACGGGCCACCTCCATTTGGGTCTTGCCGCGGAGATAGCGCAGCTCCATGATCTTTTTTTCCCGCGGAGACAAGGCTTCCACCGTCTGCCGAAAGGACAGGGCGCTGATCCAGCTTTCCTCTCCATCGGTATCCTTCACCTGGTCGATCACATACATAGCGTCGCCGCCATCGGTATACAGCGGCTCCTCCAGGCTCACCGGCTCTGCCACCGACTCCATAGCGGCGGCCACTTCACGCCGTTCCAGACCCGCTTCGGCAGCGATCTCGTCCATAGTTGGCTCTCGTCCCAGCTGTTTTTCCAGCCGTTCTCTGGCCTGCATGGCGCGGTACGCCGCATCCCGCAGCGAGCGGCTGACCCGCAGCGCATTGTTGTCCCGCAGAAATCGCCGGATCTCTCCAATGATCATCGGTACCCCATAGGTGGAGAACCGCACCGGCTGAGCGGGGTCGAAGTTGTCAATGGCTTTGATCAGCCCAATGCACCCCACCTGAAACAGATCGTCCAGGTTCTCCCCTCGCTGTGCAAACCTCTGCACAACGCTCAGCACCAGACGCAGATTGCCTTCGATCATCCGGCAGCGGGCGTCCCCGTCCCCGACATGCGCACGGGTGAGCAGAACACGTTTTTCCTCCTCGGTCAGCACGGGCAGCTGAGAGGTGTTCACCCCGCAGAGTTCTACCTTATTATACATCCACACCCTCCGGTTTCCGTTTTGGATTCACCGGAAGTATGGGCCTTGCCCGCAGATATCATTCATGGCAAAAGGTGGACGTTCACCCCTGTGCCTTTTACCCGCTCTATATACAGGCGCAAGCAGCCTTTCACGTCTTTAATGCGCACAGACGGTTTCCATGCGCACACGCAGTCGCCCCCCTCCCTTACATTATATATAGGGCGCCAAAGATAGTACGACTTTAGCTATACATACTGTTCCAGCTCCTGGCGAAGCTGGCGGATGATGCGTTTTTCCAGCCGGGAGATATAGCTCTGGCTGATGCCGATCGCATCGGCGGCTTCTTTCTGGGTGCGCTCCACCCCGTCCAACAATCCAAAGCGCATCTCCATGATCTGCCGCTCCCTCGGGGAGAGCTTTGCCACCGAGCGGCGCAGCACGGTGCGTTCGGCATCCTGTTCCAGGCGCTGCCCCACTTGATTCTCGTCGGTGCCCAGTACATCCGAGAGCAGCAGCTCGTTGCCGTCGCCGTCCACGTTCAAAGGCTCGTCGATGCTGGCTTCCTGGCGGCGGTTGGAGCTTTTGCGCAGATACATCAGGATCTCGTTGCCGATGCAGCGGCTGGCGTAGGTAGCCAGCTTGATGTTTCGCTCCGGCGTAAAGGTATTGACCGCCTTGATCAGTCCAATGGAGCCAATGGACACAATATCCTCCGAGGGCAGGCCGCTGCTCTCGTATTTTTTGGCTAAGTACACCACCAGACGCAGATTATGGGTGATCAGTTCATCCCGTGCGGCGGGGTCTCCCTGCGCCATGCGTGCCAGCAAGGCTTTTTCCTGTTCTGGGGTCAGGGGCGGCGGCAGGCTCGGCCCGCCGCTGATGGCGTGCGCCCCGCCTGTGTAGCCCAGTCGGCAGAGGGCTGCCCATAGCCGGGCAGCCAGGCGTTTCAGTTTGTTCATGGGTATTCTCCTTTGCTTTTCTTGCCATAGCTTATCTTGTTTTTGAAAGTGGAGAGGGGCTTATGGGATGAACCCCTTCCGTCATTTCGCTTTGCGAAATGCCAGTTCCCCTTTTTGTCGCCTGTCGGCGACATCTTCCCCCGGCCGGGGGAAGTCTTT
>UQGD01000053.1 GCA_900540455.1 uncultured Faecalibacterium sp.
CTGCCGGAGCTGGTGGAAAAGGTGTCTGCATTGGTCAGCAAAAAGGGCGAAAAGCCCGCAGACGAGGCACCCAAGGCAGAGTAAGCCTTGACAGGAACCCTCTGACTAGGCGGTATGCCGGTAGCTTTCTCCTCGGACACGAATCGGGCCATTCCATCGCCCGCCCTATTGCCTGCGGCAACAGGGTCCCACCCCAGCGGACACTTGCTTTGGGAAACTTCCCGCCGCCCGTCTGTTACTGTTGTGCGAAGATCTTTACCTCATCCTTGTCCATAAAGGCGGCACCGGCGAAACCGGAAGCCTCCAGCTGGCCCAGCTGCTTGCCCAGCTTCTTGGCCTGAGGCAGAACGGTGACGTTGTAGGTGTCGCGCAGCTGCGCGGCTTTGGCCAGCACGGCGGGGAAGTCCACATTGCTGTTGTAGAGCAGGGCGATCTTCTGCTTGGCACCGGGGATCTGATAACCCTGCTCCAGCAGGATGCCGCAGACGCGCTCGAAGCCGATGGAGAAGCCCACAGCGGGCACCTTGGTGCCCAGGAACTTGCCGATCATGTTGTCGTAGCGGCCGCCGCCAGCCACTGCACCGCTGAACTGCGGGCAGGTGATCTCAAACACCATGCCGGTGTAGTAGCCCTGACCGCGCACGAGGCTGGGGCAGTAGGTCACCTGATAGCGGCCTGCGGCCATGGCGTTGGCAGTAGCGAGGACGTACTTGAGGTCGTCGGCGATGGCCGGATCTGCGCAGCGGGCCGCTACGGCGTCCAGCGTTACTTCACCGGCGGCGATGAAATCGGCCAGAGCCTGAATGGCGGCTTCCGGCAGCTGCTTCTCGGTCAGCTCAGCCTTGACGCCCTCGGCACCGATCTTGTCCATCTTATCGAAGGTGATGCAGACGGAATCCAGCGTATCGGCGGCAAAGCCCATGCTCTCCAGCATGCCGCGCAGGATGCGGCGGTCGTTGATGTTGACGGTGAAGCCGGTAAAGCCGATGTTCAAAAGCGCACGGGCCGTGACATCGATCAGCTCGATCTCGGCATTGGGGCTTTCGTCTCCCAGGATATCGATATCACACTGGACAAACTCCCGCAGGCGGCCCTTCTGGGGGCGCTCGGCCCGGAATACCCGGTCGGTCTGGATGACCTTAAAAGGGGTGGGCAGCTTGTCCCGGTTGGCGGCATAGTAGCGGGATAAAGGCAGGGTCAGGTCGTAGCGCAGACCCATATCAGACAGCTGGGCTGCATCCCCGGAGGCCAAGGCGGCGGTGAGCTTTTCGCCCCGCTTGAGCACCTTGAAGATCAGGTTCAGGTTGTCGCCGCCCTCGGATTTGTCCAGATTCTCCATATCTTCCAGCA
Organism: uncultured Faecalibacterium sp.; assembly: GCA_900540455.1. Classification (GTDB taxonomy): domain Bacteria; phylum Bacillota; class Clostridia; order Oscillospirales; family Ruminococcaceae; genus Faecalibacterium. Next base: position 1,351 of record UQGD01000053.1, read on the forward strand.
TGGGGGTGGAGATACGCTCGAACCCGCTGGCGCGGTAGGTGGCTAGGATCTGGCCCTGGATATAGTCCCGCAGGGCCTGTTCGGCGGGCAGCAGATCGCGCATACCCTTGAGTGCTTGGATCTTCATGCGTGTTTTCCTCTCTTTGCAGCTGTGGTAAAGCAGGATGCTTTATAAATATAGTACGTCTCCTATTATAGAAAATTGTACGGGAATGTCAATCAAAAACGGGCACACTAAGGAGGCTGAGCCGGGCGGAGCGGTTTTGGCCCGCAGGGCGGCGGAAAAAAGGAGGGGTATTATGCAAAAAGGTGCAACAGGGCGTGCATGGGCGATCCTGGCGGCGGGGGCGGCGATCCAGATCTTTACCGGGGTCCCGGCGGCATGGGGGGTGTTCAACCAGCCGGTAACACAGGAGTACGGCCTTAGCGAGGGTGCGGCAGGATGGGTGTTCAGCCTGCTTATTGCGGCGTTTGGGGTAGGGTGTGTCATCGGAGGTTTTTTGCAGGATCAGCACGGCCCCCGCTGTGCGGCCTTGTGGGGCACGGGGCTGCTCTGCGGCGGGATGTTCGGCGCAGCAGCCCTGCCATCCGAAGCGGGCGGGTGGTTTTGGGCGGTGTTCAGCCTGCCGGTGGGCTTAGGCACAGCGTTTTTATACCCGGCGATCCAATCCTGTGCACAAAAGTGGTTCCAGGACCGCAAGGGACTTGCGACGGGGGTCATCGGCGGCGCAGTGGGTCTGTCCGGGGCTTTTCTTACTGTTTTTGTCCGGGGGACAGCGGCAGGCATCGGGCCGGTGCAGGGCATCCGGGGGGCGTTCTGGGCGCTGGGCGGTCTGTGTCTTCCGGTCTGTCTGGGGGGAAGCCTGCTGCTGAAAGACCCGCCCCCGTCCGGGAAAAAGCAGCCGGAGACCGGGCTGGATCTTGGGCCGGGGCAGATGCTCCGCACCCGAAATTATTGGCTTTGTGCCGGTGCGGTGTGCTTTTCTACCCCGGCGGTGCTGCTGTTCAGCCCCATTATATTGCAGCTGTGTGCGCAGCGGGGGCTTGCGGAAGGGGATGCTTTGTGGGCGGTGGTGCTGGGCAGCGTGGGCAGCGCCGCCGGACGGCTGCTGATGCCGATGCTCAGCGATAAGCTGGGGCGGCGAATGGTGGACCTTGGGCTGTTTGCGGCCTCTTTTGCACTATCGGGGATCTTTTGGCTGGCCCAGGGATGGTGGGTCGTGGGGGTCTATGCAGGGCTGACCTTCTGCTACTCGGCACTGGCGGCGGTGCTGCCGGCGCTGTCTACGGATCTGTTCGGTCTGCCCCACGCAGGGGTCAATTATGGATTTTTGGCGCTGGGACAAAGTGTGGGCAGCCTTGTGTTCCCCCAGGCGGCCCGGCTGCTGGCGCTGGAGAGCGGACGGCATATCCTGGCACTGGCAGGGGCAGCGGCGGGGTTTGCCTCTATCTGGATGCTGGGGCAGACCGGAGGGGGAAAAAGCGTCCCTTTGTCGAAATTGACAAAAAAGTGACAAAAGAGGCGGCAAAAGCGTGGAAACCGCCGATTGAGGGAAAAAGAGGAAAAAAGGATGACGATTTTTTGCGTAAAAGCGCTTGCAAAACCGCTGCGTTTTCTCTATAATGAATGTGTGCGTGATAGTATCGGAAAAAGCGCCGGGGCACCGCGCAGCAGATCCTGCCGGTGCAAAAGCGGCAGGGGCGGGCCGAACACTCTGGCCCGCAGGCACGGCGGCTTTCCGGATACCGCAAAGCGTTAATTTGTCAAAAGGAGAGTATGATCATGACCTATTCGCAGCAAGTCCAGAATATGTGCCCGATCACCAAGGGTCCCAAGCATGGTCCCGCACCCATCCCTGAAGAGGGCGCATGGGTCAAGGCTTATGAGATCAAAGATATCAGCGGCTACACCCACGGTGTGGGTTGGTGCGCACCCCAGCAGGGCACCTGCAAGCTGTCCCTGAATATCAAGAACGGCGTCATCGAGGAGGCTCTGGTGGAGACCATCGGCTGCTCCGGCATGACCCATTCCGCTGCTATGGCAGGCGAGATCCTGCCCGGCAAGACCATCCTGGAAGCTCTGAACACCGACCTGGTGTGCGACGCCATCAACGTGGCTATGCGTGAGCTGTTCCTGCAGATCGTCTACGGCCGCAGCCAGACCGCTTTCTCTGAGGACGGTCTGCCCATCGGCGCTGGTCTGGACGACCTGGGCAAGGGTCTGCGCTCCATGACCGGCACCATCTTCTCCACCAAGGAGAAGGGCGTGCGCTACCTGGAGCTGACCGAGGGCTACATCAACAAGCTGGCTGTGGACGAGAACAACGAGGTCATCGGCTACCAGTTCGTCAAGCTGGGCAAGATGATGGAGGACATCCGTCACGGCAAGAGCCCCAACGAGGCATATGAGAACAACGTGGGCACCTACGGCCGCTTCAGCAAAGAGCAGGGCGCGGTCAAGTACATCGACCCGCGTGAGGAATAAGAGAGGAGGCACAACGTATGGCTACTTTTGAATCGATGGATCGCCGCATGCCCAAGATCGAGGCATGCCTGAAGGCCAACGGCCTGGAGTCTCTGGACGCCTGCAACGAGATGCTGCTGGCAAAGGGCATCGACTGCGACAAGATCGTCCGCGGTGTGCAGCCCATCTGCTTTGATAACGCTGTCTGGGCATACATCCTGGGCACTGCCATCGCCGTCAAGCGCGGCCTGGTGGACGCTGCTGAGTGTGCTTCCGCTATCGGCGAGGGCCTGGAGGCCTTCACCATCCCCGGCTCTGTGGCAGAGCAGCGCAACGTGGGCCTGGGTCACGGCAACCTGGGTGCCCGCCTGCTGAGCGAGGACACCACCTGCTTTGCATTCCTGGCTGGCCACGAGTCCTTTGCAGCTGCTGAGGGCGCCATCGGCATCGCTCGCACCGCTAACAAGGTGCGCAAGACCCCGCTGCGCGTTATCCTGAACGGCCTGGGCAAGGACGCTGCCTACATCATCTCCCGCATCAACGGCTTCACCTATGTGCAGACCGAGTATGACATCCCCACCCAGACCCTGACCGTCGTGAAGGAGATCCCCTTCTCCAACGGCGAGCGTGCTGCTGTCAAGTGCTACGGCGCTAACGACGTCATGGAGGGTGTTGCCATCATGAAGAAGGAGGACGTTCAGTGCTCCATCACCGGCAACTCCACCAACCCCGTCCGCTTCCAGCACCTGGTTGCTGGCACCTACAAGAAGTGGGCTAACGAGAACGGCAAGAAGTACTTCTCCGTCGCTTCCGGCGGCGGCACCGGCCGTACCCTGCACCCGGACAACGTGGCAGCCGGCCCCGCCAGCTATGGCCTGACCGACTCTCTGGGCCGCGTGCACGGCGATGCTCAGTTTGCTGGTTCTTCCTCTGTGCCTGCACACGTGGAGATGATGGGTCTGATCGGCATGGGCAACAACCCCATGGTCGGCGCCACCGTCGCATGTGCTGTGGCTGCAGCCCAGGCTAACGCCTGAGTTTGACCGAGGCCTCGTTAGAGGCAGGTCCTAATATCGTTCGGCAAAGGGGGCTGCTTTCCGAATGAGCAGCTCCCTTTTTACGCTGATATAAACCAAGAAGATAGATGAACAATCCCCGCACGGCAGCAAAATGCCGCTGTGCAACTGCAGGAAGGAAAAGACATGAAAGCAAATACCAAGCGCATTGTGGCGCTGGTGGCGCTGGTGGCTGTTGTGCTGCTGGCTCTGCTGGGTTACAATATGATGAAGAAGCCTGCTTCCGCTCCGGCTGAGTCCGGCAGCGCAGGCGTGTCCGGTGAGTTCACCGGCACTGGCAAGGGCATGGGCGATGTGTCCGTGACCCTGACTCTGACCGACGGCGTCATCACCGGCTGCACCGCAGTGGGTGAGGGCGAGACCCAGGGCATCGGCGACGTTGCTCTGAAGCAGCTGTCTGAGGAGATCGCTGCTACCGGCAGCATTGCTGTGGACGGCGTGACCGGTGCTACCATCACCTCCACCGCTGTCAAGGAGGCCGCTGCAGCCGCTCTGACCGCTGCTGGCCTGGACCCGGAGAACTTTAAGGTCGCTGCTGCAAAGCCGGAAGGCGACCAGAATGCTGAGGAGACCGTTCTGGATGCAGACGTTGTGGTCGTGGGCGCCGGCGGCGCAGGCATGACCGCTGCTGTTACCGCTGCCTCTGAGGGCAAGACCGTTGTGATCGTGGAGAGCCAGGCCATGGTTGGCGGCAACTCTGTGCGTGCTACCGGCGGCCTGAACGCTGCCCACACCCCCGCTCAGGACAAGAACGAGTTCGACGAGAGCGCCGGCGTGGAGAAGACCCTGAAGACCGCTGCTGAGAAGTATGCGGACAACGAGACCATCACCGCTCTGGCTGCTACCGTGGCTGAGCAGTGGGCTGCCTACCAGGCTGCTCCGGAAGGCTACTTCGACTCTGAGGAGCTGATGGAGCTGGACACCATGATCGGCGGCAAGGGCGTCAACGATCCCGCTCTGGTGGAGACCCTGTGCGGCAACTCTGCTGAGGCCATCGAGTGGCTGAGCTCTGTGGGCATCGATATGCCCAGCGTTTCCAGCTTTGGCGGCGCATCCGTCAAGCGTATCCATCGTCCCCTGGACGCAGACGGCAAGGTCGTCTCCGTGGGCAGCTACATGATCCCCCTGCTGCAGGAGAACTGCGAGAAGGCAGGCGTTGAGATCCTGCTGAACACCACCGCTACCGAGATCCTGACCGATGACAAGGGTGCTGTTACTGGCATCCTGGCTTCCGGCAAGAACGGCGAGGCCGTTACCATCAATGCAAAGGCAGTTGTCCTGGCAAGCGGCGGCTTCGGCGCAAACCTGGATATGGTCGTGGAGTACAAGCCTGAGCTGAAGGGCTTCATGACCACCAACGCTCCTGGCATCCAGGGTCAGGGCATCGAGATGGCTACCGCCATCGGTGCTGAGACCGTGGATATGGACCAGATCCAGATCCACCCCACCGTGGAGGCTAACACTGCTGCTCTGATCACCGAGGGTCTGCGCGGCGACGGCGCTATCCTGGTGAACGCCGAGGGCAAGCGCTTCATCGACGAGGTCGGCACCCGTGACGTGGTGTCTGCTGCAGAGATCGCTCAGACCGGCAGCTACAGCTGGCTGGTGGTGGACCAGGCTATGGCCGACAAGTCCAACGTCATCCAGGGCTACATCAAGAAGGGCTACACCGTGACCGGCCAGACCTACGAGGAGCTGGCAGAGGCCATGGGCGTGGACGCTGCTGCTTTTGCCGAGACCATGGAGCAGTGGAATGGCTGCGTGGCTGCCCAGAAGGATGAGGAGTTTGGCCGTACCAGCTTCGCCAACCCCCTGGACACCGCTCCCTACTACGCCATCAAGGTCACCGCTGGTGTGCACCACACCATGGGCGGCCTGAAGATCAACCCCAACACTGAGGTCCTGAAGGCTGACGGCAGCGTCATCCCCGGCCTGTTTGCAGCAGGCGAGATCACTGGCGGCGTCCACGGTGCAAACCGTCTGGGCGGCAACGCTGTGGCTGACTTCACCGTGTTTGGCCGTATCGCAGGCGAGCAGGCCAGCAAGTACGCTGCATGAGTGACCCAAAACGCCCCGCTCCCCGCTGGGTAAACCTTGTGTTTGCCGCTGGGGTGCTGCTGGCCGCCGCAGTCCTGTTTTGGGTGCTGCGGGGCCAGGGGGAAAAGGGGATGTACGCCGTTGTGGATTTTGGCGGCGGCGTTGTGGAGACCCTGCCCCTGGATAAGGATCATGATTATCTGTATGAGGTGGGTCAGTATGTGGTCCATCTCCAGGTCAAGGATGGCGCCATTGCTTTCCTGGACAGCCAGTGCCCGGACCATCGGTGCGAGCAATTCGGCTGGCTGAGCCAGGAGAATGCATGGGCTGCCTGTATGCCCGCAGGGGTCTATCTGACCATACAGAAATAAGCGACCATACCAGCGTCCGAAGTTGTGGAAAGCAGCTTCGGGCGCTGGTTTTTTGTGCAAAAAAATCACAGACGTCAGCGGAGAGGGGAAATGGCAGGCGGCGGGGCGTTTTGCAGAAAGAAGGGCGAGAGGGTTTGCAATCTGCATAAAAAGAGAGTAGAATAAAAATTGCGTCGGCGCTGTGAAAGCTCTGTTAAAAAATTTTGAAAAAGCGTGAAATAATAGGGGAATACTTGTGAAGCGTACCGAAATGCGCTACACTATAAAAGATGCTGGGTCTCAGCGCAAACGGCCCCGGCGATATGGATAGAAATTGCACAGCGGAGCGGCCCCGGCTGGCGCTTTTGGCCGCAGTGCGCAGGCACAGACGAAAACCCCGCAGGGCAGTTGTTTGCCCTGTGAGATTAGGAGGAACGACCAAAACATGAACGAAAAAAACAAAAAAGAAGCTCCGGCTTCGCAGCAGGGCCAGGGCGGCGCCTCTGTGTGGGCGGGTAAGATCCAGCCTTTCCTGAAAAAGAACGCAAAATGGCTGATCCCGGCAGCCTGTGTGCTGGCGGTGCTGGTCCTGTTCTGGGCGCTGAAGCGCAGCCCGGAGCAGCAGGTGACCGCAGACCCGGAGTATGTGCAGGATGCGCCCCAGGTGCAGGATGTTTCCAATTCCCTGAGCGGCGTGGGAACCCTGAAACCGGCCCAGACCTATACGGTCACCTCTCTGGTGGACGGCAAGATCCTGGCGGCTGATTTTGAGGAAGGCGATGTGGTGGAGGAGGGCACGGTTCTGTATACAGTGGACAGTGCCGATGCCGCCACCAATGTAGAAAAAGCCCAGATCGCCCTGGAACAGGCCCAGCGCAACTATGAGAAGGTCGTGGACCGGCAGTATGTGCGGGCCGAAGCGTCCGGCACGGTCAGTGTGCTGAAGGTGAAAAAGGGAGACGAGATCACCTCCGGCCAGGAAGTGGCGATCATCCGGGACAGCTCCACCATGCTGCTGAGCCTGCTGTTCCCCGCAGTCGATGCAGCCAATTTCTGGGTCGGACAGGATGCTCTGGTGACCCTGGATGGTACATTTGAGCAGATCCCCGGCCGGGTGCTCTCGGTCACCGGTACCGATGCCCTGGGCACCGGCAATATGCTGACCCGTACCGTGGTGGTGGCAGTGCCCAATGCGGGCGGTCTGACTACGGCACAGGCTGCCACTGCATCGGTGGCGGGCATCCACTCCATTGCCAGCGCGGCTTTTACCTACAACGATGAAAAGACCCTGACTGCATCGGCTGCCGGTACGGTGACCGGTCTGCTGGTCAAGGAGGGCGATGCCGTGGACAAGGATGCTATCCTGATCGAGCTGTCCGGCGATGATCTGACCGAGTCCATCCAGTCTGCTTCCGAGACCCTGCGCAATGCAGAGCTGTCCATGAAGAACATGGAGGACACGATGGCCAATTATACCATCACCTCCCCCATCAAGGGCACCATCGTACAAAAGAACTATAAGCAGGGGGACTCGCTATCCACCGGCAAGGAAATGTGCATCATCTACGACCTGAGCTATCTGGAAATGGTGATCAGCGTGGACGAGCTGAACATCAGCGCCCTGGAAGTGGGACAGCCGGTGGTGATCACCGCCGACGCAGTGAATGGCCAGAGCTATGAGGGCAAAGTGACCCGTGTGTCGGTGGCAGGCAACACCTCCGGCGGCACCACGACCTATCCGGTGACCATCCGCATCGACCAGACCGAGGGCCTGCGCCCGGGCATGAATGCCAACGCAGAGATCGTTACCGCCAAGTCCAGCCAGACCCTGACGGTGCCCAATGCGGCCATCATCCGGGGCAACTATGTGCTGGTGACCACCGATAGCCCCAGTGCTGCCAATGCAGACGAGTCCATGACTGCGCCGGAGGGGTACGTCTATGTGCCGGTCAAGACCGGCGTCAGCGGCGATGACTATACCGAGATCCTCTCCGGTCTGTGCGCAGAAGATACCATAGCCTACGACCCCACCACGGTCACCACCGATTACTATGATTACTACGGCGATGTGATGATAATGGGAGGCTGACCCATGAGCGCACTGATCGAGTTTGACGCAGTATGCAAATACTATCAGATGGGGGATACGACGGTCAAAGCGGCGGATCACATCTCGATGGAGATCCAGCAGGGGGAATTTGTGGCCATCGTGGGCCAGTCCGGCTCGGGCAAATCCACCTGTATGAACATCATCGGCTGCCTGGATGTGCCCACCGATGGGACCTACCGGCTGGACG
>UQGD01000054.1 GCA_900540455.1 uncultured Faecalibacterium sp.
GCCAAGGGCTCTCCCTTCGGGAGAGCTGTCGAGCGCAGCGAGACTGAGAGGGTTCTTCCCAAAAGCACCCCTCTTCCGCCCGGCGACAAAAAGGGGAACAGCTGGACGGAGAGGGTTCATCTCCCCAAACACAAAAAACGCCCGCAGTTTTCACTGCGGGCGTTTGGATTTTCCACAAGGTTCAGGTCAAACGGGGGAAAACTCTCCCATTCGTATGCGGCTTACCAAGCGAAGCCGACTGCACCCTTCTCGTAGGTCTTTTCCTGCAGGCCCAGGCGGCTCTCAATGAAGTTGATCGCCATTTCCGGCCACTGTGCGATCTGGGTATAGGCATCCACATAGTTTGCGGTGCCATCGCCCAGGCCAACGCCGTGGACGGCGTCCGGTGCCAGGTAGAAGCTGAAATCGGGGAAGGTCTTGGATGCCGCAGGCACGCAGCCCAGGATGCCGCCGGACAGGGGGTCCTTCTGGCCCACAACGCCGAACACGGCAGGCAGGTTGGGGTTCTGAGAGAAGTCCAGGCCAGTGGTGAACAGGCCGTACACCGGGATGGCAATGGTCATATCGGCGCTCTCGGCGTCCACTGCGTCGCAGACGTAGTTGGGGTAGACGGTATCCGGGGTCACATGGCCATACTGCTTGGCAATGGCGCTCATGATGTTCATGCCGCCAGCGGAGAAGCCGCAGGTAATGATGGTGTCAGCGTTGCCGATGCCCTTTTCATCTGCATAGTGGCGGATGTAGCGGATCGCACGGGCCAGATCCAGATACTGGTCATCAGCGGCGTAGGGGCGGACACGGCGCTGCAGCACAAAGGCGTTGTAGCCGTTCTTGTTGAAGAACTTTGCCACGGGGTAGCCCTCCACCACGTTGTTGCGGTGGTTGGAGCCGCCGCCGGCAATGATGATGACATTGCCCTTGACCTTGCTCTGGTCACGCAGCAGGTACGGGTTCAGGAAGGGACGGAAGCCCGGGTTATCGTAGCAGTTGTCCCAGTTGGTGGGCAGGGGATCTTCCACAGCCATGTTCTCGCCCCAGATCTCCCAAACGGTGCTCTTGGGGTCAGCCACCTGGCGCAGGCTCTCGCGGCGGGCGGTCAGCTCCTTGCACAGGTCGTAGTGAGAGGCATTGATGCCCGGCTGGGCAGCGCCGTCCACCTTCTCGTACTGAGCACGGGACAGCTTGTGGAAAGCAACATAGAACTGGTCAAAATCGCCGCGGTAGGCAGCGGGGTAAAAGGCCACTTCACGGGAGAGGGCCAGCTCCTGTGCGACCATAGCCTGGACCTCGGCATCGGTGTGGACCACCGGGGTCTCCGGCTCAGCGGGCTTTGCGTTGCCCAGGCCGAAGCAGGCAAACGTGGACAGAACAGGCACCGTGCAGAACATCATCACAGCGCACGCCAGGGACAAAAGGCGTTTTTTGATTCTCATGAGTATAAATGCTCCTTTCATTTCCAACAAGTAGAGCTTCCATAGACAGATACAGTCCGTTTTGAGACCAACCAGAGGGGCTGCGTGTGCAGCGGCACAGCCCGGGGTCGGCCCGATGCTACGAAAAAGCCTATCATATTGTGAAAAAGTTGTAAAGAACACAAGGATAAATTCAGCAGAAGGCCGGAATTGATATACCAATACTCGTCAAAACGACGACCAGAGTCTGGTTGAGCTGCCTTAAAAAGCGCAGAAATGTAGGCATAAGGCAAAATCGGGTGCAAATCCGGAGAGATTTGCGTCCAAAATTAGTGAAAATTCCAAAACTATAGTCGTTTTTTCTCCACATTGCGAATTGCCAAGGGCGCACAACAGGAATATACTGAATATGTATTCCCTCGCCAAGGTCGTACTATTGCACCGGCTGTCCGGGGAGAACCTTTACCCCCTGGGACACGGCGCACAGAATAACAAAGAGAGGTAGATCCTATGCCCAACAAAAAGATCACCCGCCGTACCTTCTTGCAGGCTGCAGGTGTTTCTGCCGCTGCAGCAGCGGTCGCCGGCGGCGCACCCGCCGCCTCTGCCTGCCTGTGGCCCTTGCAGATGGACCTGCAGATCCTGGCCACCAGCGATACCCATGGCCGTTTCCTGCCTTGGGACTATGCGGCCAACAAGGCCGATACCTCCGGCAGCGTGGCACAGCAGGCCGCCGCCATTGCGCAGCGGCGCACCCCCTCCACCATTGTGGTGGACGCAGGCGACACCATCCAGGGCAACTCGGCAGAGCTGTTTTTGCAGGATGAGATGCACCCGATGTCTGCCGGGATGAACGCCATCGGCTACGATGTCTGGGTCACCGGCAACCACGAGTTCAACTTTGGCATGGACACCCTGAAGCGGGTCATTGCCCAGCAAAAGGCCAAGGTGCTGGTGGGCAACGTCTATGCACCGGACGGCACCCCCTTGGCAGATGGCTATACCATCCTGAACAAGCAGGGGGTCAAGGTGGGCGTCATCGGCATGGTTACCCCCAACATTACCCGCTGGGACTCCAAAAACCTGGAGGGCTGGACCGTGACCAACCCCGTGGATGAGTGCCGCAAGCTGACAAAGCAGCTGCGGGGTCAGGTGGACGTGCTGCTGGGCGTGATGCATATGGACCCCGAGAGCGAGTATGGAGTGTACGGCTCCGGCGCACGGGATCTGGCCGAAGCCTGCCCGGAATTTGATGTGATCGTGGCCGCCCACGGCCACCGCAGCGTTCCCGGTGAGATGATCAACGGGGTGCTGGTGGTGGAGAACAGCGGCAATGCCTCCACCCTGTCCGAGATCCACCTGCAGCTCAAGCGCAAGTGGGACGGCGGCTGGAGCATCGACCAGCGCACTTCGGAGATCGTCTCCATGAAGGATCTGCCCGCCGATGCCGCCCTGAGCCAGCAGCTGGCCGGGTACGATGCCCGGGCCAAGGCGGACGCAGAGACCCTGATCGGTGAGCTGCGGGGCGGCAATATGGCCCCGGAGAATGATGTGGTGAACATCCCGCAGCCGATGGTGCAGGACACCGCTCTGCTGGACTTCATCAACGAGGTGCAGATGTACTACACCGGCGCCAAGGTGTCGGCAACAGCCCTGACCTCCATGACCTCCCAGATGAAGGAAGGCCCCATCCGCAAGTGCGATACCGCCAGCATCTATACCTATCAGAACACCCTGTACAAGCTGGAGATGAACGGTGCCCAGCTGCGCAGCTTTATGGAGTGGTCGGCAGGCTTCTTCAAGACCTGGGTCCCCGGTGACCTGACCGTGGCCTTTGACCCGTCCACCCGCTATTATCTGTACGATGCCTTTGAGGGCGTGAATTATGAGATCGACGTCTCCCAGGAGCCGGGCGGCCGCATCCGTAACCTGACCTGGCCGGACGGCTCTCCCGTGCGGGATGAGGAGGTATTCACCGTAGCGGTGAACAACTACCGCGCCACCACCCAGCTGCTGATCGCAGCGGATATCTTTGCCCCCGGCGAGCCGCTGCCCAAGCTGCTGGAGATCGATGTCCGGGGCGATCTGGGCGGCATCCGGGAGCTGCTGGGAGAATACATCCGCACCGTCAAGGGCGGGGTCATCCAGCCCAAGGTCAACAACAACTGGAAGCTGGTGGGCACGAACTGGGACGAGGCAAAGCGTGCCCAGGCCCTGAAACTGCTGGCCGAGGGCAAGATGCCCCTGCCGGGCAGCTCCACCAGCCGCACCCTGCCGGGCGCAGCCGTCACCGAGGCGGACCTGGCTGCGGTGAAGTGACCCTTTGCCCCCAAAACCTGTTCTTTAGCTGCAAGGCCGGCCCTTCGGGGCCGGCCTTTTCTGTGGCCTGGAGGGTGGGTTTTTCCACAATAAAAAGAAAGAATGTGGAAAACCCGTCCCTTCCACCCGTTTTCTTTTTCGGCGCTTCGTGGTACAATATAGGCCGTAAACCAGAAAAAAAGGGGAGAGAGTATGCAACATTCCACGATCGCCGCCATTGCCACAGCGCCGGGAGCGGGGGGCATTGCGGTGGTGCGTTTGTCCGGGCCGGAGAGCTATGCTGTGGCACAGCAGGTGTTCCGTCCGCAGAACCCGGCCAAGCGTGTGCAGGATGCCAAGGGCTATACCGCATTGTTCGGCAGTTTTGTGGAGGACGGGGAGAGTTTTGACCAGGGAGTGGCCTTGTTCTTCCGGGCGCCCCACAGCTATACCGGGGAGGATGTGGTGGAGCTGTCCTGTCACGGCGGCACTGCGGTGGCACGCCGCCTGGTGGAAAGCTGCATTGCCGCAGGTGCGGCGCCCGCTGCCCCGGGCGAGTATACCCGCCGCGCTTTCTTGAACGGGAAGCTCAGCCTGACCCAGGCGGAAGCGGTGGCCGACCTGATCTCTGCCCAGGGGCGGCAGGGGGCTGCGCTGGCCAATGCCGCGCTGGATGGAGCGCTGGCCCGGGCCATCGGGGGGCAGAAGGAGATGCTGACGGCACTGCGCGCCCACCTGGCCGCCTGGGTGGATTTTCCGGAGGAGGACGTGCCTGCTCTGGAGACGGAGACCCTGACCGCCCAGCTTACCCAGGCAAAAGCAGCCCTGGATGCGCTGATCGACGGCTACGACGCAGGCGCTGTTCTGCGGGAGGGGGTGGACTGTGCCATCCTGGGCCGCCCCAATGCAGGCAAATCCACCCTGCTGAACCTGCTGGCCGGGTTTGACCGGGCCATTGTAGCACCCGTGCCCGGCACCACCCGGGATGTGGTGGAGCAGGCGGTGCAGCTGGGGTCGGTGCGGCTGAATCTGTTTGATACGGCGGGCCTGCGCAAGACCCAGGACCAGATAGAGGCCGAGGGCATCCGCCGCAGCTGGAAGAAGCTGGAGGAAGCCGGGCTGATCCTGGCGGTGTTCGATGGCTCCGAGCCGCTGACAGCGCAGGACCTGGAGCTGGCGGCCCGCTGCGCCGGACGCCCCGCCATTGCGCTGGTGAACAAGGAGGACCGGCCTACCTTGTTTGATGCCGAGGCCGTGGCCCCGTATTTTTCCATCCTGCTGCCGGTGTCCTGCCAGGATCCGGGCGCACGGAAGCGGATCGAGGCAGCGGTGGCCCGGGTGCTGGGGACCCAGAAGGTGGACCCCCATGCGGCCTGCCTGTCCGGGCAGCGGCAGCTGTTTGCCGCCACCCGCACCCGGGATGCGCTGGCCAGTGCGCTGGACGCAGCGGCCGGGGGCTTTGGTCTGGACGCCGTGTCCGTCTGTGTGGACGACGCCCTGGATGCGCTCTGTGAGCTGACGGGGGAAAATGCCTCCGAACGTGTGATCGACCAGGTGTTTGAGCGGTTCTGCGTAGGGAAGTAACAGGGGGGAGGGACCCCGGAAAAACAGGAGCAAAAACCATATGAACCATCTAGCAGATTATGATGTGATCGTGATCGGCGCGGGTCATGCCGGCATCGAGGCCGCCCATGCGGCGGCCCGGCTGGGGGCACGCACCGCTATTTTTACTATGAGCCTGGACGGCATCGGCAATATGCCCTGCAACCCCAGCATCGGCGGGGCGGCAAAGGGCACCCTGGTGCGGGAGGTGGACGCTCTGGGCGGGCTGATGGGCCTGGCCGCCGACGCCACCTACCTGCAAAGCCGGATGCTGAATAAGGGCAAAGGCCCGGCGGTGCACGCTTTGCGGGTGCAGACCGACCGCAGCCGCTACCATGCCTATATGAAGCAGGCGCTGGAGCTGACCCCCGGCCTTGCCATCCATCAGGCCGAAGTGGTGGAGCTGGTGATCCGCCAGGGCAGGGTAGAGGGCGTGCGCACCCAGCTGCACGCTGAGTATGGGGCCAAGTGCGTTGTGCTGGCCACCGGCACCAACCTGGGGGGCCGGATCTTTGTGGGCGATGCCAGCTATGCCTCCGGCCCGGACGGTCAGCATGCCGCCTGTGCCCTTACCGAAAGTTTGCGGGCGGCGGGGCTGCCGCTGCGCCGGTTCAAGACCGGCACCCCCGCCCGGGTCCACCGCCGCAGCATCGACTTTGACAAGCTGGAGCGGCAGCCCGGAGACCCGGATGCAGAGCTGCAGCCTTTCAGCTTTATGACCGAGGCCCCCATGCACAACCGGGTGGATTGCTGGATCGCCTATACGAACCCGGAGACCCATAAGATCATCCTGGACAACATCCACCGCAGCCCTCTGTACGGCGGCATGATCGAAGGGATCGGCCCGCGGTACTGCCCCTCCATTGAGGATAAGATCGTCCGCTTTGCCGGCAAGGATCGTCACCCCATCTTTGTGGAACCCTGCGGGGAGAACACCGAGGAGATGTATCTGCAAGGGGCGTCCAGCAGCCTGCCGGAGGATGTGCAGAACGCCTTCTACCATAGCATCCGGGGCTTTGAGCATCTGGAGATCCTGCGCCCGGCCTATGCCATCGAGTACGACTGCATCGACCCCACCGCCCTGGAGCCTACGCTGGAATGTAAGGCGGTAGGGGGGCTGTACGGGGCCGGGCAGTTCAACGGCACCTCCGGCTATGAGGAAGCCGCCGCGCAGGGACTGTTGGCGGGCCTGAACGCCGCCCGCGCCGCTCTGGGCAAAAGCCAGCTGGTGCTGCCCCGGCATACCAGCTACCTGGGCACCCTGGTGGATGATCTGGTAACAAAAGGGGTACTGGACCCCTACCGGATGATGACCAGCCGCAGCGAGTACCGGCTGACCCTGCGGCAGGATAATGCGGATACCCGCCTGACCCCCATCGGCTGGGAATATGGCCTGGTCCAGCCGGACCGCTGGGCCAAGTTCCAGCATACCCAGCAGATCCTGGAGGCAGAGCGGGCACGGCTGCACGCTGCCCATCTGCGCACAGCCCCTTTGCAGGCAGCCATGACGGCGGCAGGGCTTGCCCCGGCAGCGGAAGGCGGCGTGGCCGAGGAGCTGCTGCGCCGGCCGGAGATCAGCTACCCGCTGGTGGCGCAGGTCATTGGCTGGGGGGCAGAGATCACCCCCATGCTGGCCGAGCGGCTGGAGACCGAGATCAAGTACGCTGGCTACATCGCCCGGCAGGACCGCATGATCCGGGAGGTGGCCCGACATGAAAAAACACGGATACCCGACGATTTTTGCTATGATGTGCTGACGGGTCTTACCCTGGAAGCACGGGAGAAGCTCTCCCGCATCCGACCGCTCAACCTGGGGCAGGCCGGGCGTATCCCGGGGGTGTCGCCCTCGGATCTGGCCCAGCTCAGCATTGCCCTGGCCGCCCTGGCAGGCAGAAAGGAAGAATGACCATGATCGATAAGGAGCGTCTCGCCCAAAAATGTTCCATGTGGAACATTTCTCTCACCGGTACCCAGCTGGATCAGCTGGATGCCTATGCCGCACTGCTGGTGGATTATAACCAAAAGGTCAACCTGACCGCCATCACCGACCCGGAGGGCATTGAGGATAAGCATTTTGTGGACAGTCTGCTGTTTGCCAGCCAGCCGGAAGTGGCTGGCCGTATGGTGGACGTGGGCGCTGGGGCAGGGTTCCCCGGCATCGTCACCAAGATCTATAAGCCGGACCTGGAACTGACCCTGATGGAGCCCACCGGCAAGCGGGTGGAGTTTTTGAAGTACGCCTGCGCCCAGCTGGGGCTTACCGGGGTGGAGTTTGCCAAGGAGCGCGCGGAGGAAGCCGCCCGAAAATCCTGGCGGGAGACCTTTGACCTGGCCAGCGCCCGGGCGGTGGCAGCGCTGCCCATGCTGGCGGAGTACTGCCTGCCGCTGGTGCGGGTAGGGGGGCACTTTTTGGCCATGAAGGGGGCTTCCGGCGCAGAGGAGCTGGCCGCCGCCCAGGGCGCCATCAAAAAGCTGGGCGGCGCCTGGCGGGAGACCCGCAGCGTCCAGCTGCCCGGCGGCGATGAGCGCACCCTGATTTTGTGCGAAAAGATATCGCAAACCCCGACAGCTTACCCCCGCAATGGCGGTAAAATTGCCAAAAGTCCGCTGAAATAAAGCCGAAACCCGGCGCAGCCCTGAAAACCCTGCCGAACGATTTTTCTGGCAGGGTTTTCCTGTTTGTGATACACTGAAAAAGTGAACGAAAGCAGATGGGTTTTCCACATGGACGCAGAACCAAGGTGGAAAATCAAACGGGAAATGCGTGGGGAGGGCCTGAAATCTATGTTGTTTGAAAAGAAAAACGCCGGTAAAGTCTACGCGCTGCCCATCGAGGAGATCCGGCCCTCGCCGTTTCAGGCGCGGAGGAGCTTTGATCCCCAGCAGCTGGAAAGCCTGGCGCAGAGCATCCGGGAGAATGGGCTGCTGCAGCCGGTCTCGGTGCGCAAAACGCCGGATGGGTATGAGCTGGTGGCAGGGGAGCGGCGGCTCCGTGCCTGCAAGCTGGCGGGGATGGAGCGGGTGCCCGCTTTGCTGTGGGAGGGGCCAGACCCCAAAAGTGCGGCGCTGGGTCTGCTGGAGAACCTGCAAAGAGCGGATCTGAACCCCTTTGAGCAGGCAGCCGGGCTGCGGGATGTGTTGGCTTTGTGGGGCTGTACCCAGGCCGAAGCCGCCCGCAGGCTGGGCCTGGCGCAGCCGACCCTGGCCAATAAGCTGCGGCTGCTGCAGCTGACCGCAGACCAGCAGCAGTTCACCCTGGATAATGGCCTTACCGAGCGCCATGCCCGGGCGGTGCTGCGCCTGCCGGAAAACCGCCGCAGCGAGGCGCTGCTGTATATTGCAAAGCATCGCCTGAATGCCCGGGCTACCGATGTGTACATAGACCAGATGCTGAACGGGGTGCCCCGTGCGCAGCGCCGCCTGCCAATGGTCAAGGATGTGCGGATCTTCATGAATACCATAGACCACGCCATCCGGCTCATGACCGATAATGGCGTGCCCGCTACTGCACATCGGGAGGAACGGGACGGCTATATCGAGTATACCGTCCGTATCCCTACCAGTGTCAGCGAACGGTGAGGGGGAGAAGCTGCCCCTTGCCCTGTGTATGCGCCCTTCGTCGGGAAAGTTGTCCCCGATGGAGGGCGTGTTTCATTTTGTGGAGGGTTGATTCCGGACGAACCCTCTCAGTCTCGCTGCGCTCGACAGCTCTCCCGAAGGGAGAGCCCT
>UQGD01000055.1 GCA_900540455.1 uncultured Faecalibacterium sp.
GAGCAACTGACTCTTAATCAGTGGGCCCAGGGTTCGAGTCCCTGGAGGTGCACCACAAAAAGCGCTGGATGAATGATCCGGCGCTTTTCTTTTTGTATTCTGCAGCTGCCGTATAATTTAACCCTCTTTTGGTATTTCTATGAGCAGTTGTCCAACGAGTGTTGATAAACAACAAAAAAACAGTACAATAAAAGTAGGACTTGCCGGGCAGAAGGCCCGGTGCTGCATACAGATAGAAAGGGGAGGCAACTCCAATGAAGCAAAATGTATTGAACACAGACCTCACAGGCAAAGTAGCGGTGGTCACTGGTGCAGGCGGTGTGCTGTGCTCGGATATGGCAAAGGTGCTGGCGCGAGCCGGCGCTAAGGTGGCTTTGCTGAACCGCACCGTATCCAAAGCGCAGGTCTATGCCGACGAGATCGTTGCAGAGGGCGGCATTGCCCGGGCTTATCAGTGCAACGTGCTGGTGGAAAGCGACTGCAAGGTGACGGCACAGCAGGTGCTGGAGGATCTTGGCCCCTGTGATATCCTGGTAAACGGCGCAGGCGGCAACAGCGCCAAGGCCAATACGGATAAGGAGTTTTATGAGGCTGGGGATGTGGACAACTCCCTGCTGCAGACCTTCTTCACCATCTCGCCGGAGAATGTTTCCAGTGTGCTGGATCTGAACTTCCTGGGCACGCTGATCCCCACCCAGGTGTTTGCACGGCAGATGCTGGGCCGCCCGGGCTGCAACATCATCAATCTGTCCAGCATGAACGCCTTTACCCCGCTGACCAAGATCCCGGCTTACTCCGGCGCAAAGGCGGCGGTGTCCAACTTTACACAGTGGCTGGCGGTGCATTTCAGCAAGGAGGGCATCCGGGTCAACGCCATTGCTCCCGGCTTCTTTGCATCGGAGCAGAACGAGCGGCTGCTGTTCAATGAGGACGGCACCCCCACCGCCCGTGCACAGAAGATCCTGGCAGGCACCCCCGCAGGCCGTATGGGCCGTCCGGATGAGCTGGAGGGCGCGCTGCTGTTCCTGGTGAACAATGAGGCCGCTGGCTTCATCAATGGCATCGTCCTGCCGGTGGACGGCGGCTTCCAGGCATATTCCGGCGTATAAACTGAAGATAGAGCTGCAAAAAAGCCGTTGGAGAAAAACTCCACGGCTTTTTGTGTTGTATACCATTTTTTGCACGGAATGCTATGGTGGAAGAGGGGTGAGCGTGCTATACTAATATTAAGAAATTTGGAAGGGCATGATTCCAATGCAGAGAACTGAAAATTAAAAATATATACCAGATATGCACCAGAAATTGATTGTAGAAAGGAAAAATGAAATGAAAAAGCTTGACAGGCGAACTTTCATGAAAATTTTTGCACTGGCTGTTGGTATAGTTGCGAGCCCTTGCGGTTTAAAAACATTGGCTCTAAGTGGCTCTGATATTGATAACCTGCAGTTGGCTGATGGTGCGTATGCAGAACAACTGGCATTTGAAATTGCAAAAGAATTTGAAAACTCCCCAGAGGTTTTTCTTCAACAAATTTCCGGGTTGAGCAACCGTGATCTTAAATGGATTTCGAACTATTTGTTTCATGCATATTCCTACGGAGATATAAAAACTCTGCAAATGACCTTGCGTGAAATCGGTAAAAATGAAATAGATGAAAAAGCAAAAACCACATTAAATGATGTTTCTAGGTGGGTTTCTCAATATATAAGCGAGGAAAAAGAAAGCGGATATTTCCAATATAAAAACCCGACATATGAAACGCCGTCGAGGATTCCCCGACTAAGCACATGGAAGATAAATGTTGTGTTGCCTTCAAACAGAAACTATAAGGGCGTGCTCGATATTTATGCAGCCTCAGGGATGAGACTCTTGTCCTGTGAATGTTTGGGATTGGCAGAAAGTAACGGGCCAATGAATCAATATAAGGGTAATACACCAACAGGCATTTACGATGCAAAACTTGCAGGGCCGCATTCAAATACGTATTCGTACGGACCGTATAAATATGTGTCAACAACACCGCAAAGCGGAATTGCACATGATGCGGGACGTTCTGGAATATGGATTCATGGAGGAGATCCTGCTCCTGCATCTAGTGCAGGTCTGCCGAGATATCCATTGCGTCCTACATACGGCTGTGTCCGTGTTTCGAATAGTGATCAATCTGCAATCCAAAATGTTTTGGCAAGTCAAAGTCAGAAAAGCGGAGTGCTGGAAATCACAGAGAGAAACTGATTGGAGGGGCAAAAAGGGCGATGAAACAGCACAAAGGCGTTTTTCTGCTTGCCGCTGGGGCGGCAGTGGTTTTGGCGGCAATCCTGCTTTTTGGCCGGGCACGGCCCGCACAAGACCCGCCGCTGACGGCGGAGAGCTTTGCGCAGGAGACGGTCGGTCAGCTCCTGGAAGAGTTGAAACGCTCGGACGGGGCCTATACGGAGGACTGCTTTGCCGCTTTGGCCCAGCGCCTTTTAGAAAAACCGGAGGACACCCTGCGCCTGCTGCAAGAGGACCCGCAGATGCAGGAGGTGGAATTTGCCACCCTTGTGCTCGATGGCCTGGGCCGAGAGCTATACTACCGCCCCGAGGAGGAGGCAAAAGCCGCCCTGCGGGAGTATTTGCAGTCCCTGCCGCCGGAACAGCCTCTTGGGGAGTTGGGCACTTTGCTCCTGACCCGCTGGGACGAGGAAGGGGCCGCCCCATAAAATAAAAGAAAACAAAAGAAAAAAGCCGTTGGAGAAAAACTCCGCGGCTTTTTTGTGTTGTATACCATTTTTTGCACGGAATGCTATGGAAAAAAGGCCCTCTTTCGTGCTACAATGAAAACAACTTACAATTTACAATGGCAGACCGCATCCACGGCTCGTGCGGAGGGGCGGTAGCTGCAAACGATGGGATCACAGGAGGTTTTTGAGGATGAAACAGCTTTGGAACAAACTTGCGGCGGTTTTGGTTTGCTGTGTTCTGCTGGCGGCTGTGCCGCTGGCCGTGTGCTGTGCGGCGGACGACACCTCCGCCCCAAGCAGCAGCTCTGCGCCCAGCTCCTCCTCTCAGCCGGAGCCGGATCAGCCGATGCCGACGGATGAGGCAATACCCGGACGGGGCAATACCCGGACGGGGCGAGTGCGGTTGATACGGAAACTCCATGCCCAAATATTCCTTTGCTTCCTTGCACACCAGCTGGATGCAGGTGCGGTCGCCCAGGGCACGGTAGAGATAGTAGGCTTGCAGATAGTGGTCGGCGCTCTTTTCATCCTGCCCGCAGAAGTGGTAGCACTCGGCCATCAGGGCCAGAAAATCGGGCAGAAATTGATAGTGTGAATACTGGACACAGGCGGCGCGCCCCTTTTCTGCGATCAGGATGCTCTGCTGGTATTGCTGGGTGATGTTCAGCTCCCGGGCGTAGTTGCACAGGATCATATGCAGCTGGCCGTTTTTCAGGATGACCTCCGGGTAGTGCCGCTGGATATACTCGATGAGCTGGCAGTAGATGGACAGCGCCTGCGGGTGCTGTTCCAGGTCAGAGTAGCACAGGGCGATCTGGTTCAGCAGTTTTACCTCCTCAAAGGTGTACAAAAACTGCCCGATCTGGTCCAGCGCAAAGCCGGGGTTGGTCAGGCACATCGCCTGATGCAAAAGGGCAAGCTCCTCCTGCGGGGTGCCCCCTTTCAGGCGGGATAAAAGAGCCTGGGAGCGCAGGGTGAACTGCTGGGTGAGCAGATCGTCCGGCTCGGTCAGCGCCCGGAGCTTTTGCAGGGCTGCGGCACATTCGTCCGGTTTTTCTGCAATGTTATAGCCCATGATCTCCTTTTTCAGCGCTTCGATCTCCAGTTCGTTTTTGCTGAGGAAGGCGTAGTAGTTTTCTTCCGGCAGGCCCAGCCGCTGGAGCAGGGCGCTGATGACCGTTTTGCGGGGAGTGACACGGCCGTTTTCAATGCGGGAGAGGGTGGCGCAGTCGCAGATGCCACGGCAGAAGGCCTCCTGGGTCAGCCCCATGGATTTGCGGCGCTTTTGGATGTACTCCCCAATAAAAACCATGTTCATAAAAAGATCTCCCTCCTTGGCTTCCTCTCGGATGTTGGCTCGATTTTAACATAAATCCGGGGAGATGCAAGAGGGGAAAGAATATTTTTGGAAAGGATGTGAGACCAATGCAGAAGATGTGCTTGTACGGATAAAGTTTATTTATAACAGAAAAGGAGATTATTATGAAAAAGTTGTTGGCAGGTATTGTGTCCCTTTCCATGATTTTTGCGGTTTTGTGTGTTCCGGCCTTTGCATCGGATGAATCGGAACCCTACACCAATGTATACTCTTGTCCGAGCTGTGAAAGAGGTGATATGAGTCGGCATACCAGCCGTACATACGATCATACCGATGATCAGCCGTGCAGCCATGGAAAAAAGGGTGTTGACGCTTATCCAGTTTATAAGATCCTGGAAGAGGATATTTGCGATAGCTGCGGCTATACCGAGATCGCAAGTGTAAATTATGAGTATGGCACGCCGACTTGCCATGGGTATTAAAAAGAGTTTTGTGCCGCTTCATACCCGGCAAAATGAGTTGTTGGTAATATTTTCCAAAGCATAAAGCCTTGCATGTTTCGTACTGGCGCTGGCCCGGGGAAGGATCCTTCCCCGGGCCCAGCGATCAAAATTGATAACAACCGCCATTATATCGCAGGAGGTGCATTGTATGGACAAGGAGCTGTTTTCCCTGGCGGTGCAGGGGGTGCGGCGCAAGCGGCGTTCCAGCGGGCTGGTCGTGTTGGTGCTGCTGGTGAGCTTCGGCTTTGCGCTGATGTCCCTGTCTGTTTTAGGCAGCATCCAGGCCACCAACGCCAGCTACCGCCAGAACCTGTACGGCAGCTGGTACTATGCGCTGCCCAACGGCCAGCCCCAGGACGCAGAGTTCTTGTCCCGCTGGGCCGGAGCCAAACGCTGGGGCCAGATGCAGTGCTATGGCACCACCCGAGGCGGCGTGAGCGTTGGCACGATAGACGAGGGGCTGCGGGAGCTGGGCAGGCTGGAGCTGGCGTCCGGCGCATGGCCGTCCGCTCTGCGGGAGGTGGCCATCGAGGAGGACGTTCTGGCCGAGATGGGGCTGGAAGCCGTCCCCGGCCAAAAGATCGACCTGGATATCGTCATCCGCTGCGGGGGCGAGACCCTGGTCATCCAGCGCAGCTATACCCTCACCGGCGTGATCCGTCCCTTTACGGATCGCTGGATGTGGAGTGAAAACGCCGTCTGGCCCCTGGTGGGGGCGGTGGTGACCCCGGAGGAAGCCCAGGTGGTGCAGGAGAAAATGGCCGGCCACGCCCAGTCCCGCGGTTTGGTGGTGGACCCGCCGGGCTTCTCCTACTTCATCCAGCCCCGGCATGACCCGGAGACCGAGCCTGGGCCGCTGAAAAACGACTGCAACGCCCTGCGGGAATACCTGATGGAGACACGCAGCGGTGTGGATACGATACCTATGGAAAACAAGGCTATCCTTGCTCCGGAAGGGGGGAATATATCCCCCCGGCTGTACCTGACTATGATCCTGGCGGTAGCGGGGGTGTCGGTGCTGTGCGTGTATCTGATGCAGCTGCCGGGGGACGTACACAGCTTTGTAACCCTGCGCAGCCTGGGCATGACCCGGGGCCAGCTGTGGCAGCTCTGCCTTACCGAGACCGGCCTGCTGCTGCTGCCTGCCTTGGTGCTGGGCGTGCCGCTGGGCGCAGGGCTGACCTGGGTGGGGCTGCGGCTTCTGGCCTACACCGACAGCGTGCCGGTGAAGGTGGCGCTGCCCTGGGGCCAGCTGGGCCTGCTGGTGGTTTTGTGGCTGGCGGTCACCGCTCTGGCCCGCACCCTGTTGTTCTGGGTGGCAGTGCGCACCCCGCTGACCGGCGGATTTCAGCTGCGGCAAGGGGCAGCCCGACGGGTGCGCTGGCTGCGCAATGGGCTGATCGGGGTGCTGCTGTGCGTGTTTGGTATGGTGACGGTGATGCCCCTGCTGGAGTCCCAGACGCCGCTGCTGGTGCGGGAGAACCTTACCAACCAGTCCCACTACCAGGTGTTAAAGCAGTCCGATATGGACCCGAAGACCCGCATTGGCTCCGGCGTGCTGATCACGCCCCAGCAGTTAGAGGAGCTGTCCCGCATCCCGGGCATTGCTTCCGTCCGTGCCCGCCTGCAAAAGGACGTGGGCCTCTCCTTTGCGGGGATGCCCCGGCGCACTGCCAGCCTGCTGGTGGTGGGCGGCCAGTGGGATTTTTTGCAGCTGGGGGAGGATACCGCCGCCTTTGAAGCGGGGGACCTGGCCCTGTTGTGCTTCCCCGATGAAAGCGTGAATGACGGACGGCTGACCGATGACTGGGCACAGTATAAGGGATACGGCTCGGTCTACCTCCAGCCGGGAGAGGATATCTCCAGCCGAGACTACACTCTGCCCCAGGGACCCATCACGGTGCATTTTTATAATAAGGAAAAAACCGACTTGGCATCGCTGGAGCTGCCCGCAGCGGTGCGGCGCATCTCCCAGGAGGCCAACGGAAATGGCGGCCATATCCACGACCCCTATACCGTGGTGCTGTCCCCGGCGGGACTGCAAAAGGCCCTGGACGCTATGCCCGCCGATGCGGTGTGGGATGCGCCGGACGGGGGCGGCGTGGGCAATGCCTTCTATTTTGGTTACCGGGCCGACGCCCCTGCCGGATTTGAAGTGATCAACCTCTGGGCAGATATGCGCGGCAATCTGCAGCTGACCGACCGGATGGTATCGGATGTGAGCAAGGAGCATAAACTGGGATTTCTGAATAACCGGGCGCGGATCAGCGTAGAGGACCAGGAACAGGTGCAGGTGATCGTGCTGCTGTATGCGGTGAGCGGCTGTGTGGCCGTGACGGCTCTGCTGATCCTGGCGGGCGCTATGAGCCTGGAGACCGTGGAGGAACAAAAAAAGTTTGCCCTGCTGCGGGCCATTGGGATGTCCCGGCTGCAGCTGACCGGCCGGGTGCTGGGCAAGGCCGCCGCCCGGGCCATTACCGCCCTGGCAGGCGGGGGCGTGCTGTACCTTTTGTACGCTGGTCAAAAACGGGTCCATGCCTACGCAAACCCCACCCTGCCCACGGAGCTACCGCAGCAGATCAGCCTGGTGGAGGCCATCCAGGGCCTGGTGGGATATTGGGAGAGCCGCGGCATTGGGCTGAATGACATGGTCGGGCCTATGCTGCTGGCCTTTGGCGGCGCAGCCCTGGTGGCCCTGGCCGCAAAGGCAAAGCTCTGGAAAGGAAGGGAGACGTTATGAGCATCCTGCTTTCAGCAAAAGATGTGACCAAGACCTATAAGACCGCTTCCGGCGAGGTCCACGCCCTGAACGGGGTCAGCTATGACTTTGAGCAGGGGGTGTTTTACGCCATCATCGGGCGCAGCGGGTCGGGCAAATCCACCTTTTTGCACATTCTGGGCGGGCTGGACCAGCCCACCAGCGGCCAGGTGCTGCTGCAGGGCCAGGATGTGGGCGCCATGCCGGACGCAGAGCGGGCGGTGTTCCGCCGCCGCCATATGGGCTTTGTGTTCCAGCGCTTCAACCTGCTGGAGGAATACAGTGTGCAAAACAACATCCTGATGCCCCTGAAGCTGGACCACCGCAGGCCGGACCCCGCCTTTTTTGAGGAGGTGGTGGGCACGCTGGGCCTGTCCGATAAGCTGAAAAAGTTCCCCTCGGAGCTGTCCGGCGGCCAGCAGCAGCGGGCTGCCATTGCCCGGTCGGTGCTGGCAAAGCCGGAGCTGATCATTGCGGACGAGCCCACCGGCAACCTGGACAAAAAGACCGGGGAAGAGACCATGGAGCTGCTCACCAGCTGCGCTGCCCGCTTTGGCCAGACCCTGATCCTTGTGACCCATAACCCGGAGATCGCCGCTATGGCCCAGCAGGTGCTGCATATCGAGGATGGACGCCTGGTCTGAGCCTTGCGCCTTGGCTCTGCCGGGGCTTGCCTGTCCCCGGCAAAACTGTCCGGGCCGCGGCGGGCATCACCACGGCGGCAGATGCTGAGATAATGCCCTGAAAAAACAAAAACCAAGGCCCCTGCCGGTATCGGCAGGGGCCTTGGACTGTTTATGGGGTCTTATGCGGGGGGGTTCAGCTTACAGCTGGGGGCCGGCAGCCACCAGGGCCTTGCCGTGCTCGTTGCCCTCGTACTTAGCAAAGTTCTTGATGAAGCGCTGAGCCAGATCCTTTGCCTTCTCCTCCCACTGAGCGGCATCTGCATAGGTGTCGCGGGGGTCCAGGATGGCGGGATCAACGCCGGGCAGTGCGGTGGGCACCTCGAAGCCGAAGTGGGGGATCGTCTTGGTGGGTGCCTCGTTGATAGCGCCGCTCAGGATAGCGTCGATGATGCCGCGGGTATCCTTGATGGAGATGCGCTTGCCGGTGCCGTTCCAGCCGGTGTTGACCAGGTAAG
>UQGD01000056.1 GCA_900540455.1 uncultured Faecalibacterium sp.
CTTCTGCCGTTGACCGGTGTGGACGAAACTTGCTGGTTCTGCCAAGGGCTCTCCCTTCGGGAGAGCTGTCGCCGCAGGCGACTGAGAGGGTTCGTCCCGAAAGCTCCCTCTTCCGCCAGGCGACTGAGAGGGTTCGTCCCCAAACACAAAAACCGGCCCGTGCAAATGCACGGGCCAAATAAGAAGCTTTTTGCCCCGCTTTTTCTCGAAAAAGCGGGAATCTCCCGTATAAATCGCAGAAATTCTCCTGTTAGTAATCCGTTTCGCAGCCCAGCAGCGCACGAATGTAAGCAAACGTCCGCTGGCGGCCCTTATCCCGGACCATTTTCAGCAGCTTTTCCAGCAGCGCGCGGGTCTCCGGGTGAAGGATATAATGATCCTTGCTGCGCTCGTAATACTCCCAGGCAGCGGCATCGGTATACCGGTCTCCCAAGTAGACCTGACTAGCGGCCACCCGGTCACAGACCATCTCGCAGACATACCGCAGGGGGATCTTCATCCCCACCATGCCCTGCTTGGTATTGCCGTAATCGATCCAATATTCCAGGTGATGCTTATTGCGCCCCTTATGATGCAGCCAAGCCGAGGTATACCCCCGGGCCTGCCGTTCTGCTTCATTGGGGCTGTGGTCCCCCTGGTAATAGATGCAGCCGGGGATAAACTCCGTCGGGCTGTACTTGCTCAGGTCATGTGCCAGACCCTGTGCATACAGCCCACATTCAAAGCAGTACCGCATCACCAGCATCTTATGCCGGGTAATGGTCTCGAAATGCCCCTGAATGTTCATTACAGCGCCTCCCTTTTCTGGCTGGCCGGCGGCGGGAACACCTCCACCCGGCCCTGTTTCAGGCCCCGGAGATCATCGCTTTCCGAAAAATCCTCCCGGTCATGGGTCAGGTTCGGGTTATAGTAGGGGTCGGCCAGCAGCCCCTGCTTGCCCCCGTGCAGCGCATACAGCCGCTGCTGTTCCGCCGCAAACCGTGCCGCCTTGACCGGGTCTTTTTCGTCGTCTCCGCGGCTCTTGCTCTCGTGATGATAGAGCTGCGCATAGGGTGTCCAGATGATCCGCTCGCCGCTGTCCCGCACCCGCAGGCAGAAATCCACATCGTTAAAGGCCACCGCAAACGCCTCGTCCAGGCCGCCCAGCGCATCCCACACGTCGGCACGGACCAGCAGGCAGGCCCCGGTCACAGCGGACAGATCCTGCACCGTGCCTGCACGGAACATATAGCCCCCGCTGCCCCGGCGCTTATACTTATGGCTGTGGCCTGCATAGCCCCCCAGTCCGGTGATGACACCGGCGTGCTGGATGGTATCGTCCGGGTAGTAGAGCATTGCGCCGGCTGCCGCCGCCCCATCCGGGCGGGCACACTGGCGCAGCAGCTCGGTGAGCCAATCCCCGTTGATGACCTCCACGTCATTGTTCAGCAGCAGCAGGTACTCTCCGTCTGCAAACTGACGTCCATAATTGTTGATGGCAGAAAAGTTGAACCCCTGCCCCGGCCACTGCACCACCTGCAGACCATCGTAGCGGTTCTGTGCCTTTTTGTAATACGCAAAGGTCTCCGGGTCGGTGGAGTTGTTCTCGATCACGATGACCTGGAAATGCTCCCACTGGGTCTTGGTCCACAGGCTGTGCAGACACTGCTCCAGCTCTGCGGTATGGTCCTTATTGGGGATCAGGATGCTGACCTTGGGGCTGCCCTGGATCTCCCACTTTACCCGGTAGGTGCTGGGGTACAGGCCATCCTCCACCGTGCCCCGACCGCCGGTGCGGGCCAGGTGATCTGCCAGGGCTTTTTTGGCTCCGTTAGCCACATAGGGTTTAGCATCGGCCCCGCCAGAGGTGGACCCGGCATGGACCCGCCAATAATACAGCACCTGGGGCACATGGGCTGCGCCGCCGGTGCGCTGCGCCAGCCGCAGGAACAGGTCATGGTCCTGGCTGCCGTCGCACTCTGGCCGCTCGCCGCCCAGCTCCTGATACAAACTGCGGCGGAACACCGCCAGATGACAGATGTAATTGCAGCACAGCAGGTAATCCGGGGCATAGTCCGGCTTAAAGTGGGCCGCCCGGGGGCGGCGGATGCTCTTTTCAAACAGAGCTTCGTCGCTGTACAAAAAATCGTCCGCAAGGCCCTGCTGGCGCAGCTGCAAAATGGCCTTGCCCATCGTGTACATAGCATGGGGGGCCAGGATGTCGTCGTGGTCTGCCAGCGCCAGGTAATCCCCTTCGGCCAGGGCGGCAGCGGCGTTGGTATTGGCGGCAATGCCTTGATTTTCGATCTTTTTGTATACAATGCGTTGATTCTTTGCCTGATATTCCCGCACGATGACCCCCACCTCGGCATGGTCCGGGTCGGAGGCATCTGCCAGCACCAGCTGCCCATTGGGGGCGGTCTGATTCACAAAGGAGTCCAAAAACTCCCGCAGGTATTTTTCCGGCGTATTATACAGCGGCGTCAGGATGCTGATGGACGGCAGCCCGCCGGGGGCTGCGGCACACTCCGCCCGCTGGGCCTGCAGCACCTTTTTTGTGGGCAGATACCGGGCCCGCTTGCCGAAAAACCGGCGGCGCACAAAGCCTGCGCCCCGCACCAGCATCGTGCCCAGACCCTCGTCCCGGGTCAGCTGCACGGCATAGCCCGCCAGGTCCTTCACACGTCTCATTCTCTGGTCCATGGTCAGACTTCACCCCGCTGCACGGCCTTGTATGCTGCGCAGACCGTAGCTGTATCCCCGTCCATCTTCAGGTGTCCATGGCTCAGCCAGGCCACCTTGCTGCACATCCGCTCGATCTGCTCAATGGAATGGGACACCAGGATCACCGTAGTGCCCCCGGCCATCAGCTCCTGCATCCGTTTTTCGCACTTCTGCTGGAACAAGAAATCGCCCACCGACAGCACCTCGTCCGCGATCAGGATATCGGGTTTGGTGATGGTGGCAATGGCAAAGCCGATGCGGGCCACCATGCCGGAGGAATAGTTCTTCAGCGGCACATCCAGAAAATCCTGCAGCTCGCTGAACTCCACGATCTCGTCAAACTTCTCGTCCAGATACTTGGGGGAGAAGCCCAGCACCGTGCCGTTGAGGTAGATGTTCTCCCGGGCAGTCAGGTCCATATCAAAGCCTGCACCCAGCTCGATCAGGGGGGCAATGGTGCCCCCCACAGTCACCCGGCCCTTGGTGGGCTTGTACACCCCTGCAATGGTCTTGAGCAGGGTGGATTTGCCCGAGCCGTTCAGCCCCACCAGGCCGTAAAAATCTCCGGGCATGATCTGCAGGCTCACGTCCCGCAGCGCATAGAATTCGTCGTACTTCAGCCGTCCCTGCACCATGGCCAGCAGGTATTCCTTGAGGCTCTCGTGCTTTTCGGTCGAGAGGTTGAAGCACATGGACACGTTGTCCACCTTGATGATCGGCTCCATAGTTCCCCTCCTTAAATGTGCAGCACAAAGCGGTCCTGCATCCTGCGGAACAGGTACACACCTACCGCCATCGACACCACTGCGCAGCCGCCGCAGACCAGGATCATATTCCCGTCCAGGGGGATGCCCCACATCAATGTGCGGCGGAAACCGGTGATATACCAATAGATCGGATTCAGCGCAATGATCTGCTGCATATTGAAGCCGCCCAGCATAAAGGTCATCTGGGCGGGGTCGTAAAAGATAGCCGAGAAATACAAAAGCGCCGTGATGAACACGCTCCAGATATGCATGATATCCCGGAAGAACACCGTAGCGGCCGCCAAAAACAGGCCCACGCCCAGACTAAAGAAGAACAGGGTGATCAGCGGATACAGCGCCTGGATGATGGTCAGGTGGAAGGGGCTGCCGGTAAACAGCATTACCAGCACCAGCGCCACAAAGCTGAATACACAGTTGACCATAGCAAAACAGCATTTCTCCAGCGGGAAGATATACTTGGGGATATAGACCTTTTTCAGCAGCGGAGCCGCCCCCAGCACACTGCTCATGCTGGCAGAGGTAGCCTCGTTGAAAAAGTTGAACAGCAGCTGTCCGCACATCAAAAAGACGGGGAAATTGTCGATGCCGCTGCCCCGCATATCCATCAGACTGCTGAACACAGCCCAGTACACCAGGCACATCAGCAGCGGGTTCAGCACGCTCCACACCACGCCCAGCACACTGCGGCGGTATTTCAGCTTAAAATCCCGGCTTACCAGGTTCCACAAAAGATACCGGTAATGCCAGAAGCCTTTCAGCATCCCTTTCCATTTTGCCACACAGTTCACCACTTTTCAAAATACTCAAACTTCTGCTCGGCAAAGGGGGTATGCATCTTATCCTTTGCGCTGGTCTTGTGGGGGCAGCCGCAGTCCGGCCACTGCACATTGACGGTGGGGTCATCGTAGGGGATGCCGCCCTCGCTGGTGGGGTCATAGACATCGGTGCACTTGTAGCAGAACTCTGCATCATCACTCAGCACCAAAAAGCCATGGGCAAAGCCCTCCGGGATATAGAACATCTTTTTGTTCTGCTCCGACAGGGTCACACCCACCCACTTACCAAAGGTAGCGCTGTGGGGGCGGCAGTCCACGGCCACATCAAAGACCTCGCCCTTGGTCACCCGCACCAGCTTGCCCTGGGTATGCTCTTTCTGGAAGTGCAGCCCCCGCAGCACGCCCCGGCTGGAGCGGCTCTGGTTGTCCTGCACGAACTCCCGGTCGATGCCTGCCGCTGCGAACTGGTCCTTCTGGTAGGTCTCCATAAAGTAGCCGCGCTCATCCCCGAACACCTGCGGCTCAATGATCACCACGCCGGGGATCTCGGTCTGCGTAAACGTAAATTTGCCCATGGTAAAATACCTTCCTCTCTGATCTCAATGTCTTTATAGGTTTGTATTCCGAAAGCGTTGCTGCATCCGGCGGTCAGTGCCGCCGGCGGTCCCGGCCCCGAGGCCGGGCTTTGACCCGCAGCCACAAAGCGGCTGCGCCGACTGCTGCCAGCAGTCCGGTCCCCAGCACGCCCCAGGGGAAACCCCGGGGCAGCAGGTCCTTGTTGGTCAGCAGCTCGGTGCCAACATTCTGCGCCAGCAGCTCCTCCAGCCCCTGGATCTTGGCAGGCAGGCGGATACTGGCGGTCTGCTGCGCTGTGCCCCCCTGCACGGTGTATACTGCCGTGACCTCAGGCGGTGCGCCCAGCAGATAGCGTGCGGGAAGCTCCAGCTCCACTGTCACATCCTGGGCTGTCAGGCCCGGTGCCAGCAGCAGCTGCACCCCCGGCGAGAGGACCGTGACCTCTCCCAGCGGGCCGCCGCCGCCAGCCGCCGTCAGCTGTGCGCTGGCGGCACCTTCCGCCAGGGGCGTATAGCCGGTCCAGGTAGAAAAGGCGTAATCCAACAGCGCCTTTACATCCCGGTATTTATCGGGTTTCAGCTGGCTTTCCATCGTAACGCAGATCAGCCGCACTCCGTTCTGCTCTGCCAGGCAGACATAGCTGTAACGGGCAATGTTGGTGTAGCCGATCTTGGAGCCCTGGATGGAGGGCACCGAGTACCGGCTGGAACCGATGCGCATGGCGTCCTGCTGCGAAAAATAGCGGGTCACCGGCTGGATGTTGGTAGGCTCCATCGTATACATTTCCCGCCGGGTGAACACGGTCTCGAACCCCGGCTGGGTCAACGCCCAGCGCAGGATCTGCGCCATATCATAGCAGCTGGTATAGTGGTCGTCGGCACTGATGCCGTGGGGGTTGGCAAAATGGGTATTCTTCAGGCCCAGTTTTTCGACCTGTGCGTTCATCTCTGCCACGCCCCCGGCGATGGTGCCGCCGCCGAAATACTCAGCCAGCAGGTTGGCGCCATCGTTGGCGCTGGCCATCATGGTGGCATACAGCGCATCGGTCAGGGGCACCTGCTCCCCCACCTGCAGCGCAATGTGGCTGGAGTCGGTGCCAGCCAGAGAATACACATCCTCATGACTTACTGTCAGGGATACGTCCTCCCACTGACCCTGTGCCTGCTGGCAGGCCAGCCCCAGGGTCATCACCTTGGTAATAGAGGCCGGGTGCAGGCGTTTGTTCATGTTTTGCTGCGCCAGCACCAAACCAGTGTCTGCATCCATAATGCAGTAGGCTGTAGTGGCCGACAGTGCCGGCCCGGCTGCTGCCGCACCCGGCAGCAGCACCAGCAGCAGAACCAGTGCGATGCACAGCGCCGCCAATCGTTTGTTCATCGGGGTAGTTTCTCCATCTCTTGCTCATTTCTTGCACAGACCCGAAAGCTCCGCACATTTAAACAATAGTATAACACATTTTTTTCCTCCTGAAAAGTAAAGAGATGAGGCTGCACTCCCCCGCCCTCTTCACCCCCTGCCGCCGCACCGCATAGGATATCCCGAGACCATCACGGAAGGAGCAAACCAAAAATGAAGGAGCAATTTGCAGTATTCGGCAGCGATGCCCGGCAGGCAGCGGCAGGGCGGGCGCTGGCCCGGGCAGGGTATGCGGTGGGCGGTGCAGAGCAGCTTGCCACAGCAGACTATCTGCTTTTGCCCATGCCGCTGGATGCACAGCAGCTGGGGCTTTGCCGTCTGCTGCGGGCGGCAAAGCCCGGCGCATTGGCCCTGGGCGGTCTGCCCGGACCCGACGCCTGCCGCATCGCCCAGCAATGCGGCATTGAGCTGGTGGACTACTACCAGGAACCGCTGGCGCTCCGCAACGCTGTGCCCACTGCAGAAGGCTGCATCGGTCTGCTGCTGCACCACCGCACCCGCACCCTTGCCGGGTCGCCGGTGCTGGTGCTGGGGTTTGGGCGGGTCGGGCAGGCACTGGCGGTACGCTTAGCCGCCCTGGGCGCCCGCGTCACCCTGGCGGCACGCAGCCCGGCGCAGCGCGCCCATGCCCAAAGTCTGGGCATGACCGCCGTCCCTTTGACCCGCCTGCCGGTGCTTGCGCCCGGATTTGATACCGTGGTCAACACGGTGCCCGCCCCGGTGCTGACCCGGGAGGTGCTGGCGCAGCTGCCGCCCTCTGCTCTGATCGTGGATCTGGCCTCCCGCCCTGGCGGCACGGATTTTGCTGCCGCTGCCCAGCTGGGGCACACCGCCCTCCATGCACTGCGTCTGCCCGCCCTCTGCGCACCGGACAGCGCCGGAGAAGCGGTAGCCCAGACCGTGCTGGAGATACTGGAGGAAAGGAGGATGCGCAATGGATAAAAAGACCCGGGGCCGGGTGGCTTTTGCTGTCTGCGGCAGTTTCTGCACCCTGGATGCAGCCCTGGTACAGGCCGAGCGGCTGGTGCAGGACGGCTGGCAGCTGATCCCGGTGATGAGCTATGCCGCTGCCGGGCAGGATACCCGGTTTGGCACCGCCGCCCACTGGCGGGCACGGCTGGAGCAGATCGCCGGACGGCCTGTGCTGGACACCCTGCAAGGCGCAGAGCCCCTAGGCCCTAAGAATCAGGCCGACTGCCTGGTGATCGCCCCCTGTACAGGGGCCACCCTGGCCCGGTTGGCCGCCGGGCTGTCCGACACCCCGGTAAGCCTGGCCGCCAAAAGCCTGCTGCGGGCGGCAAAACCGGTGGTGATCGCCCTTTCAACCAACGATGGGCTGGCCGCTTCCGGCGAGAATATCGCCCGGCTGGCACAGCGCAAACACTACTTTTTTGTGCCCTATGGCCAGGATGACTGGCTCCGAAAGCCCCAAAGCCTGAAAGCCCGGCTGGAGCTTCTGCCCGCCACCCTGGACGCAGCCCTGCAAGGCCGTCAGCTTCAGCCTTTGCTGCGGGAACCTCTGTCCGGGGAGTAAGAGTATTCCCTAATCGGAGTCAGAGGAAGGCTGTCCACTCGTTCTTCCTCACCGGTCAACGGCCAAAAGAAGCCAGCTTATAAGCGGAAAACTTTACGCCCCTGCCAAAGCCTCTCCCTTTCGGGAGA
>UQGD01000057.1 GCA_900540455.1 uncultured Faecalibacterium sp.
AGGAGGGCAAGCTGCCTCTGGTGCACCTGGGCAGCCGCAAGATGAAGCAGGAAGCAAAGCAGACCCTGTAAGTCCGCCGCACCCTGATAGCAAGTGAGGTATCCTATGAACGCATATCTTCTTTTGGCAAACGGCATGGTCTTTCCCGGCCAGTCGGTGGGCGCACAGGGCGTCACAGTGGGCGAGGTCGTCTTTTCCACCGGCATGGTGGGTTTCCAGGAGACCTTGACCGACCCCAGCTACTACGGCCAGATCATTACCCAGACCTACCCCCTGATCGGCAACTATGGCATGAACCGGGACGATATGGAGTCCGAGCAGATCTGGGCTAAGGGCTACATCGTCCGGGAAGCCTGCAAGACCCCCTCCAACTGGCGCTGTGAGGAGACCCTGGACAGCTTTTTGAAAAAGAACAACACCATCGGCATCGAGGGTGTGGACACCCGCCACCTGACCCGTATCATCCGGGAGAGCGGTGTTATGAACGGCGCGATCCTGACCGAGTTTGACCCGGCAGACCCCGCCAATGCAGATAAGACCCAGGCTCTCCTGGAGACCATCCGGGCATATGCAGTTACCGATGCTGTCAAGAGCGTGACCTGCGCAGAGCCCCAGGTGTACAACGAGAAGGGCGAGACCCACATTGTGCTGATGCATTACGGCTGCAAGCGCAATATCGTGCGCTGCCTGGTCAAGCGTGGCTGCAAGGTCACGGTCATGCCCGCTGCGGCCACGGCACAGCAGGTGGCAGCCCTGGCACCGGACGGCATCATGCTGTCCAACGGCCCCGGCGACCCTGCCGAGCCGGTGGAGGTCATCGAGAACCTGAAGCAGATCTTTGAACTGGGCATCCCCACCTTTGGCATCTGCCTGGGCCATCAGCTGTCTGCACTGGCCGCAGGTGCTAAGACGGTGAAGCTGAAGTACGGCCACCGGGGCGCAAACCAGCCTGTGACCGATTTTGCCTCCGGCCGCACCTTTATCACCAGCCAGAACCATGGCTACGCAGTGGTAGGGGAGGAGCTGCCCGCTGAGATGGGCGTTGTGGCCCAGGTGAACGCCAACGACGGCACCTGTGAGGGCATCCAGTATAAAAAATGGAACTGCTTTACTGTGCAGTTCCACCCGGAAGCAAACGGCGGCCCCAAGGACACCGAGTTCCTGTTTGACCGCTTCCTCGATAATGTAAAGACCGCAAAGGAGGCACGCTGATATGCCCAAGGACCCTCGGATCAAAAAGGTGCTGGTCATTGGCTCCGGCCCCATCATCATTGGTCAGGCGGCCGAGTTCGACTACTCCGGCACCCAGGCCTGCCGCGCCCTGAAGGCAGAGGGCATCGAGACCGTTCTGCTGAACTCGAACCCCGCTACCATCATGACCGACCCGGATGTGGCGGATCATGTTTATATCGAGCCCATGACTCTGGAGGTCGTGGAGCGCATCCTGGACATTGAAAAGCCGGACTCTGTGCTGCCCAACCTGGGCGGTCAGATGGGCCTGAACCTGTCCATGGAGCTGGCACGCTCCGGCTATCTGGACCGTACCGGCATCCGCCTGCTGGCCTGCAAGCCTGAGACCATCGACCGGGCAGAGGACCGGGAGCTGTTCAAGGAGACCATGGAGAAGCTGCACCAGCCCATCATCCCCTCGGAGGTGGTGGAGACCTTGCAGGATGCTCTGGCCTGTGCAGACCGCATTGGCTACCCGGTCATCGTCCGGCCTGCCTTTACCATGGGCGGCACCGGCGGCGGCATCTGCGAGACCCGGGAAAAGCTGATCGAGATCGGCACCAACGGCCTGCGGCTTTCCCCCATCCATCAGATCCTGGTGGAAAAGTGCATCGCCGGCTGGAAAGAGATCGAGTATGAGGTGATGCGTGACCATAAGGGCAACGTCATCACCGTCTGCAACATGGAGAACCTGGACCCCGTGGGCATCCACACCGGTGACTCGGTGGTCGTGGCACCCTCCCAGACGCTGACCGACTATGAGTACCAGATGCTGCGTACGGCTGCGCTGGACATCATCACCGAGCTGGGCATTGAGGGCGGCTGCAACTGCCAGTTTGCCCTGAATCCGGACAGCTTTGATTATGCGGTCATCGAGGTCAACCCCCGTGTGTCCCGTTCCTCGGCGCTGGCCTCCAAGGCCACCGGCTACCCCATTGCAAAGGTGGCCACCAAGATCGCCATCGGCTACACCCTGGACGAGATCACCAACGACGTTACCGGCAAGACCTGCGCCTGCTTTGAGCCGGCCCTGGACTACATCGTGGTCAAGTACCCGAAGTGGCCCTTTGATAAGTTCGTCTACGCCGATAAGTCTCTGGGCACCCAGATGATGGCTACCGGCGAGGTGATGAGCATCGGCAACAGCTTTGAGGCGGCTATGATGAAGGCGGTCTCCTCCATTGAGCTGGGTATGGACACCCTGACCCATAAGCCCTTTGAGGAGCTGAGCGATGAGGCCATCATCGATCATATGCATGTGCAGGATGCAGAGCGTGTGTTCTGCGTCTACGAGGCATTGAAGCGCGGCATCGACCACGAGACCATCTACCGCATCACCAAGATCGACTGGTGGTTCCTGGATAAGATGCAGCACCTGGCGGACCTGGAAAAGGGTCTGGCTGCCTGCAACGGCGTGCTGACCGAGGCACAGTACAAGGAGGCCAAGAAGTACGGCTTCCAGGATAAGACCATCTGCCGTCTGGCACAGGTGGACAAACTGCCGGTGGAGAATTACCGGGCCGGCTTTAAGATGGTGGATACCTGTGCA
Source organism: uncultured Faecalibacterium sp. (assembly GCA_900540455.1). GTDB lineage: Bacteria > Bacillota > Clostridia > Oscillospirales > Ruminococcaceae > Faecalibacterium. Next base: position 2,780 of record UQGD01000057.1, read on the forward strand.
GCAGAGTTCTCTGCCAACACTCCGTACTTCTACTCCACCTACGATGGAGACAATGAGGCTGCGCAGTTCATCCAGCAGAAGGAGCAGCAGACTGGGGAGAAGAAAAAGAAGATCCTGGTCTTTGGCTCCGGCCCCATCCGCATCGGTCAGGGCATTGAGTTCGACTACTGCTCGGTGCACTGTGTCTGGACTCTGAAGAACAACGGCTGCGAGGCGATCCTGGTCAACAACAACCCGGAGACCGTCTCCACCGACTTTGATACCGGCGACCGTCTGTACTTCGACCCGCTGAACCCGGAGAGTGTGGACAACATCATCGCCACCGAAAAGCCGGATGGCTGTGTGGTGCAGTTTGGCGGTCAGACTGCCATCAAGCTGGCCAAGCATATGGAAGAGATCGGCCTGCCCATTCTGGGCACCCCGGCGGACGCCATTGATGAGGCCGAGGACCGTGAGCGCTTTGACGACCTGCTGGAGCGCTGCGGCATCCCCCGTGCCCCTGGCCGTACTGTGTTCAACCTGGAAGAGGCGCTGGCTGCTGCCGAGGAGATCGGCCTGCCGGTGCTGATGCGTCCCTCCTATGTGCTGGGCGGCCAGAACATGATCGTGGCCTACACGGAGGCGGACGTCATCGAGTATATGGGTGTTATCACCGAGCATGTGGACATGGATCACCCGGTGCTGCTGGATAAGTACATCATGGGCACCGAGTGTGAGGTGGACGCTATCTGCGATGGTGAAAACTACCTGATCCCCGGTATCATGGAACAGCTGGAGCGCACCGGTGTCCACTCCGGCGACTCCATCTGCGTCTACCCGGCCCAGCATCTGACCCAGGCCGAGATCGACACCATGGTGGATTACACCGGCCGCTTTGCCCGTGAGCTGAAGGTGGTGGGCCTGGTCAACGTACAGTACGCTGTCTCCAACGGCAAGGTGTACGTGATCGAGGTGAACCCCCGTTCCTCCCGCACGGTCCCCTATATCTCCAAGGTCACCGGTGTGCCCATGGTGGATCTGGCTGTGCGCTGCTGCCTGGGCGAGAAGCTGGCAGATATGGGCTATGGCACGGGTCTGCACCCCAACGCCCCCTATGTGGCGGTCAAGGTGCCTGTGTTCAGCTTTGAGAAGCTCCACGGCGTGGATACGCAGTTTGGCCCGGAGATGAAGTCCACCGGCGAAGTGCTGGGCATTGCCCCCAACCTCCACGATGCACTGCTCAAGGGCCTGATCGGTGCGGGCTATACCTTTAAGACCCCTGGTCCGGGCAGCTGCTGCATCTTCACCGTGAAGGACACCGATAAGCCGGAGTTCGTGGATATCGCCTGGAAGCTCAGGGACATGGGTTACAAGCTCTATGGCACCTCTGGTACCTGTGCTTGGCTCAATAAACATATGGTGCCCTGCAACGAGGTGCGCAACATCTCGGGCGAGGGTCCCAATATCGTGGACCTTCTGCAGAGCGGTCTGGTGGACTATGTGTTCTCCACCAGTGCAAAGGGCCGCGACCCGCATCGGGACTCGGTGCGTCTGCGCCGCAAGGCAGTGGAGCTGAGCATCCCCTGCATCACTGCCGTGGATACGGCCAACGTGCTGGTAGATTGTCTGCGTGGCGAGCACAGCATGAAGGATATCCCGCTGGTGGATATTGCAACGCTGTATCATAAAAATTAAGCGCAGTCCGGACTTTGCTTTGTGTGCAATCCGGTGCGTTTTGTGCGCAAGCACTCGTAAACCGAGACCGTATTTGGTATACTCACCTACGCAAAATTTGCCAAAAGACGTTACTTTTGGACGTTCCAGGAGGAAATAGATCCATGACCCGTTCCCAGATGATCGAAACCGTGGCGCGCAAGACCGGTTTTACCGAAGCACAGGTCGAAACCACGATGGATGCAATGTTTGACCAGATCGCAGACTGCCTGCGTGCAGACGAGAAGGTGACCATTGCTGGCTTTGGCCGCTTCGAGATGCGCCCCCGCAAGCCGAAGGCCTACACCAACCCCAAGACGAAGGTGTCCAGCCGTCTGGAGTCCACCTCCATCCCGGGCTTTAAGGCCAGCGGCCGCTTCAAGCAGAAGCTGGAGGCCGGCCGCGCCGCGGATAAGAAGCTGGAAGAAAGCGCCTGATCCTAAGCTGACCAAAACCCCCGTACCCTTTTGGTACGGGGGTTTTGCTTTTGCAGCCCGGCGGCAGAGAAAAACAGCCCGCCGTTCCAAGGGCTTCTGTGCTGACAAGCGCTCTTTTTCATGGTATACTGAAAAAAGAGTTTTTTTGCATCACAGCAGCCCGCAGGCTGTGCCCCTAAAAGAGAGGCTGTTTGGATAATATAATAGAATGGAGATAGAACAGATGCTATACAGCGAGTTGCAGTGTACCGAGGCTATCCGCAAAGCCGTGGAGCGCATGGGCTTTACCGAGATGACCGAAGTGCAGGAAAAGACAATCCCGGTCATGATGGCAGGGCGGGATGTGATCGCCAAGGCGCCCACCGGCACCGGTAAGACCTGCGCATTCGGCATCCCGGTGGTGCAGCAGATCGACCCGGATCGCAAGGTGCCGCAGGCTGTGATCCTGGCACCCACCCGAGAGCTGGCCCAGCAGATCGCCGCAGAGCTTACAGAGCTGGTGTACTTTATGCCCCAGGTGCAGGTCGTCTGCGTTTATGGCGGCGCAAATATGGACAAGCAGGCCCGTCAGCTGGCAGAAGGCTGCCAGATCGTGGTGGCAACGCCCGGCCGCCTGATGGATCATTACAAGCGCCGCAGCATCGATCTGTCCTGCGTAGAGCAGGTCATCCTGGATGAAGCGGATGAGATGCTGAATATGGGCTTTTATAAGGATGTGCGGCACATCATTGGCTTGATGAAGGCACGGAAGCATCTGTCCATGTTCTCGGCTACCATCAGCCGGGAGGTCATGGACATTGGCTGGCTGTATCAAAAGGATGCAGAGGAGATCACCGTCCAGCCCAAACAGGAAAGCCAGCCCAAGATCACCCAGTATATGCTGGAGACCTCCGGCCGCAATAAGCTGTCTGACCTGGCGCAGATCATCATTGGCGAGGGGTATAAGCGTGTGATGGTGTTCTGTGACACCAAGTTTGGCACAGCAACGCTGGCCAATCAGCTGGCACGGCTGGGCTTCTCGGTGGACTGCCTGCACGGAGACCTGTCCCAGAAGGAGCGCAACCAGATCATGCAGAACTTCCGGGATGGCAAGCTGGCGATCCTGGTGGCGACGGATGTGGCCGCCCGCGGCATTGATGTGTCGGACGTGGATGCTGTGATCAATTACGATGTTCCGGGGGACAATGAACACTATACCCACCGCATTGGCCGCACCGGGCGTGCCAAACGGGAGGGCGTAAGCTACCTGTTCTATGTGCCGGAGGAAAAAAAGCGTGTGCAGGAGCTGCTGCGCCTGACCCGCAATACCGATCTGTGCACCCCTGTCCACTTTGATTTCAACCATGAGCGCATCGTGGTGGAAAAAAAGCAGGACAATGCGGACCGCTTCCAGATCAAGAGCTATTTTTAATGTTTTCAGACTGGCGTTTTCTTCGCCAGTCTTTTTTGTTGCCAGCAGCAAAAAAGAGCGGCCAGAAGTCTTGACACGCCAAGTGCATTGTATTATACTTTGTAATACAAAGGCGGTGATGTTACAATGACAACACAAGAACAAAAAACGACCCGGCGAAAAGAGCTGGGGATCTTCCTTCTATTCAGCTTTGGTTTGGCCTGGCTTTTGCAGATCGCAGCCAGCAAGGCGCTGCTGCAAGGCGATGCAGCCTTGTTTAGTCCGCTGCTGTCGCTGAGCATGCTGTGTCCTCTTGCGGGAGCACTGGCCTGCAAACTGATGTTTCAGTCCTCTTTGGGGGTGGGCTGGCGGCCGGCCTTTAAGGGAAAACTGCGCTGGTGGGCAGCAGCTTGGTTTGGTCCGGCATTGCTTACATTTTTAGGGGCAGCGCTCTATTTTCTGATCTTTCCTGCCCGGCTGGATACCAGCGGCACAGCGCTGCTGGCCTCAATGGGTCCGGAGTGGGATCTGGAGAGTTTGAAACAGGAACTGGGGATCACCCCTATGAGCTATCTGCTGACGGTGGCTCTCCAGGCAGTGAGCTTTGCTCCGCTGATCAATATGTTGGTTGCTGTGGGCGAAGAAGCAGGCTGGCGTGGCTTTATGATGCCCAGACTGACCGAGGCTTTGGGCCTGTGGCAGGCCCGGGTCGTGGGCGGCATCATTTGGGCGGTCTGGCATTGGCCGGTGATCCTGCTGGCGGGCTATGAATATGGGGTCAACTATCTGGGCGCTCCGGTTCTGGGTCTGCTGGCGTGGTGTGTGGTGTGTATTGCACTGAACACCCTGCTGGATTGGCTCTATCAAAAGAGCGGCAGCATCTGGGTGCCTTCCCTGGCGCATGGCGCTTTTAATGCAATCGCTGCGCTGCCTGCGCTGCTGATCTATCCAGAGGATACCTATTATTCGGTATTGGGTCCCATGCCTGTGGGGGTCATCTCGATCCTTCCTGCTTTGCTGCTGGCTGTTTGGGTAACGGTACAGCAGATGCGTGAACAGAAATAAGCGCAGTTTCAGCGCCTCCGATTCGTCATCGGAGGAGCTTTTTATATCCCTATTATAAATAGGAAGGGGATAAGTGGCAAAAACCAAAGGGTAATCGGGAGAAAAACTGTGTCTTGTATACAAACATCCATTAAAAGTGCAAAAAGGGCTTGCCAAACTTCGGGAGGTGTGGTATTATACTTGAGCGCCAAGGGCCGCCGGAAAGAATGACTTCCGACAGGCTAAGAAGCGAGAAAATAGGACCACTGAGATCAACCTCATGTCCGCTGAAAAGTTTTCAAGCTTCCGAAAAAAAGTGCTTGACAAACGATCACAAACGTGATAAAATAATCA
>UQGD01000058.1 GCA_900540455.1 uncultured Faecalibacterium sp.
GGGTCGGTCTTCATGTAGCTGAGCATATCGTTCATCCAGCCCATGTTCCACTTGAAGTTGAACCCCAGCCCTCCATCCGCGGCTGGTTTTGTGACCATCGGCCAGGCGGTGGATTCCTCTGCGATCATGTATTTATGGGGGTGGCGGCCCAGCACAGCGTTGTTGAGCTTGCGCAGGAAGTCGATGGCTTCCAGGTTCTCCTTGCCGCCGTTCTTGTTGGCCTCCCACTCGCCGTCCCGGCGGTTATAATCCAGGTACAGCATCGAGGCCACTGCATCCACCCGCAGTCCATCGATGTGGTATTGCTCCAGCCAGTACAGTGCGCTGGAGATCAAAAAGCTCTGTACTTCGTTGCGGCCAAAGTCGAACACCATGGTGCCCCACTCTTTGTGCTCACCGCGGCGGGGGTTGGGGTCCTCGTAGCAGGGCTCGCCGTCGAAACGGTACAGACCAAACGCATCCTTGGGGAAGTGCGCAGGCACCCAGTCCATGATAACGCCGATGCCGGCGGTATGCAGCTTATCCACAAAAGCCATCAGGTCTTTGGGGGTGCCGTAGCGGCTGGTGGGGGCAAAATATCCGGTGACCTGGTAGCCCCAGCTGCCGTCAAAGGGATACTCCATCACCGGCAGCAGCTCCACATGGGTGTAGCCCATCTCCGTGATGTAGGGGATCAGCTGGTCTGCCAGCTCCGAGTAGTTGTACGGTGCGCCGTCCGGCTTCATTTTCCAGCTGCCGGCGTGCATCTCGTAGATATTCATCGGGCCGTTGATCACGTCCGCTTTCTTCTGGGCTTCCATCCAGGCTTCATCGTGCCAGCCAAAGCCCTCCAGGTCATAAACCTTGCTGCCGTTGGAGGGGCGGGTCTCGGCGTGGAAAGCATAGGGGTCCGCCTTATAGACCAGATCTCCGGCACGGGTCGTGACGCAGTATTTGTAGATATCGTACTCCTGCACGCCGGGAATAAACAGCTCCCAGATAGAGTCGCCGTCCACCTTCTGCATCGGGTGGCTGCCGGGCTTCCAGCTATTGAAATCACCCACCACACTGACTGCAACGGCATGCGGCGCCCATACACGGAACACCACGCCCTGCTCTCCGGCGCGGCGATCCAGATGAGCGCCGAAATAACGGTAGGCCTCGCAGTTATTGCCCTGCTTGAACAAATAGATCGGCAGGTCCGACGCGTTGGCCCGGATTTTCTCTTCGGTCGGTTTCATAAACAGCTCCTCCCCGTGCAGACCGTGACAGCCTGCAGCTTTTACCCTTTTATATTAAAGAATTCCAGGCAAATTTTCAAGGCTTTTTCCAGAAAATCTACCATAATCTTTTCGGTCATATTTTTCTGTTATATACATCCTAGACAATTCTTTACGAGAAATATCGTCAAACATGACAGTTGCAGTCTTAAAATGCCGAAATATTGTTGATCCGTGACCTTAATTGGTAGAGATCTACCAATCGTATGACTATTGCAGCAAAAAAGGACCCCGGCCTCATCCCTGCAAAAGGGACAAGACCGGGGTCCTGCGATCAAAAAGCGGCGGGTTTACTCCACCACATAAACATTGACTTGAATGGCGCCGTTGATGACGGATTCTGCGTAGGTCTCATAGAACAGGTCCACCAGGATCTGACCGTTCTGCAAAGCAATGCCGGTGTCGGTAGCCAGGGCATAGCCGTACACAAACCTGCCGTCGGTAGAGGTGATATACAGCAGCGTGCCGTAGGGGATCACATCCGGGTCCACCGCCACCGTGCCGTAGCCCAGGCCCAGCCCGGAGGAACCTTTGCCCCCGCGGGAGTAATAGCCGGTGGCCTTGCCGGTGAGCACCTGGCTGTAGCTGGCCGGTGCATTGGTGGTGCCGTCCGGCCCGGTGAGGGGCGAGACCGGCGCACCGTCTCCATACGTCTTGATGACGTGATCCACCGGCTCCACCGTTGTGGTCACGTCCACCACCATGCTGTTCTCCAGCTCGCCGTCCACATAGCGGTCACGGGTCGTAACGGTCTGCTGACCGGCTGCGCCGTGCTGCACCGTGGTGGTGCGGTTCTTGTTGCGGAAGTACAGGCTGGTATAGATATACTCTGTATCGTAAGGCACCGCCATGGTCTCCACACGGTCCTGGTAGTCCACACGGTGGACCTCGATCTTGCTGCCCACAGTGACCAGGGAGTCCAGCGCAGGCTCTGTGTAGTCGTCCCCTTCCAGGATGACGCCGGCTTTTTCCAGGGCATCGGCCACTGTGCCGAACACCATCTTCACCGGGATCTCGACGCCATCGGCCTCGACGCTTACTGCAAAAGCCCGCTCGATATTCAGCGTAGCCAGATTGCCGCTAAAGGCGGTGTAGTAGACCTTATCCCCCTCGGTAGCTTCCAGGCCGGACAGCTGCATCACCCGGGCAGGGTCGCTCGCATCGCTCAGCAGCAGCTGACGTGCGCCCTCCGAATCGGTGATATAGGTCAGGCGCAGGTCTGCGGCAGTGACCACCAGGGTCAGCGCCAGGCAGGCAGCCATAAAGCAGAATACCAGTGCCCGATGGGAAGCTGCACGGCGGCAGCCTTCGATCAACTGTTTGATTTTAGCGGAAACGATAAAGAACATCTCCTCTCTTTTCTTGTTCACCCTGCACCAGGTGCAAAGCGGGAAGCGGCCATGTGCCGCCACAGAAACAACGGGCGTAATACGCCCGTTCTGGCCCCGGTCTTTCCGCCGGAGCACGGATGCCGCACAGACGGCATTTCACATCAGGAAACCAAGTTTTAGACGCTGCAACGTGCGTTGAGCGGGTATTATTTTAGCAGGCGATGCCCGGTTTGTCAAATCCCCCCTTCCAAGCTCGTTATTTGCTTGACAATGATTTTTGTGCATATTGTACAGTCATTTCTCTCTCACTGCACATTTTAGGTGGTTTTCTCTGATTTTTCGGTAAAATCACGCCGTCATTTATTCATGAATTTTTAACATTTGAGGACGCAATATCCGCCTTTCCGGGGGCTTTTTCCTATGGCTTTTGCCCCCAAAATCAGGCAAAAAAAGACGGCACGTCCCGGACAATTCCCTTTGCCGGATGTCGGTTGCAGGCAGGGGCCGCCAGGGGCTTTCCCGGGGGCTTTTGGGGGTATCAGCAAAATGACCAAACCCAATAAAAAAGGCTGTCCTTGCCGCATCCCATCCCTGCAGTTAGAATGAAACCAAAGCCTGCTTTGGCCGGGCAGACTTTTGCTCACTCTACAAGGAAAGGAAGGAATTTGCTTTGAATATCCCGATCCAGATCCTCCCCCGCAGTGACGGCGGCACCGAATATCTGCCCCGGCCCCATCGGCTGCATCTGGGGGCACAGCAGGCCCAAGGGGTGGACACCCTCTGTTTTTCGCTGCCCCCGGACTGGGCCGGCCGGGCCGTGGCGCTGTACATCCGCCACCAGGACGGCACCCTGACCGCCCCCATCGCCCTGGACAGCAGCGGACAGGTACCGGTGGACCGCCGCTTTACCGGCTGGCGCAGCGGACAGTGGATGCTGGCCGCCACCGGCCCGGCGGATTACGCCGCCTATACCCGCCCCGGCAGCTACGACGTGGGCGACACGCTCTCTCTGGAAGGGGCGACCGTCCCGGACCCCTCCCCCAGCCTGTACGAACAATTTGTAGCACAGGTGCTGGACAGCGCTGCACAGGCAGCCCAGGCAGCTGGTACAGCGGCCAAAGCCTCTCAGTCTGCGCAGCAGGCCGCCCAGCAGGCAGAGCAGTCATCCCGCGCCGCCCAGGACGCTGCCCAGCGGGCGGAAGCCCTGATCCCACAAGAAGGACCCGTGCTGTCGGTGAATGGCCATGGCGGCACCGTAGTGCTCACCTGCCAGGACCTGGGGGCACTGCCCTGCCCCGACCGTCCGCAGGTGGGTGCGCTGCTGCGGATCTCTGCGGTGGACACCGGCAGCGGCAGCATCCAGCTGGACACCGTGTCCCCCAGCCCTGCCCTGCGCACCGACCCTGCTTACGGCCTGGACACCCGTCCCGACGGCACCCTGACCACCACTGCCGCCACCGACACCCAGCTGCAAGCCATGACCGACCTTTACGCCCCGCTGACCCCCGGACGGACGCCCTATGCCGTCAAGCAGGTGCTGACCGCATTTGCGCCCCGCTGGACTCCGGATGAGAAAGCCGCCGTCCGGGCCGCTTTGGGCATGACCGAAGGCGGCGCAGACCCGGATTGGACGTCTCTGGACCGCCGCCTGACCCAGCTGGAATTGCAGCTTCGGGGCAAGCCGATCCAATACCAGCTGAGCACCCTTGCCGGGCTTACGGTCACCGGCAGCTGGAACAAAGAACAGGCCCGGCTGGAATTTTGAACAAGGAGGAAAACCCATGTCCAACACCTTATTAAAAAACAAGGCCGTGGGCAGCACGGTCTGGCTGAAACGCAACGGCACGCCCACCTCCTTCGTGGTGGTCCACCAGGGCAATCCGGACCCAGCGCTCTACGACTCCAGCTGCGATGGCAGCTGGCTGATGGCGCAGCAAGCGTTGACCACCCGCAGCTTCCACACTACTGCCGCCATCGGGTCCAGCAACTATGGCGCCAGCGCCCTGCATACCTGGCTGCAAACCGAGTTTTTTGCCCAGCTGGACCAAACCGCCAAAACGCTGGTGCGCCGGGTGCGCATCCCCTGGTGCGAAGGGCCGGATCAATGTATAGACGGCATTATCCACACCGGCAGCAGCGGACTGGAGACCACCGCATTCCTGCCAAGCCTGCTGGAACTGGGCATCGACGAGGGGATGTCTGCTCCCGCCGACGGCGCAAAGCTGGCTTATTTTGAAGCGGGCAAAGACGCCTCCGCCTGCAAAAAACGTGCTGCACTTTTGGGCAGCACCCCCGTCTCCTATTGGACCCGCAGCCTGTTTTCCATGAGCGATTCCGAGATGTACACTATCTCCAGCGATGGCAGCAGCGCCGCTCAGAACTGCAGCTGGGACAAAGGCGGTGTACGCCCCCTCCTGATCCTCTCCGGCAGCGCCATGGTACAGCCGGACGGCACCCTGGTACTGGACCAGCCACCCGCTGCGCCTGCTTCCATCACGCTGCCGGAAAAGCTTTCCGGCGGCAGTCCGGCACAGATCCAGTGGGCTGCTGCGCCCGACCCGGAAGGCGATTTGAAGGAGTATCAGCTGGAGCGCAGCACCAACGGGGGCAGCAGTTTTCAGCAGGTGTATCATGGAACGGCGCTGCAATACACCGACACCCTGCCCAGCGGCTGCACCCAAGTGCAATACCGGGTGCGGGCCGTGGACCAAAGCGGCGCCGCCTCCCCTTATACCGTCTCGCCCCAGCGCACCGTCCATTCCAACTCTGCACCGGTCATTGCCAGCCAGACCCCCAACGGCACGGACCTGGGGGAAAGGACCGCCGCCTTTACCCTGCAATACACAGTCACCGACCCGGATGACGACCCGGTGACCGTGGAGGAGCGTTTGGATGAGACCCGGCTGCGGCAGTTCCAGGCTGTGCTGGGGGCAGCCAATACGCTGACGGTAACGGACGGGCAGCTGGCGGCGCTGGTGAAGGGATCCACCCACAGCCTGACCCTTACCGCCACCGATGGCCGGGCCGCCGCTCCGCCCTACCGCTTCACGTTCCGCAAAGGCGAGCCGCCCTACGTCCCCACAGAGGCCAGTATCCAGCTGGCCTCCCCTGTGGACACCGGCAAACGGACGCAGCTGCTGCGCCTGAAGGTGGAGGGAAACATCCCCGCAGACGCACAGTTCACAGTGGAAGCCGCCAACAACGCCCGTGACCCCGCCCCTGCGTGGGAGACACTGACCGATCAGGCCCGCAGCGGACAGGTCTACCGCTTCCAAAACCATACCGCCCAGTCCCCTTGGGCGCTGGACCTGCGTATCCGCGCCATCCGGGGCGCACCGGAACACAGCGGCTGGATCAGCGGGTTCCAGGGGACATATCTGGTGGAGGATTGACCGCCGCCATACATAAAAGAAAGGAAGGTCTGATGACAGAAGCCAACGCCTACTCTCTTACGCAGGAAGGGGCGCAGAAACTCAGCACACATTTTCGGGTGCGGGAGTTTGCCTGCAAGGACGGCTCCGACCCCCTGTTCATCTCCCCACAGCTGGTGCAGCTGCTGGAACAGGTGCGGACCCACTTTAATGCCCCTGTTGTTGTGAACAGCGGCTACCGCACCCCCGCCTATAACCATTCCATCCCCCATGCCAGCCCGCACAGCCAGCATCTGTATGGACGGGCGGCGGACATCCGGGTCTGCGGCCATGCGCCGGCGCATGTGGCCGCCTATGCCGAGACCCTGCTGCCCCACAGCGGTGGCATCGGCCTTTACCCAAGCTTCGTCCATTTGGACGTATCCACCGCAAAACGCCGCTGGAAGGGGTGAGTCTGGGATGGAGAGCATCCTTTCCGCCATCATTGCCGGTGCCGTCACCCTGGCTGGCGTGCTGATCTCCAACAGCAAGAGCCAGGCTGTTACCGACACCAAATTAGAGGAACTGACCCGGGAGGTGCGGGAGCACAACCATTTTGCCCGCCGCATCCCCATCCTGGAAGAACAAATGAAGGTGGCCAATCACCGCATCCAGGACCTGGAACAGCAACAGAAAGAGAGGTATGGATACTATGCAGGAACCTAAGATCACCGCCGCCACCCTGGCCCGCACCGCTGTGCTGGCACTGGCACTGACCAACCAGCTGCTGAGCGCCGCAGGCAAGCCGGTGCTGCCCATTGAGAGCGCCGCACTGGAACAGGCCGTCACCGCCGGTCTGACCGTGGCGGCCAGCCTGTGGAGCTGGTGGAAGAACAACGCCTTTACCCCCGAGGCCCGCCAGGCCGAAGCCTATCTGACCCGGCTGCGAGACCAGCGGATGCACTGATAGAAAAAGCCGCAGAGAGCAAACGCCCTCTGCGGCTTTTCTTTTTCTTGGGTATAGGCGGTCAAACAAAAACGGCTCTGCCGAAGCAGAGCCGTGAAAGATCTGATAGAAAAATCAGCGCTTGGAGAACTGGGGAGCACGACGAGCGGCCTTCAGACCGTACTTCTTACGCTCCTTCATACGAGGATCGCGGGTCAGGAAGCCAGCCTTCTTCAGCAGGGGGCGGTTCTCATCGCTCTGCTGCAGCAGGGCGCGGCTCAGGCCGTGACGGATAGCGCCAGCCTGACCAGACACGCCGCCGCCAGCAACGCGGACCACGATGTCGTACTTGCCCTCCAGGCCCAGCAGGACCAGCGGAGAACGGACGATCAGCTTCAGGGTCTCCAGACCGAAGTAGTTGTCGATATCACGATCGTTGATGGTGATCTTGCCGGTGCCGGTGTA
>UQGD01000059.1 GCA_900540455.1 uncultured Faecalibacterium sp.
AAAAGAGGAGAGTGACAAGATATGGCGTTGATCGTACAGAAGTTCGGCGGTTCTTCGGTGAGGGACCGGGACCGTATCTTCAACGTGGCCCGCATCGTGGCAAACACCCACAAGGCAGGCAATGACGTAGTGGTGGTGGTGTCCGCTCAGGGCGATACCACCGATGATCTGATCAGCAAGGCGGCGGAGATCACCCACAACCCCTCCGCCCGTGAGATGGATATGCTGCTGGCTTCCGGCGAGCAGATCAGCATCGCTCTGCTGGCCATGGCGCTGAACGAGATCGGCTGCCACGCCACCAGCCTCACCGGCTGGCAGGCGGGTTTCCGCACGGATCGTGCCTACACCAAGGCCCGTATCACTCGTCTGGAGACCGAGCGGATCTCCTCCGAGCTGGAGCGCAACCGTGTGGTGGTGGTAGCTGGCTTCCAGGGTCTGAACAAGCTGGATGATATCACTACCCTGGGCCGCGGCGGTTCGGACACCAGCGCAGTGGCTATTGCAGCTGCACTGCACGCAGACCGCTGCCAGATCTTTACGGATGTCGAGGGCGTGTATACGGCTGACCCCCGCAAGGTGAGCAATACCCGCAAACTGCAGGAGATCACCTTCGATGAGATGCTGGAACTGGCCTCGCTGGGCGCACAGGTGCTGAACAACCGCAGCGTGGAGCTGGCCAAAAAGTACAATGTGGAGCTGGAGGTGCTCTCCAGCCTGAACCCGATCCCCGGGACGATCGTGAAGGAGGTTACGAGCGATATGGAAGGTATGCTGATCAAGGGTGTGGCAAAGGATACAGACGTTGCGGTCATCTCGATCCTGAATGTACCGGATGAGCCGGGTATGAGCTTCAAGATCTTTGGCCTGCTGGCGCAGAAGAACGTGAACGTGGATATCATCCTGCAGTCCACTGGCCGTGACGGCAAGAAGGATATCATCTTCACCTGCGGCGAGAGCGAGGCGGATATTGCAATGCGTACCCTGCAGGACAGCGCCCACTTCAAGCAGCTGGCCTGCGATAAGAGCTGCGCCAAGGTCTCCATCGTGGGCGCCGGTATGCAGAGCCACAGCGGCGTGGCCTCCAAGATGTTCGAGGCTCTGTCCAACAACAACATCAACATCAAGATGATCTCTACCAGTGAGATCAAGATCTCCTGCATCATCAACCGGGACGATGCGGACCGTGCGGTCAGCGCCATCCACGATATGCTGTTTGACTGATCTGCAGGATCTGTCTGCCGCTGCCTTTTGCAAAAGGCGGCGGTTTTTTGTGTTTTTGCGTTCTGTGGGGGCACGGCAAAAACGGACATGTTTTTTTTACATCTTACAGCGTTTACACCGGCGTATAATAGGTGTATAATAAAATTAAGTGTCTGTTAAAAAACACACGTTTGGTGAAAAAGGGGAGCCGAGAATCATGGATCAGAACCGACCGACTGCAAGCCGCACTGCGCCGCCGCGCCGTATGACCCGGGAGCAGTGGGCTGCCCGCCGCCGTCGCCGCCGTCTGCGCATCCTGCGCAACTGGGCGCTTTTGCTGTCTGGCTGTGCAGGCGCTATGGCGCTGATGACCAGCGGCATTTTGTGGCTGCTGCCCAAGGCCCATGCAATGATCGCAGGGCCGGAGACGTTCCGGGCGCGTCCATACGACGCAGCTGCATTTACGGTGCAGCTGTCGGATCAGCGGTTGGTGCTGGTCAACTCCAATCTTCCTTATGCGTCCGAGCCTGCCCCGGCGCTGGCAGTGGCCGATGATGCTACGGGCCAGCAGCTGGAAGCGGAGGCTGCGGCTGCTTACAGAGAGATGTCCGCTGCTGCCCTTGCGGATGGGGTGAGCCTGCGTTTGGTCTCTGGCTACCAGGCCCAGGAGACCCGGCAGGCATCTGCGGAGCTTTGCAAGCAATTCTATCTGGATAAGGGCCGCACGCAGGCCGAGGCAGAAGCCTTGGCCGCTACTTTGGTGCCTGCAGCGGACTGCAACGAAAGCGGTACCGGCTATGCAGCCGAGATCCTCTCTCTGGAGTACGAAAATGCGGATGCAGGCTTTGCAGAGGACCGGGCTTTTTCCTGGCTGAACGCCTATGCTGCTGAGTATGGGTTTATCCTGCGCTGGCCGCAGGACCGGCAGGCGGCCACCGGCATGGCCTACCAGCCCTGGCACTGGCGGTATGTGGGCCGGGAGAATGCTTTGGCCATCCGGGCCAGCGGCCTGTCCCTGGAGGAGTTTTTGGCTCTGGAGCAGACCCGTCATTCCGCAGACTGAACCGATCAGGGGGCGGCAAGGCCGCCCCTCGTTTTTTTCACGGAGGGAAATCGTATTTGAATAGAGCACAGATCGCGCCGGGCGTCCATCTTTTGTACGACCCGGCGCCCAAATTCAACCGCTGCCGGATCAGCATCCACTTTGCTTTTCCGGCCAGACGAGACACCGCCACTGCCCATGCGCTGCTTCCGCTGGTGTTGGAGCGGGGCTATGCCGACTGCCCGGATATGACCCAGCTGAGCAAAAAGCTGGCGCGGCTTTACGGTGCAGATCTGACGGTGGATGCACGGCCTATGGGCTGCAACCATAACCTGTGTGTCAGCGTGACAGGCATCAAAGATGTTTTTGCGCTGGAACAGGAGCCGCTGACCCAAGAATATACCGACCTGGCCCTGGGTGTGGCGTTCCGCCCCTACCTGGTGGAAGGCAGCTTTGACCCGGAAGCAGTCGCGATCGAGAAACAGATGTTGAAAAAGGCGCTGGAAGACGAGCTGAACGACAAACAGCTTTACTGCCAGCGTCAGGCATCCCGAGCCTTTTTTGGGGACAGCCCCGCCGGAGTCCGGCAGGAAGGCTACCTGGAGGAAGTGGACGGCATAACCGGGGCGGATCTTTTGTCCGCTTACCAGCAGATGCTCTCTGCTGCACAGATCGAACTGGTGGTGCTGGGCTGTACCCAGGAGCAGTGCGCGCAGGTGCAGACGGCTCTTCTGGATCAGCTGTCCCGGGTGCAGCGTGCGCCCCAGCCGCTGGAACCCAGCATTGCGATGCCCCCGGAGCAGACGCCCCGCCAGCTGACCCAGTGCTTCGATACAGTACAGGCGAAGCTGTGTATGCTGTTTACCTTGGGGCGGCCGATGCAGCCGCAGGAACTGGCGGCGATGCGGCTGGCCATCGCATTGTATGGCGGCAGCGCCACCAGCCGCCTGTTTTTGCGGGTGCGGGAAGCGCAGCACCTGTGTTACTATTGCAGCTCTTCGTTTCAGTCCTTTACAGGCTGCATGGCTGTGAACAGCGGGGTAGAGCATGCCGATGCGCTGCGTGCCCAGCAGGCAGTGCTGGCGGAACTGGAGGGCCTGTGTACTGGCCCCATTGAAGCAGAAGAGCTGGAGGATTGCCGCCGGGGGATCTTGTCCGCCATGGATGGAGTAGAGGATACCTTGGGCGGGCTGGAAAATTGGTACTACATGGAGATCTTGCGGGGCGAGCCGATGCAGACCCCGGCACAGGCACGGGCAGCCCTGTGCAGTGTGCAGGCAGATCAGGTGCGGCAGCTGCTGCGGCAGTTTACACTGTCGGTCAGCTGTCTGCTGACAAAGGAAGGGGTGTCGGTCCATGAATGAATCGCTGCGGGGCAGTGCGCTTTTGCAGCGCACTGCGGCAGACCAGTGGCAGCATCTGCCCTCCGGTCTGACCGTCATTGCCCGGCCTATGCCGGATTATTCCGCCGCCCATGTGATCCTGGCTACGCATTTCGGCTCCATCGATCAGGATTTTGTGATGGATGGTCGGGCCGTCCATCTGCCTTCGGGCACCGCTCATTTTTTGGAGCACAAGATGTTCGAGGATGAGGATGGCGACGCATTTGCAAAGTTTGCCCGCACGGGGGCCAACGCCAATGCCTTTACGGTTTTTGACCGCACCTGCTACCTGTTCACCGCCACCAGCCAGCTGGAGGAGAGCCTGGATGTGCTGCTGCAGATGGTGACCCATCCGTATTTTACCGCAGAGACCATCGCCAAAGAGCAGGGCATCATCGGACAGGAGATCAAAATGTACGATGACAGCCCGGATTGGCGCCTGATGAATACGCTGCTGTCCTGTCTGTATGAAAAACACCCGATTCGTGAGGACATTGCAGGCAGCTGCGAGAGCATCGCACAGCTCACGCCGGAGCTGCTGTATGACTGCTGTCGGGCCTTCTATCAGCCGGGCAATCTGGTGTTGGCAGCGGCGGGCAATATCACAATGGAGCAGCTGCTGGCGGCCTGTGCCCGTGCCGGGCTGGACAAGCCGCGCCCGCAGGTACAGGCAGAAAGGCTCTGGCCGGCAGAATCACCTGCCGTGGCGCAGCCGCAAAAGACCTTGTATATGCCGGTGCCTATGCCGTGGCTGGGCATCGGGTTTAAGGAGCAGCCCATCCCGGCGGAGGACCTGCGCACCGAGGCGCTCTATGACCTGATCTGCGGCTGTATTCTGGGCGGAATGTCTCCGCTGTACCGCCGTCTGTACGATCAGGGGTTGGTTGACCCGGACTTTGGCGGCTCGGTGCTGCATACCGAAGGCTGCTGCTGCTTCTTGTTTGCAGGGGAGAGCAGCAGCCCGGAGCTTGTGCAGCAGATGCTGCTGGAGGAGATCGCACGGGTGCGCAAAGAGGGCGTGGACCGGGAGGTGTTCACGCTCTGCAAGCACGAACGCTACGGCCAGCTGATCGAGAACCTGGAAAATGTAGAGGATTCCGCCAGCCAGATGGCGGACTTTGCGCTTGCAGGGCAGACAGTAGCGCAGCAGATCGAGATGCTGGCGGGCCTGACTGCAGAGGATGCAGACCGGGCGCTGCAGCAGATCTTCAGCACCGACCGCATGGCGGTGGTGCAGATTTTGCCGGATGGCAGCCTGCCTTCCGATGAGACCGAAGGGGAGGATTTTGAGGAATGACCAATCTTGTGCAGTTTCCGGGCCTGGGCCTGGAGTTTGAGCTGAACCGCGTGGCCTTTACCATCGGCGGGATCAGCATCTACTGGTACGGCGTGTGCATTGCACTGGGTGTCTGTCTGGCGCTGGTAATGGCTTTCCGCCGCTGCAAGGAGTTTGGCGTGGACCCGGACGGCATGGTGGATGTGGTGCTGGTGGGTATGCTGACCGGCATTGCTTCTGCCAGAGCTTACTATGTGGCCATGGCGCCCTTTAAGTACGAGAGCATCTGGGAGATGCTCTCCATCCGGGATGGCGGTTTGGCCATCTATGGCGGCATTATCGGCGCATTTTTCTTTGGCGCATTGGCCTGCCGGTGGCGGCGTATCCCGGTGCTGGCTACGGCAGATCTGGCTGCGATGGGTTTTTTGATCGGTCAGGGCTGCGGCCGCTGGGGCAACTTTTTTAACCAGGAAGCCTTTGGCTGCAACACGACGCTGCCTTGGGGAATGTACAGCGCTGCTACCCAGAACTATCTGTCCAGCAGTGCAGTCACAGTGCCAAAGGGCACGGTCATCGACCCCACTATGCCGGTCCACCCCACCTTCCTGTATGAGAGCATCTGGTGCTTTGTGGGCGCAGTGCTGCTGTGGCGGTACATTAAAAAACGCAAGTTTGCGGGAGATATCACCCTGCGGTATCTGATCTGGTATGGTGCAGGCCGATTCTGGATCGAGGGGCTGCGCACCGACAGCCTGATGCTGGTGCCCTCTCTGGGGCTGCGCGCCTCTCAGGTGGTGGCAGCGGTGGCCGTGGTGGGCGGCATTGCAGCAGAGATCTATTTCACCCGCCGCTTCAAGGGCAAGCCCCTGATGGTGCCCCTGGCGATGAATGCGGATAACCGTTCCCTGCTGCGCAAACTGCAAAAGCAGGGGGGGACCCTTGTGGGTATCCTGCTGGATGTGCCCGCAGAGCTGCCCGCCAGCGCCCCCCGGGCCGAGTTTTTGGAAAAAACCGATGCGTATAATGCTGCGCTGACCCCGGCGCTGCAGCAGGCTCTGGCAGCAAAGTCCAACTGATGGGCGGCGCAGCGCAGAAAAATTGCGAAAAAATGCAAACTGCCCCTTGCAATCCTGCTTTATTTTTGCTATACTATTCTAGCCGCATGGCGTAGGCGCCTCAAATGTCTGGGCTTGTCCCGGTCTGCCTTAACGGCCAGCGAGTACAATGAAAAGGAATGAAATAAATGTACGCAATTATTGTTACCGGCGGTAAGCAGTACCGCGTGGAGCAGGGCGACATCGTCTACATCGAGAAGCTGGACGTTGAGGCCGACTCCGAAGTGAAGTTTGATCAGGTTCTCGCTATCGGCGAGGAGGGTTCTGTCAAGGTTGGCGCTCCTGTTGTGGAGGGCGCTTCCGTTTCTGCCAAGGTCATCAAGAATGGCAAGGGCAAGAAGCTGAACATCATCACCTATCGCGCAAAGAAGCACAGTGCTCGCCGCATGGGCCATCGTCAGCCCTACACCAAGGTTGAGATCACTGCGATCAACGGCTAAGGAGG
>UQGD01000060.1 GCA_900540455.1 uncultured Faecalibacterium sp.
TCAAGTGGAACATGGGCTGGATGAACGATATGCTCAGCTACATGAAGACCGACCCCCTGTTCCGGGCGGGCAACCACAACAAGGTCACCTTCAGTTTCTTCTACGCTTTCAGCGAGAACTTCGTGCTGCCCATCAGCCACGATGAGGTGGTCCACGGCAAGTGCAGCCTGATCAATAAGATGCCCGGAGATTACGAGGCAAAGTTCGCCAACCTCCGCACCTTCTTTGGCTATATGATGGCGCACCCGGGCAAAAAGCTGCTGTTCATGGGGCAGGAGTTTGGCCAGTTCGTGGAGTGGAACGAGGCGAAGCCGCTGGACTGGATGCTGCTGGAGTATGAGAAGCATACCGAGCTGCAAAACTACGTCAAGACCCTGAACCGCCTGTACAAAGAGCGCCCGGCTCTGTGGCAGATCGATTACAGCTGGGAGGGTTTCCAGTGGGTGGTGCCGGATGATTCGCAGCAGAGCGTCATCGCCTTCCTGCGCAAGGATGCCGCCGGCAAACAGCTGCTGGTGGTGTGCAACTTCAACCCCGTCCTGCGGGAGGGCTACTCCCTGGGTGTGCCGGTGTCCGGCACCTATAAGGAGCTGCTGAACAGCGACGATGCTGCCTTTGGCGGTTCCGGCGCAGTACACAACAAGGCGCAGCGCTCCAAGAAAAAGCCCATGCACGGCTTTGAGCAGAGCATCACCCTGACGCTGCCCCCCATGAGCACCCTCTATTTTGAGGTGCCGGTAAAGCGGGCCGCAAAGCCAAAGGCAGAAGCAGAAAAGGCAAAGCCCGCTGCTGCAAAAAAGACTGCAAAGACCACTGCAAAAACCACAAAGACTGCTGCGGCAGCTCTGGCTGCCAAGCGCACCACAAAGGCCAAAAAGGAGACCGCTCCTGCACAGGAGGCTCCGGCCAAACGCACCGCCAAGCCCAAAGCAGCGCCTGCGGAAACAGCTGCAAAGCCTGCCCGCAAGAGCTGTGCAAAAAAGACGCCGAAGCCCAAAGAGGAATAAGGCGGCTTGGGGCCGAACCGTTTTTTGTTACACCATTTCCGCCTAAAGCGGAAATGTTAAAAAGGGGAGAATGAAAGCTATGGCAAAAGAAATTGTGGCAATGATCCTTGCCGGCGGACGTGGCTCGCGTTTGTACGCGCTGACACAGAAAACGGCCAAACCTGCGGTGTCTTTCGGCGGTAAGTACCGCATCGTGGACTTCCCGCTGTCCAACTGCGTCAACTCCAATATTGACACGGTGGGCATTGCGACCCAGTATCAGCCCCAGAAGCTGAACGAGTACATCGGCAACGGCCAGCCCTGGGATCTGGACCGTCTGTACGGCGGTGTGCACACCCTGCCCCCCTATGAGCAGGCAAAGGGCACCGACTGGTACAAGGGCACCGCAAATGCGATCTATCAGAACATCAGCTTTATCGACAGCTATGACCCGGAGTACGTGATCATCTTGTCCGGTGACCAGATCTGCAAGCAGGACTATGCCGACTTCCTGCGCTTCCATAAGGAAAAGGGCGCCGAGTTCTCGGTGGCTGTTATGGAAGTGGATTGGAAGGAAGCCTCCCGCTTTGGCCTGATGGTGGCGGACGAGAACGACCGCATCACCGAGTTCCAGGAGAAGCCCCCGGTACCCAAGTCCAACCTGGCTTCCATGGGCATCTACATCTTTAACTGGGACGTGCTGAAGAAATATCTGGAGGAGGACGAGGCAGATCCCGAGTCCAAGAACGACTTTGGCATGAACATCATCCCCGCTCTGCTGCGGGACGGCCGCCGGATGTATGCTTACCACTTTGCCGGTTACTGGCGGGATGTGGGCACCATCGACAGCCTGTGGGAGGCCAACATGGAGGTGCTGGACCCCGAGAACTCCGGCATCGATATCTTTGACGAAAAGTGGAAGATCTACAGCCGCAACCCCGTGCTGCCCGCCCAGAAGATCGGTCCCCGCGCAGTGGTGCAGGACTCTCTGATCACCGAGGGCTGCAAGATCTACGGCACAGTGAAGCACTCGGTGCTCAGCGCTGGTGTCGTGGTGGAGGAAGGTGCCACCGTTGAGGATGCTGTGCTGATGGATGGCGTCGTGGTCAAGGCTGGCGCAGTGGTCAAGCGCTGCATCCTGGCAGAGGATGTCAAGGTCGGCGCTGGCGCAGTGATTGGCGGCGCAGGCCCCATTGCTCATGTGGGCACGGGTCTGTCCATCGGTGCAGGCGCTACGGTCAAAGAGGGCGCCAAAGTATTTGAAGCCGTCAAGGAGGGCGAGGAAGTATGCTGAGCCAGAACACCAATGCATTGGGCATCATTTTCCCCAACAGCTATGATAATACCGTTCCGGAGCTGGTCACCGAGCGTGCCATGGCTTCGATCCCGTTTGCAGGCCGTTACCGCATGGTGGACTTTGTGCTGTCCAGCATGGCAAACTGCGGCATCTCCAATGTTTCCATCGTGGTGCGCAAAAACTATCACTCCCTGATGGATCACCTGGGCACCGGCCGTGAGTGGGATATGGCCCGCCGCCACGGCGGTCTGAACATCGTGCCGCCGTTTGCAGAAAAGGGCGTGCGCATCTACTCCGGCCGTGTGGAGGCTCTGGCTTCCATCCTGAGCTTCCTGGAGGACCAGAAGGAGCGCTATGTGGTGATGTGCGATGCCAACATGGCCATCAACTACGACTTCAACTCTCTGCTGGCTGCACACCAGGCCAGCGGTGCGGATGTTACGGTGGCATACCAGCGCACCGAGATCCCCGAGGGCCGCAAAAACGATAACTACACCCTGACGGTGGATGCAGACGGCCGTGTTACCGAGCTGCTGCTCAACGATTATCGCCCCGGCAAGCAGAACCTGGATCTGAACATCTATATCCTGGAGCGCGAGACCCTGATCAAGCTGGTCAAGGACGCTACGGCCCGCGGCCTGATCTACTTTGAGCGGGATATCCTGGCCCACAACGTCAATATCCTGAACATCCACGGTGTGGAGTACACCGGCTATGTGGCCCATGTCTGCGACATGAAGAGCTACTTTGATGAGAACCTCAAGCTCATCGACGAAAACAACCTGAACGCTCTGTTCCCCAAGAACAGCCCGGTTTACACCAAGATCCGTGACGACAACCCCACCCGCTATGTGACCGGCTCCAACGTCAGCAGCTCTCTGCTGGCGGATGGCTGCATCATTGAGGGCACGGTGGAGAACTGCGTGCTCTTCCGCGGCGTCAAGGTCAAAAAGGGTGCAGTGGTCAAGAACTGTGTGCTGATGCAGGATACGGTCATTGAGCCGGATGTGGAACTGTCCTATGTCGTTACCGACAAGAACGTGCGGATCACCGCCGGTAAGAAGCTGTCCGGTACCGACAGCTTCCCGGTCTATGTCCAGAAGAGCCACATGATCTGATTTCCCTGATAGGGGCGGCTTCCTCCCCGGTAGCCCCTCGTGAGAGGGGCGGGGGCCTTTGTGCCCCCGCCCGCTCTTTTTAGGCGCCTGCACCGCCGTCCGGGCGGAGGGGGAGTGCAGGCTGCATTGGAACTGGAAGGAGAGTATCCATGAAAATTCTGTACGCTGCTTCGGAAGCGAACCCCTTCGCCAAGTCCGGCGGACTGGCGGACGTGGCCGGTGCTCTGCCCAAGGCCCTGGTGAAGGACGGGGTGGATGCCCGTGTCATCATGCCCCTGTATGGGGACCTGAAGTTCCGGGATAAGCTGGAGTACATTACAAACTATTCGGTGCCGGTGGGCTGGCGCAGCCAGTACTGCGGCCTGTTCAAGGCCGAGATGAACGGCGTTACTTATTACTTCCTGGACAACGAATATTACTTCAAGCGCCGGGGCCTGTATGGTTTTTATGACGACGGCGAGCGTTTCGCCTTCTTCTCCCGTGCCATCCTGGAGACGCTGTTCTATATTGATTTCACCCCCGATATCATCAACTGCAACGACTGGCAGACGGCACTGACCCCGGTGTACCTGAACCTCTATTACCGTCACCTGGATAAGTTCAACCGCATCAAGACCATCTTCACCATCCATAACATCGCCTACCAGGGCAAGTATGGCGTGGAGATCCTGGAGGATACCTGCGGCATCGGCCGCCGGGACCAGCACATTGTGGAGTATGATGGCTGCGCCAACTTTATGAAGGGCGCCATCGAGACGGCGGATAAGATCACGACCGTCAGCCCCACCTATGCGCAGGAGATCCTGGACCCCTGGTTCAGCTATGGTCTGGATGCGCTGCTGCGGGAGAAGCAGTATAAGCTCTGCGGCATCCTGAACGGCATCGATATGGATGCAAACGACCCCGCTACCGATAAGAACATTGCGGTCAATTACAGCATCAAGGATGTTGAGGAAGGCAAGGCCGCCTGCAAAAAGGCGTTGCAGGAGCGGTTCGGCCTCCATCAGGACGGCAGCCCCGTGTTTGGCATGGTCAGCCGTATGGTAGGCATGAAGGGCTTTGACCTGGTGCAGAGCGTGGCCGATGGCCTGGTGGACCGCGGCATCCAGTTGGTGATCCTGGGCAGCGGCGAGAAGCAGTACGAGTCCTTCTTCTCGGATCTGTGCGGCCGTCATCCGGGCCGTGTGGGCACCTACATTGGCTTTGAGCCGGCGCTGTCTCAGCAGATCTATGCCGGTGCAGATGCGTTCATCATGCCTTCCAAGAGCGAGCCCTGCGGCCTGGCACAGATGGTGGCCTGCCGCTACGGCACCCCGCCCATCGTCCGGGAGACCGGCGGTCTGCGGGACTCCATCCACGACTCCACCATGGGCCAGGGCAACGGCTTCACCTTTGCTGGATATTCGGCCCATGAGCTGTACGAGGCTTGCTGCCATGCGCAGGATGCCTACTATGATAAGGAGAACTGGAGCAATCTGGTCCACTATGTCATGAGCTGTGACTTCAGCTGGGATGTTTCTGCCAAGAGCTACGAGGGTCTTTATAACGAGACCGCAAACCTCTGGTAATCTCTGCCCTATAAGCAGGAACTACGGCCTGCGGGTCTTTGCCCAGACGGACCAGGGGCTGTGCATCGGCACGGCAAACCCGTTCTACGGCACCCAGGTCTGGCTGCTGCGGAATAGTCCCAACAAGGCACAAGGCGAATAACAAATGCGTTTTGCCCGGTCTCTGCGGTTGCAGAGACCGGGTTTTTTGTCCCCCAAAATGCTGCACAGAGGCCAGGATGCTCCGGAGGCTGTGTCCGACAAAAGTGAAAAATTGATATACTAATCCCAAAAACCGTCCGATTTTGATTGAAAACCCGGCCGGATTTGATTATACTATGCATATAAGAACCTTAGCCCGGCGGCACACCCCGTCCAGGGCAGAGGAGGGGAAGGAGGGACGCGTGTGAACGGTTTGTATAAAGCACTGGAGGATCTGGTCTGGCTGACCCAGCTTGGGCTTACGATGCTGCTGCCGCTGGTATTGTGCCTGGGTGGCTGCTGGTGGGCTGTGGGTCACTGGGGCTGGCCGCTGTGGGTCTACCTGCCGGCGGTGCTGCTGGGCCTGGCCGCCGGTGCACAAAACTTTTGGGTCTTTGCCAAGGAACACCTGAAAAAGGCCGAAAAAGACAAACCGCGCCGCGTCGGCTTCAACACCCACCGCTGAGCTGCGGGGCTGGTTTTTATCGCGGGATCTGCCCCGGCAGGTCCTGCTATGGGCGGAGCAAAAGGCCGCAGGCAGCAGGCGAAAGCCAGCGTCCTGCTGCCAGCAGCGACGCCCACAAGGGAGGTCATTCCAATGACATTGCAGCCAGAATCCAAGCGCGAGCTGAAACGCATTGCCGGGGGCACAGCCCTGTGTACCGCGGCCATGTGGGTCATCTTTGCAGCACTGCACCTGGTGGGGTGGGTCCGGTTCGACTATCGAGTCGTGCTGGGCGGCCTGGGAGGCGCGGCCATCGCGGTGGCCAACTTCGCAGGCATCTGCTTCGTGGTGCAGAAGATCATCGACGAGCCGGATGAAAAGCGGCGGAAAGCGAAGCTCCAGCTGTCTCACAACGGCCGGATGCTGATGCAGGCTGTCTGGGTGGTGGTGGCCATTGCGGCCCCCTGCTTCCAGCCTTTTGCAAGCGTTCTGCCCCTGTTTTTCCCGCGGATCACCATCTATTACCTGCAAATAACCGGTAAGTACAAGCCGCTGGCTCCGCCCAGCGGCGGGGAGG
>UQGD01000061.1 GCA_900540455.1 uncultured Faecalibacterium sp.
ATGACCTACGGTTACATCTATGTTGCTCAGATCGCTCTGGGCGCAAACATGAACCAGGCTGTCAAGGCCATTGCTGAGGCTGAGGCTTACCCCGGCCCGTCCCTGATCATCGGCTACGCACCCTGCGAGCTGCACGGCATCAAGGGCGGCATGACCAACTGCCAGAACGAGATGAAGAAGGCTGTTGAGGCTGGCTACTGGAACCTGTTCACCTTCAACCCGGCGAACAAGGCCCAGGGCAAGAACCCCTTCACCCTGACTTCCAAGCCGGTGGACGGCGAGAAGTACCAGGCACTGCTGGCGAACGAGACCCGTTACAGCCGCCTGACCCGCGCCTTCCCCGACCGTGCAAAGAAGCTGTTTGAGGACAACGAGCAGGCCGCTCATGCCCGTTACGAGCACCTGAGCCGCCTGGTGGAGCTGTACAAGTAAGCTTCTGCCCCTGACTTTTGCGGGAGGTGTACACCCCCCGATCATACAACTGGGGCGGCCCTGTGCATACAGAGCTGCCCCCCATAGGACGCGGTGCGGCGGCACCGAGACCGCGGGTGCAAAATGGGCCGGGGAGGCCCCACCCAAAGACAGCTGCCCCCACATTGGCGATTACTGCGCAACGCAGCAGTGTGGAGCCGTGAAAAATAAAAAAGAGAGATCCGCGTCCCGTAACGCTCTGTTCTTTACCGCTGGGCCCGGCCCCCAAAAGGCCGGCCCCGGCGTAAAAAAGAAAGGCACACTCCGGTGTGTCAGAGGCATAAGGTCCTGTCCCTTTTGGGCAGGATACCTTGCCCCGGCTGCTGCATAAGACCCGTACTGCGGGGATCTTGCCGCAGAGAAAACTGAGCCCAGTTTTAGCGCCCCGGCTGTACACCAGCCGGGGCGTATTTTTGTACCCAAAACTCCCACGGCACTTTTACATTTTTTTCATAGCTTTTTCATGAAATCCGGGGCTTGCTCTGGTATACTGTGGTCATGAGGAAGCGGGGCCGCAACCGCTTCCCTCACGGAGTCGGCCAGCGGGCTGACCCCCACACATGATTCCTCCTCACACCAAGGCAATACCAAGATGAACGCCCTCCGCTGCCGCAAGCGGGGGGCGTTCTGCTTTTTGTAAAATACCTGTCAAAACCCGGCTTTGGGCTTGACCCCGGTTTTTTGCGGCGCTATAATAAAAAAGAACATGATTGCAGACTTTTGGATCTATACGGAGGTGAACGCAGGACAATGGACCCGGATCATAGTAACCCTAGGACCGATGCGGTGGGTCGGGAGATAAAAACCGCTGCGTTCGCTTCGTCTGGCTGGATCGAGTAAGCCCCTTTGCTTTGCGGCAGTGCCGGCAGCTTTGGCTGCAAGGCAGGCCGGGACAGAGCGGGCTGCTCTTGGGCTGGGCGGGGCGTGGCTTTGCGTGTGCAGAGCTGCGCACTTTTTTTACCCCCCGTCCGACCGCATCCTCCCCCAAAACAGATAAGGAGGATGCAGACAATGCAGGAGAACGAGAACAAACTGTACGAGAACGGCCCTGAGCAGGAGCTGCCCCGGGATATCCCCGCAGAGGTGCGCCGTCAGCTGGCAGAGGACCTGAACGAGGAAGCTACCGAGGACCTGAAGCAGGATGTGCGGGAGGCCGAAGCAGAGGAGGCAAAGGATGCCGACCTGAAAGAGGAGCTGAAGGCAGACCCGGACCGTCTGACCAAGAGCCGCCTGCTGAAACTGCTGGTGAAAAAGCAGTACCTGAAGCTCCGTGAGGTGACCGAGGACGAGCAGCCCGCCGACCTGGCCGAGCTGCTGGAGGAACTGGACGAGAACAACCGCCTGGTGGTGTTCCGTCTTTTGAAAAAAGAGGTGGCCACCGAGGCGTTTGCCTATATGTCGGACGAGGCCCGGGATGACCTGGTAAACGCTTTTTCCGACGTGGAGCTGGTAAGCGCCATTGAGGAGATGAGCCTGGACGATGCCGCCGACCTGCTGGAGGATATGCCCGCAGGCGTGGTGAAGCGGGTGCTGGAAAAGTCCTCCAAGCAGACCCGTGAGAGCCTGAATAAGCTTTTGAACTACCCGGAAAGCTCCGCCGGCAGCCTGATGACCCCGGAGTATGTGCGTCTGCGCAAGGATATGAATGTGACCGACGCGCTAGCAGCCATCCGCCGTCAGGGTGAAAATGCCGAGACCGTCTACACCACCTATGTGGTGGAGCGCAACCGGCTGATCGGCGTAGTGTCCGCCCGCAGCCTACTGCTGGCCGACCCCAAAGCCCCCATTACCGAGATCATGGAGGATAACCTGGTGACGGTGAAGGTCACCGACGACCAGGAGTTTGTAGCCCGCGAGATGCAGCGCTATGACTTTACCGCCATGCCGGTGCTGGACAACGAGGGGATGTTCGTGGGCATCATCACGATCGATGACGCCATCGACGTTCTGACCGACGAGTCCACCGAGGATATGCAGAAGATGGCGGCCATTCTGCCGGACGACGAGGCCACCACCTATTTTGGTACCAGCGTATGGACCCACGCCAAGCAGCGTATCCCCTGGCTGCTGATCCTGATGCTGTCCGCCACCTTTACCGGCATGGTCACCACCCATTACGAGGAAGCATTTGTCAGCCTGCCGCTGCTGGTCTCCTTTATGCCCATGCTGATGGATACCGCCGGCAACTGCGGCAACCAGATCAGCACCCTGATGGTCCGCGGCATGGCGCTGGGCGAAGTGGAGCCTTCGGACTTTATACGTGTGCTGGGCAAGGAGCTGCGGGTCTCCTGCATCGTAGGTGCGGTGCTGGGCCTGGTGAACGGCCTGCGCATCTACCTGATGTACGGCGTGATCTATGCCGGCAAATACGATAATGTGGTGGGCTATGCACTGGTGGTCAGTATCTCGCTGTTCATCAGCGTCGTGCTGGCAAAGCTGGTGGGCGGTATGCTGCCCCTGGCCGCTAAGAAGCTGGGTGCAGACCCGGCGATCATGGCCACTCCGTTCATCACCACCATCGTGGACGCTTGCAGCTTGATCCTCTATTTCCAGATCGCGATGCTGATTTTCCACAATATGATGTAAAAATGTGCAAAACTCAAAGGGTCTTTTGCATTTGCAGGCGGACAGACCGGCCGTTTGCCCCCTGCGGCATCCCTTTGGCTCTGCATGGCTACAGCCGCCCTCCTCTGACCGGGAACAGCCCCCCAGAGGAGGGCGGTTTTTTGTGGAGAAATGACGCAGAAACGTATGGTTTTGCTGCGCTGTTCCCGGTGGGAAAAGGGGCTTTTCCACAGCCGGTTTTTCACAAAAGTGTGGAAAAGTGCTCCCGCAGTTCCCGGTGTGGAAAACCTGCCCGGTGTGGAAAACTCGGGACTGAAAAATTCCTCTCTGGAGAATGACTTTTCGGCACCGGAAAAAAGCACAGAAAAGGCCGGGCAGGATTTTATAAAAAAGGCAAAAAGACAAGGAAATGCCCCAAAATTCGCCGGAAAGATCCGGTTTTGATTACGACAGGTATAACAGGGTTTTCCCCGTAAGTGTGGAAAACTCGGTGGAAAATGTGGAAAACCATGTGGGAAAACCCGCAGCGTTTTTGTGTTTGCCGTGGAAAACACAGTGGAAAAGGTGAAAAGCTTCTGCAAAAGCCCTCGAAAACGAGCCAAAATCGGGTTTTCGACTGTGAGTTGGGTTTTTGCCCGGTGGAGAAAACAAAAAGAAGTTTTTTCGGCGGCGTCCCAAATGGGCGGCTGCCCCCGCAGCCCTCCGTCTGCGGGGGTGAAGTTACGTCCCCCCGTCAGGAATCGTTTGAAAAAACCGCTCAAACATGATAAAATGGGGGAAAATGAGCCTTCGGGCGGCCGGTCGGCTGCATCTGGGGGCAGAACATGGAGGAACTCTATGAACTGGCTGGATAAGCTGGAGCGGAAATACAGCCGCTTTTGTATCCACAACCTGATCTCCCTGCTGATCGCCGGGCAGATCGTGGTGTATGCTGTGGAATTGTTCGTCAACCCTTACATCTCCCTGTGGCTGGGTCTGGACCGGGCGGCGCTGCTGGGGGGCCAGATCTGGCGTTTGCTCAGCTTTGTGATCGTTCCCTTCTCCGGGGGCGGGCCGCTGAGCGTGGTGCTGGGCATGTATTTTACCTGGTTCATCGGCTCTGCGCTGGAGCAGGCCTGGGGCGATTTCCGGTTCAACCTGTATGTGCTGCTGGGCATGGTGGGTGCTGTGCTGGCCTGCCTGTTTACCGGCTGGGCCAGTACCTACTGCCTGTCCCTTTCGCTGCTGCTGGCATTTGCATTTTTGTATCCTGAGATGCAGGTGCTGCTGTTCTTCTTCATCCCTATCCGGGTCAAGTATTTCGGCCTGTTTGCCGGGGCGATGTGGGTGTTCAGCTTTTTGAGCGCCTCGTTCAGCGGCAAGCTGAACTATCTGCTGTCCATGCTGGGCTTTTTGGTGTTCTTTGCGCCGATGGCGTGGCACTCTGTCCGGGCCTGGGTGCGCCGTGAGCAGTGGAAGCGCCGCAACCGCCGCTGAACCATAGCCCCGTTTTTGCTCCCCAAAGCGGAAAAAGCGTCTCGCAAAAAAGTGGGAGAGAAAGGAAAGATACCGCCATGATGATCGACCGCATCCAGGGCAACCAGAGCCTGAAGCAGAGCCTGCGCCTTCAGCTGGCAGGCCGCAGGCTCAGCCATAGCCTGCTGCTGGTGGGAGAACAGGGCCTGGGCGCCGGTTTTGCGGCCCGCTGCGTGGCGGCAGACTATCTCTACCCGGCTGGCGGCCCCCCTGCCCAGGCCATGGTGCGGGGACAGTGCTGCCGGGCTGTGGGCAAACCGGGCGACCGTTCCAGCGGACGCATCGAGACCGGCATCGTCCGGGAGGCGGTGTCGGTGGAGGGGATGGGCGCCGGCGGCCGGTACCTGGTCAGCCAGGTGCAGGCCATGCGGGCAGAGATCTTCAACACCAGCCTTTCCGCCGAGGGGCGGGCGGTGCTGCTCTACCATGTGGAGCGGATGAATGAGGAGTCCGCCAATGCTCTGCTGAAAGTGATGGAGGAACCCCCGGAAGGGGTGCTGTTCCTGCTTACGGCTTCCTCGCTGGCGGCGGTGCTGCCCACCATCCGCAGCCGCTGCGTCAGCTTTGCGCTGGCCCCGGTGGAGCCGGATGCCTGCGCCCAGTACTGCGCCGCCCAGGGGGTGGCGCAGGCAGATGCAGCCCTGTACAGCGCCCTGTTTGACGGCCGCATCGGTACGGTGTTGTCGGTGGCGCAGAACAAGGAGCGCCGCGCCCAGCTGGACCAGGCGCTGACCCTGGCCCGTGCTGCTGCCGCCGGCGATGCCTATGCCGCCGCTGTCCTGCTGGCTGGGTATGAGAAGGATAAGGCCGCCGCCGCTGCGCTGCTGACCGACCTGCTGGCTGTGGCCGCTGCGGGCCTGCGCAATGCCCCCAGCGCACCGGTGCAGGGGGATGCAGCCCGCCGCACCCTGGCCGCCGCCAGCCAGGCGCTGGAGCGGCTGGCAGCACAGGTCAGCCCCAAAGCGGTGCTCAGCGTCCTGGCCATCAAGCTGGGCCGCATCTGAATGAAAAAAAGCAGCCCCCGTCCTGCTCTTGTGAGCGGGACGGGGGCTGCTTGCTTTGTCCGGGGAAATTACTGTGCGGTGTGGTAGCCGTCCGGGTTCTGGCTCTGCCAGCGCCAGCTGTCGGCGCACATCTCCTCAATGCCGTACTCGGCCACCCAGCCCAGCTCGTTCTTGGCCTTGGTGGGGTCGGCGTAGCATGCGGCAATGTCGCCGGGGCGGCGGTCCTCGATGACGTAGGGCAGCTCGTGGCCGCAGGCCTTCTCAAAGGCATGCAGCACCTCCAGCACGCTGTAACCCTTGCCGGTGCCCAGGTTGCAGATGAACAGGCCGCAGCCGGTCTCCAGCTTGCGGATGGCGCAGACATGGCCCCGGGCCAGGTCTACCACATGGATGTAGTCCCGCACGCCGGTGCCGTCCGGGGTGGGGTAGTCGTTGCCAAAGACGTGGACCTTCTCCAGCTTGCCCACAGCCACCTTGGCGATGTAGGGCATCAGGTTGTTGGGGATGCCGTTGGGGTCCTCACCGATCAGGCCGGACTTGTGGGCGCCGATGGGGTTGAAGTACCGCAGCAGGGCCACGTTCAGGGTGGGGTC
>UQGD01000062.1 GCA_900540455.1 uncultured Faecalibacterium sp.
TCTCAGTCGCCTACGGCGACAGCTCTCCCGAAGGGCGAGCCCTTGGCAAAGAGGGAAAGTCTCATCCTTATAGGTCAACTACTAGAAGAATCTGACCTGTAACCCCATAAACTTTACGCCCTTGCCAAAGCCTCCACCTGAGTGGAAAGACTTCCCCCGGCCGGGGGAAGATGTCGCCGCCAGGCGACAAAAAGGGGCAGTGGCATTTCGCAAAGCGAAATGACGGAGAGGGTCCCTCCCCGCCTTTGTAAAGCAGAAATACCACCTGGATACGAAAAAACGCCCCTCTCCCGGGGAAGCCGGTGAGAGGGGCGGTGCGCTCTTTTGGTGCGGTAAACTTACAGCTCGTCGGTATTCGTGTAGATCTGGACATAGCGCGGGGCGTTTTTGTCATGCAAAAACAGCAGCGCGCCGGTCAGACCGACGGCCAGTACAGTGAGCGCCGTGAGCAGAGCTTTGAGAACCTTCATCGTTTGTAAGCCTCCTTGTTAATGTGGCCGCAGACGGGGGACGCTTTGCGGAGTGATTTCAGTATACCATATTCCGCCCCCAAAGGCAAACCTGTTCCGCATACAATTTGCAAGGCGCTCTATGGCCGAAAAAAGGGAAAAATAGGGAGGTTAGAACATACTAACATCAAAAATCGTCAAAGAAAATTTAGGAATGGAAAACATTTTGTCGCCCATGTCGTTGCACTTCACCCGTCAAAATGATACAATAATCATATTAGGCAGCTGCTGCCGCTGCTCTGTGCGTCTGCATGGGGGCGGCGACGGCAATCCAACTCAGAATGGGGGATTTTGATTCCATGTTGAACAAGCTGAAACGTGCGGCGCTTGGCGCGCATACGCCGCATGACAAAGCAACCGCTGCAAGCAAGCCCGTCCCGATGCCTCTGCCCGCGCAGGTACGCATCCTTATGAGTCAGCACATCGGTGCTCCGGCAAAGACCCTGGTCAAAAAGGGTGACGAGGTCTTTGTGGGCACGAAGATCGGTGAAGCCAGCGGCAATGTCTCGGCAAATATCCACTCCAGCGTCTCCGGTACGGTGACTGCGGTGGAGACTTTCCGCCTGGCCGATGGCCATATGTGTGATTCGGTCGTCATCCAGACAGATGGCAACCAGACCAAAGACCCGAACCTTGCGCCGCCCACCGTCACAGATAAAGCCAGCTTCCTAGCAGCAGTGCGGGAGAGCGGCCTTGTCGGTTTGGGCGGCGCTGGCTTCCCTACCGATGTGAAGCTGCAGCCTCACAACCCGGTGGATACCCTGCTGATCAACGCCTCCGAGTGTGAGGTGTGGCTGACCAGCGATACCCAGGAGATGCTGAACTGCAGCGACGATATCGTCCGCGGCATCCAGGCTGTGCTGGAGTATACCGGTATCCCCAAGTGCATGATCGGCATTGAGAACAATAAGCCGGAGTGCATCGACCTGCTGTGCCAGAAGACCAAGGAGATCCCGAATATCGAGGTCAAGCCTCTGCCCAGCGTGTACGGCACCGGCGCAGAGCTGATCCTGATCGAGAAGTGCCTGGGCCGTGAGGTGCCCCATGGCGGTCTGCCCGCCGATGTCGGCACTGTGGTGATGAACGTCACCTCTGTGTCCTGCCTGGGCAAGTACCTGGCTACCGGTATGCCGGTGGTGGAGCGCACCATTACGGTGGATGGCGATGCCTGCGCTGCACCCCAGAACCTGGTGGTCCCCGTGGGTACTGCTTATGAGGACGTGCTGAACGCCGCTGGCATCAAGGCTGGCGTCGTGCTGGGCAAGGTGGTGGCTGGCGGCGCCATGATGGGCCCCGCTGTGGAGAACCTGTCCTACCCCACCACCAAGACCACCTCTGGCCTGATCATGCTCAGCGATACCGCTGCACAGCCTGCCCCGGTGCAGCCCTGCATCCGCTGCGGCCGCTGCGTGGAGTATTGCCCCATGGGTCTGGCTCCGGTGGAGGTCAATGGCGCATATGCTGCACGGGACGTGAAGGAGCTGGCAAAGCTGCACGTGGATTACTGCTTCAACTGCGGTTCCTGCACCTTCGTCTGCCCGGCTAAGCGCCCCTGCACCCAGATGATGAGTCTGGCAAAGGAATACTATCTCGACGAAATCAAAAAAGGAGGCAATAAGTAATGGATACGAAGCTTATTGTTTCGGCCTCCCCGCATCTGCGCTCTGAGGAGACGACCGCTGGCCTGATGGCCAATGTGATCGTGGCTCTGAGCCCCTGTGTGGTGGCCTCTGCCATCATTTTTGGCCTGCGTGCCCTGCTGGTCACCGCTGTTTCGGTGGCAGCCAGCGTGGGCTTTGAGTGGCTGTACTGCAAGCTGCTCAAGCGTCCCAACCCCATTGGGGATCTGTCTGCGGTGGTCACCGGCATCATCCTGGCACTGAACGTGCCTGTGGGTATGCCCCTGGGCCAGCTGCTCATCGGCGACTTTGTGGCCATCATCGTGGTCAAGCAGCTGTTTGGCGGCATCGGCATGAACTTTGCCAACCCCGCTCTGGTGGGCCGCATCGTGCTGTTTGTCAGCTTTGCTTCGGAGATGAACGCATGGGTGTTCCCGGATGCAGCAGTGGACCAGCTGTCCTCTGCTACGCCGCTGGCTGCGGCAAACCCGGCGAAGCTCAGCCTGCTGGACCTGTTTATGGGTGTCCACGGCGGCGTTCTGGGTGAGACCTGCGCCCTGGCGATCCTGCTGGGCCTGGTGTACCTGGTGGCTACCAAGACCATCAGCATCGCTATCCCCGCTTCCTATGTGGGCAGCGTGTTTGTGTTCTACCTGATCGCGACCCGGGATCTGCACACCGCACTGGTGCAGGTGCTGTCCGGCGGTCTGCTGTTCGGCGCTGTGTTCATGGCTACCGACTACGTCACCAGCCCCTTTACTCTGAAGGGCAAGCTGGTCTACGGCGTGGCACTGGGCGTTGTGACCTTTGCCATTCGTTACTGGGGCAGCTACACCGAGGGCGTGTCCTTCGCACTGCTGTTCATGAACCTGTGGGTCCCCTTTATCAATGACTGGACCCGCCAGACCCCGTACGGGTATGTCAAACCTGCAAAACCTGCAAAGGAGGCTTCCGGCAAATGAAGAAGGCTACATGGGAGAGCACCGTAAAGCCCATTGTTGTGCTGAGCGTGATCTCGCTGGTCGTCAGCCTGCTGCTGGCGGTCGTCAATTCCTGCACTGCGCCGGTCATCAAGGCCAATGAGCGCGCCATTACCCTGGCCGCTTATGTGGAAGTGATGCCCACTGTGGAGAACGCAGCCGACCTGGAAGAGCTGTCCGGCTACACCACTCCCAATGTTCAGGGTGTGGTCAAGGCAGAGGATGGCAGCATTGCGATCAAGGCCGGTGAGCCGGGCTTTGACGGCGGCATGCTGAGTGTCATCATGGGCTTCGACACCACCGGTAAGGTGACTGGCATCTGGGTGGATGCCTCTACCCAGACCCAGGGCATTGGCACCAACGTGGCCAAGGAGGACTTCCTGGCACAGTTCGATGGCATGGACGGCACCCAGAACATTGTGATGAACGACGGCTATGACGCCTACACTGGCGCTACCGTTTCGTCCACTGCTTTGTTTGCCGCCATGAATGACTGCATCAGCTGCTACAACGAGCTGGCATAAAGGAGGCTGGTAAACAATGGCACAAGAAAACAAGTCCAAGGTAAGCATCCTTACCAATGGCATTATCAAAGAGAACCCGGTCCTGCGCCTGGTGCTGGGCACCTGCTCGGTGCTGGCTGTTACCACCTCCGTGTCCAGCGCGCTGGGCATGGGTGCAGCTTTCACCTTCGTGCTGGTGTGCTCCAACATTCTGATCTCGCTGCTGCGCAACGTGATCCCCGCTAAGGTGCACCTGCCGTGCTACATCGTCATCATTGCAGGTTTTGTTACCATCGTGCAGATGGTGATGCACGCCTATATGGAGGACCTGTACAACGCTTTGGGCGTCTTTTTGCCCCTGATCGTCGTCAACTGCATCATTCTGGGCCGTGCCGAGATGTTTGCCTGCAAAAACACCGTGGTAGACTCGGCTCTGGACGGTGTGGGCATGGGCCTTGGCTACACCCTGACCGTTGTGCTGATGGCTACCGTCCGTGAGGTGCTGGGCAGCGGCACTTGGCTGGGCTTCCAGGTCCTGCCCGAGAGCTTTGCCAAGATCAGCATCATGACCCAGGCTCCCGGCGCATTCTTCTGCTACGGCGTGCTGATGGCTGGCTGCATCTGGCTGGAGGGCAAGCTGGATGCCCGCGTGCAGCGTCAGATCGGCTGCCAGCCCCTCAAGGAGCTGCAGGAAGGAGAGGATAACGAATGATCGTCAAACTTGCTGCGATCTTCTTCAGCATGATCCTGGTGAATAACTATGTGCTGATGAAGTTCTATGGTATCTGCCCGTTCCTGGGCGTTTCCAAGAAGCTGGACTCCGCCATTGGTATGTCCGGCGCCGTCATCTTTGTCATGTTCATGGCAACGGCCGTCACCTTCCCCATCCAGATCTTTATCCTGGACCCGGCAGATCTGGGCTACCTGCAGACCATCGTGTTTATTCTGGTCATTGCAGTGCTGGTCCAGTTCATTGAGATCTTCCTGAAAAAATATGTGGTCTCGCTGTACAACGCCCTGGGCGTGTACCTGCCCCTGATCACCACCAACTGCTGCGTGCTGGCTGTCACCATCCTGGTGGTGGGCGACTACGGCGCCGATGTGGAGACCCTGGGCTTTGGCCTGGCCTACATCGAGGCACTGGTCTGCGCTGTGGGTGCAGGTGTCGGCTTTATGCTGGCCATGTGCCTGTTCAGCGGCGTGCGCAAGCGTGTGGAGGTGTGTGATGCACCGGCTCCCTTCAAGGGCCTGCCCATCACCCTGGTGGCAGCAGCTATCACCAGCCTGTCCTTCATGGGCTTCGGCGGCATCGTCGAAAACCTGTTCAATGTGACGCTGTAAGGGAGGAAACGGGATTATGAGTATTGTATCCGCTGCGATCCTCTGCACCGTTGTGGGCGCTGTAGGCGCAGTTATCCTGGTAGCAGCCGCCAAGTTCATGGCTGTGGAAGAAGATCCCCGTATCGAGGAAGTCAACGCCTGCCTGGCCGGCGCAAACTGCGGCGGCTGCGGCTATGCCGGCTGTGCGGATTACGCAAAGGCTGTGGTCATGGACGGCGTCCCCTGCGATAAGTGCGCACCCGGCGGCCCGGCTGCTACGGCAGCCATTGCCAAGATCATGGGCGGCGACGCTACCGCTGTGGTCAAAAAGGCTGTGGTGCAGTGCCAGGGCAACTCTGAGCACTGCAAGCCCAGCTATGAGTACAAGGGCATCCAGACTTGTGCAGCTGCGGCTGCACTGTACGGCGGCCCCAAGACCTGCGCTTTTGCCTGCATCGGTCTGGGCGACTGCACCAAGGTGTGTAAGTTCGATGCCATCCACATTGTGGACGGTGTGGCTAAGGTGGATAAGGAGAAGTGCACCGGCTGCGGCGCCTGCGCCAACGTCTGCCCCAAGCAGGTGATCCAGATCAACACGGCTGGCCCGGAGAAGCCGGTGGTGCTCTGCTCCAACCAGGATAAGGGCCCTGTGGCTATGAAGGCCTGCACGACCGCCTGCATCGCCTGCGGCCTGTGCCAGCGCAACTGCCCGGAGGATGCCATCCATGTGGTGGACAATGTGGCACGCATCGATTACGATAAGTGCACCGGCTGCGGTACCTGCGTGGCAAAGTGCCCCAAGAAGATCATCACCTACCCGCTGAAGAATGTTTGAGCGATAAGGTACTGAACGCATAAAGCCCCGCCCCTGGGTCTTTCCAGGGGCGGGGCTTTTGGGTTTTCTCAGTGGGCGGATAGCGGCAGAGAGAACCCTCTCAGTCGCCTGCGGCGACAGCTAGTTCCCCTTTTTGTCGCCTGACGGGAGAGGGCGCTTCTGGGACGAACCCCTTCCGTCATTTCGCTTTGCGAAATGCCACCTCCCCCGAAGGTG
>UQGD01000063.1 GCA_900540455.1 uncultured Faecalibacterium sp.
TTGCACAAAATCGTCAGTCGGCGGGCAATGGTTTCTTATTCGGAGGCAGCCAAGGGGGTTTTCTGCATTTTCATACGCAGCTGCGCCCCCTGCGCCCAAAAATCCCCTTGAAAAATCACCTCAATATATTGACTTTTTCCGTATCAGTCTGCTATACTATTTGTAGTTATGCGCAGTTTTTGCGCCTTCACCTGTTGCTTTATACCCATGGAGGTAACGATATGATCCGCATCCTTACGGACTCTGCGTCCGATATCCTGCCCGCCGAGGCTGCCCAGCTGGGGGTCTCTCTTGTTCCGCTGAACGTCACCTTTGAGGATGGCTCTGTGATCCGGGACGGCGTGGACCTGACCCCGTCCGAGTTCTACACCCGGATGGAGACCTGCCACCACCTGCCCATGACCAGCCAGCCCAGCCCGGAGCTGTTCGAGCGCTTCTTCCGGGAGGCAGACGAGGCCGGTGACATCGTGATCGGCATTTTCCTTTCCCACGAGCTGTCCGGCACCTACCAGTGCGCCAAGCTGGCCGCCGACATGGCCAACGTGGACAACGTCCGCTTTGTGGACAGCAGCACGGTCTGCCTGGGCGAGGCGCTGCTGGTGCATCTGGCCGCCAAACTGCGGGACGAGGGCCGCACCGCGGACCAGATCGTGGACGCGCTGGAGACGG
Organism: uncultured Faecalibacterium sp.; assembly: GCA_900540455.1. Lineage (GTDB taxonomy): Bacteria > Bacillota > Clostridia > Oscillospirales > Ruminococcaceae > Faecalibacterium. Next base: position 670 of record UQGD01000063.1, read on the forward strand.
CAAAACAGCACCTGCACCTGGTGGCTGCCATCGACAACCTGAAATACCTGCGCAAGGGCGGCCGCCTGCCCGCCGCTGCCGCCGTAGCCGGCGGGATGCTGGGCATCAAGCCCCTGATCTGCGTGCAGGATGGCAAGGTCGTCCTGGCTGGCAAGGCCCGGGGTCTGCCCGGCGCTTACGTCGCCCTGTTCAAAAAGATCGATGAGATGGGCGGCATCCACCCGGACTTTGCCCCCATGGCAGGCTACACTGTCAGCCCCCGGGAGATCCAGCCCATCCAGAACTATCTGTGCGAGAACCTTGGCGTCAACGACCCCATGGTGCGCCAGATCGGCTGCGTCATCGGCACCCACGCCGGGCCGGGCGCCTTTGGCCTGGCCTTCTTTGACAAGGAGCTGGACCTGTCTGCCCAGAATTGATCCCCGACCATTGCAACCAAAAAAGCGGAGAGCTGCTGTGCTCTCCGCTTTTTGTTTTATTCGGTGCTCTGTTCCAGCAGCTCCAGCAGCTGATCCGGCCGCATGGAGAGGATCGCTCCGTCTGCGCTTCCGGTGACGGTATCCGCCAGAGACTGTTTTGCCTGCTGCATCTCCAGGATCTTTTCCTCAATGGTGTCCTGAGCGATCAGCTTATACACCTGCACCGGGTTATTCTGCCCAATGCGGTAGGCACGGTCGGTGGCCTGGTTCTGGGCCGCCTGGTTCCACCAGGGATCATAGTGGATCACGATATCCGCTGCGGTCAGGTTCAGGCCAGTGCCGCCAGCCCGCAGCGAGATCAGGAACACATCTGCCTCCCCGCTATTGAAGCGGCGCACCAGCTCTGCCCGTACCGGCTTTGGGGTGGAGCCTTGCAGCGTAAAGTGCCGCAGGCCCGCTTCATCCAAGCGGCTGGCCAGAAGCTCCAGCATGGAGGTGAACTGGCTGAACAGCAGGATGCGGTGCCCCCCCTCCACCGCAGACTGCACCAGCTCCATGCAGGCTTCCAGCTTGGCGCTGCCTCCGGCCCAGTCCTCGGTCACCAAGCGGGGGTCGCAGCACAACTCCCGCAGCCGGGTCAGCACCGCAAACACCGCCATCCGATCCTCCGGTTTGGCCGCCCGGAGCTTGTCCTTGGAGTCCAGCACCGCCGCCAGGTACAGCCGGCGCTGCTGCTCCTCCATCTCCACACGGCAGACCGTCTCGGTCTTGGGGGGCAGCTCCCGCAGCACCTCCGACTTCATCCGCCGCAGGATAAAGGGGCTGGTCAGCAGGTTCAGCCGCCGGGCAGCCTCCTTGTCCTCCTGCTGAAGGATGGGCTTTTCAAACCGGTTGCAAAAGCTCATATACGGGGGCAGATACCCCGGCATCAAAAAGGAGAAGATGCTCCACAGCTCTCCCAGGCGGTTTTCCACCGGGGTGCCGGTAAGGGCAAACCGCACCTGACTGCGAACCCGGCAAACCGCCTTATATTTTTGGGTGGTATGGTTCTTGATGGCCTGCGCTTCGTCCAGGATGCAGGCGTAAAAAGGCTGCTGGGCATACAAGGCCTCGTCCCGGCGCAGCAGCTCATATCCCGTCACCACCAGATCCGCCTCGGCCCATTGCTGGGCCAGCGCCGCCCGGTGTGCGGCGTCCCCATCCACTGCAATGCAGCGCAGCTGCGGGGTGAACTTCTCGCACTCCTGCGCCCAGTTCAGCACCAGCGATGCCGGACAGACGATGAGGCTGGGCAGGGTCTGCCCGCCTTCTTTCAGGGCCAGCAGATAGCTCAGCACCTGCAAGGTCTTGCCCAGGCCCATATCATCGGCCAGGATGCCCCCCATGCCGTAACCGTCCAGGGTACGCAGCCAGCGGTAGCCGTCCCGCTGGTACTTGCGCAGCACCCCCCGCAGGCTCTCCGGCGGGGCATAGTCGCTGTCCTTCACGGCATGGAAGCTGCGGCTGATCCGGCGGAAGGCATCGTCCCGGGAAAAACGCACCCCCGGCCGGCCGCTCAATGCGCCATCCAGACTGGGGGCACGGTACAGCGGCAGCTGGGCATGCCCCTGGGTCAGCTTTGCGCCGGACAGTTCCAGAGTCTCGTCCAGCTCCTCCAGCACCTGCATGGAGTCGTCCAGCCGCAGCAGACTGCCGTCCCGCAGGCGATGGTAGCGCTTTTTCTGCCGCAGGCTCCGGATCAGCCCCCGCAGCTCGCTGACCGGGAACTCGCCCGTATCCACCTCCAGGTCCAGCACACTGCCATGCACCGATACCCCCACCGAAACCTTAGGCGGCGTCGCCTCCAGCCGCCGGAATGCATCGCTGAGGTATACCTCGCCCATCGTCAGCAGCGCCGGGACCCCTTCGTCCAAAAAGCGGCAGACCGTCTCTTCATCGGCGGCGCCGTATTCCCGGCCGTCGGGTCCGTAGCCCTTTTCCAGAAAAGCGCTCAGCAGCCGCTGCGCCCGGCTCTCGGCCCGGCTGTCCCGCACCAAGTTCAGCGGGGCTGCGTCCTGGGTGACCTTGTCCTCTCCGTACAAAAATTCTGCGTGGGCACTCACCGTCCCCCCATGGGGCGAATCCAGGTAGAACTGCACCACCGGCTCCAGGGGGATCTGGTCCAGCAGCAGCCGCTCCGGGTCCTGGATCTGGACCCGGCGGCCCAACGCAGGCAGAACATAGCTGCAAAAATCCACCGCATCCCGTTTGGAGAAAAACAGCTCCTGCCCGCACAGCGCCCGCAGCGCCGGACCCAGGCGGGCTGCCTCGGTCCGCTCCAGCTTCCAAAGGGTGGTCTCGTCAAATACATATGCCCCCTCCAGGCTGGGCGCCCAGCCCAGCACCGGACAGATCCCTACCTGTACGCCGCCCCGCTGGGGGGCAGCGGTCAGGGTCAGGGACGGCATCCCCATCGCCAGGGTGTACCCGCCCACGACCCCCTCCGGGGCGTAAAGCTCCACCAGGCTGTCCATCGCTTCTCCGGACAGGAACACCCCTCCCGCAGGCAGCCCCTGGGGCAGGCGGCCGGTCCTGGCTTCCATGCCCTGGCGGGCGCTCTGCTGGCGGCGCAGCAGGGTCAGGATCTGCTGTGCCCGGGGGTCAAAGGCGCTCCATTGGTGGACGAAGCACAGATTCTTGCTGTAACTCACCATCTGCCCCTGCTCCACAGCCTGCAGCAGCTCTGGGATGCTCTTGACCAGGTATCCCCGTCCCTCTCCATCCGATACCCGCAGCCGCAGCCACGGCTCCGAGCCGGAGAGAAGGGTCAGCTCCGGTTCCAGCCGGGCAAAGCCCTGGCGCTGAAGCGGCAGGGGGCTTTCCAGCTCCGCCAGCGCCTCCTGCTGATACACCTCCAGCAGCTGCCGGGCGGCCAGATCGCTCTCCGGCTCGTCCTCGCGCCACTTTTTCCCGAACAGCATCGCCAGATTGTTGGTGTAGTTGCTGCCCTTGCCCACCTTGTCCCGCAGCAGCTGCTGCCGACGCTGTTCCGCCGGGTCCTCCAGGGCGCCAGCCTTCTGCTGCTCCATCCGATGGGCCGCCAGCAGCAGTGCGCCAATGTGCTCGCAGCAGGGGCCGTCACCGTTTTCGTTCCGGGCACAGGGACAGCTGGCACTGACAAAGGTGCCGTTGGCCCGCAGCCAGCACTGCGCCCGGCAGCTCTGCCCGCCGCTGCGCACCAAAGCGCTGAGATGCCGCACCCCCCGGCCGCTGGTCTCTTCCTGCAGGTCCCGCACCTTGTCTTCCAACTTGCTGGCGTGGGCCAAGACCTCCTCCCCCAGCAGATAGCGGATCTCTTCTCGGTCCATGTCCCGTCCCCCTCTCGGTGTGTTTTCAAAAGCTCTATTGGTTAAGCATACCGCACCGCCGCCCCGGATGCAAGGGGAGACGGCAGATTTTTGATGGCAAAACATCGCAAGGCCGGACATTCCCTTATACAAAAAAGCGGCGGATGCAGCCGCATCCGCCGACAAAAAGCCATGATCAATCGTCAAACATCCCGGTGGACAGGTAACGGTCGCCGGTGTCCGGCAGCAGCGTCACGATGGTCTTGCCCCGATTTTCCGGGCGCTTGGCCAGCTCCACCGCCGCCCAAAGAGCCGCTCCGGAGGAGATGCCCACCAGCACGCCCTCGGTGCGGGCCATCAGCCGCCCGGCGGCAAATGCATCCTGGTCTGTCACAGCCAGCAGCTCATCATAGATGGCGGTATCCAGCACCTGCGGCACAAAGTTTGCACCAATGCCCTGGATCTTATGGGGGCCCGCCGTCCCCTTGCTCAGCAGCGGAGATGCGGCAGGCTCCACACCCACGATGTGTACCGCCGGGTCCTGGCTTTTCAGGTAGCGTCCCACGCCCGTAATGGTGCCGCCGGTGCCCACGCCCGCCACAAATACATCCACATGGCCCTCGGTGTCCTGCCAGATCTCCGGGCCGGTGGTCTCAAAATGGGCTTGGGGGTTGGCAGGGTTTGTGAACTGTCCCGCCAGAAACGCCCCGGGGATCTGCTGCACCAGCTGCTGTGCCTTTTCCACTGCGCCGCTCATCCCCTTGCTTCCCTCGGTCAGCACCAGCTCAGCCCCGTAGGCCCGCATCAGCTGCCGGCGCTCCAGGCTCATGGTCTCCGGCATTACGATGACCACCCGGTAGCCACGGGCAGCAGCCACAGCTGCCAGGCCGATGCCGGTATTGCCGGAGGTAGGCTCCACGATCACCGACCCTTCCTTCAGCAGACCTTTCTGCTCGGCATCCCGGATCATGGACAGCGCCGCCCGGTCCTTGACCGACCCGGCGGGGTTCAGGTATTCCAGTTTTGCCAGCACCCGGGCTTCCAGCCCCAGCTGCTGCCGGATGCGGCACAGCTCCAAAAGCGGCGTGCGGCCGATCATCTGGTCCATCGATGTATAGATCTTGCTCATAGGTTGATCCCCTCCCTATCTTATATTGTATCCGGCCGCCTCCGGCTGTATCCTGCCGTAAATTTTCACGGGCGGCCTCAAGGCGATTGTAATACGACAAACGGGGGTTGTCAATCTTTTTTAAGCGGGGCATCCGCTGCTGGCCTGCACAGAAAAAGCAGGTGTACCGTCAAGGCTGCCTCCAAATAAGAAAACATTGGTTCTGGCTGAGAGATTTGCCCCAT
>UQGD01000064.1 GCA_900540455.1 uncultured Faecalibacterium sp.
ATGCGGCCCTGCTCCAGCACCACGATGCAGTCTGCATTGCGGACGGTGGACAGGCGGTGGGCGATGACGAAGCTGGTGCGGCCGTACATCAGGCCGTCCATGCCACGCTGTACCAATGCCTCGGTACGGGTGTCGATGGAGGAAGTTGCCTCATCGAGGATCAGCACCGGCGGGTCGGCCACGGCGGCGCGGGCGATGGCCAGCAGCTGGCGCTGGCCCTGCGACAGGTTCGCACCGTCGCCGGTCAGCATGGTGTTGTAGCCATCCGGCAGACGCTGGATGAAGCCATCGGCGTTGGCCAGCTTGGCGGCGGCCATGCACTCTTCATCGCTGGCATCCAGACGGCCATAGCGGATGTTCTCCATGACCGTGCCGGTGAACAGGTGGGTATCCTGCAGAACGATGCCCAGAGAGCGGCGCAGGTCGTCCTTTTTGATCTTACGGATGTTGATGCCATCATACCGGATCTTGCCATCTGCGATATCGTAGAAGCGGTTGATCAGGTTGGTGATGGTCGTTTTGCCGGCACCGGTGGAGCCGACAAAAGCGATCTTCTGGCCCGGGCGGCCATAGAGGTTGATCCCGTGCAGAACGGTCTTTTCCGGCACATAGCCAAAGTCCACATCCGTAAAGGTGATGTTCCCCTCCACCTTCTGATAGGTGGTGGTCCCATCGTGATGGGGGTGCTTCCAGGCCCAGAGGTTGGTGCGCTCCTCGGTCTCCACCAGCTGCTCGTCCGGGCCATACTTGGCGTTTACCAGGGTCACATATCCCTCATCGGTCTCCGGGGTCTCATCCATCATCTTAAAGATACGCTCTGCACCTGCAAGAGCCATAATGATGCTGTTGGCCTGCATGGACACCTGGCTGATGGGCATATTGAAGCCCTTGTTCAGGGAGAGGAAGGCCATTACAGTGCCCAGGGTCATCCCGCCCAGGTTGCCCACAGCCATAGCCGCACCCACCAAAGCGCAGACGGCATAGCTGATATTTCCCAGCTGTGCATTGACCGGCATCATGATGTTGGAGTAGCGGTTGGCCTGCTCTGCACTCTGCTTCAGCTGATCATTCAGCTTGCGGAAGCCTTCCAGGGTCTTCTGCTCATGGGTAAAGACCTTGACCACCTTCTGGCCTTCCATCATTTCCTCGATGTAGCCGTTGACAGCGCCCAGGTCCTTCTGCTGCTGCAGGAAGAACTTTCCGCTCATGGAAGCGATCTTCTTGGAGCAGAACAGCATCAAGGCCACCATCAGCAGCGTGACAGCCGTCAGGGGCAGGCTGAGCATACACATACTGGTCAGCACCGAAACGATGGTGATCACGCTGGACACCAGCTGCGGGATGCTCTGGCTCAGCATCTGGCGCAGGGTGTCCACGTCGTTGGTATACACCGACATGATATCCCCGTGGGGATGGGTGTCAAAATAACGGATCGGCAGGCTCTCCATGTGGGTGAACAGCTGCACCCGCAGGTTGCGCAGGGTGCCCTGCGTTACATTGACCATGATGCGGGCATTGAGCCAAGCGGCCAACACGCCCACGGCATAGATGCAGCCCACCCGCAGCAATGCCCCTGCCAGCGGCCCGAAATCCGGGTTCTGCTGCTGGGTCATGGGCAGGATATAATCATCCACCAGGGTCTGCAGGAACAAACTGGCCTGCACATTGGCCAGCGCACTGACCACGATGCACACCAACACCAGGATGCAGTGGGGCAGATAATGGCGGAACACCTCCGACATGATCCGCTTCAGCAGCTTGCCCGGATCTTTTACCTTGGGACGGGGACGGCCTGCCGCACCATGTGCGCCGGGGCCGTGCATGACTCTTGCCTGTGCCATTATGCCTCACCTCCCTGCTTATCAAAATCTCCGCCGCCCTGGGTCTGGCTGCTGTAGACCTCCTGATAGATCTTGTTGTTCGTCAGCAGCTCCTCGTGGGTGCCCAGGCCATCAATGCGCCCATCCTCCAGCACCAGGATGCGGTCTGCATCCTGCACCGAGGAGATGCGCTGTGCAATAATGATCTTGGTGGTTCCGGGCAGTTCCTCCCGGAAAGCCTTGCGGATCTTGGCATCCGTAGCGGTATCCACCGCACTGGTGGAGTCATCCAGGATCAGCACCTTGGGTTTGCGCAGCAGCGCCCGTGCAATGGTCAGACGCTGTTTCTGGCCGCCGGAGACGTTGGTGCCGCCCTGCTCGATCCAGGTATTGTATTTATCCGGGAAGCGCTGGATGAACTCATCCGCGCAAGCCAGCTGGGCTGCCCGGATGCACTCCGCCTCGGTAGCATCCTCCTTGCCCCAGCGCAGGTTATCCAGGATGGTGCCGGAGAACAGCACGTTCTTCTGCAGCACCATGGACACCTCCTGGCGCAGCACATCAAAGTCATAGTCCCGCACATCTACGCCGCCTACCCGGACGCAGCCGCTGGCCACATCATACAGGCGAGGGATCAGCTGCACCAGGCTGGACTTTGCGCTGCCGGTACCGCCGATGATGCCCAGGGTCTCGCCCGGTTCCAGCTTAAAGGAGATATCGCTGAGCACCGGCTGGCCGGAACCATGGCGGTACTGGAAGCTGACATTCTCAAACTCCACGCTGCCATCCTTGACCTGCTTGACCGGAGCCTTGGGCGCAGGCAGATCGGTGGTTTCGTCCAGCACCTCCACGATACGCTTGGCAGAGGCGGCCGCCATGGTCAGCATTACAAAGGCCATGGACAGCATCATCAGTGCCATAAGGATGTTCATGATGTAGCCGAACAGAGCGTTCAGCTGACCGGTGGTGATGGCGCCTTTCAGCACATAATTTGCGCCGAACCAGCTCAGTGCCAGGTTGCAGCCATAGATGGAGATGAGCATGGCGGGGCCATTGAAGCTCAGGCGGCTCTCAGCATTGACAAACTGCTGATACAGACCCTCGCAGGCTTTGCGGTACTTCTCGTTCTCAAAGCCCTCCCGCACAAAGCTCTTGACCACCCGGATCGCGGAGACGTTCTCCTGCACCGAGGCGTTGAGGTTATCGTAGCTTTTGAACACCCGGTCAAAGATCTTGAAGGTGGGCACCATGATGCAGGCCAGCACAGCAAGCAGGAACACCATGGCCACCACAAAGACCAGCGCCAGCGGTCCGCCGATGCTGACCGACATGATCAGCGCAAAGATCAGATGCACCGGGGCGCGCACACACATCCGCTCGATCATCTGAAATGCATTTTGCAGGTTGGTCACATCGGTGGTCATGCGGGTAACAAGACCCGCTGTGGAGAACTTGTCGATGTTTGCAAAGGAATAATGCTGGATGCGGTCATACATTGCATCCCGCAGGTTGCCTGCAAAGCCGGTGGATGCCGTGGCCGCCGTGCGCCCAGCCATCACACCCAGCGCCAGCGCAGCCAGCGCCACAGCAAAGGTCAAAAGACCATAGCGGACAATGGCGTTCATGTCCCCCTTAGAGATACCCTGGTCGATGATAAAAGCCATCAGGGTCGGGAGCATGACGTCCATGATCGCCTCCAGGGCCGAAAGCACCGGTGTAACGATCGCTGCACGCTTGTACTGACCCAGATGCGACAGGAGTTTTCGGATCATGGGGAGTTCCTCCTTACTTCTTGTAGTGTGGTCCAGTCCGGACCCAATTTGTTTGTTACAGAACAATTCTATACAAAACAATTTATTTGTCAATGGTCTTTTTTCAAACTTTCAAAATTATTCACATTTACCAAAGGTATCGTCAGTTTTTTGTCATTTTCGCCCGCCGCAAAAGAAAAAAGTCTCCCACGCCCTTCAGCATAAAAGCGTGGGAGACCGTGTTTTTCATGTTGCAGGTCTGTCCTGGGCAAAATTTGACCGGATGGGTGCTTCTCATCCTTTTACGGCGGCAGCAAAACCGATGCCGCACCCCAGATTTTACTGCAGACCCTCCTGCAACTTATTCAGCAAACGCAGCATCTCGGCGTTTTCTTCCTCCGTGAGCAGAGCCGAAACAAACGCATCGGTCTGACGCAGCGCCTGCATCGTTTTTTCATGCACCTGTGCCCCCGCCTCGGTCAGCACAAGCTGTTTCAGTCTGGCATCCTGCGGCACACTGAGCCGCTGGATATACCCTTTTCGCTCCATCAGCTGCAAAATATTGGTCACGGTAGAACGAGTGATAGAGAAATCCCGCTCAATATCCCGCTGAAACACCGGCTCCGCCCGGCGGTGATAGAGGTACGCCATGATCCATCCATGCATGGGGGTGACCTCCTCCACCTCATTCTCCCGGCTGAACTGGTTGATCTTGCGGGCGATCAGGTTATTGACCCGCCGCAGCTGTGCAGGAATGACCTGCGGCGCCTCCCAAGGCGGGTTGCAGCCCTTACAGCTTTTTTTGGATTTCTCTTTCATCTTGCTTTTCCCCCATTTGTTTTGCAGGCCAACTGTTCAAACCGTCGACTGTTTGATATGATACCATCATAGCAGGACAAGCCGGGCTTGTCAAGAGAGGGTATGGGGGCAGGCTCTTTTTGACCGTTGACCGATGAGGACGAGAGTTTCCCTCGGGGGAGTTGGCATTTCGCAAAGCGAAATGACGGAAGGGGTTCGTCCCGGAAGCGCCTCTTTCTACATCACAACTTTGACAAAACATAAAGTTGCTGCGGGAATGTTCTCTTTTGCGCGCCAAAAGAGAACCAGAAAAGCGCCCGCTACTTTCGATGCGCGGGAGGCACGACCAGGGTTCCACCCTGGACCCCAAAGTGGAGGTCGCCGGGACAAAATCGGGCGGTGTGCCTACGGCACAGACGCTTTTTCCGATTTTGCCCCGACTCCGATTGGGAAAAATGCTTACCGAAAGCAGCTGCAAGGCGGGGAGAAACCCTCTCCGTCACGGCTTCGCCGTGCCACCTCTCCCGAAAGGGAGAG
>UQGD01000065.1 GCA_900540455.1 uncultured Faecalibacterium sp.
AGCTCATTTTGTTTTCTCTCCTTTCCTCGCCGCACCGCCGTCATCTGCAAGGGGCAGATTGTTCCAGCTTTCGGGCAACAAAAAAAGAGGGTTTGCTTCATGCTCCGAATTGGAGAATGAAACAAACCCTCTTAGCTTTTCAGATATTCAGATGATGTCTCGGATGGTATGGATGATGCCGAGCAGCAGCCCGACAATCAGGGCGAGTCCTCCGATAAGACCGCCGATGATGATGTTGAGTGCGAAGATTCCTACCGTGCCAGATATGCCGTACCCGAAAGGAACGAGCCAGAGGCACATCCTGCGGATGCCGAACGGGAAGCCGACGCAGAGCCACATCAGGAAGTAGTCACATACGCCGTCCGCCATATAGACCGGCTTGAAGAATGCGGCAAGACAAAGGGCAATCAGCAGAGGAAGCAGCACTTCCTTGAGAAAAGTCTTCACATCCTCACCCTCAATCCCTGCAAATCGTCCGTGCGGATGCCGACGAGATACCAGTCCGCAGCCATCTCGATCCGAGTGGGTTTCCACTTGCCCCCGATCATGACATCGAAGCATTCCCCGCAGTGCAGACCGCCGTAGTAGCAGTCAAGGTCAAAGCGAATGTCGTACCGATCCGTTGCGTGATCATAAACCAAAGTTCCCTGTTTCATGATGGACTCCTTTCGTTGTGGGCAGCGCAACGGGAAGGGCTTATGCAGTGTACCTCCATAGCCACCGCCAGCCGGTTTTGATCCTGTGCGCCGATTGTTGAGCGATTGTTCCTCTTTCAGGTCAAAAAAGAAGGGACTAAGCCAGAATCCCTTGATTTTCAAGGTCTTTCTGATTTAGTCCCATTATCGCACAACAATCTTTGGTGATAACGCAGCCGATCTTTCCCGCCTCAATATCGGCAATCATGCGCTGAAAAGAAGGGCGGTTGAAATTGCGGCCTGTATAACCGTCATCCACATAATACTCATACTGGAACATTCCGTTTTTTTCGGCAAAGTCCCGGAGCATAAGTTTCTGGTTGCTGATGCTCATGCTCTCATTATCGCCGCCATCCTCCAGAGAGATACGGCAATAAAGGGCTGTGATTTTCTGATTAACTTGTTTTTTCCTGCTCATAGTGTTCTCCTTCTATGAACAGGGACACGATACCATTATAATACCATGTCCCTGTCCATGATTCAACTGCTTTACGCCGCTTTCTGTGCCATTTCCCGATGCTCCAACCATTCCTCGAAGTGTTCGCAGGTCTGACGCTCGATCAGCTGCTCAAAGGCTTCCCGCATGGTTTTGTCCCCAGAAAACTCACGAACCACTACAAACTGGACTTTTTTATTCTGCTTCTTGTTTTTCTCCATAGGCTACCTCCATAGAATAGGGGATCAGACGGTGGCTGCGGCAACGAAGTCCGGCAACGGACATCAAAAAACCTGTAAACTATCGTCTGACCCTGATTTCTTACTTTTCAAATTTTTTTATAAAATCTCGTTGCTTTCGTTGCCGAAAACATAGATAGATCATAAAAAGCCTTTACTTGCGGGCTTTTTCTATATCAAAACCATAAATTTATCAGCAACGAACCCGGCAACCAACCGGCAACCATCCCGGCAACAGACCGTCCTTGTCAGGCGATCCACTCCTGCGGAAGTTCCAGCTGACGGCATTCTTCTTCACTCAGTTCTACAAATCCACCTTCGTTGCTGGGTAGTTCGTTGCCGGAAGTGTCCCGTTCCCAGCCCTTTTGTCTGCCATATCCGGCAAACATCCGGGGATTGGAAAAAGGCTTCCAACCGGTCACGACCGTGTTCATGATCTCATTGATATTGTGGAGCTGCCACCGCTTCGGCTCATCAAAGGTATGTCCCAGAGCCTCCTTGAACAGCTGTTTTGAGCAGACCATGTTTCCGGTGTAGTGTTCCAGAAATCCCTGTATCTGTCCGGCTTCGGTGTCCTCCGGCATGAAGTCTTTCTGTACCTCCACCAGTTGACGCTGGATGGACTTGCTGAATTTCATGGAATATTTGCCGCTGTGGTAAATGCTCATAGCTTCTGCCCATACCTGCAACAGATACGCTCTGGAAGCGTCCTCGTCCTCCAAAATGTGAACCTCTGCATTCTCCGGGTAAATCATGATTGGGAGAAAGCGCCGGTTCCCGGCTCGATCCAGCGGCAGAAAGTCCAGCGTATTCGAGGAACCACCGAACACACACTGCCGAAGCCGGTCTTTAGGCTGAGATTCATAAGGTGTCCGGTAGGTTTCCTTCTGTCGGCTAATAAAGGAACGGATTTCTTCAATGCTCTTTGCGCTGCTGGTGGCAAGCATCTCTGACATCTCAATGATCCAGTGACCTTGCAGCTTTTGGAATACCCGGTCGTCATCCAACTTTTTCAGGTCATCAGAGAACCATTCGTCCCGGATCGCCAGCAGTCGGAAGAAGGTGGACTTCCCGGCACCCTGACCGCCCACCAAACAAAGCATTTCCTCATATTTGGAACCGGGACGGAATACCCGGCGTATAGCACCCAGCAGGAAATGTTTCAGCATTTCTTCCACATAGTCACTTTCATCAGCACCAAGAAAATGGTGCAGACAGGATCGGATGCGTGGTGTACCGTCCCAGACAAGGCTGTTCAGTACATCCTGAATTGGATGGTAACAATTTTCGTTTGCTACGATAGAAAGGGCAGCCGTGATCTTTTTCTCACTGGTCAGCTCATAGTTTCTCTCAAAATAGAGGAGAAGATATTTCACATCAGTATCCGTCAGAGCGCTGGTATTCCTGCGCCAGCCCAAGTCCTGTACAATGTCTACCCGGTCTGTCAGGAGATTAAGCCGGATGGCATCCCGCAGGAGTGGATCGCAGCAGAACACAATCCGGCAGTTGTCGATGGTGTTGGCTGTTTTTCCCTTGTCGGTAACAGAAAGGCTCTGCCGCACCTCATCAACGCTCTGTTCCGGCGCTATGGCTTCGGCTGCGCTCATCACAGCCTGCTGGGTGGCTGGCGATAAACTCTGATATTCGCTGTTCAATTTTCCTCACCTCTTTTCCATACTCAGCAACTACAAAAGCTCGTTCTTCTATGCTGTCAGACAGAAGAAGATCCAACAGATATTCGATATATGGCTGCCTGTGCAGAGCCTCCACAAACAAAGGATTCCAGTCATCCTCCGGTTGTTTGGGCGCATATTCTTCTTTCCATCGTTCCAGCAAACGCAGGTAGTCGCACAGCACCCGAAAACATTTCTGCTCTGCCTGCCGGTATCGCATTTCCTCGCTGATTTTTCTTTTGATTACTCTCTTTTGTGGCGGATCGTGGCCTTTGCGGTCAAAGCTGATTGAGAAGTCCTCTGCCAGCTTTAAGGCAGCTTCTTTACTGCTTAGTCCAAAAAGACGGGAAGTGAAATCAATCACATCTCCATCTGCCTGACAGGCAAAACAATGGAACCGTCTGTCCACCTTCATGCTGGGATGCCTGTCATCGTGAAACGGGCAACAAGCCATCCCGTTGCGTCCTACTGAAATTCCATAAACCAAAGCAGCCTGCCTTGTGGTAACAGACTGTTTTACTGCTTCAAATACATTCGTTTCTTCCACCTCCAAACAATGCAAAAGGCATCCGGTTTCCATAGAAAATCAGATGCCTCACAATTCCATATCCTGTTTTCTTGTTGGAGCAATCCGTCCTTCACGCTCCCAGCGCTCCCGGTTCTCCCGATCAGCGTCCAGTTTGCCTTGTGCCAGCTTCTCCTTAATGGATTTTCTGGCTTTATTTTTGATCTGCTCTTTGCCAGCCTGTTTGACCTCCGGTTTTAACAGCACCGCCTGTACCTTTTTGAGAACTTTTTCAGCAGACTGCTGTAATTTTTCTCGCACCCTACTCAGCAGAGTGTTCGCTATCTTCACAACTTCTGGCGAATTTTTGGCATTGGGCGATACCACGCTCTTTCGATATTTTTCAATTACTTCCATATCTTCAAGCTGGGTTTGTTCCCGAACCTTGTCGGTCACAACCTCCACCGCCTTGTCATAGGCTGCACCAGAAACATCTTCCAGTAAGGTTTCTACATCCTCAATTTTTAGCGTCAGTTCCTCCAGCTTTTGCTCCTGTGTCGCCAGCTGCTCCTTCTGCTTCATCAGGATATAATCCTGCTTTTCCAAATAGTCACGCCCACCATAGG
>UQGD01000066.1 GCA_900540455.1 uncultured Faecalibacterium sp.
AGGCGACAAAAAGGGGAACTAGCTGTCGCCGTAGGCGACTGAGAGGGTTCGTCCCGGAACCAGCTGTCCAGCGCAGTGAGACGGAGATGGCCCCTCCAAACACAAAAACCGGCCCATGCAGATATGCACAGGCCGTATAAAAAGCGTTTTGCCCGGTAAGACCCATTTCTCCCCGCAGGGCTTACTCTTCCATCTGCTTTGCCAGAAACGCCGCTGCCACTGCTACTGCTTTTTGCTGAGCGGGGTCCGGGGTGGCGGTACGGTCCTCGGTCAGCAGGCCCACAGCACCGGTCACATCCCCTGCCGCCAGGATGGGGCAGACACACAGCAGGGAGCGCTGCGCCCCCTCACAGGGCAGCAGCGCCTGTGCCGGGTCCCCCTGGCTGAGGTAGGTCTTGCGGCTGTCCATGATCTTTTCCAAGGGCTGGCTGACGCTCCGGTCGGTCAGGTCCCGTCTGCCTGCTCCGCTGGCCGCCAGGATACGGTCCCGGTCGGTGACAAATGCAGTCAGGGCAAAGCTCTTGTTCAGCACATCTGCATACTGCATCGCCACATTGCTCATTTCCCCCACCGGAGAATACTTTTTGAAGATGACCTCGCCATCCCCCGTGGTGAAGATCTCCAGCGGGTCGCCCCGGCGGATGCGCTGGGTACGGCGGATCTCCTTGGGGATCACCACCCGGCCCAGCTCGTCAATGCGTCGCACGATTCCGGTTGCTTTCATACTCTATACCCTCCATCCGGGCCTTGTGCGGCCCGCGAGACTAGTATTTGTCAGAGAGAGGGAATTATACCTTGTTTTTTCCGCTGTGTTCTCCCACCGCTTCCAGCAGGATCATCGGCGCAGCAAAGCGCTCTTCTCTCCAAGGGTCATAAACAAAACCTTCCTTTCCCACATCTCATGGCTTTTGGCGCTCTCAGTGTACCATATCCGCCGGTTGCGGGCTACCAAACCGGGCTGGAAATTTGTCAACCAGCGGTTGCGAACGGCTTTTTCCGTCTTTTTAATATAAAAAGTCGTCTTGTGCTGCCCCCTTGCGCTGCACCGGCCCCATCTGGTAAAATGGAGCCGATCTCTTCAACAGAGAATATCTCAAGGAAACGGTGGTGATCTCCCTTGCGGCAGATCCTTGTATTGGGCGGCGGTGCCGCCGGACTGGCCGCTGCCCTTGCGGCAGCCCAGACCGGTGCCGGTGCTGTGCAGGTAACGGTGGCTGAGCGCAACCCAAGGCCCGGAAAAAAGCTGCTGGCCACCGGCAACGGCCGCTGCAATCTGGACAACCTCTCCATCGGCCCGGAGCGGTATTTTACCGCAGACCCCGCCGCTTTGCAGCGGCTGCTGCAAGCTGTGGATGCAGCCGACCCTCTGGGCTGGTTCCATCGCTTGGGGCTTATGACCCGGGCGGACGAGACCGGCCGGGTCTACCCTTACTCCAACCAGGCTGCCGACCTGGTAAACCTGCTGGAGCGGCAGCTGGAGCGCTGGCAGGTGCATCTGCTCACCGGCTGCACCGTGCGCACCCTGGCCCAAAGCCGGGGCGGCTATGCTGTGCAGCTGGACACCGAGCAAGGCCCCCGCACCCTGCACGCGGATGCAGTGATCTGCGCAATGGGCGGAGCCGCAGGGCCGCAGTTCGGCACCGACGGGTTCGGGGTGCGTTTTGCCCAGCAGTGCGGCGGCCGGGTGGAACCCGTATACCCCTGCCTGACCGCCCTGCAGACCGCCCACCCCCGCAAAGAGCTGGCCGGCATCCGGGCCAAAGCCGCCGCCAGCCTGCTGGACGGCAGTCGCCTGCTGGCCCGGGAGGAGGGCGAGGTCCAGTTTACGGACTACGGCCTCTCCGGCATCTGCATCATGCAGCTGTCCGGACTGCTGGCTCCCCAGCGGGGGCCGAAGCATCCCGCAGTGGAGCTGGACCTGTTCCCCTCCATAAGCGGCCCGGAGCTGGCCCGGCAGATGGCAGACCGTGTGCCCGGCCTGCCGGGAGATACCCCGGCGGATTTCTGGCTGGGACTTCTGCACCCCAAGCTGGGCCGCTGCCTTTGGCAGCAAGCCCGTCTGCCGGACAAACTGCCCGCCCCGTCCGACCCCGCCTGGCAGACCCTGGCCCATACCGCCAAGCACTGGCGGTTTGAGGCGGTGACCCCCTGCGGCTGGAAGCAGGCGCAGACCACCGGCGGCGGGCTGGCTCTGGCCGAACTGGAGCCGGAGAGCTTTGCGTTCCGGGGCTGTCCGGGGCTGTACTTTGTAGGCGAGACCCTGGACTGTGCCGGGACCTGCGGCGGCTTCAACCTCCACTGGGCCTTCGGCAGCGGTCTTGTGGCCGGGCGGCACGCCGCCCGCGGCGCTGCAAGACCCAAACCCCGGCGCAAACGCTGACCCCGGGGCAGCGCTCTGCAGCGATAAAACAGCAAAAACAGCGGGTGCATCCAGCACCCGCTGTTTTTTGCATCTGCTGCCCATTTTCTCCTGGCGCTACTCCCAGGCAGAACGCATCGGCGGCAAAGCCCTGCCCCGAAGCTGCCGGTCAAAATAGTTCCGGGTGATCTGTTCCGCCTGTTTGGACAGCGCCAGCACCCCTACCAGGTTTGGCAGCATCATCAGGCCGTTAAAGGTGTCGGACAGACTCCACACCAGATCCATCTGCATACTGGCCCCCCATGCTGTCATTGCCACAAACAGCACCCGGTATGGCCCCACCGCCCAGCGCCCCAGCAGATACTCTGCGGCACAGGCACCATAATGGCTCCACCCCAGCACGGTGGAGTAGGCAAACAACAAAATGGCGATCGCAATGAGCTTCGGCCCCAAGGTGCCGAACACCTGGCTGAAAGCCAGCCCCACCCGGGCACTGGCAGGCAGGGGGGCGGCGGGATCGGCCGCCCCAGTGACCAAAAGCACCAGCGCTGTCAGGGTGCAGACCAGCATCGTGTCCACAAACACCTCAAAGATCCCCCACATCCCCTGCTGCACCGGCTCGTCGGTATCCGCACAGGCGTTCACCATTACCGCAGAACCCAGCCCTGCCTCGTTGGAAAAAGCGCCCCGCCGCAGCCCCCAGCGAACAGCCTGTGCCATGCCATACCCTGCCGCACCGCCGCCAACCGCTTCCAGCCCAAAAGCCCCCGCAAAGATCGCGCGCAGCGCCTCCGGCACCGCCCGGAAATAGACAGCCAGGATCACCGCCGCCCCCATCAAATAAAACAAGGCCATGACGGGAACCAGTTTTTCCGTGACTGCCGCCACCCGGCCCAGCCCGCCCGCCAGGATCAGCCCGGTAAGTACCGCCAACACACCGCCGCTGACCCAAGGCGGCACCCCAAAGGCGGCTTCCAGGTTGCCGGCAATGGAATTGGTCTGGCTCATATTCCCGATCCCAAAAGAGGCCAGCACACAAAACAGTGCGAACAGTCCCGCCAGCACCCGGCCCAGCACCCGGAAGCCCGGCTTTGCGCCCAGCCCATCCCGCAGGTAGTACATTGGGCCGCCGACCCACTCCCCCTTGGCGCTGCGGCGGCGGTAGTATACCCCCAACAGGTTCTCCGCAAAGCTTGTCATCATGCCCAGCAGAGCCATGACCCACATCCAGAACACCGCCCCCGGCCCGCCGCTGAGGATGGCTGTGGCCACCCCCACGATATTGCCGGTGCCCAACGTGCCCGCCAGCGCCGTACACATACTCTGGAATTGGGTGATCGCACCATGGTCCTGCCGGGGTGTTCGGCGGGAGCAGAACGCCTCGCCCGCCGTATGGCGCAGGCAGTACCCCGCCCGGCGGAACTGCAATCCCTCCATGCGCACCGTCAGCCACAGGCCTGTTCCCAGCAGCAGTGTCAGCCCCGCCGGGCCCCATACCACATGATTGAGCATCGCATTTGCTTCGGCGACCCATTCCAACATCCCGCATCTCTCCTTTTATAGAAGCATATTCCCCCGACGGCTCAAAAATGCCCCAGGGGCTGTACAACCGCCGGCAAATACAGTATAGTAAAACCAGAAAACATGGAGGATCCGCTGGGGCGGGAAGCTTATGGGTTTATCGGTTGACTTCTTCTGCCGTTGACCGGTGTGGACGAAACTCACCCTTTTTGCCAAGGCCTCCACCTTCGGGGGAGGTGGCATTTCGCAAAGCGAAATGACGG
>UQGD01000067.1 GCA_900540455.1 uncultured Faecalibacterium sp.
ACTGGAGACCTCATCCTTACCAAGGATGCGCTCTACCAACTGAGCTATAGCAGCACACTCACAGCTCAATTATTATACCACAGTTCTCCGGATTTTGCAAGGGTTTTTTGAAAAAGAGTTTGTCCTTTTTTGCAAAAAAGCTGCCAAAACACAAAAAGGGACGCCGCAGCGGGCGTCCCTTGCAGGATATTTTGTTGTTCCGGGGGGCAAGATCACTCGATCAGGCCGTTGAGCAGTGCCAGGCACTTGCGGCTGTGCAGCTTGCGGATCGCCTTCGCCTCGATCTGACGCACACGCTCACGGGTAACGCCAAAATCCCGGCCCACCTCTTCCAGCGTGCGGGGGCGGCCATCGTCCAGACCAAAGCGCAGACGGATGACCTTCTCCTCACGAGGGGTCAGGCTCTTGAGGGCCAGATTGATCTGCTGTGCCACCATTGCGCGGTCTGCTGCCTTGCCGGGGGCTTCGGCATTCTCGTCCGCCACAAAGTCGCCCAGGGAGGAGTCCTCCTCCTCACCCACGGGGCTTTCCAGGCTGGCAGGCTCCTGCGCCATGCGCTGGATCTCCCGCACGCGCTCCACGCTCATGTCCATAGCCTTTGCCAGTTCTTCCGGCGTAGGCTCGTGGCCGTTCTGATACACCAGCTGGTTGGTCGCCTGGCGCATCCGGTTGATGGTCTCCACCATATGCACCGGGATGCGGATGGTGCGGGCCTGGTCCGCAATGGCGCGGGTAATGGCCTGACGGATCCACCAGGTTGCATAGGTAGAGAAGCGGAATCCGCGGTCGCAGTCAAACTTTTCTGCCGCCTTGATCAGGCCGATGTTGCCCTCCTGGATCAGGTCCAGGAATGCCAGGTTGTGGCCCACATGTTTTTTGGCGATGGAGACCACCAGACGCAGGTTGGCCTCGCTGAGGCTGCGGCGGGCGTTCAGACCATCGCGGCGGGCACGGAGCAGCTCCTCCCGGCGCTCATCGCTCAGGGGGCCGTTTTCCACTTCCTCCAGCGCTTCCTTCTCGGCTGCCTTTTCCTCGGCATCCTCGGCGGGCTTTTCAGCCTCCTCGTCCATATCCTCGCTGTAGCTGCGGCTGTTCTCGTCCTCCTCAAAGGAGAAGCGGGCGCTGTTCTTTTTAATGTACTCGGTGCCGCCATAGCGTGCCCGGTCTGCCTGAAGGATATGCGCAGCCTCAGCGCCAGCATGGATGCGGCGGCTCAGCTCCACCTCCTGCTCTGCGCTCAGCAGCGGGATCTGGCCGATCTGCTTGAGGTAGTTCTTCACGGGGTCATCCAGCAGCTCATCCATAGCCGCCTTCAGGTCCGCAGGGTTCTCCTCCGGCTCGTCGCTGTCCTCATCTCCCAGGCCCAGGTCTGCATCCGCATTGCTCTCCGCATTCTCCACCTCGGCCAGGATGCCGTCCACATCCAGCCCAGCATCGACGTCGACATCGTCCAGCACCTTAACGCCCCGCTCTTCCAGGAGGGTATACAGGGTCTCCAGATCCATCCGGCACTGAGCCGCCAGAGCCTTTGCCTCCTGTGCAGACAGGGTGCCTTCTCCCTTCGTCAGCAGTTCTTTTAAAGTCATGCCCATTTCGCACTCTCCTTTTCACTCCGTAGGCCGCGTCTGGTCAAATCACCAGACCGCCGTTCACCCCGAACACCTGTCCAGTGATGTATCCGGCGTCCTCCCCGGCCAAAAATACCAGCAGCTGTGCCACCTCGGCCGGGCTGCCCAGGCGGCCCACCGGTGTCTCCTCGGCAAGAGCTGCCTTATCCTCGGCGGTAAATGCCGCCATCATATCGGTGTCGATCACGCCCGGGGCCACACAGTTCACTGTGATGCCGCTGGGGCCTTCCTCTTTTGCCAGCGCCTTGGTCAGGCCGATCAGCCCCGCCTTGGCCGCAGAGTAATGCACCTCGCAGCTGCCGCCGGTCTGTCCCCACATACTGCTCACCGTCAGGATCCGGCCCGCCTTGCGGCGGATCATCCCCGGAAGCGCCAGCTGGCACAGGTGGAATGCACCGGACAGATTCACGTCCAGCATCCGCTGCCACTCAGCGGGGGTGATATCGGTAAACAGTTTCTGCTGGGCAATGCCCGCATTGCAGACCAGCACATCCACCCGTCCCAGCGCCTGCTGTGCCTGCGCAAAAGCCGCCTCACAGCTGGCCCGGCTGCCCACGTCGCACTGGAACGCCCGGCAGCCGGGAAGCTCGGCTTCCAGCTGGGCAGCATCCTCTGCATGGGTATGGTACAGCACCGCCACCCGGTAGCCCGCAGCATAAAACGCCCGGGCAGCCGCTGCGCCGATGCCCCGGTCTCCGCCGGAGATCAGCACGCCCTGCCCGTTCTCCGCAGGCCGCTGCACTTCTGGGTGGGGATCTTCTGCCGGGGACGTCTCCTGCTGCGGCCGGGGGGCGGGTTCCGCCTCCGGCTCTGGCACAGGTTCCGGCTGTGGGTCTGGTGTGTCCGGCTGAAGGCCGGACAGGTCAAAGGTCAGCTCAAATTCATCTTCGTACAAGAGCGGTCGCCTCCTGTCCCATATTCTCCGCCCCGCAGTCGATGCCCTGCCAGGCGGTGGGCCGCACCCCTTCCGGCGGCGGCACGGCGCTCCCATCCACACACCCGGACAAGGCCGGTAACTATGGGCGCGGCCGCCGAAAATACGAGGGGTTTCGACAAATAGCCATTTAATAATATACCACAATCCAGCCCCAAAAGTAAAGCCGAAACCATATTTTTGTACGCAGTTGTTTTATTTTTTAGTATCCAGGGGTTCGGAACATCCCCTGCCCGGCGCTGTCTCCTGCCCGGCGCCCGCAAAAAAAGCAGCCTGTGCGGATGCACAGGCCATGCCGGATACTCGTTTGGTCCTCTTTTGCGCAAAAAAGCAGGGGGGGTCACTCTCTTACCGGGGGCTTCCACCGGGGGCGGGAGGCTCTCTGCTCCCGGAGGCGTACAAAGAACGCCTGCAGCAGTGCCTGCGCCTCCTCTGCCCGGAGCCCCTGCTCCACCACCGGGTGATGGTTGAACGGCAGCGCAAACAGGTCGGTCACCGACCCGCAGCACCCCGCTTTTGCATCCACTGCACCGTATACCACCCGCCGGATCCGGCTGTTCAGGATGGCGCCGCTGCACATGGGGCAGGGTTCCAGGGTAACAAACAGCTCGCACTCCCACAGCCGCCACCCGCCCAATGCTTTGCAGGCCGCATCAATGGCCAGCAGCTCCGCATGATGCAGGGCATTTTTCTCAGTCTCCCGTGTATTATGCGCAGCAGCGATCACCTGTCCGTGGCGGGCCACCACCGCCCCCACCGGCACCTCCCCCAGCTGGGCAGCCTGCGCAGCCTGTTCCAGCGCCAGGCCCATCAATTCGTAGTCGGTCATATCGGTCTCTCCCTTTTACTTCTGCAAACAAAACACGATGCAGTTATTCAGCCCATGCAGCAGCACACCGGGCCAGATGCTTCCGGTCCGGCGGCGCAGCCAGCCCAGCCCCAGGCCAAACCCCAGGCTATACAGCCCGGCCGCTCCCGTGCCATGGGCCGCCGCAAACAGCACCGCCTGCATCCCCACGCTCCACCTGCCCAAGGGGGCGGCAAGCCCCTGCACAGCCCCCCGGAAAACCAGCTCCTCACACAGCGCCGCAATGGGACACAGACGCAGCCAGGCCAGCACCCGCCCCGCTCCGCCGGACAAAAGCAACGCCCCCTGCACCGGGCCCTCAGCCAAACAAGACCCCAGCGCCAGCACAAGACAGAACACCACCGGCGCCAGGCCGCCTGTGCCGGGCCGCACCAGGCCAAGACCCGCCCGGTCCAAGCCTGCGGCCCGGGCCGCCGCCACAGCCGCCGCTGTCTGCGCCAAGGCCGTTCCGGACTGCCAGAGCCAGGCAGCAGCTGTTCCGTTGGCATCAGACGCCCCGGAACAAAGCACCCCCACGCCCAGCCACACAGCCGCTGTGCCCAGCGCTGCCAGAACGCTGCGCTCCTGCTGCATCTTCATCCCCGCCTTTCCTTTGCAAACGATGATACCACAGCACCGCCGCTCCGTGCAAGATGGCGGGCACAGAGAAGGCTGCCTCCAAATAAGAAAACATTGGTTCTGGCTGAGAGATTTGCCCCATA
>UQGD01000068.1 GCA_900540455.1 uncultured Faecalibacterium sp.
AAAGCCTCTCCCTTTCGGGAGAGGTGGCACGGCGAAGCCGTGACGGAGAGGGTTTGCTTCCCGGACGAACCCTCTCAGTCGCTTCGCGCCAGCTCCCCCGAAGGGGGGAGCCCTTGGCAAGGGCGTGAAGTTTCTGCTTTATACCGGTCAGCTGGTGAGGGCGATACCTTCCGCCTTCGCCAGAGCCTCTCCCTCTCGGGAGAGGTGGCACGGCCAAAGGCCGTGACGGAGAGGGTTTGCTTCCCGGAGGAACCCTCTCCGTCTCGCTTCGCTCGACAGCTCCCCCGAAGGGGAAGCCCTGCACTTATAGCTCAACAGCATAAAATATAACCCGCAAAACTCCTTCCCCCGCCTTGCCCCCCTGCGTTCGGGTATGTTATACTAGACCCCCAGCGCTGGGGCGCTGGTTTTACTGTTTGTACTGCAATGGGAATACACTGTTACGGGAGGGTGCTGCAATGGAGTGGGATCTGGTATTTTTTACGAATAGTTTGCTGCTGGGGGTGGGCCTGGCGATGGACGCATTCTCGGTGTCTATGGCCAACGGCCTGCGTCAGCCAGAGATGAGCCGGAGACGGATGGCGGGCATTGCCGGGATCTTTGCCGGGTTTCAGGCCGCTATGCCGCTGGCGGGGTGGGTCTGCGTCCACACCGTGCTGGAGGCGTTCCAGGCGTTTGAGGGGGTCATCCCCTGGATCGCATTGGTGCTGCTGGGGTACATTGGCGGTAAGATGCTGTGGGAGGGGCTGCGCGGCGGGGAGGAGACCGGCGCCGCAGCATCGGCTTTGACCCTGGGCGCCGTCATGATGCAGGGCGTGGCTACCAGCATCGACGCACTGTCGGTGGGCTTTACCATTGCGGAGTACGGCCTGGCTATGGCGCTGGTGTGCGCTGCGCTGATCGCAGCGGTGACCTTTGTGCTGTGCTATGCAGGCATCGGCATCGGCAAAAAATTCGGCACCAAGCTGGCGGGCAAGGCGTCTGTGCTGGGCGGCGTGATCCTCATCGCCATCGGGCTGGAGATCTTTGTAACCGGGGTGTTCTGAGCCAAAATAAAAAAAGATCCCCTCGCTGCCTTTTGGGAAAAACGGCGGCGGGGGGATCGGTATTTTGCTGAGAAATAAAAGGAGAAACTCCAAGAGCAATTCCAGCGCAGATCACGGCTCGAAATAGTCGGCGTATTCCTCGATCAGGCGGCTGCCCAGGCGGCGGATGCCGCCGTAAAGGTGCCGCTCGATCAGCGGCTCAAAAGCGGCCAGGTCGCAGCGCTCAATGGCCTCGATCAGGCTCTTGTGGTCTGTGTTCACCTCTGCCAGCCCCCCGCTCTGGATGATGTCCAGCATACGGAAGCGGCTGTAATCTGCATGGGCGTTTTGCAGTGTGCTCCAAAGGTACAGCTTGTCCTGGGCGGCAAACCAGGTCTCGTGCAGCAGGCGGTCGGCCTCGTAGAGGCGGCGGTAATCCGGCTGTGCGGCACGGGCCAGGGCGTCGTAGGCATCGGCCCGGGCACGGATCAGCGTCCGCTGTGCCGGGGTGCAGTGGGGAGAAAAGTCCCGCAGCACCCGGGCCTCCACAGCGGCCCGTTCATAGATCAATTCGTCCACGATGCGCCGGTTCAGCCGGGTGACGGTGGTACCTTTGTAAGGGACGATGCGCACCAGGCCGTTTTCCTGCAGGCGCTGCAGCACCACCCGGATCAGGGAGCGGGGCACCCCGAACCGGGTGCAGAGGGGGTTCTCCCCCAAGGCGCTGCCCGGGCGCAGGGTCAGGTCGATGATCTCCTGCTCCAGCACCGCATAGATGGCGGCTTCGGATTTATATTCTTGTTCCATATAAAAACCCCTTGTGTTTGGAAGGTGGGCCGCCTGGCCCTTTCAGCGCTCCCCTGCTGCCAACAGGCTCCAGGGCTCGCCGGAAGGCGGCGGCAGGGTGAACTGCATCCGCTGGCCAGTGACGGGGTGGGTGAAATGCAGTTCCATACATTGCAGGGCCAGGGCGCCCTTGCAGCGGCTGCCGTAGCGTCCGTCCCCCCACAGGGGGTGGCGGCGGGCGGCAAACTGCGCCCGGATCTGGTGGGTGCGGCCGGTGTGCAGGGTGACCTCCACCAGGGCAAGGCCGGTGCTGCGGGCGGCTGCCCGGTACTCCAGCTCTGCAGCCCGGACCCCCTTGCGGGGGCGCTGCACCGGATAGACCCGGCCGGTGCGGCTGTCCTTGAACAGCAGGTCCTGCCAGAGGCCGGCATCCTCCAGGGGGGCATTGTCCCCTGCGGCCACCACGGCCCGGTAGCGCTTTATAAAAGAGGGGCCGTCTGCCGGGCGTGCATCGGGCGAAGCGGCGTACCAGGCAGCGGAATCGGTGATCTGGCGGGTCAGGGCGGCGGCCGCCGCAGGGGTGCGGGCGCAGACCATCAGGCCGGTGGTGGGGGTGTCCAGCCGGTGGACGATGCCCACATAGGCATCCTCCCCCCACAGCTGGCGCAGTGCCTGGGGCAGGCCCTGTTCACTGGACAGGCCGGCGGGTTTTGCCACCACCGCCAGCGCTGCGTCCTGATAGATGACTTCCAGGCTCACAGCTTGCCCTCCGCCAGCAGGGCTTTCAGTTTCAAAATACCGGCCACGGTCTTGCCGTCCCGGATCTCGCCGGACATCACCCGCTGGTAAGCTTGCTCCAGCGGCACACGGTCCGGGGTCAGGAATTCATCGGCATCCAGGTGCATCCGGCTCTCGTGCAGGCCCACGGCTACCCAGGTGTAGATCACCTCGGTGTCGTAGCCCACCGTGGGGTAGAACTCTCCCAGCGAGATATAGCGGTCTGCGGTCAGGCCACATTCCTCCTCCAGCTCCCGCTGGGCGGCGGCAAAGGGGTCCTCCCCTTTTTCCAGCTTGCCGGCAGGCAGCTCCCACAGCTCCTGCTGCATGGCATAGCGGAACTGCCGCACCATGCAGATGGTGCCGTCCGCAAAATAGGGCAGGATGCAGGCGCCGCCGTTGTGGTGCACCACCTCCCGCACGGCCTGACGGCCGTTTTCTAAAAGGGCGATGTCCTTGGTCAGGGTGACCACCTTGCCTTGGAAGATCACCTCACTGGAAAGGGTCTTTTCAAAATGTACTTCGTCCATGAGTATGCTCCCTTTTATTTGTATCGTTTTATTGGTGGGACGCAGCGCCCCCGGCAAAGGCAGGCTTTTTGGCGCAGCGTGCGGATTTTTTTGATCCATACCCTAGTTTACGGCAAGGGCGGCGGGCTTGTCAATGCAGAAAAATGCCGCTTGAAAAAACGCACCCCTGTGCCACGGCGGCGCCTGCGGGCAAAAAGCCCTTCGCCCCCGTCTGACCCAAAGCAGGACAGAGGTTCAATATCTCCTAAAAAATAGCAAAAAACACGGTGCGGCTTGTTTTATAAAGAAGTTAGCTGTACAAAACGTACAAATAAAAACCAGAATTATTGGTAGGTTTTACTAAGGCGTTTGCATTTACATTGATAGCGGAATTTGTTATTATAAATACAAGCAATAGTGCCTTTATGGGGACATTGCGCCCCCGCGCAGGGCAGCTTGCCCGGCGCAAAGGTACAAAATATCAACAATGGAGGAAGAAAAATGCCTAGAGCAAAGCAAACGATGGATGGCAATACCGCTGCCGCCCATGTAGCCTATGCCTACACGGACGTCGCTGCCATCTACCCCATTACCCCGTCTTCTCCGATGGCTGACTCTGTGGACCAGTGGTCCGCTGCCGGTCAGAAGAACATCTTCGGCAACCAGGTCAAGGTCGTCGAGATGGAGTCTG
>UQGD01000069.1 GCA_900540455.1 uncultured Faecalibacterium sp.
TTGCGCCCGAGGCCGTGGCGGTGACCTGCGGAGTTTCGGCCGACGATATCCGCCGGGCGGCGCGCCTGTTTTCATCTCTTTGCATATCAGTGAGGAATTCAGCCCGGAATACTGCGCCCGGGTGCGCAGCCTGTGCGCTGCACTGCGGCAGCAGGGGTGGCAGATCCTGGCGGATGTATCCTGCAAGACGGTGCAGCAGTTTGGCTGTGCCGACCTGGCTGACCTGGCAGAGGAGCTGGGGCTGTGGGGGCTGCGGCTGGACTACGGCTTTTCGCTGGAACAGATGCAGACCATGGCGCAGCGGCTGCCCATTGCGGTCAATGCGTCCACCACTACCCCGGAGCTGGCAGCTGCTTTGGCTGGGGCAGGGCGGAAAGTGATCGCCATGCACAACTTCTACCCGCGGCCGGAGACCGGCCTGGACCCCGCCTTTTTGCACGAAAGCACCCAGGCACTGCAGGCGGCGGGGCTGGAAGTGTACGGCTTTATCCCTGGGGATGCGGTGCTGCGGGGGCCGCTGTACAGCGGCCTGCCTACCTTGGAGGACCACCGGGGGGCAGCGCCCTCGGCGGCTTTTGCCGACCTGGCGCTGAACTACGGACTGGACGGCATTTTTGTGGGCGACCCGGCCCTGAGCGAGTATGAGCAGGGGCTGATCGACCATTTTTGCACCAGCGGTGAGCTGTGTGTGCCTGCGGTGCTGCGTTCGGGCTACCAGGCGCTGTATGGCCGCAGCTTTACCTGCCGGGTGGATTCGCCTGCTACGCTGGTGCGCTTCCAGGAATCCCGGGAGTACTCCTGCTTTGGGCAGGAGATCCAGCCGGAGAACTGTGCGGCGCGCCCCAGAGGTACCCTGACAGTGGATAACATTGGCTATGGGCGTTACTCCGGTGAGGTGCAGCTGATGCGCACCGACTTTGCCGCAGACCCTCGGGTCAATGTGATCGGGCATATCAGTCCCCGTCATCAGCTGCTGCTGGATTGCATCCGCCGGGGGGCAAAATTCCGGCTGGTGGCGCCGCCGGAGGCACAAGCATGAGCCCCCGGTACGGACTGGTAGCGCTGGATCTGGACGGTACGGCCCTGGGTGCGGACCCGGAGCAGTTTGCACCGGGCCTGCTGGAAGCGGCTGCCGATGCAGCTGCCGCCGGGGTGGAGGTGCTGTTTGCCACCGGCCGTCCCCGGCCGTGTATGCCTGCCCAGCTGGTGCAGCTGCAGCCCTCCTGGCTGCATACCCTGATCTGCTGTGACGGGGCACAGGTATGGGATCTGGACACCAACACCTTGTTATGGCAGAAAGCGCTGGAATCAGACGAACTGACCGCTGTGGCGGCTCTGGGCAGACAGCTGGATCTGCCCGTGGAGTATATCGATGCAGAGGGGCAGTATCACGTCACACAGTCTGATCTGGACCGGCTTCTGGCCGGCCGCCTGGGAGAGTATCACCGGGGTGTGCTGTGCCGCCGGGCAGTGCCGCTGACTGTCCTGCCGGAGGCGCTGGCGCCATTGGGCATCGTGAAAGTGAACCTGCCGGTGGTGCCGCTGGAGTTATACCCGGCTTTGACCTGCGCTTTGGCACAGGCAGGCGTACAGGGGATGGAGTGCGGTACCGGCAGCTTTGAGGTGACCTCGCCGCAGGCGGGAAAACAGGCTGCGGTGGCGTTTGCTGCAAAGCGGCTGGGGCTGGACCTGAAAGCGGTCATGGCTTTAGGCGACAGCGGAAACGATGTCGCTTTGCTGCGGGCAGCGGGCTGGGGCGTAGCCATGGGCAACGCACCGGCTGCGGTGCAGCAGGCTGCGGATGCAGTGGCTCCTGCCAACACCCAGGGCGGTGCGGCTTGGGCCATCCGGCGCTGGCTTTTGACAGAATAAGAGGCGCAAAAAAACGGTGCGGAGAGTTTTTCTCCGCACCGTTTTTCTTCTGTAGAAAATGAACAAAAAATAAAACCTGGTAAAAATCCCTTGCCACATATTCCGGGATAGGATACAATGAGGGCATACGTGGAAGCGATGGTGGAGCGGAAGACATAAAATACCGGATGTCGCACAAAATCGCCCCGTGCAAGGCGAAGCAGCGCTGATGCACAAGGGTGCTTTTGGGCTGCGCTGTGTTTGCGGGTCTTCCGGTCCGCCCAAGGACAAGAGGAAGAGAGGTTCTCGGATGGAACTGGATTTTTATACCCTATGCGTATTGTATCTGGCCTACTCGTTTTTAGGCTGGATCGGCGAGACGGTGGTGGCTACAATCAAGGGCAAAAGCTTTGTCAGCCGTGGTGTTGCGGCAGGCCCCTTCTGCTTTGTGTACGGCCTGGCTGCTGTGGTGATGGCAGTGGGTCTGACCGACCTGCGGCAGGAACCGGTGTTTTTGTTCCTGGGCTGTACGGTCAGCGCTACGGTGATCGAGTGGCTGACGGCAAAACTGCTGGAGAGAGTCCACCGCCGCCGCTGGTGGGACTACTCGGACAAGAAGTTCAACCTGGACGGCTATGTCTGCCTGCAATACTCCCTGCTGTGGGGTGCGCTGGGCATGGTAAGTGTGCTGTGGACCAATGATCTGCTGGCAAAGCTCTACCACCTGCTGCCGTCCCTGGTAGGCGAGATCGCTGTGTGGATCTGCATGGGCATTGCCATTGCAGACCAGATCGGCTCGGTAATGGCAGTGGGCACCTTGGCTGCAGGCGGACAGCGGGGCCGTTTTGGTCAGGCGCTGGGCCGCCGCTCCGACAAGCTGCGGGATAAGATCGTTGGCTATGTGGAAAAACGCATCCAGCGCGCTTACCCCTCCGCTGCCAAGCCTGCCAAGGCAGAGCGGGAGCATGGGCTGAACCTGTCGGATCTGTTCTGGCTGTTCATGATCGGCGCCTTTTTGGGCGATATCGTGGAAACGCTGTACTGTCGTGTAGTGGCGGGCGTTTGGATGAGCCGTTCCAGTGTGGTGTGGGGACCCTTCAGCGTGGTATGGGGCCTGGCACTGGTCATGGCTTCGGTGCTGCTGCGCCGGGATAAAGGGCGCAGCGACCGCACCATCTTCCTGTTTGGCGTAGTTATGGGCGGTGTATACGAGTATGTGTGCAGTGCCGTGGGTGAGCTGTTGTTCGGCGTGGTGTTCTGGGATTACAGCGGATTTTTGTTCAACCTGGGCGGCCGCATCAACCTGCTGTACTGCTTCTTCTGGGGCATTGCAGCGGTGGTCTGGCTGCGCTATGGTGACCCGCTGGTGGAAAAGATGATGGCGAAGCTCCGCCGTTATATCCGCCCCTGGATGACCATTACGCTGGCGGTGGTGATGACGGTCAACATGACCATCTCTGCGCTGGCGCTGGCCCGTTATAATGCTCGTACTGATGGCGTACCCCCGGCAAACCGCCTGGAGGAGGTCCTGGACGAGCGCTTTGACAACGAGCGGATGGAGCGCATCTATCCCAACGCTAAAAAAGCCGAGATGGTAGGCCAGAAGCCTGCCGAGAAGCCGGCTGAATAAAAATGCATATCCAACACAAAAACGCCTGCCGGGGAGGATTTTCTCCGGCAGGCGTTTTTTGCGTGTGGCGGATAGTGCTTAAAATAAAATTGAACTTCAAGTATTGTGTTCTTGCTTTTTGCATCTTCTTATTTTTAGGCTATAAACGGGACGCTCCGTTGGGCCAGAGGGTGAGAGGGGGCGGCTCCGATTGGAAGCACCCTCTCCGTCACGGCTATGCCGTGCCACCTCTCCCGAAAGGGAGAGGCTTTGGCA
>UQGD01000070.1 GCA_900540455.1 uncultured Faecalibacterium sp.
GAGCACCTGACTGTTAATCAGGGTGTCGCCTGTTCGAGTCAGGCAAGAGGCGCCAGTAAAGCGATGAACATACGTTCATCGCTTTTTTCTTTGTTGACAGAAAAAAACCGGCGGGCTATACTTATATTCAAGTCAGAATGCGGCGGCCCTGCTGCTGCTTTAGAGAAAAGGAGAACCCCTCATGAAAAAGATCATTTTGACCGGCGATCGCCCCACCGGCCGGCTGCATGTGGGCCACTATGTCGGCTCGCTGAAGGAGCGGGTGCGGCTGCAGAACTCCGGTCAGTACGACGAGATCTATGTGATGATCGCCGATGCCCAGGCGCTGACCGATAACGCCGAAAACCCGGAGAAGGTGCGCCAGAACATTTTGCAGGTGGCGCTGGATTACCTGGCCTGCGGCATCGACCCCGCAAAGAGCCATATCTTTATTCAGTCCATGGTGCCCCAGCTCACCGAGCTGAGCTTCTATTATATGAACCTGGTCACCGTGTCCCGGGTGCAGCGCAACCCCACCGTAAAATCCGAGATCCAGATGCGCAACTTTGAGGCCAGCATCCCGGTGGGCTTCTTCTGCTACCCCATCAGCCAGGCAGCGGACATTACCGCATTCCGGGCCACCACTGTGCCCGCCGGCGAGGACCAGAAACCCATGATCGAGCAGTGCTGCGAGATCGTCCGCAAGTTCAATTCGGTCTACGGCGATACCCTCACCGAGCCGGAGATCATCCTGCCGGGCAACTCTGCCTGCCTGCGTCTGCCGGGCATCGACGGCAAGGCCAAGATGTCCAAGAGCCTGGGCAACTGCATCTATCTGTCCGAGGAGCCGGAGGAGATCCGCAAAAAGATCATGTCCATGTACACCGACCCCGGCCATCTGCGGGTGCAGGACCCCGGCAAGGTGGAGGGGAACACCGTGTTCACCTACCTGGACGCTTTCTGCAAGCCGGAGCACTTTGCTGCGTTCTGGCCGGAGTACCAGAGCCTGGACGAGGTGAAGGCGCACTACCAGAAGGGCGGCCTGGGGGATGTGAAGGTGAAAAAGTTCCTCAACAGCGTGATCCAGGCAGAGCTGGAGCCCATCCGCACCCGCCGCAAGGAGTGGGAGCAGCGCCTGCCGGACGTGGTGGATATCCTGAAGCAGGGCTGCGCTGTGGCCCAGGAGACCGCCGCTGCTACCCTGGCCGATGTGCGCCGCTCGATGCGCATCGATTATTTTGAGAACGACAACCTGCTGAAGTAACCGCTTGCAGCATAAAAAAGCCCCGCCGGGCATACCCGGCGGGGCTTTTTTAGCGATTCAGAACCAATGGCTGGGGGATCACAGGCTGCGCTCGCGGATCTCCTGGGTGATCTTCTCCACAAAAGCAGCGGTCTCCCACTGGGTGGTCTCACCCTTGCGGTCACGCACCGAGAGGTTGCCGGCCTCGGCTTCCTTGGCACCCAGCACCAGCATGTAGGGCACGCGGTCCACCTGCTGTGCGGCACGGATCTTGTAGCCGATCTTCTGGTTGTCGTCGTCCAGTGCCACGCGGACACCGGCCTCCACCAGCTTCTCAGTAACATCCTGAGCGTAGTCCAGGGTCTTTTCGGACACGGGCAGCACCTTGACCTGCATGGGGGCCAGCCAGGTGGGGAACTTGCCCTTGGTCTCCTCGATCA
This sequence comes from uncultured Faecalibacterium sp., assembly GCA_900540455.1. Lineage (GTDB taxonomy): Bacteria > Bacillota > Clostridia > Oscillospirales > Ruminococcaceae > Faecalibacterium. Next base: position 1,663 of record UQGD01000070.1, read on the forward strand.
GGTAAGCCATGAAGCGGTCCAGAGAGCCCAGGATGGCGCGGTGCAGCACCACAGGAGTCTTTTCGGTGCCATCCTTGTCCACATAGGTCAGGTGGAACTTGGCGGGCAGGCAGAAGTCCAGCTGGCAGGTGGACAGAGTGTACTCGGCACCCACGGCGGGCTTGACGTTCACGTCCAGTTTCGGGCCGTAGAAGGCAGCCTCGCCGATCTCCTCGGTGAAGTGGATGCCCAGCTCGGTCAGCACCTCACGCAGAGCATTCTCGGCGTGGTTCCACATGGCGTCATCGTCGTGGTACTTCTTCTTGTCGGCGGGGTCGCGCAGGCTCAGCACGCAGCGGTAATCGGTGATGTTGAAGTCCTTGTAGGTCTCAAAGATCAGGTTGCACACGTCGGCCACTTCGCTCTTGATCTGCTCCGGGGTGCAGAACAGATGGGCATCGTTCTGGCAGAAGTGACGGCCGCGCTCGATGCCCTTCAGGGTGCCGGAGGACTCGTAACGGAAGTCGTGGGCGATCTCGCCGATGCGCATGGGCAGATCACGGTAAGAATGGGGACGATTTGCGTAGATCATCATGTGGTGGGGGCAGTTCATCGGGCGCAGAACATAGCTCTCGCCCTCCATCTCCATGGCGGGGAACATGTTCTCACGGTAGTGATCCCAGTGACCGGAGGTCTTGTACAGGTTCACAGTGCCGATGCAGGGAGTCATAACGTGCAGGTAGCCGCGTGCACGCTCCTTCTCCTTGATATAGTTCTCCAGCTCCTGCCAGACGGTGTAGCCTGCGGGCAGGAACATGGGCAGGCCGCGGCCCACCAGATCATCGGTCATGAACAGGCCCATCTCCTTGCCGATCTTGCGGTGATCGCGCTCACGGGCCTCCTGCTGCTCCTTCTCCCAGGCGTCCAGCTCCTCCTGATTGCGGAAAGCCACGCCGTTGATACGGGTCAGCATCTTGTTTTCCTTGTCGTTCTTCCAGTATGCGCCGGACTGCTGGGTGATCTTGAAGGCCTTCAGGGCCTTGGTGTAGCACAGGTGGGGGCCGACGCACATATCCACGTACTCGCCCTGCTGGAAGAAGCTGAACTCGGTCTCATCGGCCAGGTCTGCCATGTGCTCCAGCTTATAGTGCTCGCTGCGCTCCGCCATCAGCTTCTCAGCCTCGGCACGGGGCAGGATAAAGGGCTTGATGGGCAGGTTCTCTTTAACGATGCGGCGCATCTCCTGCTCAATGGCAGCCAGATCGTCGTCGGTCAGCTTCTGGTCGCCCAGGTCAACGTCATAGAAAAAGCCGTTCTCGGTGGCAGGGCCAAAGGCAAAATCCGCCTGGGGATACAGCCGCTTGATGGCCTGTGCCATCACATGGGCTGCGGTGTGGCGCAGAACGTGCAGCTCCTGGTCCTGGGGGCACTCGGCCACCTGGCCGTCCTTGTAGATGATCTTCATTGCGATATCTCCTTTGGGTCAGATAAAAAGATAGAAAAGGCGCTCCATCCCGCTGTTCTTACGGGATGAAGCGCCTTGCAAAAAAGCATACTCCACGGTTCCACCCGAATTGCAGGGCCAAAGGGCCGCTGCCACTCGCTGTGCTGTAACGGGCGCACCCGGCAGAGGTTCGCCTCTGCACTCTGCGGTGGTGGATAGCACTAGGGCGCACGGGCCGCTCGCAGCACGCCCGTTGCCGGACGGCGGCCCTCTCTGCAGTGCGCCGGATCAGCGCTCCCTTGTCCGCATCCACGTTTTGGACAGGATGAAACTGAGTTAATAGTAGCACGACCAGCGGGAAAAATCAAGGCCTGTGCGTAAAATTTACAGACAGAGGTGGAAATTTTGGCGGAAGCAACCCTCTCCGTCACGGCTTCGCCGTGCCACCTCTCCCGAAAGGGAGAGGCTT
>UQGD01000071.1 GCA_900540455.1 uncultured Faecalibacterium sp.
ACCACCTATCCGTCGGATGACCCGGAAATGCTGGCGGTGGAGGCAGATTATGCAGACAGAGAAGCTCGGTTGCAGGAGAAAATCGACAACATCGAAAGCAGCCACCCAGGGTATGACGAGTATCGCTATAACCTGGATATGATTGGCCATGACCCCCATGAGCTGGCGGCAGTTCTCTCTGCTGTCTTGCAAGGCTATACACGCCACAGCGCACAGGCAGAGTTGAGTCGTGTGTTTGATGCACAGTATCAGCTCACGCTGAGAGAAGAAATTCAGATTCGCACTTACACTGACGAAGATGGGGATGAGCATGAATATGAATATCGTATTCTCCATGTAACTTTAACAAGCCGTTCCATTGCCTCTCTTGCGCCAGAACTACTGACTCCGGAGCAGATGGAGATGTACCAGGTCTACCGACAGACTATGGGCAATAAGCCGCTGTTGTTTGGTGGCGGTTCTCCCGATACAGGTGTTTCTGAAGATTTGACTGGTGTTGAATTTATCAATGGCTCCCGCCCCGGCAATCCGCAGCTGGTGGAACTGGCGAAAAGTCAGGTGGGCAATGTGGGAGGACAACCTTATTGGAGCTGGTACGGCTTTGACTCCCGTGTGGAATGGTGTGCCTGCTTTGTATCATGGTGCTATGGTCAATCCGGTCGAACGGAACCACGCTTTGCTGGTTGTCAGTCTCAGGGTGTTCCGTGGTTCCAGTCTCATGGACAGTGGGGCGCACGAGGATATGAAAACATTGCCCCCGGTGATGCCATTTTCTTCGATTGGGATCTGGATGGTTCCGCAGACCATGTGGGAATTGTTGTCGGCACCGACGGCAGCCGAGTTTATACCGTGGAGGGAAATTCCGGCGATGCCTGCAAGATCAAAAGTTATGACCTGAATTATCAGAGTATCAAAGGCTACGGCCTAATGAACTGGTAACAGAGATTTTTTAGAAGGAGTGATAGACGATGGCAAAGAACAAAATTGAACGCATTGACCAGGAGATTACAAAGGTCCGCGAGAAGATCGCAGAATATCAGGAAAAGCTCAAGGCGCTGGAGGCACAGAAAACCGAGGCAGAAAATCTGGAGATCGTCCAGATGGTGCGCGCACTGCGTATGACCCCGGCTCAGCTGAGCGCCATGCTGTCCGGCGGCACAGTTCCCGGCAGATTGGCTGATGACAACAACGAACAGGAGGAAAACAGCTATGAGGAATAAACGATTGCTCCGAACACTTTCCGCCCTTTGCCTGACGCTGGTGCTGGCATCGGGCTTTACTGTTCCCGCTTTTGCCCAGGGCGCAGCGCCGCCCCCGGCAGAGGATACCACCAATGACAGCAATGTGGTGGTGGAAGAAACGGAAAAAGCACCTCCGCTGACCCCGGATGGCAACGCCGCTCTGGTGGATGATTTTGGTGGCAACAAGCAGCTCATTACCGTTACCACCAAGGCAGGCAACTATTTTTATATCCTGATCGACAGGGCCAATGAGGATAAAAAGACTGCTGTTCACTTTCTGAACCAGGTGGATGAAGCGGACCTGATGGCGCTGATGGAGGATGGAAAACCCAAAGAGGAGCCGCCTGCGGTGTGCAGTTGCACGAAGAAATGTGAAGCAGGGGCAGTCAATACGGCCTGTCCGGTCTGTGTAACTGATAAGAGTAAATGTACGGGAAAAGCACCGGAACCTCCGGCAGAAACATCGGAGCCGGAAAAAGAGAAGCCTGCCGGACTGAACCCGGCTGCGATAGTCCTTTTGCTGGCTCTGCTGGGAGGCGGTGGCGTATTTGCCTACTTGAAGCTCGTTAAGAATAAGCCTAAGACCAAGGGCAATGACAGTCTGGACGATTATGATTATGGTGAGGAAGATTCCGAGGAATGGGAAACCGAAGATGAGGAAGTCCTTGAGAATGGTTTTGAGGGTTCTGACCCTAATGAGGAACGCGATAGAGCAGATTGAACCATTTGATCGTAGCGTATTTCAAATTATTGCGGGATAAGGGACAGAGGACAGGGAGAAATTCCTGTCCTCTGCTGCTCTACTCACTCTCTTACTGTAAATCCACACCCAAAATCAGCACATGGTCAAAGAAAGGAGGACCTCACAATGAACACCTGGAACTGGTTATTACACTTTCTGATTATTTTTGATCTGGTCGCCTTCGGAATTTACTTTGGAGGAGACATTCTTTTCACTGCTATCAGCAAAGTTCAAAAAAAGTCAAAGAAGGACGATGACTTGGATCTTTATGATTTTGAAATTGAGACCGCACCCCAAAAGCGCTCTTTATGTGTGGACTCAATCCGAATGCTTTATTCTGGTGAGATAGATGAATTTGTGGAAAAGGAACTGTTGCCTGATGCAGCGGAGACCATGAACGCTTTATCTGAAGCTGAAAAAACAGCAGTTAGCCTGTTACTAAAAGCTTATATCGGTTTTTTGAGCGAAGAAGCAACGGTAGATGAACAAAGTTTTCCCATGGTTAAGGAACTGTTGTCTTATACACAGGGCAGCAAAGAAGATGGTGAAAAAGATGCCATAGATTGTCTGATGGAAGATACGGTCAGCAGAACCCACAGACATCGAGAATATTACAACAATTATCAACGCTATCAACTGATGCAGGTGGATAAAGAGCGTGTGATTATGGCCTGCAATATCATAATCAATGATTTGATTGGCAGGTTGTACCGATATGATTATCGCTTTGGCTATGACATTACACTTGCCTCAGAACACAGCATTGCAAAAAAACTGTCTGATAATTGGCAGAATGAATGGGAGGCTGAAGATGATGAGATATAAACTGGTAATCGCTGAAAAACCATCGGTTGCACAAAGTCTGGCTGCGGTAATCGGTGCAACTGCTCGTAAGGATGGGTATCTGGAGGGTAACGGCTGGCGTGTCAGCTGGTGCGTGGGCCATCTGGCTGGTCTTGCGGATGCAGACAGTTATGATCCCAAGTATGCCAAGTGGCGATATGATGACCTGCCTATCCTGCCGGAGCATTGGC